>NZ_NGUR01000009.1:0-789884 GCF_002179865.1 Pandoraea sp. PE-S2R-1 | reverse complement strand
CCGACAATCGTGCCACCGAAATGAGAGGCAATCCGCCATCGGCCAGTGGGCTAGTGCTGGCCGGCGTTATGTGCGGCTTGAGTTTCCTGTGCGCATTCGGGAGCGCGTTCGCGCAATCGCCTGAGGCCGCCGCATCGGCGTCCGAAGACACCGCCGAGCGACGGTTCACGTTTGATATTCCCGCACAACCCCTCGATATGGCACTGGACAGGTTTTCCACGGTTTCGGGCCGCGCCGCTGTGTTCAGCAGCGCGCTTGTCGCCGGGCGCACCGCCACCGCCGTGTCGGGGCGCTTCACACCGCTCGAAGCGCTGCGTCAACTGGTCAGCGGCACGGGACTTGTCGTGGAGACTGCCAGCAGTCAGGGCGTGACCACCTTCGTGCTGGTGCCGGGCGGCGCGGCCACACTCGAACGGGAGGCGCGCCAGCGCGCCGAGCGAGCGCGTCTGGCGGATTACGACGCGCTGGTGCAGTCCGAAGTCTGGCAGGCAATTTGCGACAACCCACGCACGGCACTCGCGCGCTACCGGGCGCTGCTGCGCTTTCGGGTCGCACCGGACGGGCAGGTTGTCGACGTTACGATCCTGTCGGCCCAATCGACTCCATCGGCCTCATCGGCCAAAAGCGGGCCACCCATGAGCCGGCCGCTGATCGACACGCTATCGCGTGTGCGTATCTCGCAGCCGCCGATGCCCGGCCTCCCGCAGCCCATCGCCATGCTGATCCTGCCCGAATCGCCCGACGGGCCTGCCTGCCGCCCCGGGGGGCATCAGCCATGACCGAGGAAGTCCGGCTGGCGCTGATGGCCTATCTGTCAAAGCGCTATGGCGATCTGAAGCGTCATCTCGTGCGTTCGCTGCGCAACCCGGAGCTTGCCGAAGACGCGCTGCACGACACCTGGCTGCGGCTCACGCGGTTAGAGGATCAGGAAACGGTGCTCAATCCGCACGGCTTCCTTCTGCGCATGGCAACCAACATCGCCATCAATCATCTGCGCAGCCATAGCCAACAGGCGAGTGCGAGCGATATCGACGAAATTCTCGAAATGCCGGACCCCGCGCCGGGCCCCGAGCAGACCGCCGATGCGCGCGCAGAGATGGAAGCGCTCATGCGTGTCATCGGCCGATTGCCGCAGCGCCGGCGCGACGTGTTGTTGCTCGTGCGCTGGGAGGGCATGCCGCAAAAGGACGTCGCGGCACACCTCGGCGTGTCGGTGAGCGTTGTCGAGCATGAGTTGCGGCGGGCACAGGCATTTTGTGCCGAGCACATGGCCGCGCGAACGCCACCCCCACGGCCGTCAAAAAAATCTGGCGGAAAAGTGTGACGAAAAATGTCATCCATATGAAGGCCAAAAAAAATTATGCCCGGCGAATGAGAAAAGCATGGGCACCCGAAAGCACGGGGTTACAAAACCGAACACGCGACATGCATCACCATGAGAACACCATTGCCACCTGGATATCCGACTGATTCGAACGGCCCGGCCGAACCGGGACGTTCGCGCGACGACGTACTCCGTCAGGAGGCCCGCGTCTGGCTCGCACTGCTCGCGGGCGGCGACGTGCGTCAGGTCGATCTGCACGCGTTCCGCCGCTGGCAGGGGGCAAGTGTTGCGCACGCCGCGGCCTTCGACGAGGTAAAGCGCCAGTGGCATGCCATGCGTCCTGCCATCGGCGAGCTGCTGCGCAAGGACCCGGCGGTGGCGGCGCGTCACCGGCGGCTGATCGGCGGGGACGTTGCCGCCGGTCGCCGTGCCTTCCTGGTCGCCGGTGCGAGCGTCGCGGCGGTCGCGGGCGTGGCCGCCGTCTATCCGCCGCTGGGGCTGTGGCCCGCGCTGCGGACCTGGGGGGCCGATTACCGCACGGCGACGGGTGAGCAGCGAGACGTTGCGCTGGCCGGGCGAGTCAATGTCGTGTTGAACACGCAGACGAGCGTTCGTCAGCAGGCGAGCGCCGATGGCGCACGTGGTCTGAAGCTGATCACCGGGGAACTCGCAGTGGACATGACCGCGGCGCGTGACCCGTTCGTCGTGGTCGCGGGGGCTGGGCGCAGCGTGGCGACGGCGGGTCGGTTCGAAGTCCGCAACCTTGACGGCCGCGTCTGTGTGAGCTGTCTCGAAGGCACGGTACGGGTGATGCACCCGGCTGGCGAGCGCCGATTGATTGCGCGCGAGCAAACGGTCTATCGCGACGACGCCATCGGTGGCGTGGCAGGCATCGAGCCAGCAGCCGTGTCGGCATGGCGACGCGGCGAACTCGTGTTCCGTGAAACCCCGTTGGTGAAGGTGGTGGAAGAGATCAACCGGTATCGCCCGGGCCGGGTAGTGCTGATGGCGGACTCTCGTCGCAATAACCCGGTGAGCGGGCGCTTCGCCATCGCGATTCTCGACGAGGCGCTGCTTCAGATCGAACGCTCGTTCGGGCTGAATTCGCGTGCGTTGCCGGGAGGGCTGCTGATTCTGAGTTGATGCGCCCAAGCGCGCCACGATGGGTTCGTCGAAAAAAGTTGGTGGTTTTTGTGCAGTGCACGTGTCTTTAGGAAGACGAATCCACCATGGGCTGAATCGAAATGAACACAGTCGGGCATCAGGGCGCAGCAACGAGGTTTTCACGACGCCGCACGCAAAGCACGCGGCGCTTCCTTCCGATGTCGCCCGTGATGCAAGCGGTCGCCGTCATGCTCGCGACCGGCGGCATCTGGGGGCAAGCACACGCCCAGCAAGCGTTCAGCAACGCATGGTTTGGCGCACGCGGTGCCGCGCAGGCGACCGCCACGCAGACGGGGCGTCTGCCCAACGGTGCCCCGGTGAGCTCGCTCATGGACCCGTCGGCGCAGCAGCAACAAGCAAACGCGCAGTTGCAGACGTCAATCGCCAATCTGAGCACGGCAGCACAAAGCATCGCCGCGATGCAGGCCGCGCAGGCGACGGCGCGCGCCGCAGCAGCCAATACCAACGCCACGATTCCCGACGGCTTGTTGGAGGGCGGCCTCAAGGTCGACACCAACAGCCTGACCAAAGGCTGGATCAACGCCAACGCACCCACGCAGACGGCGGCCAACGGCAAGACCAACGTCAACATTCAGCAGACGGCCGACAAGGCGATCCTGAACTGGGAGACGTTCAACGTCGGGCGCAACACGTCGGTGAACTTCCAACAGCAAAGCGACTGGGCGGTGCTCAACCGAGTGAACGATCCGCAGGCGCGTCCGAGCCAGATTCAGGGCCAGTTGCACGGCGACGGTACGGTGCTGATTCTGAACCGCAACGGGGTGATCTTTGGTGGCACGAGTCAGGTCGATACGCGCAACCTCGTGGTGGCGGCAGCGCGCATGAGCGACGCGCAGTTCACGAGCGGTCTCTATGGCGCCAACGGCACGACACCAAGCTTCACCGATGCACTGGGCAAGGTCGAAGTGCAGGCCGGGGCCACGATCACGACGCGCACTCCGACGTCGGTCACGCAGGGCGGCGGGTACGTGCTGCTGCTGGGCAAGGAAGTGAGCAACGCGGGGACGATCATCACGCCGCAAGGGCAGGTGGCGATGGCCGCAGGCGACAGCTTCGTGATTCGCAAGGGCGTGGGCACGGACGCGAATACGGCATCGACCACGCGCGGTAACGAAGTCTCGCCGCAGTTCGTGGCGCAAAGCACGGCAGGCAAGGTTGTGAACACGGGCTTGCTGATGGCGCCCGAGGGCGACGTGACGATGGCGGGGCGGGACGTGCAGCAACTGGGCGTGGCAGTCGCGACGACCACGGTGAACACGCGCGGCACGATTCACCTGCTGAATTCGGCGAGCGACACGTTGGGCAAGGTGACGATGGGCAGCGGTGCGCTCACGTCGGTGCTCATCGGCGATAACGGTGCGACGGCGCTCGACAGCCAGCGCGCCGCCATGATTCAGGACTCGGCAGCGCAAGACCTCATCCGGACGCAAACGGTCTCCGGCCTGTTCGATAACCTCTCGCGTCTGGGCGACCGCCGGGACCAGTCACGCGTAGAAATCGTCAGCGGCGGCAACGTCGAATTCCAGAGCGACTCGCTGACGCTTGCCACCGGTGGTCAGATCGCCGTGAGCGCTACCGGGCGAAGCCTCGTGGCCACGCGTGCACAACTCGATGTCTCGGGCACGGTGGGCGTGTCGCTGTCGATGGACAGCAACAACGTCAAAGTGAACGTGCAAGGCAACGAGCAGCGCGACGCACCGGGCAACCGCGACAACACTGCGCTGAACAATGCGAACGTGTACATCGATCGCCGACGTTTGATTTATGTCCCCGCGTCCGTCGGCGGGTATGCCAACCAACGCTGGTACACGGGCGGGGGCTTGCTCGAAGTCGGTGGCTATTTGTCGAACGTCGCGCATGGCATCGGCGAGTGGGCGGCGCAAGGCGGGACCATTGCACTGAGCGGCGGCAATGCCGTCACGCAGGCCGGTTCGGTGCTCAACCTCTCGGGCGGCTCGCTGAATGTGCAGACGGGGTATCTGAACCAGACGTGGCTTAAAGGCGTGGACGGTCAGATATACAACGTCAATTCCGCGCCCGCGAACATGATCTACACGGGCGTGTACACCGGATTTAGCGTGGAGCACCCGCGCTGGGGCACTACGGCGACGGAAAGCTACGCTAACCCGCTGATCGCGCCGCAACGTGTGCTGCAAAACGGCTACACCGTGGGGCGCGACGCCGGGCAACTGATCCTCGCCACGCCGAACGCATCGCTGGCGGGCGATGTGGTGAGCGCCACGTATCAGGGGCCATCGCAGGTCAAGGCTGCGCAGCCGGGGTTGGACGGATATCTACAGGGGCAGGGGGCGGTCGCACGGGGTGCCCAACTGGTACTCGGTAACTACACTTCCGCCGCCAACTGGGATGCAACGCTCGGACCGACCGGCGTCTTCTACAACCCCTCGCCAGTCGCGCAGAACATCGTGTTCACCGACGGGCCATCGCCGGTGGATGCGGTGGCAACGCCCGGCGTGCTCTCGCTCGACAGTCAATATCTGGGCCGCATCGGCTTCGGCTCGATACTCGCGGCGGCGGGACAGACACTCACCCTGACGGGTTCGCTAGCCGTCATGCCGGGCGGCACGATTGCGCTCTACGCGCCGCAGCTCGTCGTCGGTGCAGACCTCACCGCGCACAGCGGCAACATTCTGCTGGGCAACGTCTTCAACACGGTTTCGCAGACGGGCGTCACGGTAGAGACGGCAATTCGCAGTGCACAGGGCAACGCCACTGTGACCGTGGCGCCGGGCGTTAGGCTCGACACGAGTGGACTGTTGAGCAACCTGTCGCTAGACGCAGACAACGCCTCACTCGTGCCGTTTGCGAGCGGGGGCAGCGTGCGCATCAGCAGCACGGGCGACGTCAGCGTCGGCAGCGGCGCGCAGATCGACGTGTCGTCGGGTGCAGTCCTGCGTGCGAGCGGCGTGCCCGACGCCGCACAGGGGGGCAGTGTGACGCTCGCCGCCGGTCACATCGTCGACAACGTGGGCGGGCAGGGACGTCTCGACCTGCAAGGCGATGTGCGCGGCTATGGCGTAGCGGGCGGCGGCACGCTGACCATCGAGACCAGCGGCAATATCCTTATCGGCAAGGCGGCCAACGATGCCTCGGTGCTCACCGGCAACGCGGCACCGATCGCACTCGATCCCGGCGTGTTCAACACCGGTTTCTCAAACTATGTCGTCAATGCGCATAACGGCCTCGCGATTACCCCCGGCACGCAGCTCGACGTGAGCATGCCGGTACTGCGAATCGTCCCGGGCACACTCACGTCGGTGGCGACCGGCGGCGATCCGCGCGCGGCGCTAATGGTCTGGACGCCGCCGCTTTACACGGAATCGGTGCAGAACGCGACGCTTACGCCGCGCGGTGGCGCGAGCGTGTCACTGACCGCCGGCTATGTGCTCTCGGACGGCTCGGCGCCACTCACCATCGGGCAGGGGGCTGTGGTCAGCGTCGATCCCGGTCAGTCCATTGTTCTGAAGAGCGAAGACCAGTTGACGATCGACGGTACGCTCAACGCCTGGGGCGGGAGCATTGAGCTCGCGGCCACGGGTGCGACGGTATCGGGCTATCGCGACTCGCTCACCCGTTCAGTCTGGATCGGCGACCACGCGAAGCTCGACGTTGCGGCACGTCCGTATGTCGCCTACGACTCGCTCGGACGTGCCTATGGCGTAGCGGGCAACGGCGGCACCATCACCGTGGACCCGAGCGACGCCTTCGTGGTGATTCGCCCGGGGGCGATGCTCGACGCCTCCGGGGCGACGGCGGTGGTCGATGCCAACGCCGGCACGGCAACGAGCGGTCCGGCGCGGCCGGTCACGCTGGCGGGGACCGGGGGCAGCATCGCGCTGCACTCGAACAATGGCTTTCTGCTGGACGGCACGCTGCTCGCGCGCGGCGGCGACGGCGCTACCGGCGGCTCGCTCGGCGTGTACTTCGACACGCGGAGCTACGTCAATCCGGACGCCGCTACCGCCGCATTGCTCAACAAGCTTCACGACATCACGCTGGTGCAGCAGGCGCCCGCAAGCAATGCGGCCAGTGACATGGCACCGGGCACGGCGAGTCCGGCACTCGTGTTCGGCAACGCCGTTATCGGCGTGGACAAGCTGCATGCGGGCGGCTTCGACAACCTCACGCTCTCCACGCACGACCGGTTCGTGTTTCAGGGCGATCTCGATCTGTCGCTGGCGGGCAGCATCAATCTGAAGGGCGGTTTGCTCAGCGTGGCCGATGCCACACCCAACGCACAAGTGCGTATTGCCGCACCCTACATCCGCCTCGACGGCGGCTCGTGGGATTCTCCGGCAACCGTGGGCACCGTGCTCTTGCCCGGCCTTTACAGCCTGCGCGCGGGGCAGGCACCCGTCGGCGACAGCACGCTGACGTTCTCGGGCAAGCTGATCGACGTCGCCGGGAAGGTGGTGTCGGGCGCGAGTGCGCTCGTCGGCGTGGGCGGCGTAGGGGGCGTGACGTTCCCGGCGACCTACGTTGTGCAGAACGGATTCAGCGACGTGGTACTCAACAGTCAGGGCGACATTCGCTTGAACGGTGGTCTGAACGTCGCGGGCAATATCGACATGACGGCGGCGCAGATCTATCCCGTATCGTCGGCCTATGCGGCGGTGATAGCGGGCGACCAGTACGCGGGCATCGATCCCGGCAGTCGTCTGACGATCCGCTCGAACGGCAGTGGCGTGCCCACCGTGCCGTATTCGGCCTTTGGCCAGTTAGTGCTGCTCGGCGGCACAGTCGATCAGGGCGGCGTGGTGCGCGCGCCGCTGGGTACCATTTCGCTCAACACGACGGGCGGTAATCTCGGCACCGACTGGCAGAGCGTCGTGCTGCTCGGGCAGAGCACCACGGCGGCGATACAGACCGACCCGGCGGTCATTCTGCGCAGCGGCAGCCTCACGTCGGTGAGCGGTGCCGGACTCGACATGCCGTATGGCGGCACCTCCGATGGCGTTACTTACAGCGGCGCGAACACCACTGGGCGAAATACCACGCAGTTCAATCTGGCCGACACGTTTGTCACGCGCGGTGACAGCAGCGGCGCCAAGTCCCCCGATTCGTGGGTGCTGAGCACGGGCGTGAACATTGGGGCGTCGCGTCTGGTCGGCGAGCGCGGTGCAGTGCTCGATCTGTCCGGCGGCGGCACCTTGCGAGGTGAAGGGTTCGTCTCGGGGCGCGGCGGCTCGGTCAACGTGCTCACGACGCCGCTCGTGAATGCCAATCCCGTGCTCAACGCCAACAGCCGCGCCAGCGATCAGGTCTATGCGATCCTGCCCGGCTACGCGAGCGCCTACGCGCCAGTCGTGCTCGACAAGGGAGCGGGCGATCCGGCGGTGGGCAAGCAGATCACCCTCGGCGCGGGCGTGCCGGGGCTACCTGCGGGCACTTACACACTGCTGCCGTCGAGCTTTGCGCTCTTGCCCGGGGCCTATCGCGTGGAACTCGCGGGCAGTGTCGCGCTGCGCCAGGGCAGCGATGTGCCCGCCATGCTCACCACCAACGGCTCGTGGACAGCCACCGGCACGCAGAGCGTCGCCGGCACCGGGCAGCGTGACAGCGAACTCACGCGGTTGATCGTCACGCCGGGCGACACGGTACGCAAGTATTCGCAGTTCAACGAAACGACGTTCAGCGAATTTCTGCTCGCACAAGCGTCGCAATTCGGTGCGGTACGCCCGCGCCTGCCGGAAGACGGCAAGCTGCTCAGCATCAACTTCGTGACGGGATCGCCGACGACTGGCCCGCTCGACTTTGCGAGCACGGTGCGATTCGGGGGCACGAGCACGTCGAATGTGACCGGCGTCGACGGGGCCATGTTCATCAACGCCGGTGCCACGCCGATCGAGGTGCGCACGGCGTCGGCCACGCCGACGACGGGCACCGTCTCGCTTGTCGACCGCGATCTGAACGCGTTCGGCGCGCCCTCGCTCTCGCTGGGCGGCAACTGGACGTACTTCGACGGCCAGTCGTCCCTGGGCGACAGTGCGCGACTCTACTTCGGTCTGGACGGCAAGGAACATGGCGGCGTGACGCTGGGTCAGGGCACCACGCTCAAGGCAGGGCAGGTGTTTCTCGTCGGCCCGGCGATCGACGTGCAGACCGGCGCGAGCGTCGACACACGGGGCTTCAGCGGTAACGTCATCGATTCATCGCTCGGCTATGTCTATGCCACGGGAACCAAGGCCGGTCAGAACCTCACGTCGAATCCGGCACTGCTGGCCGTCGGTAACGGCTGGCTCGATCTCCTGCCCTCGGAAGGGTATGGCCAGATCCATGTGGCCGACGGGGCGTCGCTGCTGACGCAGGGAACGATTGCGTTCGCCGCCCCGGGCGGGTTGTCGCTCGGTAACGTGAACCTCGGCGCACGGTATCTGACCGTCTCGCAGAACCAGATCAACCTCGGCGACGCGACGGCGATGGCCAATGCCAACGCCGCCGGGGTACTGCCCTCGGGTTGGCAACTCACGCAGGACGTCCTCGACAAGCTATTGCACCCTTCCGCCACGTCGGGTGTGCCCGCGCTGGCGCGGCTCACGCTCTCGGCCGGTGGTGCGTTCAACTTCTTTGGGTCGACCACGCTCGACACGGGCGATTCACCGGTGCAGATGGTATTCAGCTCGCCGGCGTTCTATGGCCTTGGCGGCAGCAACGACGTGGTGCGCATTGCCACCGCCAATTTCCTCTGGAGCGGCATTGCCACCGGGGCAGGCACGGCGGCGCAGCCCTACCAGAGCCAGGCACCGTCGACCGTGCTTGCGGGTGGCCCGGGCACCGGCACCGGCAAGCTCGTGATCGACGCGAAGACCATCGAATTCGGTTACGACGCGCTCGCGCAGCCCCAGAGCCAGGTGGCGCTCGATCGCCTCGCGTTGGGTTTTTCCAGTGTGGCGTTGCAAGCATCGCAACGCGTGACGGCTAACCATCTGGGCACGCTGAGCGTGGCGGGCACGCAAGCGCCCAACGGCTCGCGCAGCGGCGGCGACCTCACGATTGTGGCGCCGCTGCTCACGGGCAAGGCGGGGTCCGCGATGACCTATACGGCGGTCGGCACGCTCTCTGTGAGCGCGCCGTCGGGCAGCAGTCCAGCGAGCACCACGAGCGAGACCGACCTCGGGGCGGCGCTCACACTGAACGCCCGCTCGGTGGCACTCGACACGGCCGTGGCGCTGCCCAGCGGCAAGCTCACCGTCAACGCCGACGGCACGATCGCGCTGGGCGCGAATGCCCAACTTGATCTCTCCGGCCGCGACAAGGTGTTCTACGACGTCACGAAGTCGAGCTGGGGTGGCAAGGTCGTGCTCGCGAGCACCAGTGGCGATATCACCCAGCAGACAGGCTCACGCATCGATGTGTCCGCCGCGAACGCCGATGGCGGCTCGCTGAGCGTGAGTGCACCGCAGGGACAGGTGAGTCTCGCGGGCACGCTGAGGGGCGCAGGGGGCACGGGACAGGCGAACGGGCAGTTCTCGCTCGACGCTGCGCAGGTGAGCGACGCGGGTTTCTCTGCCCTCAACGGGTCGCTCAACGATGGCGGCTTCTTCGGCGCGCGCACATTCCGGGTGCGACACGGCGATCTGAATGTGGGCGATGGCGTGCGCGCAGGCACCGTGAACATCTCGACCGACAACGGAAGCCTGCGCGTGCTGGGCACCATCGATGCGTCGGGCGCGACGCCGGGCGCTATCGTGCTGTCTGCATTAGGCGATCTGACCATTGACGGCGCCGCCGTCCTCGATGCGCACGCGACGCAACTGGCGACCGATAGCTATGGCGCGCCCATCGACGCGCAGAACCGTGCCAACGTCACACTCACCTCGACCGCTGGCACCGTGCGTCTCGGTGGCGGCGCGCGCTTCGACATGCGCTCGCCGGACGGCATCGCGCGCGGGCATCTGGAGATCAACGCGCCGCGCACGGGCGAGACGAGCGGTGATATTCGTATCGACGCGTCGGCCCGCCCGGACGTGCGTGGTGCGGCGAGCATCGCCGTAAATGGTTTCTGGACCTACACGCCGCTCGATGTCGGCCACACGATCACACAGGACAATGGCGACGTGTCCGGTAACCCGGTCGGCGCAGACGGCGTACTCGGCCTGAACCAGATCGACACACGCAACCGCCAGTTCATCGACAGCGCGTGGGCGAACGCCAGCCTGCAATCGCGGCTTGCAGGTCTCGCGGGCTACGGCGGCACCTTCCACCTGCGCCCCGGCGTCGCGGTGACGAGTCCGGGCGACCTGAACACGAAGGGCGACCTCGATCTGTCGGGGCTGCGCTATGGCCCCGGTGTCGTCGCGGGCGTTCGTGGATCGGGCGAACCCGGCGTGCTGGTGATGCGCGCTGCGGGCGATCTGAAGATCAACGGCAATGTGACCGACGGCTTCGCGCTGCCTGCGGCGTCGCCCGATGGCACGATTTACCAGACGGTACTCTCGGCGGTTACGCTCGCCACTCCGTACACCGTGGGCACGGGCGGCATGACGCTTGGCGCAGGCACGCAGTTGCCGCAAAGCGGCCGGCTGAATTTCGACGTCGCGCTGCCGGCGAACACGCAGATCTACCTCTCGAATACTGCGCATACGCCGATAGATCTGCTGCTCGGCGGCTTGGGCAATGCGAACCGCCTGAAGGCCGGGGTCGTCACGACGGCGGACATCATTCTGCCGGCCGGTTATGTGCTGAAGAACGGCACGGTGGTCGGGGCGGGCGGCTACACCATTCCCGCGGGCACCAACACCACGTCGCTCGTGGGGATCGTCGGCACGACGACGAACAATCTAGTGTTGCCCTCCGGCACGATTCTCAAGGCCGGCATGAACGCAATCCAGTTCAACGACGCGGCGGCCTATGCCATGAAGGTCAGGGCCATGACGTGGCCGGCGGGGACGGACATCTCGGTCATCAAGGGCTACACGTTCGCGGTCCCGGTCGATCTTGCACAAGGTAGTGTCCTGCCCTCGGGTATGTACGTGTCGACGGGAAGTGCGGCAGTGGGCAGCCGTCCGATCTGGGCGCTGGCACCCATGCTCGATCCGGGCACCGCATCGTGGTCGATGCGCCTGGTGGCCGGCAGCGATCTCACCGGGGTCGACAGCCGTGCGGTCCTCACGGCAACGCAGAACGGCGATCTGCTGCTGAACAATCCGTTCACCGTGAACGTGGCCGGGCGAGGCGTGGGCACGCCTGCCGCCGGGATCAGCGTGCTGCGAACGGGCACGGGCGATCTCGAACTCTATGCGGCGGGCGACTATCAGCAATCGTCGCCGTTCGGTGTGTACACGGCGGGCACCTCGGTGCCGGGCACGGGCGGAGGCACCCAATGGAATGCGGCGCGCGGCAAGCTCGCAGATGGCACGTATCTGGGCAATATCGTGGCGGCGCGGACCGACTACGAGGCCGCGCTCAACGCGCAGCGCATGTGGTTCACGCAGAACGGCGGTGATTTCACGCTGTCGGCGGGCGGCAATATCCTCGGCTGGCAGGATCCCAATTCGGAAATGGTCGGCACCTGGTTGCTGCGTCAGGGCGGTGCGGCGCTGGGGCAGGCCACGGCGTGGGGGATTAACTTCGGCACCTATGTACTCGACGGCAACGGCGTTGCCTCATCGTCGGCGCTCGGGCTGGCGGCTTTCTCGGGGATGGGCGCCCTCGGTGGCGGGCGCGTGAACGTGAGCGCAGGCGGCAATATCGGCGCTGACACCGGCACGTCGCAGCGAAACGTCGTCGTGGCCGTGGGTGGCTCCGGCCGCGTGTCGGGCAACACGCTTGTGCAGACGGGCGGCGGTGCGCTCAACGTGCGTGCGGGCGGCAGCATCTTCGGCGGCCTTTACGCGGATCTGCGCGGCAACACGTCGTTGCAGGCCGATGGCAATATCGGCGAGATACTGCTGCGCAACTATGGGGTGTCACTCGAACAGGATCCACGAGGGCTGAGCAGTCACACGGCTTACTCGGCACTCAGCCGTGCAGGGGTGGGGCTGGCCCCGGGCGACGGCACGGTGACGATCAATACGCTGGGCGACCTCGTCATGGGCAAGGTGATCGACCCGGGCCGCGCGGAGTCGCGCGTGTTGACCGAGGGGGTGTTGAACGGCGTGCCCACGAGCGCCACAAGCTGGTTCACGTTGTGGACCGATGCCACCCGTCTGATGCTGTTCTCCGCAGGCGGCAACGCATCGCCATTCGGCAGCGTCATCAACGAGCTCACCAATAATGCGATGTACCTGCCGCCAGTGCTCGACGTCACCGCAGCGGGCGGGAGCATCTATTACGCGCCGCGCCAGTCGGTCGACTATCTCATGCCGTCGCCGACCGGTTACTTCCAGTTCCTCGCGGCTGGTGGCGTCTCCGGCGTGGGGGCCAACAACGCCAGCAATTCCAGCAGTCCGTTCGGCACGCTCGGCACGTCGCTCTCGTCGATCGCCACGCCGTTCCAGCCCGCGTGGCAGACACCGACCGTCTCGAACTACTGGAACGGTGGCGTGACGTCGATCGACCCCACGGATTTTTCGACTATCTACGATACCCAGTACCAGTTGAGTTCGGGCATGTACTGGGGCGGAGGCGGCACGCTGTTCATGTTCGGCCCGAATACGGTGACCGATGCGAGCGCCGACGGCCGTGGCCAGATCTCGCGTGTCTACGCGCTCGGTGGCGACCTGCAAGGCGTGAGCATCGGGCAGAGCCGTACCGCCACGTCCGGCACGGGGGCGCCGGTCACGTCGTACTGGGCGTCGAAGCCGGTGCGGCTGATCGCAGGGGGCGACATCGTCAACAGCGGGGGGCTTATCAAGAACACGGACCCGTCGGATATCTCGATGGTGGCGGCCGGCGGCAACATCGATTTCAATGGCGCGAACGCCAGCGGCTTCACGGTCATGGGGCCGGGCACGCTGGAAGTCTCGGCGGGCGGCGACATCTACATGGGCAACGTGGCGAACCTCACGAGCTACGGGGCCATCGTGCCGGGCGACCACCGCCCCGGGGCCGGTATCGTCGTGCAGACAGGGCTTGGCGCCGGCACGCCGGGACAAGGGCAGACCGATGTGGCCGACTTTGCTCGCCGCTATCTCGATCCGGCCAATCTGGCCGACCCGAACCAGCCGCTGACGTCGCAGCCGGGCAAGGTTGCCAAAACCTACGATGGCGAGCTGTTCGCCTGGTTGCAGGCACGCTTCGGCTATCAGGGCGACCTCGCCCATGCGCTTGCCGACTTCCTCGCGTTGCCCTCGGAGCAGCAACGCGTGTTCGTGCGTGAGACGTACTACGCCGAACTGCTTGCTGCGGGCCGCGAGTACAACGACCCGTCGAGCAAGCGCTACGGCAGTTATGCGCGGGGACGTCAGGCCATCGATACGCTGTTCCCGAGTGTGGCGGCCGACGGCTCGTCGATCTCGCGCCACGGCAAGCTCACGCTGTTTCAGGGCAAGACGACCAACGGCGGTGTGCGCACCATCGCGGGCGGCGACATCGAACTGCTGTCCCCGGGCGGCAGCGTGACGCTGGGTATCGAAGGTGTGGCGCCGTCGAATGCCGCAACCACCGTGCCCGCCGGACTGCTCACGCAAGGCGACGGCAGTATCCGGATCTACAGCCTCGACAGCATTCTTCTGGGCCTCTCGCGCGTGATGACAACGTTCGGCGGCGATATTCAGGCGTGGTCTGCCGAGGGAGACATCAACGCGGGGCGCGGCGCGAAGACCACAGTGCTGTACACGCCGCCAAGGCGTGTCTATGACGCGTGGGGAAACGTCGCGCTCTCGCCCAATGCGCCGAGTTCGGGGGCGGGCATTGCCACGCTCAACCCGATTCCCGAGGTCAAACCGGGCGACGTGGATCTTGTGGCACCGCTGGGCACCATCGACGCGGGCGAGGCGGGGATTCGCGTGTCGGGCAACGTGAATTTCGCCGCGCTTCAGGTGGTGAACGCCGCGAACGTGCAGGTGCAGGGCAAATCCACTGGCCTGCCCGCGATTGCCGCGGTCAACGTCGGTGCGCTGACCAACGCGAGTGCGACGGCTGCGCAGGCTGCCACTGCCGCGCAGGACGCCATGGCGCGTGACCGGGCGGCGCAGCGTCAGAACACGCCGTCGATCTTCACCATTCGCATGCTGGGTGCCGGTGTGGCGCCGGCAGGTGGTGCGGACACACAGGGCGGCCGGCAGGACGGCAGTGCGTGGCAGAGCGGCGACGCGGCGGCGAATTCGCCCGCCTACGACCGCCGCAATCGCGTGCAGATTGTCGGGCATGGGGCGGATCTGAGCCCGCAGGCCATGTCGTTGCTGACCCCTGCCGAGCGAGGGCGGCTGGCACAGGCGCAGTAAGTCGGTCATGAGCCGGACGGATCGGGGCGCCGCGTGCGCCCCGATCCACTGTCAGACGTCTTCTTACATCGGATCGCTCGCTATGTAACAAAAAATTCATATCGGACTGCTAGCCTGCGCGGTGACTTCTATTTCGCACGCTACCCATAGCGGCCGCTATCGGCCCGGGCCCGTTGTGCGCCCAACGAAGCGGACATGCTCAGAACCATAGCGACAAGCGTTCCGCGGCCGATATTGCTACTGTGTCTCGCGATGATCAGCATTAGCGCTTGCCCTGCCCGTGTCTGGGAGACGACTGCCGTCACCGGCATCGTCGCCGATGCCGACGCATCGGGTGAAGCGTTGCTGCGTTTCGACATCCCGTCGCAGTCGCTGCCATCCGCGTTGGAATCCTACGGCGCCTTCGCCGACGTCTCGCTGCTCTACGACAGTTCGCTCACTGCGGGCCGTGTTTCCGCGCCGGTGCAAGGGGAAATGACCGCGCGCGCGGCACTTGCCCGATTGCTCGACGGCAGCGGTCTCGTGCCCCGCTACACGGGATCGAAAACGGTGACGCTGGTCGCCGGTCGCACAAACAGCGCCGACACCGATGGCGATGCCGCGATCGATCCGGCGGCCGCGCGCCGCTACTTCGGACTGATACAGACCCGCGTGCACGACGCCTTCTGTGCGCAGCCGCTTCTGGCGGAGGGCGCGCGGCGCGTCGCCTTCAGGCTATGGGTCGGCACGAGTGGTGTGATCGGGCCGGTGGCACTGCTCGGGTCCAGCGGCGACCCGGCGACCGACGCGGCGGTCGTGAGCGCACTTCAGGGGGCGAGCGTGGGCGAGCCTGCGCCGCCTGCACTGGCGCAGCCCTTTACGTTCGTGGTGCAGCCCCGCGCCTCCGGGCGTAACTGGGGCTGTGAGGCGGCGACGGATGCGCCGAAGCCGGGGAGGTCGCATGGCCGATAGCAGCCGCGCTACCCTTCGCGAGTTGTTGGTTCAGCGCTACGCGCAACTGAAGACAATGCTCTCGCGCAAGCTCGGCTCGTCCGATCTGGCGGGCGACGCGCTACAGGACACCTGGTTGCGTCTGGAGAACAACGAGAACATCGATTCGGTGCGAAACCCCGGCGCGTATCTGTACCGCATGGCGTACCACGCGGCCATCGACAAGCAGCGTGCGGAAGACCGGCGTCTGAGCACGGGGGAGATCGAGACCATGTTCGATCTCGTGAGTCCGGCACCCGGGCCGGATCAGATCGTGGAAGCGCAATCCGATCTGGGCGAGCTGGCGCGCCTGCTGGAGCGCATGCCTGCGCGCCGCCGCGACATTTTGCTCGCGGTACGGCTCGACGGCCTCGCGCAGCGCGAGGTGGCGGAGCGCTTCGGCATCTCGCTTCGACTCGTGGAACTGGAACTCCAGCGGGCGCAGGAATTCTTCTTGGAACACATGGACCGGTAGCGACGCGCGCTGTGGCACGAAATCATGACAATCGTGCGACGTCGATAAAAAAATATTCAGAAATTTTGCGGTTTTCGGCGGTCTCATCCGTCATGTCATTATGACGCGCCGAAATTCGGTCGCCCCCAAGGCGGCCGAGCGACGGCAGACCGCTGGTAGAGGATTGGCAAAGGATTGGCAGACACATCGCACATGAAGGCAGCACCCGACACTTCCACCCGGCCCGCCACCGCGCGCGCCTTGCAGCAGGACGCCCACGCGTGGGTGCGACGGCTCACGTCCGGTGAGGCCACCGTTGCCGATGCGCAGGCGCTTCAGCGCTGGTGCGAGGCGAGTCCCGAGCATGCGAGCGCGTTTGCCGAAGCACGACGCCTGTGGCGCGACCTTGGCCCAGCGGGAGAGATGGTGCGTGCACGCGCGGCATCGGCCGCGGCTCACTCGCCGCGCATGACGCGCATGAGCCGCCGATGGTTTTTGGGCGGCGCGCTGGCATCCGCCGCCGGGGTAGGCGCGGCTGTCGTCGCGCCGGCGGGCTTCTGGGGCAGCATGACCGCCATGGCCGGTGCCGACTATCACACGGCCACGGGAGAGCAGCGCCAGATTGCCATGGGCGAGGGGGTGACGCTCGACCTGAACACGCGCACGAGTATTGCCATGCTGACCAGCGCGGGCTCACGCCAAGGCGTGGATCTGCTCGATGGCGAGATTGCCGTGGATAACACGGGGAGCGCCGGCAGCGCGGCAGCGTTCGTGGTCGAGGCCGGTAAGGGACGCGTGACGGGCACCCGGGCGAACTTCGAAGTTCGGCATCTGGCTTCGCAGGTCTGCGTGACCTGTGTCTCGGGCAATGTCGGTGTGTCGCTGGGCAGCCAGCATGTGGCGCTCGCCGCGCAGCAGCAGGTGGTGTACGAAGGGCAGCGTCTCGGTGCGGTGACATCGGTGGACACGACGGCGACGTCGGCGTGGCGCAACGGCGTACTCGTGTTCCGCGATACGCCGCTCGCGCAGGTCGCGGACGAGATCAATCGTTATCGCAACGGGCGTGTCGTGGTATTCGACAACCGGCTGGCGCAAAGCCGTCTGAGTGGACGTTACCGTATCGACCGTCTTGGCGAAATCTTCGCGCAGATTCAAGAGGTGCTCGGTGCCCGGGTGACGCACTTGCCGGGCGGTATCGTGTTGGTGGGGTGAGCTTGTTTGCATAAGCGAACGCAAAAAGTTCGCGTGAGGTTTGCGGGATTGGGCGACGAGCGTCGTCATCACAGGGAAGGGCGCTTGTCCCCGTGAACGGGAGGGCGTCTGCTAACCGATTGCCACTGCAAACCCGACATGCCATCGAACTCGCAACCGACGCTTCTTCCTGCTTCTTCTGGCTCACAAGACCGTGATTCGCAACGTGCGCAACCGCGCCGTCGCCTTGGCCGTGTGATCCTCAACCTGCATCGCAAACCGTTGGTTCAGGCGGCGGCGCTCACGTTGCTGGCATCCTCGGCCGCGCACGCCCAGCAAGCCTTCAGCAACGCATGGTTTGGCGCACGCGGTGCCGCGCAGGCGACCGCCACGCAGACAGGACGTCTACCCAACGGTGCCCCGGTGAGTTCGCTCATGGACCCGTCGGCGCAGCAGCAACAAGCCAACGCGCAGTTGCAGACGTCGATTGCGAATCTGAGCACGGCAGCACAAAGCATCGCCGCGATGCAGGCCGCGCAGGCGACGGCGCGCGCCGCAGCAGCCAACACCAACACCACGGTTCCCGACGGCTTGTCGGAGGGCGGCCTCAAGGTCGACACCAACAGCCTGACCAAAGGCTGGATCAACGCCAACGCACCCACGCAGACGGCGGCCAACGGCAAGACCAACGTCAACATTCAGCAGACGGCCGACAAGGCGATCCTGAACTGGGAGACGTTCAACGTCGGGCGCAACACGTCGGTGAACTTCCAACAGCAAAGCGACTGGGCGGTGCTCAACCGAGTGAACGATCCGCAGGCGCGTCCGAGCCAGATTCAGGGGCAGCTTCACGGCGACGGTACGGTGCTGATTCTGAACCGCAACGGCGTGATCTTCGGTGGCACGAGTCAGGTCGATACGCGCAACCTCGTGGTGGCGGCAGCGCGCATGAGCGACGCGCAGTTCACGAGCGGCCTCTACGGTGCGAACGGCACCACGCCGAGCTTCACGGATGCACTGGGCAAGGTCGAAGTGCAGGCCGGGGCCACGATCACGACGCGCACCCCGACGTCGGTCACGCAGGGCGGCGGGTACGTGCTGCTGCTGGGCAAGGAAGTGAGCAACGCGGGCACGATCATCACGCCGCAAGGGCAGGTGGCGATGGCCGCAGGCGACAGCTTCGTAATCCGCAAGGGCGTAGGCACGGACGCGAATACGGCATCGACGACGCGCGGCAACGAAGTCTCGCCGCAGTTTGTGACGCAAAGCACGGCAGGCAAGGTCGTGAACACGGGCTTGCTGATGGCGCCTGAGGGCGACGTGACGATGGCGGGGCGGGACGTGCAGCAACTGGGCGTGGCAGTCGCGACGACCACGGTGAACACGCGCGGCACGATTCACCTGCTGAATTCGGCGAGCGACACGCTGGGCAAGGTGACGATGGGCAGCGGGGCGCTCACGTCGGTGCTCATCGGCGATAACGGTGCGACGGCGCTCGACAGCCAACGCACGGCCATGATTCAAGACTCCGCCGCACAGGATTTGCTGCGCGCGGGCGCCTCGACGGGATTGTTCGACAACCTGTCGAAACTGTCTGACCGCCGCGATCAATCGCGTGTGGAGATCGTGAGTGGCGGCAACGTCGAATTTCAGGGAAATTCGCTGACGCTTGCCACGGGCGGTCAGATCGCCGTGAGCGCGACAAACCGCAGCTTTGTCGGCTCAGGGGCACAACTCGATGTGTCGGGCGCAGTCGGCGTATCGCTGTCGATGGACAGCAACAACGTCAAGGTGAACGTGCAGGGCAACGAACAGCGCGACGCACCGGGCAACCGCGACAACACCGCGCTGAACAACGCGAACGTGTACATCGACCGCCGACGTTTGATTTATGTTCCCCCGTCCGTCGGAGGGTATGCCAACCAACGCTGGTACACGGGCGGGGGCTTGCTCGAAGTGGGCGGCTATCTGTCGAACGTGGCGCACGGCATTGGCGAATGGGCGGCGCAGGGCGGCACCGTAACGCTGGGCGGCAACGAGGTGGTGACGCAGACGGGCGCGTCGATCAATCTCTCGGGCGGCTCGCTGAACGTGCAAACGGGGTATCTGAACCAGTCGTGGCTCAAAGGCTCGGACGGTCAGATTTACAACGTCAATACCGCGCCCGCGAACCTGATTTACACGGGCGTGTACACCGGGTTCAGCGTGGAGCACCCGCGCTGGGGCACCACGGCGACGGAAAGCTACGCCAACCCGCTGATCGCGCCGCAACGCGTGCTGCAAAACGGCTACACCGTGGGGCGCGACGCGGGCCGTCTGACGATCTCCGCGCCTACCGCAGTGCTCGAAGGCAATGTGATCTCGAACGTGTACACGGGGCCGGTGCAGACGCAGGCGCGTCCGGCGGGCCTCACTGACGGCTATTCGCTCAGTCAGTTTGCGGTGGCGCGCAGCGGCTCGTTCACGCTTGGCCAGTACACCGGTGTGGGACGCACCGACGCCTTCGCGAGTGATGTCGTGATCGGTGCGGTCGACGACATCACTTCAGCCATGAAGGCCGGTGATGCACTCGACGCCGCTCGCAAGAATACGGTCTGGATCGACGCGGCACGCCTGAACGGTTACGGCCTCGGCGAGATCGATCTCGTGACGCGCGACGATATCGCTGTGAACGGCGATCTGCGTCTTGCCAACGGCGGCCGCTTGAGTCTGGTGGCGCCGCAGGTCGACATCAGCGGCAACGTCACCGTGCCGAGTGGCACCGTCAACATCTCGAACCTGTTCAATCAGGCAGGCAATCTGTATCCCGTCGCATTGATGCGCCCGGACGATACGTCGAGCCTCACGCTGGCCTCCGGCGCGAAGATCGACACACGGGGGCTGTGGATCAACGGCACGACCGAGCCCGGCGCGATGTCTGGGGCGGCGTTCCTGAACGGCGGCAATGTGACGTTCGACGCGACGGGCGACGTGACGATTGCCGACGGCAGCGTGATCGATGTGTCGTCGGGCGGCGCGATTCTGGCGAACGGCAAAACGCGCGGCGGCACAGGCGGCAACGTGACGCTGATTGCAGGCGATTCGGCGAGCAATCACCCCATTACCGTGGGCGCGCTCGATCTGAACGGCCAGATTGTGGCGTATGGCGTGAATGGCGGCGGCAAGCTCACCGTCTCCACGCCGGACGGCATCCTGATCGGCAACAACGCGAGCCTGTCGGGTGGCACGCTGGCGGCAGGCACGTCAGCCAATGTCTCGGTGAAGCTCGCGCAGCCGTACACCGTCCCCGCCGGCACACCGCTGCCGTTCTCGACGATCGACATGCACCTCAGGCTCGTGTTCGACGTACCGACGCCGGCCCCCATCGACGTGGACAGCGGCTTCACTGGCGTGATTACTGGTGCCGCTTGGGTCGTGCCCGCGGGAGTCACGCTCATGACGCGGCGTCCGCCCGGACAGTTCGGATACGACTACTGGTCCACAGGCCAGACCGTGCCTGCCGGCAAAGATGTCTTCGGCTTCAATGGAACGATTCCCACCGGCACGGTGATTCCGTCGAATGTCTTCACGTCGCCCTTGCCGGTATTGCCGTACAAGGTGGTCTACACGGCAGGCACCGTCAGCAATGTGGCAGTGACGTATCCGGCCGGTGCCATCGTGCCCGCAGGCACGGTTTTCGCTCAGGACGTTGCCGTGTTGCCGGTGCCGGTATTCAACGCGGGCGGTTCGACCGGTGGCGCGACGTTCTTCAACGCAGGCTTTGCCAGCTACGACATCAACGGCGGTCAGGGCGTGCGGGTGGACAACGGCGTGACGCTCGCGCCGACCATGCCCGTCTATCGCTTCAATGCGGCCAGCGTGAATGCACGCACTGGCAGCGATCCGTCCAAGGTGATGGATCTGGTGTTGCCGCCGCTCTTTGCCGAGAACGCGCAGACCGACACGCTCACGCAACGCGGTGGAGCGAGCATCGCACTTCGCTCGCTCGGGCGCGACTATCAGGGCAATCCGACCGGCTCGGAAGTCTCGATCTCGAAGGGCGCGTCGATCGTCGTCGATCCGGGGCAGAGCATCACGCTCGATTCGTTCAGCAAGATCACGGTCGACGGCAGTCTGGTGGCTCACGGCGGCAAAATCGCCCTCACAAGCGAAGCCGACAACGTGCTGCCCTCGGCGCGCAACTTCGACAACTCGGGCAACAACCTCGGCTGGGCGATCTGGCTTGGACCGACGGCGAGCCTTGACGTCTCGGGCCTCGGCTACACGGCGACCGACGCCTCGGGCCGCACTTACGGCACGGTACTCGATGGCGGCAGCATCGCGCTCAACGGCGGCCCGTCGTTCGTCATCGTGCGCCCGGGGGCGGAGTTGAACGCCGACGGCAACGCCGTCACCGTCAATACGGCGACCGTGTCCGGCCAGCCGTCGAATGCGGCGGGCAGCATGATGCGCGTCTCCAGCGGCGGGGCCATCTCGCTCGCCTCGACCAGCGGGCTGCTGGTGGACGGCAACTTGCATGCGAAGTCCGGTGGTGCGGGGGCGTCCGGCGGCGATCTGTCGCTTTCACTGCTCACACCAACGTTTCAGGACAGGTCGAACGCGATTCCCGACAGTGCGCTGGTGGCGAGCCAATTCACGGTGACGCAGGCACGCAGCACGCCTGTCGTCCTCGCCGGTCCGCAATCGTTGGCGGCACTCCCGTTCGGTTATGCCACGGTGAGCGCCGATCAGATCAAGGACGGCGGTTTCAGTGCCGCGTCGCTGCTCACCACCGACTACCTGATCTTCAAAGGAGACGTGACGCTTTCGCTCGACAAGAGTGTGAAGCTCATGGCAAATGCCATCACGTCGTCCGCGCCGTTCGCGGGCACGCAGCCAGCCACCAGCAACAGCGTGCGCATCGCCGCACCTTATGTGAGCCTATCGGGCACACCGGCGATCTATCAGGACGGTTACCGTACCGGCTCCATCGGCAACCCCGATACGACGAATGTGCCCACGACGGCGACGTTCGAGGTCGATGCCAATCTCATCGATTTTCAGGGGCCGATATCGTTCTCGGCCAATACCCGGTACCTGGATGCGTCGTATCAGTGGGTATCGACGCCTGCCGCAGGCTTTCGCACGGCGCGTTTCGTCAGTCAGGGCGATATCCGGTTCCTGCCGACGCCGTCGCTGGACTCAGGCACTTCGCTCGTCACGTCGTGGGACTTCGATTTCGAAGCTGCGCAGGTGTATCCGGGGACAGGGGCCGTTGCGAGTATCACGGCGGCCAACAGCAACCCGAACTACAACGGTACGATCCGGTTCGGTCGCACGACCGACACCTTGCCGGATCAGCCGATGTCCGTGTTCGGCACGTTGATGATGACTGCGCCGACCATCGAACAAGGCGGCGTTCTGCGCGCCCCGTTCGGCAAAATCTTTATCGGCCAACTCATGGCGTCGGGGCGAGGGGGAGCGATCCTCCCTCAGCAAATCGATTTTCTGCCGGGCAGCGTGACGTCGGTCTCAACCGACGGTCTGACCATGCCCTACGGCGGCACGTTCGACGGTGTGACCTACAACTACAACGGCGCGGCCCTCAACGCCGCGTCGACGGTAGTGGCCGGGGGCTTCACGTTCGGAGGTTACGGCATCGGGTCCGGCATTCGCATCCGGGGCAGTTCGATCAACGTCGACAGTGGCGCGGTGCTGGATCTCTCTGGCGGGGGCTCACTCACCGGCGCGGGCTTCGTCTCCGGGCGCGGCGGTTCGGTCAACGTGCTGAACACGCCGCTCGTCAACGCCAACCCGACCATGACGCTCAGCAAGGCGGGCGACAAGGTCTATGCCATCGTGCCCGGCTACACGTCGGCCTATGCACCGGTTTCGCCGGAGAACGGGGCGGGCGATCCGGCCATCGGGCAACGCATCACCATCGGCGATGGCGTACCGGGCCTGCCCGCAGGCACGTACACGCTGCTGCCGTCGAACTATGCGCTGCTGCCGGGGGCTTACCGGGTCGAGATCGGCGGCACCGGGCAGAATCTTCCGACGAGCGCGACGGCGGCGGGCAACGGCACCTATCTGGTCGCCGGCTATACCGGCATTGCCAACACCTCGGTGCGCAGTCAGTTGCCGTCGACGTTGCTGGTGACGCCCGGCACGTCGGTGCGCAAGTATTCGCAATTCAACGAGCAAAGCTACAGCGACTTCCTGACGAGTCAGGCGGCGCAGTTTGGCGGATTGGCGCCGATGCTGCCGCGCGACGGCAAAGCACTCGACGTGGTGCTGACGATGCCCGCGACGCCGGCGACGATACCGACGGGGCCGGTCTTCACCTTCGACGGCACGGCGCGATTCAATGCGGCGCCGGGGGGAATCGCCGGGCAGGCGGCGGTGGAGCAGGTCGGTGAAATCACCACGGGCACGCGCACGGCCGGGTTTGCGGGCGTGTCGGTGGCCGCCGGTGACCTGACCGCCATGGGGGCCCCGCGTCTGAGTATCAATGGCTATCCCGCATTCCTGTCCAGCACCGGGTACTTCTTCTTCGCGAGCACTGGCGGCGCGCCTGCGGATCTCTACGTTCGCGACGGCGTCAACCTCTCGGCCGCCGAGATCTTTCTCGTCGGCAACAACGTGCGCGTGGGCAACAACGTGACGTTAAGCACCATCGGCAAGGGCACGGCGCCGTTCGACACGGCGTCGACAGGGGCGCCGTACACGTCCAGCTATACGGTGCTCGGTCTGTCTAACGGCGACGTCGAGTTCTCGGGCTCACAGAGCAGCACCGGCACCATCAGCATTGGCAGCGGCTCGGGCCTGTTCGCAGAGGGCACGCTGGCGTTCTCGACCAATGGTGCGTCGACGCTCGATCCGAGCGCCCGTTTCGGCGCACGCAATATCCTGTTGGCCGTGGGATCGTTAAACGTCGGCGACGCCGCACAAGTCGCAGCCGCCGGGAATCCGGCAGGCGTGCTGTTCAATCAGGCGATGCTGACGACGTTGTTGCAAGGCGATCCGTCTAGCGGTGCGCCCGCGTTGCAAAAGCTCACACTGGGCGCGGCAGGCGCGATCAACGTGTTCGGCAGCAGCGGACTCGATGCCCGTGGTTCGGGCGTCAATCTGGTGCTGAAGGCCCCGGCCATCTATGGCTATGGCGCGTCGGGCGATCACGCGACGATTGCTGCCGACCAGATCACATGGAACGGTGTATCAGGCACGAACGCACCTGCCATCGCTGCCGGTGGCCCGGGCACCGGAACGGGCAGCCTGAGCCTCGTGGCGAAAGAGATCGACCTCGGCACGTACGTGTCCACCGACGCGACGAGCGTGACGCGCACGATCTATGGTTTCAACAACGTCGACCTGACGGCGAGCGACCGGATCGTGTCTGCCGGAAATAGCGCGCTCTTCGTTTATCAGGCGCCGAGCACGCAGAGCGGCGATGTTTTCGGACAGAGCGGCACGGGCGGCAATCTCACCCTCGTCACACCGCTCGTGACCGGCTCGCCGAAGTCGATCATGCGCTATGCGACTGCCGGGGCCTTGAACATCGTCGCTCCCCAAGGGAGCGCGCCGAGCGCCGCGACGTCCACCATTGCCGGGGCGGAAATCGATCTCACCGGTGACAGTGTTCGCATTGGCAGCACCGTGCTGCTCCCGAGCGGCAAGCTCGTCGTGGATGCCACGCACGACATCATGCTCGACGGCAACAGCCGCATCGATCTGAGCGGGCAACCGGTGCAGATTCAGAACGCTACCGTCTACGGTTTCGGCGGTACGGCGATCTTCTCCAGCGCGCAGGGCAGCCTCTCGCAGGCGGCGGGCGGCACGCTCGATGTGTCGGCGCAAAACGCCAACGCGGGTGAAGTGACGATGAACGCCAGTCAGGGAACGCTGACACTCGACGGCACACTGCGCGGCAGCGCAAACGCGGGATTCCTCAGTGGCGATTTCAATGCGTCCGCGGGCACGTTCGCGGACTTCGCCGGGCTGAATGCCTCGCTCAACCGCGGCGGCTACTTCGACGGTCGCAGCTTCGTCCAGAAGCAGGGTGATCTCGTGGTCGGCGACGGGGTGAGGGCGCACAACGTCGGCATCTCGGTGGACGCCGGCAGCCTGACGGTAAACGGCACGATCGACGCGTCGGGGACGTCGCCGGGCACGATCCGACTGTCGGCGGGCAATGGGCTCACGTTGGGCGGCAGCGCCGTGCTCGACGCACACGGCAAGACGTTGCAGGTCGACAGCTACGGTGCGCCCATCGAGGCGAAGAACCGGGGGCATATCGAGCTGAGCGCCGCTGGCGGTACCCTGACGCTCTCGCCGGGCGCCACGCTCGACCTGAGCACGCCGGACGGCCGCGCGTACGGCGACATCGTCCTCAATGCCATGCGCACGGGCGAGACATCGGGTGATATCGCGATCAACGCACCGGGCCCGCTCACGATTCGCGGTGCGCAGAGCATCGCCCTCAACGGTGTCTGGACGTACAACCTGCCGGCCGGCAGCACCATTTCGCAGGGCACGCTCGACACCTACGACACTGCCAGCCAGACGTTCATGAACGCGGCGGCCGGCAATGGTGCCCTCTCAGCGCGCACGGCGGGTCTGTCGGCGTATGGCAGCGCCTACCACCTGCGCCCGGGCGTGCAGATCGCGTCTGTCGGTGATCTCTCGACGATTGGCGACATCGATCTGTCGAAGTACCGCTATGGACCCGGAGCGGACCGGAATCCGAATTCGCCGACTTACGGCGCGGGTGAGCCGATGGCACTGGTCGTGCGCGCGGGCGGCAACCTGACGGTCAAGGGCAGCATCTCCGACGGGTTCCAAGCATCGAGCGGCGCACCGGCCACGTATTCGCTGATCGACGTGACGACGGCAAACGGGTTTGCGAAACAGACGGGCAGCGATGGCAGCCATGCGTTCACGTACTGGTTCAACGAGACGAGCGACGTCTACTTCGCCACCGCATGGACCGTGCCCAATACCGCCTTTTACAACTGGTGGACGCAGAACTGGTGGGGCCCGTATGTCGACAGTAACGGCGTGTCGTACAACCCGGGCGATACCATTCCGGCAGGCACGACGATCAGTGCGCAGAACAGTTACGGTTTTGGGTTCGACGCGAGCAACCTGCCGCAGCTCTATGCGATGAGCAGTCCGGCCGTAGCACCCAGCCCGGCGACATCGTCGCAGGCGACCATGCTCGCCGCCGGCTCGCGCTCGGCGTCGATCCGGCTGGTGGGCGGTGCCGACCTCACGTCGGCCGACCAACGCGCACGCCAGAGCACGCGCGCGCTGGCCGGACAAGGTAACGTCACGCTGAGCGATCCGGCGTACAACAGTTCTCTCGCGGGGAAGTATTTCAGCGTGCTGCGTACCGGCACGGGCACGCTCGATATTCTCGCGGGCGGCAGTTTCAGCGAAGCCACACCGTATGGCGTCTACACGGCCGGCACCACCTCTGCGCCGGTACTCGCCGCCGACGGCTCGAATCCGTACGACCTGCCGGGCGCGGTGAGCGGTGGTGGCCTTCATGTCTGGTATCCGGAGCACGGCGGCGACGTGCTGATCGCCGCACAGCAGGACATCACCGGCAACATCCAGATTGCCGACAACAGTCAGCGATACGACGACAGCAACTACACGGCGAACTGGCTGTGGCGTCAGGGCGGCAGCGGGGTGACCAGCGATTTGGGCGCATGGGGCATCAATTTCGGTTCGATGGCGGTCATGAGTCAGTGGGACCGCGTGCCGAGACTGCTGGGTTTTCAGGGGATCGGCACGCTCGGCGGCGGCAATCTGAGCGTGATCGCAGGCCGCAACGCCGGGGTGATGTCGTCGAACAGCCCGACGACTTCGCCCGGGCTCGATCTGGCGGTGGCATCGACTGGCCGTGTGCTGGCCGACGGCACCGTTGTGCAGACGGGCGGCGGCGATCTGACGGTGAAGGTCGGCGGCATGCTCAACGGGCGCCCGTCGACGGGGCGCGCCGACGCAGTGTCGGACTATTTCGGCTCGATCACCGATTTGCGCGGAAACACGACGATCGATGCGGGTTCTGTCGGCGCGACCGCGCCGTTTGGCAACGGCAGCTACTGGAAGAGTTTCGATCCGCGTGCGATGGATGTGAGCGTCATCAAGGGGGTAACGCAGACGCGCGGCCCGACGATCATTCCGGGCGACGGCACCGTGAGCGTGACCACGCGTGGCGATCTCGTGATCGGTGGTGTGGGCGATGCGGGCATGTCGACAAATCCGAACATCGACGGTGCCTACTTCACGAACAGCACGGGGGCGATCGGCAAGGGCGGTGCCACGCAATTCACGCTCTGGACACCGACATCGGGTATTCGCTTGTTCACCGCAGGCGGCGACGTGATGCCGCTTCAGGGCGACCAACAGGGTAATGCCACGACCAATAGCGCTTCAGGCTACTTCCCGGGCAGCCTGAGCGTGGTGGCCGCCAACGGCGATGTGCGGTTCGCGACGCCGATGGGCCCCTCGGATCCGAACTCCAGCATCGAATTGATCTCGTCACCCGTCGGTCAGTTGCAGCTTCTGGCCGCAGGCTCGATCTACGGGCAAGGGGCGACGGTTTCGCTGTCGGGGGCTGACATGGGCAGCCTTGCAACGCCACAGCGTCCGTACTTCCAGACCATCAGCGGTGGCACCTCCAACGCGTCGGCAGATGCGCAGATTCGCCTGATCGCTAACAGCCCGTATGCTTTTGGCGAGGACAACGTCTCTACGCTGCTTCATGCGAATGACTCGCTGCCCGCGCTGGTCTTCGCGGGCAAGGATATCGACGATCTGAGCATCGGCCAGACGCTCAAGCCGATGGTCGATAGCGTTCGCCAATTCTTCCCGACGCACAGCGTCTGGTACGTGGCAGGCAAGCCTTTTCAGGTGATCGCCGGGCGAGATATCGTCGGCGTCGGCACGGTACCCGATACGTTCCTGAACGTGTCGGATAGCGACATCACGTTGATGCAGGCCGGGCGCGACATCATCTATCAGTCGGCCAATATTGTTGGCCCGGGCCTGTTGCAAATGCAGGCGGGACGCAATCTGTATCAGGGCTACTACGGTGCGCTCTCCAGCGCGGGCGACGTGGTGCATCCTTCCAATACGAGCGGTGGCGCGGACATTTCGGTGCTCGCCGGTGTCGGCGCGAACGGCCCGGATTACGCGAGCTTCGGCAAGCTGTATTTCGACCCGGCCAACCAGTTGGCGAGTGGCACGGTGCTAGCCGGCAGCGGCAAGGTGGTGCATGCCTATGGTGACGAACTCACGCAATGGCTCAAGCGCCGTTTCGGCTACACCGGCACGTCGGCCGATGCGCTGGGCTACTTCCTGGCATTGCCGAAGACGCAGCAAGGCGTGTTCGTGCGTGAGGTGTACTTCACCGAGTTGCTGCTGGGCGGCCGCGAGTACAACGACCCGGCCAGCCCGCGCTACGGCAGCTATCTGCGCGGTCGCGACGCCATCGCCACGTTGTTCCCGGCGACGGATACGCAAGGTAATGCGGTGAACTACAACGGTGCGATTACGATGTTCAGCAGCATCACCGGCATGAACAACGTGAACGGCGTGAACATCCCGGTGACGACCGACGCCGGCGTGCGCACGAACTTCGGCGGCAACATCCAGATGCTCAACCCGGGCGGCCGCACGCTGGTTGGCGTGGAAGGTGTCACGCCGGGGGCGAGCGCGGGCATCGTGACGCAGGGCGAGGGCGACATTCAGCTGTACAGCCGCGACAGCATTCTGCTCGGCCTGTCGCGCATCATGACGACCTTCGGCGGCAGCATTCAGGCGTGGTCGGCGACGGGCGACATCAACGCGGGGCGTGGGGCGAAGACCACCGTGCTCTACACGCCGCCCAAGCGCGTGTACGACAACGTGGGCGACGTGACGCTCTCGCCGTCGGTGCCGTCGAGCGGTGCGGGTATCGCCACACTGGCGCCGCTACCGGAAGTGCCGCCGGGTGATATCGACCTCGTTGCGCCGCTGGGCACGATCGATGCGGGCGAGGCGGGGATTCGCGTGTCGGGGAACGTGAACTTCGCCGCGCTTCAGGTAGTGAACGCCGCGAACGTGCAGGTGCAGGGGAAGTCCACTGGCCTGCCCACCATTGCAGCGGTCAACGTCGGTGCGCTGACCAACGCGAGCGCGACGGCTGCGCAGGCTGCCACTGCGGCACAGGATGCGATGGCACGTGAGCGGGCGGCACAGCGTCAGAACACACCGTCGATCTTCACCATCCGCATGCTGGGCGGCACCGACACGAATGCACCGGAAGCCGACGCAAAGGGGACTGCGCTCCCGCCGCAGGCGCGGGCTTACGATGCGTCGAGCGCTTTTCAACTGGTTGGCAATGGGGTGCTTACGGAGGCGCAGAAGATGGAGCTTACGCGCGAGGAGAAGTCACACCTTTGACGTTTGAGGTGCTATGTGAGGAGCCGCCAGCGGCATGCTGGCGGCTGTTTTTTTGATTGCGCGAGGGCGTTGGTGTCGTCGGGTTTTCGATGCTATCTCCGATGTGCTGTGATGTTGCACTTCACGTCATCGCGTGATCACTCGAAATCGATGATGCGGATATCGCTTCCGATGGCATACAGCAGATGCTTCTCGTCAGGACTTAGCGCACAAATTGACGGCCCGCGACTGCTGCCGGGTGTTTCGATCGAGTAGCGCGCAGTGTGGCGTTTGATGTCCCATATTGTGATGGTGCGTGAGGACACCACATCGGCCTGACAGGAAATTAACGTGTTGCCGCTCGCACTTGGCATCAACGAGACGACCCTCCCGGAGACCGGCGAAAATGTCTGAACGACGCTTCCGTCCGCAAGCGAATACATGCGAATCGGATCGGCATTGACGGTGTGTACCCATTGTCCGGAACTGGTATCCAGATCGTCGCTGATTCCGCCGGTGTTAGTGCCGGTAAACGCGAACCGATCTGCACCACTTATCGCAAGCGCCGTCGGCCGCATGATGTGAATGTCGCGTGCGATGTCCTGTTGTTCATCCGTCCTTAAGCTCACCTTGCGGAGCAGGGTTCTCGTTGCCAGCGCACCAACTTTCCTCACGCCGTGGCTGTCGACAAGCTGATCGCTGCCAGCGAAATACAAATTTGTTCCGTCAGAAGAAAACACGATGGCGGTTGAAATTCCTGCGCCCTTGAGGTCGATTTCTCGAGGTGATTTGTCGGCGAGGGTGTCGTGCGTCAGTAAACGTTCCGGCGTGTGAATCTGTGAATTGGCCAGCGGCAAATAGTCGACAACCAGTTCCTTTCCGTTGGGGCTGAGAGCCAATTGTTTGATGGGGACATATTTGTCGTTCCCTATGGCTATGCCGCCAAATGTCCTGAGTTCCTGGCCATCATTGACTCGAAATTCGTGAACCTGATCAACCCCCACATACAGACGGTCTCCGTCTGGTGCATAGGCCAGCCCGCCCATGAATGTCCCCGAAGGCAAAGGTATTTCGCGGACAAGTCGCGCATCGCTCTCTTCATGTAGGCAAACACTTCGCTTACTGCCGAGCACGGAAAAATGTCGACTGTCCGGCGACCAAGCAACACGCGACGCACTGCACGGTGAACTCACCGTTCGCATTCGAGAAAAAACGAGTTCGGTCGCACCCGGTATCGCGTTGGCACTGGGAGGATCGGACTGGGCAATACCGCTTGACGACGCAGCAATGCCTACAGCGAATGCGATAACGCGACGCGTTCGGCTGCGCATGCGACACCTCCGGAAGTGGTGACAATTGGTAAGTACGGCGACCGGGGCGAGCGCGTCATGCCAGGCGGAATACATTCGGAGGCTACCAGAGTGAAAATTTGCAAATTCTATTTCGAATATTGCGAGTGAAAATTACAACGAAACTAAACAAGTGAGGAGGGAATTAAATTTCAAACAATCGTATAAAGTTACGTGGCTGAGGGCCATCTGGCCAGCCTCGGATCTCCTGACCGAAGCGGCATAACTGTCATGTATTTTTGCCTGAGAGAGGTGGAAAGTGAATGAGTTTAGATACAAGGTTTCGTCGAGGATCTTCAGCAAGACTGCTGATTTAGAGGCGGTGTGTGAGCTGCTAGGCCTACGCCCTAAATGGCTGAATAAAATGGGGGCGCCCAGAATCAGTCTCAAGGGGATGGACCTTGGAGGAGTCTACGAAGTTAGCTATTGTTGCGTAGATTTCTCGGCCAATGAAAATGAGTTGCTGGGTGAAATGCTTGGGTGAGTTGTGATTGGTCTTGAAAATAGTAAAAGTATTTTTCAATCGATAAGGCGTGAAGGAGGAAGGGTGGAATTCTTCATTGGGTGGTTCTCGACAGGCAACACCGGGGAGACACTGGATTTCGAGTTATTGAAGAAGCTTGGCGAGCTTGGGATCGATTTGGCGCTTGATGTCTATGGAGAGGGCACGACCTGACAACCTACGCCATCGGCTCGTCGAGCGATCGTCGCGCTGGGATTTTGGCCGGAATAAGCGTTTGCCAACCAACGCTGTTTTTGTCAGGCTCGGACTTGGATCTGCTCGCGTTGAGAAGGGTTTTTGCCGAATGAGAGGGCGCGGCCAACCCACTGGTTGAGCAGTTGAGGGGGGTATAGACGTTGGAATTCACGGAGTCAGTGGCGTCTATTGACTGCCGCCGAGGGTGATGCAGCGCAAGTCGTGTGTTCGAAGGATGAGAATTGAGCCATGCTTCGATGCGCACTGGTCATTGCCGGCCACTGAACTTGCGGCGTGGCCACTTGCCGAAAATCCAGTGCGGCGTGCGTTAAGTCCATTTCCGACATCCGTTTCCGAAAGATTACAACGATCGTTGCCTGTCAATGGACGTAAATTCGGTTGGTGTGTCGTCGGCAACCTTAAGGGGCACCTCGCCTACTCCGAGTGCGCGCTCAATGAGCAAGTGATCCCCCCTTGTTGCCAGCATTGTTTGAAGTTTGCCGAAATCTCCACACCAGAGTGTTTCGACGTCTTTGTCGCGAGAGACATCGCGGTTGGCGGTCAGTGATATTGCTCGCACTTGGAGCCGACTTGTCTGTGCGTGTCCGCCGACCTCGACACCGTAGCCGGGAACAGCCGGATTCTTGACGACGACGCGGCCATCGCGGGCCCATGCCGTTTCCATTCCGTCGTTGACTTCATAGCCGAGATGAGCCAGGCCGTGCAGGATTGCATCTCGCCGCGCCTGTGCAGCTTTTCGCTGTTGGCTCAGTGTGATTAAGCCCTGGCATGCATCCCTAAGTTGAGCAATCTCATGGAGCGTCGTCGCTGATCCACATTGCTGGACTCGATCGAAAAGAGATTGCGCCTCGGTGGATGCGTCGATGCTAATCTCCGCGGCGAGCTCTCGCAATTCGTCAATAGCCTCGCGATGTTTGCGTGATGTTTCTACGGCATGAGCGAGATCAAGTATCAAGCTGTCGAGCAGGAGGTTCCGGCGTTGTTCGTTTGCCCCGGCCTCGATGGAGCGAAGTCTCGCAGAAAACGCGCTAACGTCGGAATCGTCGAGGAACACCTGCGCTTCCGCAATTTGACGGTCGACCCGCTCGAGAAGGTAGTTGTTCGCGTGGGGTACATGGGAGGCCTTCCATTCGTCAAAGTCCTGAGGCCTATCATCCCCCAGCAACTGGTTGGCGAGATATTTTTGAGCCTCGCTGATAGTCCGTGACGTTTCCGGAACTAGGAAGCTGAATCCACGAGCGAGCAGGGCATCCGCAGACTTGACCTCCACACCTGAAGCGAGCAGATCAAGTTCTGATACGAGGTCTTGCGGTGGCTTAATGCCTTTCGATTTGTATGCACCCAATAGGGTTGAGGCACCATCGCGTCCCTGCCGCCTAAGCTTCAACGCACGTTCCGCTTTGTCGATCGCAACACTTTGACGTCGTATTCCGTCTGCCTTGAGAAAAGCGATTTCGTCGGGAACCGTCTTCTGCAGTTCCATGAATGCGTCCGTCGCAATCAAGGCAGCAAGGGATTTTCGACGCTCGTGCGTCGCAGCAATCTCCTTGACGGAAAGCTCGCCTATGCGCTGCCCCGACGCGATCCACGAGGCGATCGCCTGATCAAGCCGTTGGAGATGCGCTTCGCAGATAGCAAGCACCTCTTCTCGAGTAACGATGCGAACCACCTTCGGACCACTCATGCCGCCACCTCCGTACGCAGTGCGGCGTCAATTGCCGCTTTTAGGCGAGCTTTTTCCGCATCAGGGTTGTGATACCAACCTTGTGATGAAACTCGATGTAGGGTCGGAATAGTGCGTCGCAAGACGGAGGGGCGCCAGATTTCACGTGCTCGAGCCCGGTGTAGCAATGGATGGCGTGGGGCGTCACATTCGATTCCGATGGCGTACAAGCCGGTTCGTGGGTCCGCGATTGCCAAGTCCAGTCCAAACGCATCGCCCTCTTGAGCATTAACCGGCGAATGACCCTGCTCGCGAAGAAACTCGAGAACGTTCAATGCAAAGCCGTCTTTCTCGCCCGTTTCGTGCAGCTTCGCATGCGCGCGTTCGCTGCTCATCCGTCCGAGAAGTGCTCGGCCGCCAGGGAATTCCCCATTCGACATAGCACGCGCGTACTCCAGATAGCCCTGGAGGTAGTCGCGCGGAATAGCGGGTTTTCGCTTGGTGTTCAGCATGTCTGAAATCTCGCGGATGGGCATTGATGTGACAAGTACGACCTTCTGTCGAGCGCGTGTCACCGCAACGTTCAGGCGTCGTTCGCCGCCTTTTTGTCCAAGTACGCCGAAGAAGCGTTTGAAGGCACCCTGGCCATTGCGACCGAATGTAGTCGAAAAGACGATAAAGTCCCGCTCATCACCTTGAACATTCTCCACGTTTTTGACGAATACGCCCATGTCTTCCCCGTCGTCGGAACGATCGCTTTCTTCACGATATGCGTTTCGAAAATCCTCGTCCTCTTCAGCACGTATCTCCAGGCGTTCCTCGATGAGATTGGCCTGCTTGAGGTTAAACGTGACGACACCGACTGACGGGCGCTCGTCATATGGTTTCTTCCAGAGTTCCGCCAGGTATTCGACTACGCGGTCCGCTTCATCGGAATTTGTCTGGTGCTCATAGATACCGTTCACCGAAATCAACTCAAGTGGCTTGACCCCGCGAATCGTTGTTTCAGGATGTCGTACGGGGACGCTGAGTTCGTTGTCGTAGAACGCAGCGTTCGAGTAGCCAATCAATTCACGGTATGCGGAGCGATAGTGTATTTGTAGCGTCGTAACGGGTAGGGAGGTCCGTGCCAATTGGAGGAGGTCGGGGCAGTCCTTGATTTCGCGTCGATTCCAAGTGTCTTCGAAGAGTTCGCGCTCTTCCTCTGTGGCGTCCTGGTCTGGCTGTTCGCCGTCGTAAATTTCGGACTCATCGCTATCCACTCGCCCGGAAAAGAAGTTGGCTGGTGGCATCTGCTTTTCGTCCCCGCTCACAACGGAGACGACGCCGCGGAAGAGTGTCGGAATTGCATACTCGACTGGCATCTGCGACGCTTCATCGTAGACAACAGTGTCGAATAAGTTCGATTTAAGCGGCAGCACCCGGCTTGCTACGTCTGGGTTCATCATCCAGACCGGACGCAGTGCCATCAGTCCGAGGCCGGTGCCGAGCTCGATAAACTCACGAAGCCGCCGGGAACGACGGCCCTTCAGGCGTGTAACGTCCTCCCATTCTCGGGCAGAGCCAAGCTTGCTCCGGTCGACCCCATTGCGCAGCACTTCGCGATTGAGCTGGCGCATCTCTTCATCAGCGCTCGCGAGCGCCTCCACCTTTGTGGCGGTTTCGACGTGATCGAGCAGGAGCTCCGGATTGTCCTGTTCAAATCGGCGTTTCCAACCCAGTCGAGCCTCACGGTTAATAATGCGACGCACCTCCCAATCGAGGGCTTCAGGGGGGATTTTCGCGATGGCTGTCTCGTGGGGGCGCATGACAGCGAACACTTCGAGAGCTTGAGTATTGACGTGCTTCGCCCGCGCTCGAAACTGCTGATAGGGGGCGAGTGTCGGTAGCGCATCACTGATACGGTTAAGCGGCGCTTGATAGGAAATGTTGTCGGCGATGGCGCCACGACATGCGTCGGCAAGCTCGGGAGAGATCCACTCTTCAATCCCACTCAACGCCCGCAGACTATGCTGACGAGCGTTGTAGCGAATGAACGCGGTCTCAAACCCGTCTAACAGTTGTTTCACTGGCGCCTGATTTCCTGTCATTACCGCAGAATCGAATTCGTCGCCGCGGGGCGCGACTGAGAGATGCTGTGATAGCTCGCGTATCTCTTCGAGTCGGCGCAAACGGATGAGGCATTCCTCGACGAGGGTTGGGCCACACGTCGGCTCTACAGTGTCCAGCTGCAGCGATTTGCAGGTGGCGTTCAGCGCTTCTCGCTTCGGTCGCCATTGTTGCTCGAGACGCGCTGCTGCCAGAAGCGTGCGCATTGAATCGTCCGTCGCGGGAGCACCGCAGCCTACAAGATACTTTTTCAGGCCACTTCGTCTGACGTACGTTGCCGGATTGATACGGCTGAGGAACGTCGGCGCACTTGTTGCTCGTGCGGCACGTGTTTCGATGTCGCTGAGCTCGGAAGCGGCTAGAAGGGCTAGCGCAGGCGACAGCGTTTTGTCACAGGCGCCGCCGTCGATGGAAAGCAGGTCCTGATGAAGCTGCCTTAGCGACGCGTAATGCTGATGTCCCGGAGCATCTGCCTTATCGGCAGGTCGGAACAGTGGCAACCATTGGGCAAGGCGCTTGCGCTGCGTCTCGTCGAGGCTCACCAAACGGCCAGCATTGGTGTCTAGCCAGGCTCGATATGGCGCTGGGTCTTCGACATCGAACCGAGCCGGGTGCGCAGCGAGGGTGTCGACACGCAACTGCTCCGCTTCAAGGAATCGGGTGAAGAGCTCGGTAAACTCTTCGATTGTTGCGGGGTCGGTGGCGAAAGACTTCAGTTGAGCCAGCGCACTGCTTTCAAATTTAGCTGGAAGCCAATAGCGCGACAGCGGGGCGCACTGCTCCTCAAGTGTCGTCAGAGCAGAAATGTCCAGCCCGGTTAATTTTGCTCTGAGCTGCGGAATGCTGATCGGCACAGAGTCTGCCTCTAGCTGGATCAATTCTCCAAGCAGGGCCCGATAGCTTAACCCGGTTGACTCGTCAACTCGGTGCAGCGCTTGATGCTGGCGGTCGAGTTCTCCTTCAAGTGTTTCAATCCTGGCAGCCATGCGCTCACGCTGGCGAGTCCAGTTGTTGTCAAACGCTGAGCCCCGAATGGTGGCGTCAAGCTGTTCCCGAACGGCTCTAATGGTGGGCTCGCGGTCTTTGTTCACATCATTGACCAACACGATGCGGTCTCCTAGCCCCTCCGCGACAAGGCGCTTGTGCACCACCTCCAGGGCAGCGTGCTTCTGACAGACGATGAGCAGGCTTTTGCCGCGCCCGATGGCATCTGAAACCATGTTGACGATAGTCTGACTCTTGCCAGTTCCAGGCGGTCCTTCCACGAGGAGACCTGGACCTTGACGGGCTTTCACAATCGCCGATTCCTGCGAAGGATCACTGGATACGGTCAAGAACCGTTCGATCTCGGCAGCAGGTTCCTCGGAGGCCTCGTGTGCGAATTTGTCCTCCAGTCGTAGCATCGAAGCAAGTGCGGTTCCTGACGGAGACAGTGCCTTCAATTGGCGTAGATCCTCACCGATGGCCTGGCCAGCGAAGTCCACGTGAAAGAAGACCCCGGAGCATGCGAGGCGAAACTCGCCGGCGGGTACGTCAACCGTGGGTGAGGGCAGGACACCCAACTGGCGGCGTTCCAAGCTTGCCAGTAACCCGAATGCGTCCATGACGTCTGCAATCTTGAGCGAAGAGCGTCCGAGCACGTCGTCCGCAGCGGCTCGCCACGCCTTGACCGCCTCCCGCCCGAGTAGGCCTTCCATTGCAGGATTCAGGCGGACCTCCTCACGCTCCCCGTCAAAAGCCAATGCAACCTGACCACGAGCGCCAAGCTCCATAAGTAGCTTGACCGGCCAAAGTAGGACCGGCGCAATGCGCGGGCGCGAGCCACTGCGGCCATCCTTGTAGAGCAGGAAAGGGAAGCCAAGATAGAGTCCGTCAATCCCAGTATCTCGCTTGTATAACGACGTTTGACGATGCAGGGTATGTAGCCGGTTTTCCAGTGTCGTATTCGCGCCGAAAACGGACGGATCCATCGGGACCGACTGCGCGTTTCGCTGAAGCAAGTGTTCGAGCAATGCGGAGCTTGAGTAGCGCTCACCATTCAGCTCGTGAATGTCAATCCGTCCGGTTGTCTTGCCGATGGTCATTCGCACCAACGGCCCGCGCAACACAGTCGTGGCGACCTTCTTTTCGAAAAATTCCAGGATTTGCGAGACGTACTGCTGCTTTTGTGGCTCCAGCCACTGTTCGGCTGGCACGGAAAGCAAAACAAGCACCTCATGCAACTGCAGGCGGCGCTCAAGCCGAAAATGCTCTGCCCAGTCGTCGACTGAATCATTGCCGGTTCGTGCGAAGCCGGCGATCCGGTCGTCAACCTTGCGAAAGAGCTCGGCGCGAGGATGTAAGAGCTCGGCGCGAGCCGCTTCCCGGTCAAATGCGAGTATCCGTTCGCGTTCCGCAATATCGGCGGCTTGGTTCAGAATTTCGTCGACGCTGCGATATTGAGAGATCTTCGCGCTCAGAAGGACAATAAGGTCTTCTTCACAGATAACGCGACGTTCCGAGAGCGATAGCAAGCCCGGATGAGTTGAATCGGGCAAAAGGATGCGCCTCTCTTCCCACTGGGCGGCCAACTGAGCTCTTGATGTGGAGAGCACTGCAATGCGCAACATGTCCTCATCAAGCTCGATCGCGTGATTGTGGGCGCGCGTTCTGACCTCATCTGCGCGGCGTTGGAGACGCGAGAGCCACGATTCTGTCTGCAACCGCTCGAGGAACGAGGGAACAGGCCCGGTTACGAGGTCATAGCCCTCGAGCGGATTTCTAAGCAGCCAACCCGGTGTGACGATTTCGCCGCGCAGGATTAGCGGCATCTCGGGATTCAATAGCTTTAGTGCGATCATCAGACGACAGTCGTCGTCCATGTTTTCAAGCTGCACTGCTTGGCGCAGGCCTGCGAGAGACTTCGCGGAAACGCCGGCTTGCTCAGCCCAGGTAACGACTACACCGCGACTTAGGTGGTCGCGGGCTTCGTCCCAGTTCTCACGTTCGGCCGCAGCGAGCGCGAACACACTGGGCTTGCGATATTGTCGAGAGGCGAGTGCGATACTTGCACCTTCTGCTGCGTCAGTCTCGGTGGTCTGCGCGACTGGCGCATCGACAGGCTTACCGTCAAGCCACGCTTTGACTTGAGTCCATTGCCAGCGCTGATGTCGATCGCGTGCCAGCAGGCCTCGTAGAAGCAGGTGGAGTGTTGGGTCCAGATCGTTCGGTAGCGTTACGCCGTTTGCCAGGACATGAATCAGAAACGCCCGCGGATTGACTCCCTCAAAGCACTTCCCTTCGGTTAGCTGCTCAAGCAGGATCATCCCGAGACTCCACCAATCGGACGCGGCCGCAACACCCCCGGCTATTGCTTCAGGTGCCATGTAACGCGTCGTTTCAAGCGGTGACACGATATCGAGGTCAAATTCCGACAAGCGAGCCGACCCGAAGCCACTGATAACCAGATCTAGTGGTTCCCGGCTGCGCACGAGTAGCGTGCCCGGTCGTAAGTCGCGATGTCGCAAACCTGCTTCAGAGAACGCGTTGAGTGCTTGCCCCAACTCGTCCACGACGTGACGAATGGCCGTGAGGTCCCACATGGCAATGCCCACGTCGGCTAACGTTCCACCGCTAAGCTCTTCTGCTACTTCATATGCACGTGTGTTCCACCGTCCGGTCGCGATGATCTCTGGAACATGTTCGCGCGGAAGGCGACGGATAACGTCGTAGACGGATGTGTCTGGTTCGGCACCATCTCGATATAGCGTCAATATGGCCTGTTGGTTGGAATCGCAGTGCTGAGAGACATAACGTTCCCGAACGCCGTCGGTACTTGAGATTTGTCGCAGCAGGAGCCATCCGTCGATTTGAGTCTCTGCCGTTTCGGGCAACGCGGTTGTGCCGCTGTTGGCAATACTCTCGCCCGGACGAAGGTCGTGACTTGGTGTTTCCGTATCAGCTTGATCTCCCCCGCACTCAAGACACATCAGATCACCTTGATTCATCGGGTGCCCGTTCGTGCATTGGCGTTGGGGAGACCGCTCTGAACTGCGCTCGATATCGTTGTTGCTCTGACTCTCAGTGGTGACAATCTCCTGAGGTCGCCATCCAGGCGCCCGAATTGGCAGGCTAGACAAGTCCCAGTCGCACTCGGCACCGGCCACAGTGCCAACACAGAACCATTCTTCTACAGACCGCTCGGTCTTGCAGTTCGGGCAAAAGCGCATCATTGCTGACATTTCCTGTCTTATCGGTTTTGCGCTTTGTCAGCGCTGATTTGGACTCGATGGCCCTGATCGGTCAATAGGTCTCTTAAACGCTCAAAGTCGTTCCGGCTCGGTATCCCCGCGAACCAGACGCTACCGTCGTCATCGAACATCACGTCCAGCGATTTGTCGCTCTCGTTCAGATCGCGCTCATAGCACGAATAAAGTGCCCGTCCGCGATCAGTAAGCAAGTGCAGTCGCTGATTGTCACTGCCACGAAGCGGACGGGTTTGCGACGTATTGATTTCAAACGGGTCGGTAATGAGTGCATCGATTGCGCCGTCAACCTTTTCGAGGGTGCCGGAAAGTGCCTCAAAGGGGTAGCCGCTATATGCAAGAACATCTCCGGCGGACATCTCCCGGAGCCCATGGACAAGCGCGATGAGAGCATCAGGCTGGTCAAATGGCTCACCGCCCGAAATAGTGAAGCCCTCGGCGTGTGGCAGCCATGTGCGTATTTGCCCCAGCACCTGCTCCAGTGTCGATTCCCCACCCTGCGTGGCCCACGTGTCGGCCGAGATGCATCCCGGGCATCGAATGCTGCAGCCTTGAAACCATATGCCGATCCGCTTTTGGGGACCTAATGACGTGACGGGGAAATGTAAGCGAGACAGGCGGATGTTCATTTCATTAGAGCTTGCGCAGGCGTAGCTCGCCCGTATCAATATCCGTAACGAGGAAGCGGTCGCCGGTTGTTGCGTTTTGGTCGAACATACCGCGCGCAAGCGGGTTGATCAGGTGCGCCTCGATCTGGTTGCGTATTCCCCGGCCGCCATTTGAAAGGTCACTGAGGCAACGGTGCTTAAGTGCAATCGTCGACGGTTCGTCGAGCGCGACGGACATTCCTTGCGAAGCGATGTCTTCGAGGACGGCGCTGACCATCTGATCAAAAATCTCCTGCGCGACGTTTTCCCTGATGAAGTCGAAAACGATGATGTTTTCGCCGATTCGGTTGAGAATCTCAGGACGGTTAAGCACCAGCTTGAAGTGCTTTTGTATTTCGGCAAGCACCTTGCCGCCGATCTCCTCGAAACGATCTGAGGGTAGAACGTTGGGCACGCGTTGTCCGAGTTCGTCCTCGCGGAAGATTCCCAGGTTGGAGGTAAAAACAATCAATGCCTCTGAGAAGTAGACTCTGTCGCCTCGACCGGAGGTCAGCACACCGTCGTCGAGAATCTGGAGGAATTTATCGAGAATCCGTGGGTGTGCCTTCTCAATCTCATCGAACAGCACAACGCTGAATGGTCGCTCTCGAATCGCATTCGTCAACTCTCCGCCAACGTCATAACCAACGTACCCAGGCGGTGCGCCGATAAGCCGCTGATCCGAGTGCTCAGAGCTGAATTCGGACATGTCGAAGCGGATATAAGCGCTCTCGTCGCCGAAAAGAAGGCTGGTGAGGGTTTTGGCGAGCTCAGTTTTCCCCACGCCAGTCGGTCCGGCGAGAAACGCAACGCCGCGCGGTCGGTTGCCCTTGCGTTGCGCCCCCACGCCAGTCATTGCACGCTTGATCAGGTCAAGCATATGCGTCACCGCGTGAGTTTGCCCTTTTACCCGCTTTCGGATCGTGGGCTCGGCGTTGTGGATCTTTTCGCGGTCGATACGAAGCCATGGATCTTCCGTAACGCCAACTTTATAGCGCCGAACCGCATCGGAGATCTTTCCGATCGGGACGTTTTCGACGCGTGCGAGGGTGGCGATCGCATTCATATCCGATAACAACAGCCCCTCAGTCCCGTCAACAAATGCTGACTCAGCATCCTCAAGCGTTGTGGCGGATGCCTGTTGGGAGCCCGGAACGCCACGCAAAAGCGCGGGCGAAAGCGCACGTCGTGACGCGCTGTCGGGTCTGGATACCGGGACGTGCCTGATTCTTGGATTGCCGATAAGCAACCAGTCGGGCAGGTCGCCCTCCTTCTCAACAACCCAGATCACCGTGTTGAAGAAGGGGCGGCGTTGTTCGCCTGCCGGGCGAGGACTGGCCGTGTGTGCGAGGACCAGCGCACGTGTAAAGAGATTGTGCTCCGCGGCACTAAGGGACTCCGTCCGGACGGTAAGTCGAGATGCAAAGTCCACAACAAGCGCTACCGGAGGGCCGTCTAGCGCGGTCAAGCGCTCAAGACACGCCGTGAGGGCATCGATTCCGCCAGGCGCCGCATTCCCAACCGGGGTCAGGCCAAGACGTTGTAATGTCTCGTCGCCTTGCTCAACGGGGACCATGCGGCCTTCCGAAACGGAAAATCCGGACAACGGATTCCAGACGACCAATCGGGCGTAGCCGGCTTCTCCAAGAGTATCGGTCAGCGTGTTTACGAGCGACTGCGCAGTGATCATCCCCGGCGCGACTTCGCAAGTTTGTAGATCGCGGACATTCCCGGAGAGCACAAACTGGCTTTTCAACGGCAGGAATCGCAGCAAGTCCCTCAACCAGCGAGGCTTTTCGTAGTCAGGCATGGTTTTGTTAATCGCTTGGAAATAACATAAACCGTTATGATAGCTGCTAAACATCGGCATGCTAACAGCATAGAGCCAATGATTTTACGTATTTAACTTAAAACTTTGAATCTAGATGTGCGGCAAAAAGACCGCGTTAATCGGGGATTATGTATGGATTCGTTGGGAAGCATCTTGGTTGCTATTGGACTGCTGGCGATAGTGATTGGTGTCTTTGGGTTTGTCGACACGCGAAAGGTAGATCGTCGATACAAGACTGGCTACAAGCACAACGAGCCAGATACGAGAAATTTTCCGCGAGCAGGCAGGCGAGTGCTGTGGGGGGTAGGGTTTTGCATTGTTGGCGCGGCGGTGAATAACCTGACGGGGTCCCATGGCGCACCTGTACAACCAAATACGGTGCAGGTTGCTGGAGCGCCCGAACGAAAAGATGAGGGTGAAACGATCTCGCAGTCAATGGAAGCTGTAAGGCAGGTTTCCGATTCTGAGCAAGAGCGGCCTTTTAAAGGCACACCGTCGGTGAACGAGCGTGTTGTGACGTCCTCCGCCCCACCGCAGACAGAAACGCTGCGGGCCCACATGGATAGCGGGCGGCAGACATTTACTACGAGTTTTGATTGCGTGCGCGCTTCGTCCAGCGTTGAGTTATTGATTTGTGCAGATCCGGGGCTGGCTGCGATGGACGTTGAGTTGGGGCAAATGTATCGCGCAGCACTCACGTCCATTCAGGATCCAAGTGCTCTCAAGCGATCGCAGTTGGATTGGTTGTCATCTCGAGACGCGTGCGGCAATGACTTGAACTGCTTGCGGCGCAAGTATGGCGAGAGAATTGGCCAATTCAATGGTTCCATTGGGGCCGCCCCACTTACGGTTGTGGGGCCAGAAACAGAAAAGCCATGATTGATGGATGCCTTCACCGAGTTATGAAACTGGACGTCGAGGGGAGGCCGGTGAATGCCGTACCGAATTCCGCCCAGATCGCTCGCGTGCTCAAAGCGCTGCGCAGTTACGGCAAGTCGGTCCTATGCGTCATTGACAGACGGAACTGGCAATTATCTACAGGTCGCAGGCGGTGGCGTCAGTTGTATGATCGCGCGTTTTGAAATCGAAAACGAGCGATTGCGGGCCTTCCATGACAAGCCTTTGCCGGTGCGCCTAGATGGACGCTCTTGGTCGTCGGTGGTGGCAGCTTTGGGATGAGCTCATATGAATGGTTCATGGCCGACCAAGTCGTTGCGGTGTTCCTTGCGTTCATCAATGGAACACCGTACCCGCCATTTGTGCATTTGCGCTTTGCCCCCGGCTTTTGAACCTGCACTGCAAATCAATGGACGCGCAGTATTGGCGGTGTCTGAAAAGCGAATTGTTCGTTTGCTGCTATCCCCACGTTCACACGCTCACAAGAGGGCGTGCAGAGTTGGCCGCGATGATCCCGCACAAATGTAACCAACCGCGGGTCAGCAAGTCCCCCCGGCATCGCCCTCCTGAACGATGCAGCCAGTCCCCATCACATAGCCTCGACCTGCAATGTTCAATGCACCCCGTGCGTTTTACCCGACGATTTTCTATCACGCCACTCGCACAACCACGCCGCGAGATCGGTAACGTTCATCCCCAGTTTGCTGTTAAGCGTCTGATCTTTCGGCCACGCAACGCCATCTTTGCGGGCGAAGGCGAGCCGGTACTTGCCCATCATGTCGTCGGGGTGTGCGGCGGCATCGGCTTTCAGTTGCGGCACGCTCAGGCGTTCGCGCGTGAAGGGGCGGTCAAGGACGGTCGTCAACGTGTCGGCCAGTTCGCTGTACGTGAACGTGTCGCCTGCCACATGGACAATTTGATTGTCGAAGTCGCGCCATGAGGCCGCGATGAGTGCGGTCAATCGGCCGATGTCTTGCGGCGTGGTGACGGTGAGCGCGTAGTCCCAGTCGCCGAGCGCGCGTACGACGCCTTGTTCGAGATCCACCAGACCAAATTCGGGGAGTACCACGAAGCTCGTGAACATTCCCGTCGAGACGATGGTCCAGTGCACATCGCGCTGACTGCGCAACATGTCGCGAACGTCCAGTTGTTCGTCCCACACATCCTGACCGCTGCCTCGGCCAACGAAGTCGTAATCCACGCCGAATTGCCACGGGATGTAGTGCGCAACACCAGCGGCCAATACGGCGGCCGTGATCTTGCGTTGTGTGCCGAGACCGCCGACGAAACCGGTGCAGCAGATGATCTGATCGAAGCCGGAAAAGATCGTCGCCAAAGCGTCTTCGGTAGCGAGGGCGAGATCGGCTTCGACAACGGTTATCTCAAGTTCGCGCATCATCGCGGCGCTACCGGAACCCGGGCGCAGCAGCACCGAAACGGAGGCCACTTGTCCGGCATCGCGAAGCTTGGCTAGCTCACGTAATACGCATGCACCGAGTTCTCCGGCGCCCAGCACGAGGACGCCGCCGTTTGCCGCGTTTTGAATGGTCATTTGCAACTCCTGTCGAGTTGCGAATAATAGGAGCGTTATGAACCCGCGAGAAGAAGGCACACCCGTGATACTGCCGCCGTCCCCCTCATTCGATGAAGCTGTGCAGCAGTCGCAAGCCGCCTGCGACGCCTTGAGCGACGTGGATGACACGCTCAAACGCGAGATTCTTTCGCACGCCGGAAATCGCTGGTCGCTGGGGGTGGTGCATGCCTTGGGCGTGGCCGGCACGTTGAGACATGCTGAACTGGCGCGCAGGCTCGATGGCGTGACGCAGCGCATGCTGACGCGCACTCTGCGTCAGTTAGAGCGCGATGGCTTGATCGCGCGGCAGGACTACGGCGAAGTGCCGCCACGCGTCGATTATCGTCTGACAGCGTTGGGGCAGGGGCTGCTGGTAGGAATGCTGCCGCTTTGGCGGTGGGTCATTGACAATGCGGCAGACTTTCGTGATGCGCGGCAGCGTTACGACGAGAAAACGTCTTGATTTACAGGGGTTTTCGATACACGACAAACCCCGATTTCTCCGCAACCTGGTCGTAGAGGCGCATTGCGGTCTGATTCGTTTCATGCGTCTGCCAATAGACGCGCTCCGCCTTCGCTTTCTTCGCTTCGCTGTAAACCGCTTCAATCAACGCGCGGCCCACGCCTTTGCCACGCGCTGAATCCAGCGTGAAAAGGTCCTGCAAATAGCATATCGGTCCCGCCATGGTCGTATGGCGGTGATACAGAAAATGGACCAACCCGACGATTTGCCCGTCCGACACTGCCACCAAGGCGTGCATCGGCTCATAGCCGTCAAAGAAGCGTCGCCATGTCAGTTCGGTGATTTCTTGCGGAAGCGCTGTCTTGCCGACACGCCCGTAGAACTCGTTATAACCATGCCAAAGCGGCAGCCAAGCGTCGAAATCCGTTGGCGCCACGTAACGCACTTCCAATGCTTCTTTCATGATTCGCGCACCTAGTTGAATGATGACTCCGAGTGTAAAAGTGGAAGCCCGTGCCGACGAGAGCCAGTGCATCGGGGATTCATAGCGCCACGCGTGCAACGCTGCGAATGGCGATGTTTCGAGGGGATAAATGGCCAGTTGCCTGGAGAGGGCTATTTCGTCGTGCTTGACGGAGGCGTCTTTCGCTAGCAGAGTGACCCAGCACCTACCCAATCCGACATCATGCAGACAAACGAACCTCCTTTCCGATTCCGGCAGGGCACCCGGCCGCTTCTGATCTCGATGCCGCATGTGGGAACGTATGTGCCGCCGGATCTGGCGGCGCGTTTTACCGATGCAGCCCGGCACGTACCGGATACCGACTGGCACCTTGAGCGTTTGTACGATTTCGCCGACGAACTCGGGGCTTCCGTGCTGGTCGGCACGCATTCGCGCTACGTGATCGACCTGAATCGCCCGCCAGATAACGCCAGCCTGTACCCCGGCCAAAGCGTGACGAGCCTTTGCCCGACCGACATCTTCGACAACACGCCGATCTACGCCAAACCCGGCGATGAACCCGACGAGGCGGAAATCGACGCACGGCGCAAAGCCATCTGGGAGCCGTATCACCGGCAACTCGCCGCCGAACTCGCGCGCATCCGCACCGTGCATGGCGTTGCCGGCTTGTGGGACGCCCATTCCATCTGCTCCGTCGTGCCCCGTTTCTTCGACGGCAAACTGACGGATCTCAACCTCGGTACCGGCAAGGGCAGCAGTTGTGCAGAGCGATTGGGCGAGCGCTTGCTGGTCGAAGCCAAGGCGGCCACCGGCTTTACCAGCGTGCTTAACGGGCGTTTTACCGGCGGCTATATCACGCGCCACTACGGACAGCCTGCGCGCAATGTGCATGCGGTACAGCTCGAAATGACGTGGTCCTGCTACATGGAGGAGCACGCGCCGTTCGAATACGCACCAGAGATCGCGAAAGACATTACGCCGCACTTGCGCCGAATGCTCGAAGCCATGCTCGATTTTGTGGAAGGGCGCTAAGCCACGGAGTCACTGCATAGCTGAATGGCTTGGATGAGCGATTCATGAAAGACACGGTATCGGGACGAAAGGTGATATAGACATGAATTATCATGTGCACACAATCCTTGCCGTTCCCGTCCATGCCTCCGTCGAAATCCAACGCGAATACTGTGCCGACCTCGTTCACTAGCGGAAAGCCGTCCGCGCTCTACCAGCAGGTGCGAAATTACATTGAAGGCAAGATCGCTGCCAAGGAGTGGGTGCCGGGCGACCGCGTCCCCTCCGAGCAGGAGCTGGTCGAGCTGTTCGGTATTTCGAGAATGACGGTCAACCGCGCGTTGCGCGAGCTCGCGAAAGAAGGGCGCGTCGAGCGCGTGGCCGGCGTCGGGACGTTCGTCGCGGAACCTCGTCCGCAATCCACGCTGCTGCATATCGCGAATATCGCCGAGGAAATTCGGCGGCGCGGGCATCGCTATCAATGCCACGTGATTTCGGTGGAAAGCGTTCCCGCCACCCCGGAAATTGCCGGTGCCATGGGCCTCCCGACGGGACAACTGATCGCCCATTCGATCTGCGTCCACCTCGAGAACGAAGTGCCGGTGCAACTGGAAGACCGCTACGTCAATCAGTTCATGGCGCCGGATTTCGTCAACCAGACATTCACGAACGAAACCCCCGCCGCGTTCCTCCTGCGTGCGGTGCCTGTCGACGAGATCGAACACATCGTCGACGCGACGTTGCCCACGAAGAAACAAGCCTCGCTGCTGCAAATGGACCCGACGCAACCGTGCCTCGTGTTGTTCCGCAGAACGTGGACCAAGGGCAAGGTCGTCACGATGGTGCGTTGTTACCATCCGGCGAATCGGTACGTGCTGGGCAGCCGGTTTCCTGCGGATAGCGGCACGCGCTAACCCGACGGCGACGCATCGACGGCGCGGCTTTAAGCGTCAGGCGGGAGCAGCGACCTGCGCGCGTCGCGCCAACTGCCGCAGATACATGTTGTTCAGCACCAGCGCAGACGCCGTCACGGCCACGCCGGCGATCTGCGCGCCATTCGGCACCGTGCCTGTCAACGCCGAGACGGCGAAGGCCGTCACCGGCACCACATCCATGAACAGCACCCCGTTCATCGGCCCCAGCGTCCGGTTGCCGGAGATCCAGCAAAGGATCGCGACAAAGCCCGCAATTGGCCCCATGTAAATCAAGTGCGGCACTACTGCGCCGAGCGACGTCAAGGCAGGCGTCGCGATGACGTGCGCCATGATCAAGACCACGTTCACGCCGACAATCGTCGTCAGCCCCAGCCATGTCGTCAGCGCTGTGTATTTGAGCGCCGACCAACGGGTGAAATGGGCCGAGCCGAACGTGTACACGACCCAGCAAAGAGCGCCCAGCAAGATCAGACCGCTGGCCGCGAAGTGCTGCGGCGCAAGCCATGCGGCGTGCAGATCCCCACGTGTGATGACGAGTGCCACACCGGTGAATGACGCCACCACGAACAGCAGTGAAGGCAACGGCGGCATTGATCGCCGCAACAGGGCATTGACGACCAGGCCCATCATCGGCTGCGTCGCCATCATGACGGACGCGTTGAGCGCGCCTTCATCGCCGCTCAATTGCTGGCCGAGGAAGACAAACGAACCGAAGCCGCAGAAGCCGACGGACCCGAGCAGCCACGCCAGTGGCAACGACTCGCCATTGGTACGAAATCCGGCCGCGCCTTCTCGACGCAGCAACAAGAGGGCGAATGCCACACCCGCGATCAGGTAGCGCAGCGACGTGAATGTGAACGGATCGGTGTACCGGAGCGCGTCGGTCATGACGGGGAACATGGCGCCGATCAGCACCGTCGCGACGAGGCATGACGCGATGCCTTTCCAGTATCCGGATGACGAAGAAAGTTGGGGTGCCATATTCGTGAATGATCGTTCTCAAAATAGGGAAATTTTTGCGGCAACCGGCATATGTGGCATTCACACGTGTCGGTTGCCGCAATGCGCTGGCTTCACTTCAAATTCGTTGCAACGTCATCGCAGGGCACGCAACGCCATATCGACGATCGAGGCGAGGGCGGCCTCGTCCATGTCGGTTTTGCCGAGCACGCGGATGCCCTGCACCATGCACAGCAAAAAGCGGCCGACGTCTTCGGCATCCAGTGCGCGATCGAATTGACCGGCTTGCTGGCCCCGCGCAATGGCAAGGCTGAACTGGGTCGCGATGCGTTGTAACGCGGATTCCACGTAGGGCCGTAGCACCCGATCATCAGGCAGCAGTTCGAGCGCGGTATTGGTAATGAAGCACCCGTGCCGGTCGGCAAGGCTCAAGTTCACGCGCGTGTAGTGCAGCAGGGCTTCGCGCAGGGCCGTTTCAGGCGGTAAGTCGGCCGCCAGTCTTTCCTTCAGTCGCGCGACGGCGCCTTCCGCATATTGCTCGAACGCCGCGACCAGCAAGCCGTGCTTGTCGCCAAACGTCCGGTACAGGCTGCCCCGGAATACGCCCGTCGCGTCGCACAGCGCATCCACGGGGGTGGCGTGGTAGCCATGCTCCCAGAACACGCGTGCTGCTGCCTCGACGGCTTGATCGATATCGAACTCTCGTGGTCGCCCCCGCTCGGCGACGCGCGGCTTTTGCGAACGGGTAGTAGCAGTCGTCATGAACGCGATAATAGGACTGTTTATTCTCAAAATCAACCGGCCAATCCAATGGGCATCGAAATATGTCGTCACGACACTGGCGGCATTGCGCCGGTGTCGTGGCTCGCCCACAATAGCCGGAGTTTTCCACGCAGCCGCGATGACACGATGACGCGGTTCCCATGGACGCTCAGGGTATTGGCGTCTTGGCACGACCAACCATCGGGGCTGGGCTTGGATCTCAAAGAACTGGACATTCTCGGCGACGGCGTCGCCGATCACTGGTACTACCGCGCCAAGGCGCACGCGCTGACGACGTTGCTCGGGGCACCGGCGGATGAGGTGCTGGACATCGGCGCGGGCTCCGGTTTCTTCTCTCGCCACTTGCTGGCAGCGGGACTCGCGCAGCGCGCCTGCTGCGTCGATCCTTTCTACGCGAACGACTACGAGGAGACGGCCGCTGGCAAACCGATCCTGTTCCGGCGCAGCATCGGGCAATCGAACGCCGATGTCGTTCTCTTGATGGATGTGCTTGAGCATGTCGACGACGATGTCGGCCTGCTGCGTGAATACGTGGCGCGTGTGCGTTCGGGGACTCGCTTCGTCATCTCGGTACCGGCGTTTCAAAGCTTGTGGAGTCCGCACGATGTTTTTCTCGAGCATCGTCGCCGCTACCGTTTGCGCCAGATCGAACAGGTCGCCACCGAGGCGGGTCTCGTCGTCACGACGGGATGCTACGGTTTCAGCACCTTGTTTCCTGTCGCCGCTGCGACGCGCTTTGTGGCCCGCGTGGCCACGGCTGCCGGGACACCTGCGCGCTCGCAACTCAAGCGGCACTCGCCGTGGATGAACGCCACGTTGTACGCGCTGTGCCGTTGGGAACACCCGTGGATGGCGCACAACCGCGCGTTCGGGTTATCGGCGTTCTGTCTTGCCTTGAAGCCGTAGCGACAGGACGTGTCTTGCGTCATCACAGGCGATCGCATGACATATCGGCGTGTTGCCACGGCACTGACAGTCTGCCGTCATTTCCGCGCCATAAAGGACTTCGGCGATGCATGGCCTAGGGGCAAACGCGGTGACGGCGCTTGGCGAATTTTGCTACGTTGAAGCTACGTGCGAGCCTGTTTCGAAAGCGACCGATGTTCGGTTATTTGCCGGCCAGATGAGCGTCTGACGGCATCGGGTGAGCGCTGCGTGCTTTCAACAGGCAGGTTGCCATGCACCGATCTCCGCTTGTCGCCGACACTTCCGCACCATCCGTACAAGATGCCGCGAACAGCCGCTCGTTTCTGTATCCGACAGTGCCAGCCACATCGCTGAGCACCACGATGTTGAAGACAGATCAGATTCTCGCGACCCATTTGCACGGCATCGCGCGAGAGGCCGGCATGAGCCAGAAGATTCCCGTCGGCAACGCCAACGTGGTCTCGATTCAGCTGCGTTCGACCGTTGGTGCCGAAGTCTGGAAGCACGGTCACCATGTCCCTACAGAGGCGTTCCACAAGGGCACCTTCTTTCTCGGTCATCTCGCCGACGAGCCCACGGCCTACATGCCCAACGAGTTCGAATGCGTGATTCTGATGATCCCGCAGGTGTCGCTCATGGAAATCTGTCAGGACCAGCCCGGCGGCGCTTACGTCGAACTGCGCGACGTGGACCACGGCGAAGACGCCGTGCTGTTTCACTTGGGCATGGCGCTCAAGCTGGCGATGCGCCAACCCGATATCGCCGGGTCGCTGCTGCTCGATCAACTCTCGCTCGCCATCGGTTCGCGTTTGTGCTCGGCGTACGGATCGCCGGTGGAAACGCGAACGTATCGCCGCCGCGTCCTGACCCGCCGCGAACAACGCATTGCCACCGACCTGATGACAGCCGATCTTGAGCGCGAGCCTTCGCTTGCCGAAGTCGCCGCCGCCTGCGGGTTGCCGACGCGGCAGTTTGTCGATGCGTTCCGTGCGTCGACCGGCATGTCGCCGTACCGTTGGTTGCGCGCGTTTCGCGTCGAGCGCGCCAAGGGGTTGATGCAGACCACCTCGCTTGAACTGAGCGACATCGCCTACGCCTGCGGCTTCGCCGATCAGAGCCACTTCACCCGCGTGTTCTCGGCCATGACCGGCTGCACGCCCGGCCTATGGCGACGGGCGCGGCAGACGTAGGGGACTGACAAGACGCCTTTGGCCTGTTAATATACGTTTCGTAGCTACTTCGTATATAAGAGGTCCGCAATATGGGTATCGTCAAGATATCGGAGCAAATGCATGAGGCGCTGCGCAATACCAGCGGCGCACTCAGCCGCTCGATCAATGCGCAGGCGGAACATTGGCTGCGCGTCGGCATGCTCGCCGAACTGAACCCGACCCTGAGTTACGGCGAAATCTGCCGCCGTCTCATCGAATCCGACGGCGCGTCTGCGGCATCGGTGGCCTCGGCCACGCTGCCAGCGAGTGCTGTTACTCCCGTAACCGGTGCACCTGTCACCGCATTCAACAAGGTGGCGTAATGGTGCGCGAACACGTTGTCATCCGCTCGAAAGAAGAAGTTGCCCTCTCACGCCGTGCCGGCCAACTGGCCGCACAAGTACTCGACATGATCGGCGAGCACGTCAAGCCCGGTGTCACGACCGATGAGCTTGACCGTATTTGCCACGATTTCATCGTGCATGAGCTGAAGGCCGTACCGGCCAACATCGGCTATCACGGGTATCCGAAGACGGTCTGCACGTCGGTCAATCACGTGGTCTGCCACGGCATTCCCGGTGAAAAGCGACTGCATGACGGCGACATCGTCAACATCGACGTGGCGCTGATCAAGGACGGCTGGTTCGGCGACACGAGCCGCATGTACTACGCGGGCAAACCGGGCATTCTGGCCAAGCGGCTGGTCGACACCACGTATGAGGCGATGGTCGCGGGCATTCGTGCCGTTCGTCCGGGCGCTACGCTGGGTGACGTCGGCCATGCGATCCAGACCGTCGCCCATCGCGAAGGCTTCAGCATCGTGCGCGACTATTGCGGCCACGGCATCGGCACGACGTACCACGATGATCCGCAGGTGCTTCATTACGGCCGTCCGGGCACGGGGCTGACGCTCAAGCCGGGCATGATCTTCACGATCGAGCCGATGGTCAACGCGGGCAAGTCCGACACCAAGCAGTTGGGTGACGGCTGGACCGTAGTCACGCGCGATCGCTCGCTTTCCGCCCAGTGGGAACACATGGTGGCCGTGACCGAGACCGGTTTCGAAGTGCTCACGCAGTGGCCCGACGGGCTTGGCGAGTACGAGCGTTTTGGTGCGCTCGGCGTGAGCCCGGCCACGGCAAACGCTGCTTGACCGGGGTGGATCGAGGTCGAGCGCCGGTGCGTTGCCGACGCGGATAACCGCCGAGGTACCGACGAACGAAAGCCCCCATTCGGATGATGCGAATGGGGGCTTTCGCATGCTAGGATTTCTCGTCATGAGGCATCGAGGCGGCGGCTTCGCGCCGTTCGCCTGCCTGCTACAGACATCCGACGGACCTCCCAGAGACATCATGAAAGTGATAGCGGACGAAGGGAATCTCGTAGAAACGGCAGCCTTGGCGTGCCGTTTCGCCCACGACGAGTTTGCCCGGATCATCGGTGTGGAAGTGCTCGCTGATGGCGATGTTGCCAATTTCCTGCTCGACCGTCTGGCGAGCATGCGTTTCACTCCCCAGGAAAAGCCCAACGGCGCGCTGCTCGTGCAGCGTGTGCACGCCTGTGTCTATGCGATGCCAATGGCCGTTCGACAGGGCGAAGCCGAGGTCATCGAAGTGCGCCTGGCCGTCGTGCCGCAAGTGCAGCACGGACTGGCCACGCAACTGGTGATTTCGAAGGGGTGACGGTAGCCAGGCGAGGCTCAGGCGTCGTCCGGTGCGTCATCGAGGGCGAGCAGGCGGTCTGCGTAACGCAGGTAGAACCAGCCGTGCAGGCTCGTTCCCACGGCAATGTAGGCCACCGTCACGAGGGTCTGCAAGATCAGGGCGCCGAGCAGGACGGTCGTAACGCCGGGCATGACGTGCAGCAGTAGCCCGAAGGCGATCGTCAGCAGCAAGCCAACGCCCATCAGCGGCAGCACCGTTACGATACCGGTGCCGAGCATCACCCAGAAATGACCGCGCGTGTCGTTCCAAGCCGCCCGCCAGCGCTTGGCTCTGCCCACGCTGACCTGCCCAAAGATGAGCGATATGCGCACCATAAAAAACACCAAGGCGCAAAGCAGGAGTGCCGTGAACGTCGCCATGGCTGGGCGTGAGTTACTCATGCTGGCGGCGCGCAACGCGAACACGGCAACCAGAAGCGCAAGCGTGAGCATGACGCTGAGCACGAAGCCGACTTGGATCGCCGCCCATATATAGCGCCAGAGGTCTCTGCCGTACCACGGCGTTTGCCGCGCGGCATCGGCACCGAGAATCGTGTGGCGATACACGTGCACGGCCAACACCGCGAACGAGAACAAGATCACAAGCGTCAGAAGCAGTGCCAGTGCACCGAGACCCAGACGAAGCCCCGGTGAGCCACCGCTTTGCGCCGTCATGAGCATCAGTTGTTTGACTGACGCGTTAAGGGCGGTCGCGACGAGCATGACGACCGCAATCGTAATACTCAGCAAGGGGCGACTGCGCAAGGCGTTGAATCCGTCGCGCCATGCTCCCGTGAAACACTGCTTGAACGTGATCGGTTCCATGATTCCCCTGAGCGTGTGTCGCTTCGTGATCCGAAGCTGTACGGCGATGACGCGTCCCGGAGCTTCTGAGGAGCGCGGGGTGGTTTGGCCGTGAGCGCACCCGTCGTGGCATGTCCGCAATGGAGATACGCGCCCGTTGATCGAATACGTTATGTGGCGCGCAACCTGCATGTCACGACGCCGCCATTCTCACAGATCGGCGAACGGCTGACAAATAGCGGGCGGCGGGGGAGGAGGGTGTTTGGAGGGAAGCGTCGACACGAGCGGTCGACGTGTTTTGGTGTGCGAAAAACAAAGATCAAATGACGGGGCGGCAAGCGCGCTGCTGTCGCCGCGCGCCCGTCACCAATCATTCAAGCCGACATCACCTTGCGAAGCACTTCGGCGTGCGTGATGACGCCGACGAGTCGCGCGGCTTCGTCCAGCACCGGCACCGTGCCGTGACGCTGGGTGGCAAGCAGCGGCACGATTTCCGAGAGCGGCATGCTGGTAGTGGCCGACTTCATGCCGGGCTGGATCAGTTCGCGCACGGACGGACGCGGACCCGCGCTCAAGGCCACGCCAAAGCGAGGCCAGCGTTGCGCGCGGGCGCGCCGGGTATGCAGATCGTGACGCGTAACCAGACCGATCACCCGGGCATCGGCATCCACGACGGGCAGAGCGTCGAGACCGTGACGCTGCAACAAACGCCAAGCCGTCGGCACCTCGTCGTAGGCCTTCACATGGGCGGGCGACTTCGTCATCACGTCGCCAACGGTCAATTCACGCGCCCGCCGGGCATAGGCTTCGCGCTGCGTATCGCGCAGCAGATCGGCCAAATCGTCGGCCGAGATGGAGAGCAGTTCGCTATGGCGGGCGAGCGCCTTCTCTGCATCGGCCGTGGTGACCTGAACGCCGGCCGTGGCGTCGGTGGCCGGACGTGCCGCCGCCTGAGCGCGGGCCACGTGCGGATACCGATGGCCGGTGATCGCATGATACGCAATGGCCGCAGCCAGCAAGGCCACGGACTGCACCGCGATCGGCTCAAGCAGGAAACCGTAACCGAGGGAGTGCACGGCGGGGCCGCCGAGGACGGCTGTCAGCGCCACCGCGCCTGAAGGCGGATGCACGCAACGCAGCGTAAACATCAGCGCAATCGAGATACCGACAGCGGTCGCCGCCGCCACGACGGGCGACGGGATGAACATGGCGCACGTCACACCGACAAACGCCGAAACGAGATTGCCGCCGAGGATCGACCACGGCTGCGCAAGGGGACTGGCAGGAACGCCGAACAACAGGACTGCGGAGGCACCCATCGGGGCGACCAGCCACGGAATATAGGTCGCGGGGCCGAGCAGCCAGAGCATCAGGCCGCCAGTGAAGGCGATGCCACACAGGGCACCCACCCCGGCGCGTAACCGCTCGCGCCATTGCACCGCCACCACGGCGGGCAGAAAACCGGTCAACCACTGCCTTACATCACGTTGCGTCATTGCCATGTCGTCCCCTCCGCCGACCGCACCGAAGTGGGGCAATCGATTGATATTTTGTGCATGATATATCGTATATCGATGGATTGGGAGAGCATGAGCGCGTGATTTTAGTGCTGCGGCGCAGCGAAATCCCGGCATTGCCCCACGCGCTGGCAACGCGATGCACCAAAAGGAAGAAAACGAGACGATGTAGGCGGGATGTCTTGCGAGGTGGCAAAGCGGAATGCAAAAGCGGCAGGGCTTTGGGGCCCTGCCGCCGTTTGGCAAGTCAGCGGGAATTCGCCACGGTCAGTGGCGTGGGGCGGTCAGCGTCCGCCGCCGACCACCATGTCCGCGATCACGCCGGTCGCGATGGCCACCAGCAGGAAGTCCCCGCCGACGCCAACCCATTGATATCCGCGACGGGGCGGTTGCAGACGGTAGTCGCGATAATTCTCGACGACATACTGACGGTCGCGATACTGCTGCGGGACACGGTCCCCTTTGCGCCAATCCGGGTGTTGCCACGTATCTTCGACAGGGCCGGGGCCTGCGTGGCCGCGAGGCGGCGGGCCGCCGTGTTGTGGGCCGTGTCCTTGCGGCGCACCGTGTTGCGGGCCGCCATGGCCGGGGGGCGGACCTTTGTGGTCGCCACGATCGCCCTGATCGCCGCGGCCCGGGCCACCGGGACCACCTTGAGGCGGCGGGCCGCCCTGAGCGAACGCGAGGGTGGATGACACCGCCATGCCGGCGGCGAGAACAATCGACAACGTCTTGTGCATCTTCATTCTTTGCACTCCTTTTCGTAAGGTCTGGCGACCGCACGCGGGGGAAGCATTCGAGATGACTTGCCAGTAACGATCACCGTACAGGTGCGCTGCACATGACGGCAACCGTAGGGCAATCCTACCATCGCAGCACAAAAAAAAGCCCGGGCATGTCGGACGTCGATTGACGTCGGACAGACTCCGGGCAAGCAGGGACGCAGGGAAGAAACCGGTTGAAATCAGGGTGAAGCGGGGTGAAACACTCCCGTTGCGGCATCCCGAGGGAGCATCGAAACCGGCGGCGCGCATGGCGCGCTAGGGGAGGGGGCAACTCCACGCGCCGCTCGCCTTGGGGGACACGAGGGCGGCCGCCGGCCCGATGCTTTCGGTGCCTACAACGCTAATTCACTTCACTGTTATTTACGTCTTTTCATCACTTATCGAGCGGCAACCGTTGCCGAACTCGTCGCCACACCGACAGCCGGTGCATTGGCGGTGGCCGCAGGCGTACCTGCCGACCCCGCCGCCGGCGTGCCCGCTGCTGCCGGTACGTCGCCCCAGCCGCCACCCAGCGCGCGGATCAGGTTGACGGTCGACACGGCTTGCGCACCGGCCAACTGCACCGCGCTGCGTTGCGCCTGCAACACCGTGCGTTCGGCGTCGATGACATCCAGATAAGCGATCGAGCCTTCCTTGTACTGGGTGCGCGACAGTTGCGCTGCGCGGCTCGACGCCTTCACGGCATCGTCCTGAGCGCGCGTCTGGTCGGCAAGCAGGCGCAAGTTCGACAGGTTGTCCTCGACTTCACGGAACGCCACGAGCACTTGCTGGCGATAGTTCGCGACATCTTCTTCGTACTGCGCGCGTGCCCGCGACAGGTTGCCGCTGCGTGCACCGCCGTCGAAGATCGGCAACGCCAGCAAGCCGCCCACTGCCGGGCCGAGCAAGAACGTCCGGCTCGACCAGTTGAACAGATCGCCCAACGTGGCCGCTTCAAAGCCGCCCGAGCCCGTGAGCGAGAGCGACGGGAAGAACGCGGCCTTCGCCACACCGATACGGGCGTTGGCGGCAGCCATCGCGCGCTCAGCCGCGGCGATATCCGGGCGGCGCTCCAGCAGTGCTGAAGGCAGTCCCGCCGGAATGCTCACCTTCACCGGTTGAAGCGGCGTCGGCGTGTACGTGAACTCCGCCGGCGTCTTGCCCAGCAGAATCGCGAGGCTATGCTCCGACGCGGCACGAAGTCGCGCCACCGCCAGCGAATCCGACTGCGCCGTGGCCAACTCGGCCTTGGCGCGCGCTACATCCAGCTCGTCGATGTCACCTTCCGTAAAACGACGCTGCACGAGCTTGAGTGCGTCTTCGCGCAGCTTCACGGTCTGCGTGTACAGCGCCTGTTCGGCGTCGAGCTCACGCAGGTTGAAGTAGTTCTGCGCCACGTCGGCCTGCAACGCGAGTTGCACCGAGCGGTACAACGCTTCGCTTTGCTCGGCATCCGCGCGGGCGGCGGCCACGTTATCCGACACGCGGCCAAACAGATCCACTTCGTAGCCCACGCTCGCCTGCGCACGCCACAGCGTGTACGGCGCGATATTCCCGCCGTCCGGCTGCAATTGCGACGCCGGCGAGATCTTCTGACGCGTCGGGCCGAAGCCCGCGTCGAGCGTCGGGAAGAGGGCGGCACGTGCCTGCCGCTGCACGCCGCGCGCTTCCTGCACGCGCGCCGCCGCAGCCTTCAGGCTTTGGTTGGCAGCGAGCGCGTCGTCTTCGAGCTTGTCGAGCGTCGCGTCACCGAACACCTTCCACCATTCACCGCGCGCCACCGCTTCCGAGGGCTGCGCGGTCTTCCATGTGCCCGCGTCGGCGGCCGACAGCGAGGCTTCCTTGAACGCCGTCGGCGTGCCCTTGTCGGTCACCGTCGGTACTTCGTAAGTGGGGGCCATCGAGCAGCCCGCCACCACCAGCAGGGCACCGAGCAAGCTCGAGACACCCAGACTGCGTTTGATCCATTGCGATTGCATGATTGGCATCCTTCAGACTTCGGCCTTGACGTTGGCGGGCATGGTCGACGCGTGAGCGCTATGCAGCGGCTTCTTGCCGGCCAAGGTGCGCAGCAGCACGTAGAACACCGGCGTCAGCACCAGACCGAAGCCGGTCACGCCGATCATGCCGAAGAACACGGCCACGCCCATGGCATGACGCATTTCCGAACCTGCGCCGGTCGACATCACCAGCGGCACCACACCCATGATGAACGCGATGGACGTCATCAGAATCGGGCGCAGACGCAGGCGGCTGGCTTCGATCGCGGCAGCCACGGCAGTACGGCCCTGCATTTCCAGTTCCCGGGCAAATTCCACGATCAGAATCGCGTTCTTCGCCGACAACCCCACCAGCACCATCAAACCGATCTGCGTGAAGATGTTGTTGTCACCGCGCGTCAGCCACACCCCGAACAGGGCAGACATGATGCTCATCGGCACGATCATGATCACGGCCAGCGGCAGCGTCAGACTTTCATACTGAGCAGCCAGCACCAGGAACACCAGCAGCACCGAGATCGGGAACACCCACATCGCCGAATCGCCCGCCAGAATTTGCTGATACGTCAGGTCGGTCCATTCGAACTTCACACCACGCGGCAGGGTTTCGGCGGCAATCTTCTCCACCGCAGCCTGTGCCTGACCCGACGAGTAACCCGGGGCCGGACCACCGTTGATGTCCGCAGCCGTATAGCCGTTGTAGCGCACCACCATTTCCGGACCGTACGTCGGCGTGACCTTCACCAGCGACGACAGCGGCACCATATCGCCCGACGAGTTACGCGTCTTGAGCAAGCCGATGTCTTCGGCATGGGCACGGAACGGTGCATCGGCCTGCACACGCACCTGATACACGCGACCGAACTTGTTGAAGTCGTTCACGTACAACGAACCGAGGTAGATCTGCATGGTGTCGAACACGTCGGTGATCGGCACGCCGAGCTGCTTGGCCTTCACACGGTCGAGGTCCACGTTCAGTTGCGGCACATTGATCTGGTACGACGAGAACGTCGGGCCCAGTTCCTTGGTCTGCGAGGCCTTCTTGATGAACGCTTGCGTTGCATCGTTCAGGGCTTCGTAGCCGAGTGCGCCACGGTCTTCCACTTGCAGCTTGAAGCCGCCGAGCGTACCCAGACCCAGCACCGGCGGGGGCGGGAACACGGCGATGAACGAGTCCTTGTTCTTCGAGTACTCGCCATTGAGCTTGGCCGCGATGGCGGCCGCCGACAGCGACTTGTCCTTGCGCTGGTCGAACGGCTTGAGCGTGACGAACACGATGCCTGCCGACGACGAGTTGGTGAAGCCGTTGACCGACATCCCCGGGAACGCCACGGCGCTCTTCACGCCAGGCGTCTTCAGTGCGATGGCCGACATGTCGCGAATCACCTTGTCGGTGCGTTCAAGCGACGCGCCGTTGGGCAACTGAGCGAAGGCGATCAGATATTCCTTGTCCTGCGCCGGCACGAAACCGCCCGGCACTACCTTGCCCAGCAACACCGTGATACCCAGCAGCACCGCGAACAGCGCCATCATGACGGCCTTGCGGCCGATCACGCGGGTCACGCCCTGACCGTACTTTTCCGAACCGCGATGGAACACGCGGTTGAATGCACCGAAGAAGCCGCCGAGATAGCGATTCATCTGACGCGTCAGCCAGTCCGGCTTGGCGTGATGGTCCTTGAGCAGCAGGGCGGCCATGGCCGGCGAGAGCGTCAGCGAGTTGAAGGCCGAGATCACCGTCGAGATGGCGATGGTCATGGCGAACTGCTTGTAGAACTGACCCGTCAGACCCGACATGAACGCGAGCGGCACGAACACGGCCACGAGCGTGAGGGCGATAGCGACAATCGGACCGCTCACTTCCCGCATGGCCTGATACGTCGCTTCCTTCGGTGTCAGCCCGGCAGCAATGTTGCGCTCGACGTTTTCCACCACCACGATCGCATCGTCCACCACGATACCGATGGCCAGCACCATCCCGAACAGCGACAACGCGTTGATCGAGTAGCCGAAGCCGAGCAGCAGGGCAAACGTCCCCACGATCGAGACCGGCACGGCAAGCAGCGGGATGATCGACGCACGCCACGTTTGCAGGAACACGATCACCACCAGCACCACCAGCGCGATGGCTTCGAGCAGCGTGTGCACCACGGCCGAGATCGACGAGCGCACGAACTGCGTCGGGTCGTACTCGATGCGGTATTCCACGCCCGGCGGCATGTCTTTTTGCAGGTCGGCCATCGCGGCACGGACGTCGTCCGAGATTTGCAGCGAGTTCGCACCCGGCGACTGGTTGATACCCAGACCCACGGCCGGCTTGTTGTCGAGCAACGAGCGCAGGCTGTACGACGACGCGTCGAGTTGCACGCGGGCCACATCGCCCAAGTGCGTCACGGCGCCGTCCGGCGAGGTCTTCAGGATGATGTCGCGGAACTCTTCTTCCGTGTTCAGGCGGCCACGCGCATTCACGTTGAGTTGCAGCGGCGTATCCGGGCCGGCCGGCGTTGCGCCGATCACACCCGCAGCCACCTGCACGTTCTGCTCGCGGATGGCCTTCACCACGTCCGACGCGGTCAGGCCGCGCTGAGCGACCTTGGCCGGGTCGAGCCACACACGCATCGAGTAGTCACCTGCGCCCCACAACTGCACTTCACCGACGCCCTTGATACGCGAGAGGCGATCCTTGACGTTGATGAGCGCGTAGTTGCGCAGGTAGGTCATGTCGTAGCGATCGTTCGGCGAGATCAGGTGCACCACCATCGTGAGCGTGGGCGACGACTTGATGGTCGTCACACCAAGGCGCTGCACGTCGTCCGGCAGGCGCGGCAGCGCTTGCGAGACACGGTTCTGCACGAGCTGCTGCGCCTTGTCCGGGTCGGTGCCCAGACGGAAGGTCACGGTCGTGGTCAGGTTGCCGTCGCTGTTGGCCTGCGACTGCATGTACAACATGTTTTCCACGCCGTTGATCTGCTCTTCGAGCGGCGAAGCCACCGTCTCAGCGATCACCTTCGGGTTGGCGCCGGGGTACTGGGCGTGCACCACGACCGACGGCGGTACCACTTCCGGGTACTCCGAAATCGGCAACTGGAACACGGCAATCAGGCCGGCCAGCAGCGTGATGACCGAAAGAACCCCCGCAAAAATGGGCCGGTCAATAAAGAATTTTGAGATGTTCATTACGAAACTCTGAGGTGTCGTTCAGCGTGTGATTCGTGAGGCTGCGTGCGAGTGCATCGTCACCATCGCGACCATTACGAACGCTTCGCCGTTGCGTTGACCGCCGCCGACTGGGCTGATTGGGCCGGTTTGGCCGTCGCCGGTGTCTTGCCGCTGGCGTCGTTCTGCGAAGTCGTCTGGCTGGCAGCCGGGGTGGTGGCCGGGTTGGCGGCCACTGCCGGAGCGACGATGTCGTGCGCGTCGCCCTTGTCGGCAGCCATCTTCACGGTCTTCGGCGAGACCGGGTCACCCGGGCGCACACGTTGCAGACCGTTGACGACGATGCGCTCGCCGTCGTTCAGGCCACCGGCAATTTCCACGAGCCCGCCATGGCGCTCACCCAGTTGCACTTCGCGGTACTGCACCTTGTTGCCGGCGTCGACCACGAGCACGAACTTCTTGCTCTGGTCGGTACCGACCGCGGCTTCGTCGATCAGCAGGGCCGGGTGCGGCTCGCCGCCACCGACACGAATGCGGGCGTAAAGGCCCGGGACGAGCGCGCCGTCGGCGTTGTCGAAGCGAGCGCGCACGCGGATCGTGCCCGACGTGGTGTCGAAGCGGTTATCGACCGAATACACCGTGCCCTTACGCGAGTAGCCCGACTCGTTGGCGAGGCCCAGATCGACGGGCACGCCGCTCGGCTTGGCCGTGTCGCGCGAGAGGTAGCGCAGGTAGGTCTGCTCATCCACATCGAACGACGCGTAGATCGGCGAGACCGACACCACCGTGGTCAGCGCGGGCGACTGTGCCCCGGCCGACACGGTGTTGCCGACGGTGATTTCCGCGCGGGAAACGCGGCCGGCCACCGGTGCCACGATCTGCGTGTAGCCCAGATTGATGCGTGCGGTTTCGAGCGCGGCGCGCGCGGCCTTCACGTTGGCGACGGCTTCGCGTGCCGCGTTTTCCTTCTGGTCGAAATCCTTCTTCGCGATGGCGTTATCCGCGATCAGGCGTTCTGCGCGGGCGAGGTCGGTGCTGGTGAAGACGTCACGCGCCTGTGCCGAGGCGAGTTGCGCGGCGGTGCGATCGACTTCGGCCGCATACGGGCGCGGGTCGATGGTGAAGAGCGCATCGCCTTTCTTCACGAGCTGGCCGTCCTTGAAGTGAACGGCGGTGATGGTGCCTGACACGAGCGGCTTGATATCGACGCGATCCACCGCGTCGAGACGGCCGGAGTAGCTTTGCCAGTCGGTCACGGTGCGTGAGATCACGTTGGCGACATCGACTTCTGCGGCCGGCATGACTTGGGAGGCCGGCGGCGTGCTGGCGTCCACGCGCACGACGGTGAGTGTGCCGAGAGCCACGAGCGCGATCGTGGCGGCGGCGGCGATGATGACGGGTTTGCGAGCGAGGGTGGTCATTATTCAAATCTCCGGAACGGATGGACTCACTGGGTAGAGCCAGCGGCAGGCGGTGCCAGCCGGCGTGTCAGGAAGGCGGCCACCTCCCGCAATGCAGCGGGCAGGGCGGCGAGGCCGTGATGGGACGCGCTGCGATGGCGCGTGACTTGCGTCGGCACGCCGGCCGCGATGAGTTCGGCAGCGTATTTTTCGGCTTCGACGTGCAGCAGGTCGTGTTCGGCAGAGGCGATCAGCGTGGGCGGCAACCCGCCCAGGCGTCGCGATTCCAGCGGCGCGGCGTACGGATGCAGGCGCTGCGTGGCATGCGGCAGATACGCGCGATAGCACTTGGCGCATTCGCTCGCTTCGATATCGCTGGGCGTGCGGGCATTGGCCAGACGCGTCATGCTCGGATCGAGCAGCGGGGCCAGCAAGGCCTGCGCCGAGATCGTGATTTCGCCGCGATCACGGGCGATCATCGTGAGCGACGTGGCAATGTTGCCGCCCGAGTCGTGACCGGCCACCGCGAGGCGGCGCGGGCTGGCGCCGTAGCGGCGGGCGTGGCGCTGCACCCAGAGGGCGGCGCACCAAGCATCTTCCGGCGCGGCGGGAAACGGGAATTCGGGGGCGAGCGAGTAGGCGACCGACACCACCAGCGCGGGCACGTGCGTGGCGAGGTAGCGGGCGGCGGCGTCGCCGTCGTCGAGCGTGCCCGTGCAGAAACCGCCGCCGTGGAAATACAGCACGGTAGGCAGGTGCGCTTCGAGCGGCACGACGACGCCGGGTTCGCCCGTCTGGGCGGGATGGCCCGCTTGGCCGGCTTTGGCAGCTTTCGCCGACTGGCCGGGCTTGGCCACGGGACGGTACAGGCGCAGCGTCAGCGGGCCGACGTGGCCGGCAATGCTGACGTCTTCAATGCGCAGTCCGTCGCCGGTTTGGCTGGCGTGGCCCGATTGTGGCTTGGCGTTGGCAGACATATTCGCTTTGGGCTCGCGTGAGCGACACCCCTCTGGTGACTTTCGATGGACCGAAGTCTAGAGGCCACGCACATTGGGATAAACGCCTATAATTTGGCAACACTGTTCGGCCAGTTCGACTAATCGGCGCCTGCCTTGCCCGTATTGGCTTATGCCGCCGACCAATATGCTTATATCCGTACGATTGGCGTGAATTCGTCGGATTGGCCAGTGCGACAGCGTTTTCAATGGGGAAACATCATGGATCGCTTGCAAGCGATGCAGGTCTTTACGCGGGTGGTAGAGGCGAACAGCTTCTCGCGCGCCGCCGACAATCTCGGCATGCCGCGCACCTCCGTGACCACGATCATTCAGAATCTCGAGGCCCATCTGGGCACGCGGCTATTGCAGCGCACGACCCGGCGGCTGAACCTCACGCCCGACGGGGCGGCGTACTACGAGCGCTGCCTGCGCATTCTGGCCGACATCGAAGAGACGGAATCGTCGTTCCGGGAGAGCAGCCAGCGCGTGCGTGGCAAGCTGCGCATCGACATGCCGGGCTCGCTCGGCAAGCTGGTTGTGCTGCCGGCATTGTGCGAATTTCACGACCGTTATCCCGAGATCGAATTGATGGTCGGCATGGGCGACAAGCCCGTCGATCTGATTCAGGAAGGGGTGGATTGTGTGCTGCGTGTGGGCACGTTGCAGGATTCCAGTCTGGTGGCCCGGCGCGTGGGGCTGTTCCAGAGCGTGACATGTGCGTCGCCGACGTATCTTGAGCGCATGGGCATGCCGCATACGCTCGACGATCTGCAACGGCACACGGCCGTGCACTACTTCTCGAGCCGCACCGGGCGTGTGATCGAAGAGCAGTTTCTGGTCGACGGCAAAGAGGTCGACATCCACATGCAGGGGTCGGTCGCGGTGAACGACGCGGAGGCGTATCTGCAACTGGGGTTGTCGGGCTTCGGCACGGTGCAGTTGGCACGCTTCATGGCACTCCCGTATCTGCAATCGGGGCAGTTGGTGGAGATTCTGCATCAGTGGAAACCGCCGCCCATGCCGATTTCGGCGGTCTATCCGCATAATCGTCATTTGTCGCCTAAGGTGCGCGTATTTGTCGACTTCATCGCCGAATTGTTTGAGCGTTGCCCATTGTTGCAAGGGCTCGACGAGACGGCCGTGCAGTGCAAACCGACGGTGGCAGCACCCGATGCGGATGGCCGTTGGGCAACGTCGTACGGCACAGAAATGGCGCCGCAGGAGGTGGTCGTTTGACGTTGGCTGTGACGTCATCGGCGTCGCCAATGTCAGTCGTGAAGGTGCGTCCGGCGACGCTTGTCGACGCCGTGGCGCTTCCGCCGATCGACCGCGACGCGGGACAGATATTCCGTCAATTTCCCGAGCTTGCGTGGCTGGCGGACGGTGAAGGGATGCCGGTTGAGCGCCATCGTGCGTTCATCGAGAAGGGCGCCGCGTGGGTTGGCGTCGACGAAAACAATACGCCGGTCGGGTTTCTCGACGCGGAGGTCGTTGGCGGCGAACTCCACGTGTGGGAGATGTCAGTGCATCGCGAATGGCAAGGGCGTGGTCTTGGCCGGGCGTTGATGGCGGCAGCCAGCGCCTATGCGACACGCGCGGGGCTGACGGCGCTCACCCTCACAACGTTTCGCGACGTGCCTTGGAACGGGCCGTTTTACGAGCGTCTGGGGTTTGCGGCAATCGCGCCATCCGGGCTGAGTGCAAGGCTCAGGCAAGTCTTGGCCGACGAAGTGGCGGGCGGATTGCCGAAAGACCGGCGCTGCGCAATGCGGCGCATTCTGTAGAATCACTTTCCCCGACAGTCCTTCCCGTGGTGCCGCCGATGGATCTCGACAATTTTCTGGCGCAGGTCACATCGGACGGCCTCATCGCGGGCGTCTCGCTCGCGACGTTACGCGCGGGCGAGCGGGGCATCGAGCGATATGCCGGCATCCGGGGCTCGCATGATCCTGCCGCCGTCGATGCGCAGACGGTGTTCGAAGCCGCTTCGCTTACCAAACCCCTCGTTGCGTTCATCGCCCTTCAATTGATCGAAGAAGGGCGGCTGGATCTGCATCGTCCCTTGATCGACATCTGCGGCGAATACGTCGCGAACGATCCGCGCGCTCGCGCGATCACGGCGTTTCACGTCCTCACGCATACCAGTGGCCTGCCGAACATCGTTCGCGACGAGGCACCGCTTCGCACTTACTTCACACCCGGTGAACGTTTCAGTTACGGCAGCAGCGCATTCGCGTGGCTTCAGCGGGCAATGGAAACAGTCGGCGGCGCTTCGTTGGAAACACTCGCCTGCGCTCGCGTCTTCGCGCCCTTGGGGATGCATCACTCAAGCTTGCACTGGCAGGATCGATTTGCGGAAAACCATGCGCAAGGCCACGAGTGGGAAGGTGAGCCGGTGCCCAAGCGCCGGTTGCCGACGGCGCAGGCGTCATGGTCGCTGCTGACGACAGCCTCTGACTACATTGTGTTTGTTCAGGCGGTCTTGGCCGGACGCGGTTTGTCGGAAGAGCGCCATGCGGCGTGGTTCGAGCCCCGGGTGAACACCCGGCAGGTCGAGGTAGAGGATCTGCGCGGTGAGTTTCCTGCCGATCCCGCTGTTGGATGGGGCTTGGGCTGGGGGATCGAAATCGCGCAGCAATGCTGCTTCCACTGGGGCAACAGTCCCGGCTTTCGCGCACTCGTGCTGGCGAATCGCCAGACCCGGGATGCCATCGTCTGGTTCGCAAATTCCGCACGCGGTTTGCGACTCGCACACACGGTGGTGCCGTTATCCGTGGCGGGCGAACATCCGTGCATCCAGTGGTTGAATATCGGGCACTTGTGACGCGTTTCGGTTACACCGTTTCACCGTTTCACCGTTACTCCGTTACTCCGCCGCAGGCCACCGGTAACCTAGCACCGACGAGATCGGATAATCGAGTTCGCGCACTTCGTCCAACTGATTACCGCCGAGCAGATATATCGTCGTCTCGTCGTGACGCAAATAGAAGCCGACGTGCCCGCGCCAACTCGTCGGGTCGTCGCGCGTGAGCACGACAACGCAGCCATAGACGGGGGCGTCGATGACCGTGCCCCATTCCAGCCACGAACGCGCCAACGCCGATCCCGTCCCGGCAAGCCCTGCACCACCCATGCACCAGTTGATGAACGACGAACACCACGAGATCTTGTCGTCGTAGCCGACCAGATTCGTGGTGTTGTTGTATTCGACGATCCGGGGATTCGTGTCGCCCTGCGCATAGCGCCGGATGCCGCGCTCGGCATCGGCAATGCGCATCCACTCCGGCTCGGAGGTGGATTCAGCGGCGGGTTCGTTCGCGCTCATGCGCTGCATCGCTTTCAAGTTCCCGAGAGTGCTTTCGGAACGTTATAGCGCGAACCGTCGTACTCGATCGTGACATTGGGGCGCTTAGCCGTGCTGTCCTTGCTCGCGCAGTCGTTACGCGTGGGTTTATTCGTCGTCGTGACGGTCTTCTCGCTGACGATCAGTTTCGCGTAACCGGCTTTGCCGGCCGGACCGACTGATACGGCACGCGATGTATCGGAGAAACTGCCTGCACAGTTGCCGTCCCACTCGCCACCGCCTTGTTGCGTCGCCAGATTGTCGACGACTTTGCGCAGCGTCGCGCCGTCGATGACATACAGGCTGACCGTCGTTTGTGAAAACGGATTCACGCGCGACGATCCTTCATACGTCGCGCGAACGCCAAAGGCGACGACCTGCGGCGTGAGCCGCCACGGCGCGGTGTCGAGCGAGAGGCTGCGCAGTCGAACGGCGTCCGACGTGATCGCCGACGATTCGAAGTGGTGCGCGAGGATCTTGCCCGTCTGGCTATCGGCGACCAGCACTTCGACGTCGTAGACTTTCTCGTCGTCAGTGCTGCCCTTTTGCGGCAGTGGCAATACGGCTAGCGTTTGTGCGGGGTTCGCGGGCCAGACCTTACAGGCCGCCACCTCGGTATCGACCGTGCGGCCGGGTTGCAACGTCTGCGCCCATGTCTTGAAGTTGTCTTGGCAATCGGCGTGCGCGAGCAACGGCGCGCAGAGCAGAGCGGAAGCAATGAGGGTTCGCATGGGAATCGGCAGCCGAGTCGTGACGTGAGAAAGGTGGCTCATTCTACTGGCGCCTGCGGCTCGCGGCCACAGCGCCAATCAGTTTCTCACCGCCGCGCGAAAGGCCGCCGAGAGGGCGGCAATCGTTTCGCGTGCGCGCCCGTCCTTGATGCGCGTGTGGAGCAGTACAGGCAAGCGCGGCAAGTCAGGCAACCCGAGGCGCGGGCCGACATCGACGGCACCGAACGGCAGCATGCGCGGTGCCAGCGCGGCCACCCCCAATCCGGCCATGACGGCGGCTGTGACGGCAGCCACACCGCCGCCCACGAAAATCTCAGTCCATGGCACTCCGGCGGCGTCGAGCATCTTGCCGGCCATCACGCGCACGCCACAGGGCTCGGCCAGTGTCGCCACCGGCAGCGGCTCGTCGCTGCGATGCTGCCAACTTGGCGCCGCAAACCAGCCGAATTTCTCTTCCGCCAGTACTTCGCCGTCGCTGCGTCCGTCGTGCAGGCGCACGATCACGGTATCGAATTCGCGGCGGTCAAAGCTCTGAAGCAGGTCGCACGACGACCCGATGCGTAGCTCGATCAACAGCTTCGGGTCTTGCGCATTCATGCGGGCGATCAGGGCGGGCAGTTCCGGGCCGGCGACGTGATCGCTGATGCCGATCGTGAGACGCTGTCGCGTACCGGCGACCGACGATAGCGCCCGGTCGTGCACCTTGAGCAATTCGCGCGCATGCGCCAAAAATGCCGCGCCTTGCACGGAAAGCTCAACATACCGGGGCGTGCGCTCGAACAGACGAAAGCCGAGCCGGTCTTCCAGCCGTTTGAGCTTGAGACTCACGGCGGCCTGTGTGGTGAGCATCGCTTCGGCCGCACGCGTGAAACTGCCGAATTCGGCAATCCGCACGAAAGCGTCGACAGCATCGAGGTCCAGCGGGCGTCCAATCATATTCAATGCTTATCAATGAAATAATTGGCGATAGCATATCAAAATAGATAATCTGACGTTGCTTCTACTACTTATCTTTACTGCTTATCTCTACCGCTCATTTCCCAAGGAGCCGAGCCATGCCACTCGTCAGCATTTCCCTTCGTGCCGGAAAGCCGGAAGCGTACCGTCAGGCGATTTTCGATAGCGTCTATCAGGCCATGCGCGAATCGTTCAACGTGCCCGAGAACGATCAGTTCATGACCATCACGGAGCACGACGCTGCCAACTTCCGGTACGACCCGACGTATCAGGGCGTCTCGCGTAGCGACGATGTCATGTTCATCCAGATCACCGCGAACAACACGCGAACGCTGGACCAAAAGAAGGCGTTCTACCGCCGCTTGGTGGACTTGTTGGGCGAGCGCCCCGGCGTGCGGCCCGACGATGTCTTTATCAGTCTTGTCGAGGTCGCCAAGGAAAATTGGTCGTTCGGCAACGGACTCGCGCAGTACGCGTGAACGCCGCATGCCATGCGCATGCGAGTGCGCCTCAAAGTGCCTGAAGCCAGTCGTGCCCGGGATGCAGTGTGGCTAACCACTGCCGCAGATCGTCTTTCTCGGACGGCGGCAACTTGGGCAACGCGAGACGGAAATCGCGTTCGTCTTTCTCGCGGCGGTGTTTCGCTTTGAAGAGCAACACCGCCGCCGGGCACAGATAGGGCACGCCGTCGCCGGTTTTCCGGATCACGTCGATGCGCGCGCGCCGCAGGTCCGGGGCGCGCTTATACGCCCACGTGTCTCGTGTGCCCCGCGTCTCGACCATCATGTCGACGCGCCAGCAACGCTCAGCCAGATCCCCGCCCCACAACTGTGTGATGTCTGCCGCCGGAGACTCGGACGCAGGCAGGTACTCGACCACGCCATCGCGCACGGTAAAGAACACCAACTCCGCCAGCATGTCCCGGAAGTGACTCACGTCCTCGGGCAGCACTGAGAACTCCAGATCTTCATGCTCGCGCGTCTGCGTGCCCTGCCAGAGATCTAGCGCCCATCCCCCCACGACATACCAGTGCGCCGATGTCGCGCCCAATCGCTGCGCGAGATCGTTGGGTGTCCATGCGTTCCAGGCATCGTCGGGGAAGGGGGAAATCGGGGCAATCGGCGGGAGAGGAGACATCGCGTGATCAGCAGAAATGGCAGATCCCGCATCTTGCCCGAGATCCCGGAAAACGGAACCACCCAGCTATAACCAATCGATGATGTGCATCCCGAAAGAGTGATATGTATTTTATTTTTTTACAATGTATTCTTTTGTAACGATACGTATACATATAAAAGTCACAATTCAGCGATGCCGCTGTCGGGGGATCGCACATTTTTGAGGGGTTTTCAATGAAACTTCGCGCTGTCTTCAGCGTTGCGCTAACGCTGAGTGCGTCCGGCATGTTCGGCGTACTGACGAATACGGCAACCGCTGCGCCTTCGGCGAGCGAACAGACTTGCCGTGCTTGCCACGACATGAACGACAAGAAGGTAGGCCCGGCGTTTCGCGCCATTGCGGCGTCGTATCGCGACGACCCGGCGGCGCTGGCGAAAATCAAGAAAAGCATTGTCGAAGGCAGCAGCGGCAAATGGGGCTCGATCCCGATGCCACCGAACGCGCTCGCCGATGGCGAAGCGGATCGTTTTGCCGCGTGGGTCATGAGTCTCAACAAGTAGTCCTTTGCGGGTGCGCTACCCCGCGTTGTCCCGCATCCCCCGCCGCTACCCACACGAACGAACACCCCCAACCGGACCCCGCACACGTTGCCGGGCCACCGGACCACCGTGCCCTGACGTTGCCCGCGACATGACGAGGCGGCGCTCGCACAGGAGGAGACATGTACAAGAAAGCCTGCGCTGCGCTGGTTCTGGCGCATTGTTCCGGCGCGTCGTTTGCGCAAACGGGACCAACACTGTCCGGTATCGTCGACAGCTATTTCGAGACCATCCGGGCGCAGAATCAGACCACACCGCGTATGCAAAGCGGCGGCCTGCAAACCTCGCGATTCGTCTTTCGCGATGTCGAGAAGATCACCGACACGCTGGAAGCTCAAGCGGTGCTGGAGTGGCGCTTTCGGGTCAACAACGGCACGACGCCGGTGCCGCCGGCGCGCGATGCCTACGTCGCGCTCAAAGGCGACTTCGGACGCTTGCTGCTCGGGCGCATGCGCGTGACGTCAGCGACCACCTATGGCCGCATCGACCCGACTTACACCGGCAACTACAGCGTCATTACCAACGTCATCGCCTCGTACGAGCGCTGGCTCGAGAACAACACCATCAAGTACGAGACGCCGAAGTGGAACGGCTTTCAGGTGATCTCGTCACTGTCGCTGGGCAAGCAGGGGGAGAACCTCGCGACCGGTGAGCGCCGCAACAGCGGGCAGGGGACCAGCACGGGTCTGCGCTATTCGACCGGGCCCTGGTTCGCATCGGTGGTCTACGACAACTTCAACAATGCGCGGCCGGGCGAGAGCATGCAAGACGTGTGGCTCGTCGGCGAGTACTGGGTTCGCGGGCAGTACAAATTCACGGCGGCCGTGCATCGCTATTCCGGCATCTATACGTCGGGCAAGCCGTCGCAGCAGGGGTTCGACTGGCAGCTCGGTGGACGCTACCAACTCACGGCCGCCGACGAACTCGTGGTGTCGCTGGTCAATCGCAACGAGAGCGGTGGCTCGAACGGCGATGCCACCGGGCTATACGTGGGCATCGAACATAGCCTGTCGAAGCGCACACGCCTGTATGCGAGCTATGCGCGCATCAACAATCGCGGCAACAGCCGGTACGCGCTGGCGTTCGACATGACGCCGCTGCCCGGTGAAAACACGAGCGCCGTGGCACTGGGGATCAGCCATGCCTTCTGATGGGAGCCTGAACGTGAACGATCGAATGACCGTGTGCCGCCGTACGTTGCGCGTGGCGGTGCGCTCGGTGCTCGCCGCGTGCATCACGGCGAGCATAGGCGTGAGCGCATGGGCCGCCCCTGCGCAACGCCCGAACATCCTGATGATTCTTGCCGACGATCTCGGGTATTCCGACGTCGGCGCATTCGGCGGTGAGATTCGCACGCCGAATCTCGATGCGCTCATCGCGTCGGGCCGGATTCTGACGAACTTCCACGTCGCACCCAGTTGCTCGCCCACGCGCGCCATGCTGCTCTCCGGGGCCGATCACCATTTGTCCGGATTGGGCACGATGGCCGAGACGTTGCAGATCTATCAGGTCGGGCAACCGGGCTACGAGGGCTATCTCAACGAGCGCTCGCTCTCGATTGCCAGCCTGCTACGCGATGGCGGTTATCACACGTACATGGTGGGCAAGTGGCACCTCGGGCTCACGCCCGGGCAGAGCCCGCAGGCGCGCGGCTTCGAGTCGTCGTTCGTCCTGTTGCAAGGCGGCGCCGCACACTTCGGACCGACGCCGGGAAAGATCACGTCGGCCGATCGCGCGTCGTATCGTGAGAATGGCAACATCGTGCGCCTGCCGGAGACCTTCTATTCGAGCACTGGCTACACCGACAAGCTGATCGGCTACATCGAGCGCAACCGGGCGGACGGCAAGCCGTTCTTCGCCTATGCCGCGTACACGGCACCGCATTGGCCGCTGCAAGCGCCCGACGAGACGATCGATCACTATCGCGGCCGATACGATGCCGGTTACGACGCGATTCGCGACGAGCGTATCGCACGGCAGAAAGCGTTGGGCATCGTGCCGCGCGATTTCAAACCGGCGGCGCAATTGCCTGTGTCACCGGCGAACCCCGCGTGGGAGCAACTAACGCCCGATCAACGCAAGACCGAAGCCCGCAAGATGGAGGTGTACGCCGCGATGGTCGAGAGTCTCGACGCGAACATCGGACGGCTCATCGACTACCTGAAGCGCACCGGGCAGTACGACAACACCTTCGTGTTCTTCGCCTCGGACAACGGTCCTTCGGGGGAGCGTGTCGACGTGTTCTATCCGGACGGTCCGGATAACGACAACAGTTACGCGAACATGGGCCGTCGCCGCTCGAACATCGCGTTAGGCACGCGCTGGGCCGAGGTCAGTGCAACGCCGTTCCGCCTGTTCAAGGGCTACCCGGCGGAAGGGGGCGTGAGCGTGCCCGCGATCGTGCGGTTGCCCCGGCAGTCCGTCGGTCAGACGCAGGCGAACCAACTCGCGTCTGTGCTCGATCTCGCGCCGACGTTCCTGCAACTGGCGGGCGTGAAAAACCCGGGGAGTCGCTATCGCGGTGAGGCGGTCAATCCGATGACAGGCAGTTCGTTGTTGCCGTTGCTGACCGGCAGCACGACGACGCATCTGCCCGACGACGCCTTGGTCGGTGAGGAATTTGCGGGCAACCGGTACATCCGCGACAACCGCTGGAAGTTGTTGTCGGTACACATGAAGCAAGGTCCGCAGCCAGTCGCGGGGCCGCCCGACTGGAAGCTCTACGACATGTCGGCGGATCGCGGCGAAACACAGGATGTCGCCGCCGGCAATCCGGACATCGTGAACCGGTTGAAGCGTGGCTGGCGTGAGTACATGGCGCGTGTCGGCGTAGTGCTGGCGCCGGGCGTGAACGAGTGATGCGCGGGTTTTCACGTCGCACGGCTTTGTCGGCACTGATCGTCGTGTCGTTGGCCGGTGGTGCGGGCGCGTGGCTGTCGGCGCACGGTGGCGCGCAGCCGTGGGTGTCTCCAAGAACATCGGTTCCGCGTATCGGCGACGGGCGCAACGGTCCCGAACGCATGGCGTGGATTCCCGCGCAGCGCTTCCTCATGGGCACGGATAGCCGCCTCTCGCAGCGCAATGAGCGGCCAGCGCACGAGGTGCGGGTCAGCGGCTTCTGGATGGACGTGCACGACGTGACGAATGCCGAGTTCGCCCGCTTCGTTGCCGCGACCGGCTACGTCACCACCGCCGAGCAGGTGCCGCGCTGGGACGATTTGAAGGTGCAGTTGCCACCGGGTACACCGGCGCCTGCCCCCGGATCGCTCGTGCCGGGCGCGATGGTGTTCGTGGGCGCGGATACACGTGTGCCGCTGTTCGATGCCTCGCGCTGGTGGCGATACGTGCCCGGTGCCAACTGGCGTCATCCGCAGGGGCCGGGCAGTGATCTGGCTGGCAAGGAGGACCATCCTGTCGTGCAGGTGTCGTACGACGATGCGCGGGCGTATGCCGACTGGGTGGGTAAGCGTCTTCCGACCGAAGCCGAGTGGGAAGTAGCCGCGCGCGGCGGGCTGACGCAGGCCGATTACGTCTGGGGAGGCAGCAAGACGCCGGATGGGAGGCCGATGGCCAATATCTGGGACGACGATACTCAGCCGTTCCCGGTCACCCGTGCCACCAAGATCGAAGTCGGCACGCGTCCGGTCGGCAGCTACGCGCCGAATGGCTATGGTCTGTACGACATGGCCGGTAACGTCTGGCAATGGGTGGGGGATTGGTATCGCGCCGACTACTTTGCGCGGCAGGCCGCCCAGACGAATCGCGGTGAGCGCGTCATCGATCCGCAAGGCCCGGCGCAGAGTTTCGATCCCGACGACGGCGCGACACCAGCCGACGCGCCGAAGCGTGTGACACGCGGCGGTTCATTTCTCTGTACGGATACGTATTGCAGCGGCTATCGCACGAGCGCGCGGCGGGGCACCGACCCGAGCAATCCGATGTCGCACATCGGCTTTCGGCTGGTGATGACGCCGGATCAGTGGGCGGCGCGTACGACTACGGCGACGGCTTCGACAAACGTCTCGGGCTCACACCGGTACTGAAATGAAAATGCCCCCGGAGATTGGTGAGCTCACCAACTTCCGGGGGCATCTCAGATGCCTTCAATCTTGCGTTCAGTGCATTCAGGCTTCCGCCACGCGCTTGCCGATGTACTCAAGCGCCTCGTCCACCTGATCGATCAGGATCAGACACAGATCGCCCGGTTGCAGACGCGCCAGTGCCGTATCGATTGCGGCAAACTCGCCGCGGATTTCATCGATATGGCTGGCACGGCGTGCGTCGACCAGACCTGCACGCAGCAGGCCAAGCACTTCACCGTCTTCACGGCCGCGCTGGCATTGATCCTGATAGAGCAGCACGTCGTCGAATGCGTCGCCCAGAATCTCGGTCTGACGGCGGATGTCTTCGTCGCGACGATCGCCCGCACCCGAAATCACCACCGAGCGGCGCTTGGCCGGCATCGTTTCGACCGCTTGCGTCAGGGCCTGAATCGCGTCCGGGTTGTGACCGTAATCGGCAATCACGGTCGCACCCTTGTAGTCGAACACGTTGAAGCGGCCCGGTGCCGTACCGGCATCGTTCACGAACGTGGCCAGACCGGCGCGCACGATCGCGGGGTCAATCGCCAGTGCCCAAGCGGCACCAATCGCTGCCATGGCGTTCTCGACCTGAAAGCCGATGGCGCCGCCGCGCGTCAGCGGAATCGCCGACAGTGCGTAACGCGTTTCTTCAGTGCCCTGTGCCGTCACGATGTTGCCACCGTCCACGAACACCACACGCTTGCCCTTGGCACGATGCGTGGCGAGCACAGGATGCGAGGCGTCCATCGCGAAGTACGTCACCTTGCCCGGGCAGGCGTCGGCCATGCGCGCGACCATCGGGTCGGCGGCATTGAGCACGGCCATGCCGTTCGGCGCGACGTTGCGCACGATCACGCTCTTGAGCACGGCCAGATCTTCGACCGTGTTGATGTACGACAGGCCAAGGTGGTCGCCCATGCCGATGTTGGTCACGACGGCGACGTCGCAACGGTCATAGGCCAGACCTTCGCGCAGCAAGCCGCCGCGCGCGGTTTCGAACACGGCCGCATCGACGTCCGGGTGCAGCAGCACGTTGCGCGCGCTGCGCGGACCGCTGCAATCGCCGGTGTCGATACGCTGACCGCTCACGTAAATGCCATCGGTGCCGGTCATGCCGACGCGCAGGCCACGCTGTGCGATCAGGTGTGCAATCAGGCGCACCGTCGTCGTCTTGCCGTTCGTTCCCGACACGGCCACGACCGGAATGCGGCCGTCGTCGCCATCTTCGAACATGGTCGAGACGATGGCTTCACCGACCGCGCGGCCCTTGCCGTACGACGGTTGCAGGTGCATGCGCAGACCCGGTGCGGCATTGACTTCCACGATGCCGCCGGCCTGATCTTCGAACGGACGGATGACGGTTTCGCACACGGCGTCGACGCCCGCGATGTCCAGACCGACTTGTTGCGCTGCCGCTACGGCACGCGCGGCGATTTCCGGGTGCACGTCGTCGGTCACGTCGGTGGCGGTGCCGCCCGTCGACAGGTTGGCGTTGTTGCGCAGCACGATGCGCGCGCCCGCTTCGGGCACGGAGTCGGCGTTCAGCCCTTGTTTGGCGAGCGTCGCCAGGGCGATATCGTCAAAACGAATCTTGGTGAGCGAGGTGGCATGACCTTCGCCACGGCGCGGGTCGGCGTTGACCGTCTCGACCAGTTGGCGCACGGTGTGCACGCCGTCGCCGGTCACTTGCGGCGGATCGCGGCGCGCGGCGGCGACCAGCTTGTTGCCGATCACCAGCAGACGGAAGTCGTGGCCCGGGATGTAGCGCTCGATGATGACGTCGCGGCTGATGTCCTGCGCGGCCTCGAACGCCTTCTCGATCTCTTCGCGCGTGCGCAGACGCACGGCAACGCCCTTGCCCTGATTGCCGTCGCGCGGCTTGACGACCACCGGGGCGTCGATTTCCTGCACCAGCTTCCACGCGTCTTCGATGTCGCGCACGGTGCCACCCTGCGGCACCGGCACACCGGCCGCGTGCAACAGCGTCTTGGTCAGGTCTTTGTCTTGCGCAATCGATTCGGCCACGGCCGACGTGCGGTCGGTTTCGGCGGCCTGAATACGGCGCTGCTTGCTGCCCCAGCCGAAATGCACCATCGAGCCTTCGGTCAGGCGGCGGTAGGGGATGCCACGCGCCACGGCAGCGTAGACGATCGAACCGGTGGACGGGCCGAGTCGCACGTCTTCGTCGAGGTCGCGCAGGCGGTACAGGGCATCGGCCAGATCGAACGGGCTGTCTTCGAGCGCGGCGTTGATCAACTGCTGGGCCAGTTCGAACGCGAGACGCCCGACGGGCTCTTCGCTGTACTGCACCACCACCTGGAACGTACCCGGCTCAATGGTTTGCGTGGTCTGGCTGAACGTAACCGGGCAACCGGCGGCCGCCTGCAAATGCAGGGCCGTGGTAGCGAGGGCGTCGGCGAGCGAGACCGGACGCTCTTCCGCGTCGGGCGTCAGCGCCGTCAGTTCCGGGAAGCGCGCGCGCAGGCGGGCCTCGAAACCGGCCAGATTGCCGATCGAGTACTCGAGATCGGTACACGTCACGATGGCCTCGATGGCCGTGTGACGGCTCCAGAGGTTCGGCCCGCGCAATGCGCGGATGCGGGAGACTTCCATAAATTGCAATCCCTGTCTGTCCACTTCGCGTCCCTGTATGGCTGGTGGTTTGCGAGAAAAACGACTGTGGCTTGGGTATTCGATAGCTATCTATATAGATCAGGCGACGTTTGACTTCCCCGAACGCCGCCTGTCTTCAATGCTTTTGGCGATCAGGCTGCCAGCGCACGGATCGGCTGACCCATCCACAAGTGCACGAGGTCGAGCATGGCCGTTGCGCCGCCTTCATCGGCTTGCAGCACCAGCACGTCGCCCGGCACGAGTTGCGCAAGGGCTTCCTCGGCGGCGCTGCGGCGCTCACCGGCATCCACCACCTGCACCTTCTTGCCTGCGGCGTCGATGCCTGCGTCGATACCCGCACGCAGTTGCGCACGCGACTCGGGCAACGCACGCTTGCGCGACACGCTCAGGTCGTCGCACAGCACCACGCGGTCGAACATCTCGGCCAGCAGCTTGCCTTCGGCTTGCAGGTCTTCGTCCATGCGGTCGAGGCCCGGGCCGTAGACGGCAACGCGGCGCTCGGCCGGCAACGTCGCCAGTGCCGCCGCCAGCGCGGTCAGCGCCGGGGCGTTGTGCGCGTCGTCGACGACCACGGTCGCGCCTTGCTTTTCGAACACGGTGAAGCGGCCCGGGGCATCGACCTGACCGACGTCGAACGTCGTCACGCCAGCGCGCAGGATGTCGAGCTTCACGCCCATCGACCATGCTGCGGCCACGGCGGCCAGCACGTTCTCGACCTGGAAGGCGACACGGCCCGCATAGGTCAGCGGCATGTCGGCGGTGGCGGCCACGACGGTTTCTTCAGCGCCGGTGGCGAGCACCACGCGCCCGTCGCGCACGAACACGGCGCGCTTGCCTGCGGCGCGATGCGCCACGATGGCCGGCAGTTGTTCGTCCAGACCGAAGAAGATCACGTCGCCGTCGCACAGCTCGGCCATTTCGACCACGAGCGGGTCACGCGCGTTGAGCACGGCGACGCCTTCCGGCAGCACCACGTCGATTTGCGTGCGCAGCACGTTGTACATGCGGTCGACGTCTTCGACGAAGTACTGGCCCAGATGGTCCGGGCGGTCGATGTTGGTGACGATGCCGACTTGGCAACGGTCGTAGGCGAGGCCTTCGGAGAGGATCGCGCCGCTGTCGTTCTCGAACACGGCAGCGGTCACGCTGGCGTTCATCAGCACGCGGTGAGCGGCGTCCCAGTTGGCGCGGTCGCCGCTTTGCACGAGGCGCTTGTCGAGGAACAGGCCGTCGCTGCACGCCAGACCGGTGTGCTCACCGGCCAGTTGCAGCAGATGCGTGAGCAGGCGGCCGACCACGGTCTTGCCGTTGGTGCCGGTGATGCCCACGACCGGAATGCGGCCGGCATCGCCTTGCGGGAACAGGTGGTCGACGATGGCACGGCCGACCGGACGGGCTTCGCCCGAGGCCGGCTTCAGGTGCATCAGCAGGCCGGGGCCCGCGTTGACTTCCACGATGGCACCGCGTTGGTCGGCGAGCGGGCGGGAGATGTCTTCCGCGACCAGATCGACGCCGGCGATGTCCAGCCCGACGATGCGCGCCGCCAGCGACGCATGGGCAGCCACGCTCGGGTGCACACGGTCGGTGACGTCGAACGCCACGTTGCCGTTGCGCTGGATCAGGACGTTCTTGCCTTCGGGCGGTACCGAATCGGCGTCGAAGCCCTGGCGCTTGAGTTCCAGCCGGGCCGACGAGTCGATCCGCACGCGGTTGAGCGGCTGGTCTTCAGCGCTGCCGCGACGCGGATCGCTATTGATTTGCAGCTCGATGAGTTCCGAGACGGTGTGTTTGCCGTCGCCGACCACCGAGGCCATTTCGCCCATGGCGGCAGCGACCACACGGCCGCCCACCACCAGCAGGCGGTGCTCCAGCCCTTGTACGAAGCGCTCGACGATCACGCCGTTGCCTTCTTCGAGGGCGACGTCGAACGCCGTGGTGACTTCGTCTCGCGTGGTGAGATTGATGAACACGCCGCGGCCATGGTTGCCGTCGTACGGCTTGACCACGACGGGCAGGCCGATGTCTTCAGCGGCTTCCCAGGCGTCGTCGGCGCTCTCGACCAGACGGCCTTCCGGTACGGGCACGCCGCACGATTCGAGCAGTTGCTTGGTCAGGTCCTTGTCGCGCGAGATGCTTTCGGCGATGGCGGGGGTGCGGTCGGTCTCGGCAGTCCAGATGCGGCGGGCGGCGGCACCGTAACCCAGTTGCACCAGATTGCCGTCGGACAGACGCAGATGCGGGATGTCGCGGTCGTCGGCTGCATCGACGATGCAGGCGGTGCTCGGTCCCAGGCAGTGCTTGTCGACCAGACCGCGCAGCATTTCGACGGCGGCTTCGACGTCGTACGGGCGGTCTTCGATGGCGGCCATGACCAGATCGCGGGCGGCGAACAGCGCGGCGCGGGTCACGTCTTCGTGCCAGGCGCGCACGATCACCTTGTAAACACCGCTGATCGGGGTTTCACGGGCCTTGCCGAAGCCGCCGGGCATGCCGGCGAGGTTCTGCAATTCGAGCGTGACGTGTTCGAGGATGTGGCCGGGCCACGTACCTTCGCGCAGGCGTTGCAGGAAGCCGCCGCGCTCACCGATGCTGCATCGGTGCTCGATGAGGGTCGGCAGCCACTCGGACAGCCGCTCGGGGAACCCCGGGATCTTGTTGGACGGGAACTCCTCGAGTTCGCCGATATCGACCCATGCCTCAAGCACCGGCCGATATGTCCACATATTCGGGCCGCGCAGCGACAGGACATCGAAAATCTCAATGTCTTTCTTTTTCATCTAAGGCTAATTCACGCGTCAAGGCTGGATTCGGTGAAGCCGGCGAGGCCGATTTCGGGCGGCACAGCCGGTCGCGCTTGTACAGTTAACTGGTTACTTAACGTGAGATCGCGGAAACGGTTGACCGGCGCAACAATATTTCAATGTTGCGGTGTGTCATCGGGGAACTCCCCGCCGCAAAAGGCGTCGCTGTGGTTATACTTGCGGCAAATTCGCGGGCTGACAGGGAAAGTTCGCGTCGATTTCTCTTCGTTTGCACCGATGTCCGCCCCTTGAGGACACGCTCGCCGCAGCAATGACCGACACTTCCGCCGCCAGTCCCACCGCTTCATCCGACAGTGGCCCGTCTTCCGCCGCTACCACCTCGTCTGCTCCGTTTTCCGGTGTTCGCAATGCCACCGCCGAGTCCTGGTACCCGGACGCCGCCGCACAACTGGCCGATGGGGAAGCCGTACTCGCCTGGCTGACGGTCGATCTCGACGCGCATCTGCACTTTGCGCGAGGCGTGGTCGTGGTGACCGATCGCCGGATTCTGGCGCGCGAGGCGACCGCCGGCGGGGCCTCGGCCCATGCCGGGGGCTGGCAGTCGTGGCCGTACCGCGAGGATCTGGTGCTCACGCATACCGATCATGCAGGCGTGGGGTCGCTGGAACTGTGCGACGCCCGCCAGAAGCTCGCGAGCTGGCGGTACACGCTGGGTCATAACCCGGCTGCGTTGCAACTGATGGACGCCGTGGTGCGCATGCGCGATATCGCCGTGGCCGCTGCCGCTGGCCGGGTGCTGGCCGACGAAGTGGTGGAAGTCGGCACGTGCCCCATCTGTCAGGCCGAGCTGCCGGCCGGCGTCGACGAGTGTCCGCAGTGCAACCCGGAAACGGAAGCCCCACCGTCGACATGGGCATTGCTGCGCCTGTGGCGCTTTGCCCGGCCGTACCGCTTTCAGTTGCTCGCGGGCTTCTTGCTCACGCTATGCGGCACCGGCGCCACGTTGATCCCGCCGTATCTGACGATGCCGCTCATGGACAACGTGCTGATCCCGTTCCAGAACGGTCAGCCCATCGATTACCACCTGGTGGGAATGTATTTGTCGGGGCTGCTCGGCGCAGGCCTCGTGGCCTGGTTGCTGGGCTGGGCGCGGACGTATCTGCTCGCCAAGGTGTCGGAGCGCATCGGCGCCGACCTGCGCACGGAGACGTATTCCCACTTGCTGCGTCTGTCGCTGGAGTATTTCGGCGGCAAGCGCACGGGCGATCTGATGGCGCGTATCGGCTCGGAGAGCGACCGCATCTGCGTGTTCCTGTCGCTGCACCTGCTGGACTTCGCCACCGACGTGCTGATGATCGTCATGACGGCGGTCATTCTTGTGTCGATCAACCCGTGGCTGGCCGTGGTCACGCTCGTGCCGCTGCCGTTTATCGCATGGCTGATCCATCTGGTGCGCGACCGTCTGCGTCACGGTTTCGAGAAGGTCGACCGGATCTGGGCGGAAATCACCAACGTGCTGGCCGATACGATTCCGGGCATTCGCGTGGTCAAGGCCTTCGCGCAGGAAAACCGCGAAGTCGCGCGTTTCAAGGAAGCCAACCGCCATAACCTCGTCGTCAACGACCGCGTGAACCGCGTGTGGTCGCTGTTCTCGCCGACGGTCACGTTCCTGACCGAAGTCGGTCTGCTGGTGGTGTGGATCTTCGGCATCTGGCAGATCTCGAAGCACGAGATCACGGTCGGGGTGTTGGCGGCATTCCTCACGTACATCAGCCGTTTCTATACGCGTCTCGATTCGATGAGCCGCATCGTGTCGGTCACGCAGAAGGCCGCCGCCGGTGCCAAGCGCATCTTCGACGTGCTCGATCACGTGTCGAATGTGCCGGAGCCGGTCAACCCGGTGCATCTGAAGGAAGTGAAGGGCGCCATTGATCTGCGCGATATCGGCTTCCGCTACGGCAACCGTTCGGTGATTCGCGGCATGGACTTGCGCATCGCGCCGGGAGAGATGATCGGTCTCGTTGGCCACAGCGGGTCGGGCAAGAGCACGCTCGTGAACCTGATCTGCCGCTTCTACGATGTGGCCGAAGGCTCGATCCAGATCGACGGCGTGGATATTCGTGCGCTGCCGGTTTCGGAATTCCGCCGCAACGTGGGGTTGGTGTTGCAGGAGCCGTTCCTGTTCTTCGGCACCATTGCCGATAACATCGCCTACGGCAAGCCGAACGCCACGCGTGCCGAGGTGGTAGCTGCCGCTCGGGCCGCGCATGCGCATGAGTTCATTCTGCGTTTGCCGCATGGTTACGACTCGCTCGTCGGCGAGCGCGGACAGGCACTGTCGGGCGGCGAGCGTCAGCGTATTTCGATTGCACGCGCGCTGCTGATCGACCCGCGCATCCTGATTCTCGATGAGGCCACCTCGTCCGTCGATACGGCCACCGAGAAGGAAATTCAGAAAGCGCTCGACAACCTCGTGCAAGGCCGCACGACGATTGCCATTGCGCACCGCCTCTCGACGCTGCGCAAGGCTGACCGCCTTGTGGTGCTCGATCGCGGCAAGATCGTCGAAGTGGGCAACCACGACGAGTTGATTGCCCGCGAAGGTGCCTACTACAAGCTGTATCAGGCGCAGCAACGTAACGTCGATACGGATATCGACGATGCCGTCGACACCGCCGAAGCCGCCGCCGCGATTGCCGCCGTGACCGCCGCGCCGGCACAGCCGCTCTCGGCCAACTGATCGACGCGAGGATAGTCATGCAGATCGATTTCACCCTGTCGCGTAATGTTTTTGGCCGGTTGGTCCTGACGGATGCCGACGGCGTCGCGCACGAAGGCGTGGTGCCCGTGCGCGCGTTTCCGATTGCTGCCCCCGACGACGGGCTGGCGCTGGTGAGTACGGAAGGGCGTGAGCTCGTCTGGCTCGACTCGCTCGACGTGCTGCCGGTGAGCATGCAGACGCTGGTGCGCGAAGAACTCGCCACACGCGAATTCATGCCGGAAGTGCATCGCATCAAGGGCGTGTCGACGTTTGCCACGCCCAGCACGTGGACCGTGGAGACGAATCGCGGCGAAGCGTCGTTCGTGCTGCGCGGCGAAGAAGACATCCGCCGTCTCGGCGGTCAGACGCTGCTCATCACGGACAGCCACGGCATTCACTTTCTGATTCGCGATTCGGGCAATCTCGACAAGCCGAGCCGGAAAATTCTCGACCGATTCCTTTGATTTTCGAAGATCGGTCGCGCCGCCCATCGCGTCACTGGTAAAATCGCGCTTTTGCTTTTTGCGGTGATGCCGATGTGGTTCAAGAATCTTCAGTTGCACCGAATTCCTGCCGGTTGGTCCATGAGCGTCGCGCAAATGGAAGACGCGCTCGAGAAGCACGCGTTCCGCGAGGGCGGCAGCCTCGAAATGCAAGTGCAGGGCTGGGCCCCGCCGCGTGAAGGCGGTGAGCTCGTTCACAGCATCAATCGTCAGTTTCTGCTGGCCTATCGCGCCGAAAAGAAACTGCTGCCGTCGACCGTCGTCAATCAGGTCACGCGCGCCAAGGCCGTCGAGCTTGAAGAGCAGCAAGGCTTCAAGCCGGGCCGCAAGCAGATGAAAGAGCTCAAGGAGCAGGTCACCGACGAATTGCTGCCGCGTGCGTTCGGCATTCGTCGCGACACGCGCGTGTGGATCGATCCGGTCAACCGCTGGCTCGTGATCGACGCTGCATCGCCCGCCAAGGCCGATGAAGTGCGCAGCCTGCTGCTCAAGACGCTCGACATCACGCTCGAGAACGTGGAACTCAACGAAGCCCCGGTCGCCGTGATGACCTCCTGGCTGGCCGGCAATGAAGCGCCGGGCGGCTTCACCGTCGATCAGGACGTTGAACTGCGCTCGAATACGGATGAGAAGGCCGCCGTGCGCTACGTGCGTCACCCGCTCGACGGTGCCGACGTGCGTCAGCACATCGAAGCCGGCAAGCGCTGCACGAAGCTGGCGATGACGTGGAACGAGCGCATCTCTTTCGTGCTCACCGATGCGTTCGCGATCAAACGCGTGACGCCGCTCGACATCATCAAGGACGCCGCCGATCCGACGGCCGAAGGGGAAGCCGAGAAGTTCGACGCCGATGTGGCGCTGATGACCGGTGAGCTTGCCAAACTGCTCGACGATCTGATCGAAGCCGTGGGCGGTGAGCGCGAGATGGATAAGGCTGCGTGAGGTGATTTGACGCTGCCTGATGTCTGAAAGGACATAGGAAACGCCGCGACCCCGGTAACCGGGGCGCGGCGTTTTTTCGTTGGCGTGTCCGCCGTCCGGCGTTATTCCTGATTCGCTTGCGACGCCGGATCGATCAGGTAGACGCCCTGCGAGAGCGCCTGCTTCACTTCGCGCGTGCGCTCGTCGACGCTCACTTCTTCTTCGCCCGCTTCGATGGCGTCGTAGGCCTGACGGACCACTTCGGCCGGGGAGAGTTTTTCGGCGTCGAAGCCGCGCGTCAGATCGGTATCGATGAAGCCCGCATGCAGGCCGACGACCTGCGTGTTCTGGGCGCGCAATGCGAGACGCGTGCCATTGGTGAGCGACCACGCGGCTGCCTTCGAGATCGCGTATTCGGGAATGACGCTTGAGCTGATCCAACTGACGATGGACAGCACGTTCAGGATCGCGCCGCCGCCGTTACGCCCGAGGGTATCGGCGAACGCCTGCGTCGTTGAGAGGATGCCAAAGACATTGGTTTCAAACGTGTCGCGCAGCAGCTTGTCGGCACCGGGGCGTGTCAGACCTTCGGTCACGCGCGCAATGCCTGCATTGTTGATGAGCAACGTCACGTCGCCTGCCAGTTGCGCGGCAGCGGCGACTTCCTCGGGGTTGGTCACGTCGAGCTTGACGGGAATCACGCCCGGCAGCGTGACGTTGGCCGGATCGCGCGACCCGGCGTACACCTTCTTCGCCCCACGGGCGAGGGCCTGTTTGGCAAATTCCAGCCCCAGACCCCGGTTGGCACCGGTCACAAATACGACAGCATCCTTGATGTTCATTGCAGCGCTCCAGCGGAGTAGGTAAGCCGCGCAGTGCGGCATGGCTTCAGCTATACTTCATGACAATTGTGATCGCCATCGTCATTGAGAGGCATTGTGCCGAGCTGCACATCACTTTGTCAATGGTGATCAACATTGTCTTTTTCGATCGCATCGATTGATGCGATGTCGCTGATCTGGTGTCGCCACCTTAGCGGGTTCGACGTGGGTCGTGCGTCGCAGGAGCCAATATGGGAATTTCGAGAGAAAAGGCCGCGGAGAACCGCGAGGCCATTGTCGCCGCCGCCGAGCGGCTGTTTCGTGAGCATGGTGTCGATGCGGTCGGCCTGACGGCACTGATGAAGGAAGCAGGCTTCACACAGGGCGGGTTTTACAACCACTTCAAGTCGAAGGACGCGCTGGTGGCGGCCGTGCTGGCGCGGGCGGTCGAGGGGACGGGCGGGGTGCTCGCCGGTGGCGACGTGGCGTTGCAAGCGGCGATGTCGCCGGAAGAACGCGTCGAGCGCTATTTGTCGCCCGCGCATCGCGACGACGTGGCGTGCGGTTGTGCGATGGCCGGATTTGCGGGCGATGCGCCTCGCATCGGCCCGGAAGCGCAAGCCTGCTATGCACAAGGGCTCGCCGATGTCATCGGCACGCTGACCGGCGCTGGTCTGGCGCAGGGAATGACCGCGCAAGACGCTGCACAAGCCGCGATGGCGCGCTTCTCGCAGATGGTCGGCACGCTGGTGCTGTCTCGGGCCGTCGCAGGCGCGGATCCGGTGCTCTCGGAAGCGTTGCTGGCGGCCGGACGTCAGGCATTGACAGGGCGAGCGAAGGGCGCTTGAAGGGTTGCATGAAGAGCGCGTGAGAGGGTGCACGAGCGGGCGCGAGCGGCGGCCTACGTCAATGCGGCGGCCAACGCCACGCCGCTCGCAGGCGATCACGCAGGAAGTCGACGAACGCCCGGGTGCGCGGGGCCAGATGACGGCTATGCGGATACACCGCATGCAACGGCGAGGCGGGAATCGGCAGCGCAGGCAGCACGCGCACGAGCCGGCCCGCGTTGATGTCGTCGCCCACATCCCAGATCGATTTCTGTGCGATGCCGGCACCGTGCAGCGCCAACTCGTGCGCCGTGTCGCCGTCATCGACCACATAGGTGTTCTGCACCTGCACCCGCAGCGTTTCCGACGCCCACACAAACCGCCAGTCGCCATGCGCTGCATTGCCGAACAGGATGCAGTCGTGTTGCTGCAAGTCGCCCACTTCACGCGGTGTACCGCGCCGGGCCAGATACTCGGGGGAGGCGACGAGCACCCGGTAGTTCGGGGCAAGCTCCTGCGCCACAAGACTGGAGTCGGGCAGGGTGCCTACGCGAATGGCCACGTCGATGCCGTGGGCGACGAGATCGACCCAGAGATCGCTCAATTCCAGATGCACCTTCAGATCGGGATGGCGCTCGCGAAACGCTACCAGTAGTGCCGCGAGATGCCGCCGCCCGAACGCGCGTGGCGCGCTGATGCGCAAGACGCCGCCCACGGTGCCCGCCTGCCGTGTCATCAACCGCTCGGTTTCGGCAATCTCTCCCAATATCCGCTGGCAGCACGCATGAAAGACCTGTCCCTCCTCGGTCAGGGCCTGCCGTCGCGTCGTCCGGTTCAGCAGACGCACGCCGAGGCGCTGCTCAAGCAAGCCGAGCCGTTTGCTCACGACGGCCAAGGAGAGACCCAACTCGCGTGCGGCGGCCGACATGCTGCCCGTCGCGACGATGCGGTCGAACAAGGTGAGGTCCAGCGTCTGATCGATCATCGGCGGCAGATTCTCAATTATTTGAAGAGAGTCATTCAGTTTTCCCGGGGATTATCTTCTTTTGGAATGAGGACGACAATGCGTCCATGACGTCGCGTGACAGGCCAAGGCTGGCGCAGACGCATGCTTTGCTTCGTCCTTTTCCATTCTCGGGAGATTCGGCATGTTCAATTTCGAAGGCCAGCGCGTGCTGGTGATTGGCGGTAGTTCCGGTATTGGCCGCGCGGCGGCACAAGCGTTTGCGAAGGCGGGCGCGGCGGTCACGATCGCGTCGCGCAATCAGGCCAAGCTCGACGAAGCGTTGGCGACCATCGGCACCACAGCACGAGCGGTGGTGCTCGATACGGGGGATGCGGCGGCCGTTGAACAGTTTTTCGCCGATCACGCGCCGTGGCAGCACGTGGTGATCTCGGCCGCGCAGACGCCGACCGGCGCCGTGCGAAAGCTCTCGCTCGCCGATGCGCACGCCGCGTTCGACAGTAAGTTCTGGGGCACTTTTCACGTCGCCCGCTTTGCCAAGATCGGGGACGGCGGCTCACTCACGCTGACGTCCGGTTATCTGAGCGTGCGCCCGAGCACGTCGTCGGTCGTGCAGGGCGCGATCAATGCGGCCGTCGAGGCGCTGGGGCGAGGCCTCGCGCTCGAACTCTCGCCGGTGCGAGTGAACACCGTCTCGCCCGGGCTGACGGCGACGCCGTTGTGGAACAAGCTGCCGGAAGCGGATCGCGAGGCGATGTACGCCAGTGCGGCACAACGGCTGCCGGCACGCCGTGTGGTCGCCGCCGAGGACGTGGCCAACAGCATTCTGTATCTCGCCGGCACGCCCAGCGCGACCGGTTCGACGGTACTCATCGATGCGGGTGGCGCGATTGCCTGACGTGATCGCGTGATGGTGCAAGCGCAGCGTCGCTTAACAAGTTGTCCTAACGAAAAATCTCTGGAGTCTCGGACATGCATATCGATCTGAAAGAAAAAGTGGCGCTGGTGACGGCGTCGACGGCGGGCATCGGGTTCGCGATTGCACAAGGGCTGGCCGCTGCCGGTGCGACGACGATCGTCAATGGCCGCTCGAAAGCGGGCGTCGACGCCGCAGTCGCGAAACTACGCGAGGCCGTGCCCGGTGCGCAGGTGCGCGGTGTCGCCGCCGATCTCGCCACGGCGAGTGGCTGCGATGCGCTGGTCGCCGAGGTGCCCGACGTGGATATCCTCGTGAACAACGCCGGTATCTTCGGGCCGCAGGACTTCTTCGAGATTCCGGACGCCGACTGGACCCGTTTTTATGACGTCAATGTGCTCTCGGGAGTGCGACTCTCCCGGGCCTATCTGCCGGGCATGGCATCGCGTGAGTGGGGGCGTGTCATCTTTATTTCGTCGGAATCCGCACTGAATATTCCCGAGGACATGATTCACTACGGCATGACCAAAACCGCACAACTGGCCGTATCGCGAGGGCTGGCCAAACGCATGCGGGGCACCGGGGTGACGGTCAACGCGGTGCTGCCGGGGCCGACGCTCTCCGATGGCATGGCGGAGATGCTGCATCAGGCCGGCGTGCCCGCCGATGCCGACATGGCGCAGGCGGCCGCAGCCTTCGTGCAGGAACATCGGCCCAGTTCGATCATCGGCCGCGCGGCCAGCACCACCGAGGTGGCGAACATGGTGGTGTATGTTGCATCGCCGCAGGCATCGGCCACCACGGGGGCTGCGCTGCGTGTCGATGGCGGTGTCGTAGATTCGCTCTAATGCATTCGTAGGAATGCACAGGACAGGCGGCAGTCAGGCGCGCGTCAGGCAGCGGCCAGACGACGCGCTGCTGCGCTGCCGCAAAGACGTTGCATGATGCCGGGGGATCTCCGGCAGATTTCCCTGTGGCACTCGAGAGCGGTATACCCGAATCACATTTGGGTACCTATCCCGATAGAGATTGCCTAGAATGAAAGCGTGCCATCCCGCCATTACGAAGTAAGGAGGCCGCGATGCTTACAGGGAGCCTGATTGCAATGTTGGTGATTGTGCTGGTCGTCGGCGTTGCCGTCGCCTGGCTCGCGGACCGTAACTGGTGCCGTGAGCATCCGGCTGCGCGGCACACCACTTGGCGACGTCATCGTCGTGATATCCGGCACGGTTGATTCACCCGTCTGACTGGCGGCATGGAACCAGCCGCCAGATGTCACCCAAATAAAAAGCCCGCCTTTCGGCGGGCTTTCTGTTGCTAGACACCTTAATTTCTGGCTGGACGCTCAGGCAACGGCCTGAAGGACGTACTTGCCCTGGACAGTGAGGCGCGGGGACTTCACACCCGGCGCCAACTCTTCCCATTCGATCAGTTTGCTATCAAGCAACGATTCGAGGTCCGGGCGGTCAAGCTCCACTTGCTCCGGAGCGTCCTTGACCAACATCAGGGTGGCAAATTCATGATGACTCAGCATCTTCGTCTCCCGGTTTACGGTTTCAACAGGGGTCCCAACTCAAGGGACTTTAAGGATAGGTCACGAATATGGCACTTGCGCGACAGAATTCGCACTTTCGATGCTGCTATGCAGCATTTCTTTTGGTGGACTTTCCCACCGCCAGCATAGGCGTTCAGGATGACACTGGTGTGTCATTCAATACGTCAATAGCGTATTCATAATGCATTGATTTGCTGCGGTGCAATAGTGACCAAAACAGCGCAAATCGCGGGGTTCGCCCGCTTATTTTGAGTTTGCTTGGGGCCGAGGGACGGTAGAATGGCCCAATTTGCCAGCAACACGCTGCCAGCAACGCGCTCATCGACCTGACATGCCGCAAAAGAAAACGCCGTACTTCGAGTTACGCAGCGGTGCCGTGGATACCCTGCATTTCGTTGTCAAGACGCCGCAACTGGATACGCTGCGCACCGAATTGGCGCAACGTTTCGAAGCCACCCCGGAGTTCTTCGCGGGAGACACCGTCGCGATCGACGTGCGGCGTCTGACCGGGGCCGAGCGAGTCGCCGTCCCTGCGCTGGCTGAAATGCTGGCGGAATTCCGGATGAAGCCGATCGGCGTGGTGGCCAATGCCGACCAAGCCGACTGGGCTGTGGTGGATGGCCTGCCGCGCCTGGACAGTCATGAGCGCCGTGCCCCGCGCAATGGGCGCGAGACCGACGCGGCGGGCGAGACTTCCGGCGACGCCGCGACGTCTGCGGCTGCGGCCCACGCCGTTGCGAATGCGGCAAATGCGACGTTGCCGGAGCCTTCCGCAATCCCCTCGACCATCATCGACAAGCCGTTGCGTTCGGGCCAGCAGGTCTACGCAAAGGGCGATCTGATTTTGCTCGATCTGGTCAGTTATGGGGCCGAGGTGATCGCCGAAGGTAATATTCACATTTACGCGCCGCTTCGGGGGCGGGCGCTGGCCGGGGTGAAGGGCAAGCTTGATGCGCGCATCTTCTGTACCTGTCTGGAGCCTGAGCTGATTTCCATCGCCGGTATTTACCGTACCGGCGAACATGCACTGCCGCCCGATGTTCAGGGGCGCTCGGTGCAGGTGCGGCTGGTAGACGACAAACTGATTTTCGAGCCCCTCGGGCTCAAATGATTCGTAGCTAATTTCATCCTCAAGTTTGGGAAGGCATCGACAGATGGCAAAAGTGATTGTGGTGACCTCTGGCAAGGGTGGTGTCGGCAAGACGACAACCAGCGCCAGCTTTTCCGCCGGCCTCGCCTTGCAGGGGCACAAGACGGCAGTCATCGATTTCGACGTCGGCCTGCGCAATCTCGATCTCATCATGGGTTGCGAGCGCCGCGTGGTGTATGACCTGATCAATGTGATTCAGGGCGAAGCAAACCTCAACCAGGCTCTCATCAAGGACAAGGCGACCGAGAACCTGTTCATCCTGCCCGCCTCGCAAACGCGCGATAAGGATGCACTCACGCAAGAAGGCGTCGAGAAGGTCATCAAGGACCTCACCGACATGGGCTTCGAGTACATCGTGTGCGATTCGCCGGCCGGTATCGAATCGGGCGCACTGCTCGCCATGCACTTCGCTGACGAAGCGCTGGTGGTGACCAACCCGGAAGTGTCGTCGGTTCGCGATTCGGACCGCATTCTGGGCATCCTGTCGTCGAAGACGAAACGGGCCATCGAAGGCGGCGAGCCGATCAAGGAGCACCTGCTGATTACCCGCTACAACCCCAAGCGCGTGAGCGACGGCCAGATGCTGTCGCTGGAAGATATTCAGGAGATTCTGCGTATCAAGCTGATCGGCGTGATTCCGGAGTCGGAATCGGTACTGCACGCGTCGAACCAGGGTACGCCTGCCATCCATCTGGAAGGCACCGACGTGGCCGACGCCTATCGCGACGTGGTGAGCCGATTCAAGGGCGAAGACAAGCCCATGCGCTTTACCGACTATCAAAAGCCGGGGCTGTTGCAGCGTATTTTCGGCTCGAAGTAAGGAGCGCGCCCATGTCCTTCCTGTCTTTCCTCCTGGGGGAGAAGAAAAAGACCGCTTCCGTCGCTAAAGAGCGCCTTCAGATTATTCTGGCGCACGAACGCTCGGGCTCGTCGCCGCCGGCAGATTATCTGCCGGCGCTGCAACGTGAGTTGGTTGCCGTCATCTCCAAGTACGTCAAGATCGCCCAAGACGACATCAAAGTCAGCGTCGAGCACCAGGACAACCTGGAAGTGCTCGAAGTGAAGATCGAACTGCCGCAGACCTGAGCGTCCGCCGTTTTTCGGTTCTCACGCACTGACCCGCGGCCCTCGGGCCGCTGATCGCCGGATAAGCGAAAGCCCGCCACCCTATCGCAGGGTGGCGGGCTTTCGTCGTTGCTTGCGCGTTTGCGCGTTAGTGTGTCGAGACTTCCGCGTATCGGCCGAGGCCAGTCAGCCCGGTCAGAACTTGTAGTCCGGGTTCTTCGGATCGAAGGTGGCGTCAGTCCATTGTTCCTTGCGCACTTTCTCGAAGCGCATTTCCTCCGTTTTCTGCCCTGCGGCATCCCACGCCTCGATGCCGCGCGGGCGCCCCGTCTTCAGATCGATGAGTACACGCGACTTGTTGGCATAGTGTTGCGGCGGCCCGGACGGGGCATCCCATTCCAGTGCCAGCATGCGCACGCCATTCACTTCGGATACCGAAATTCTAGCGGGCTTCTCCGGCAGCCCTGCGGCGCGGAAGCTGCGGCCATCATGCGCAATCTGCTCCGCGATGAAGCCGAAGCCGAGATCGCGCACGGTGTGATTCGACTGCGAGCGCGCCAGTGTGCCGTCAATGCTGCTCCAGATCGACGTGAATCCGAGAATGCCGCCCAGATGGCCGTACATCTCTTTGGGATTTTTGTTCTCGTCGTAGATGATTTCCTGACCGCTGTGGGCACCGTCAGGCAGCCACTTGGTATAGATCTGCAAGGGCTTCTCGCGAATTTTCACGAGCATGCGGTCGGGCGTGGTTTGCCATTGGTTGTTGATGCGTTCGTGTCGCGTCAGCTCGTATTGGTACTCGGGCATCGCGGCCGACTCGGCTTTGAGAAAACGCACGAGGGCTTCGGGGTTGAGCGCCTGCATGCCGGCGACGATGGCGTCGTCGCTCATCTTCGCGAGTTCGCCGCTCTTGATGGTTTGCGAGAGCCATTGCGTTTGCTGTGCGACGGGCATCGCGGCGAGTTTGGCGACGTCCGCATCGCTGGTCTGTGCGTTGATGTGGGGCGCGGTGAGCATGCCAATGGCAATCGCAAGCGGTGCGAGGGCAGTGCCCAGCCGCAAGCGGGGGGCGTGAAACGTGGACATGGGTTTTGTCTCCCTGAATCGACGGTAGCCTGTGCCGAGATGACACAGGGCAGGCCGCGCGGCGTACGCAGGGGTTGCCTGCGTGCGCCGCGCGACACCGGTCATGCGTGCGGGGGTGGGGGCGCCGCAGGCGTGGCCTCGGCCGGTCCCGGCTCGCGCAGTTCGCGCCGCAGGATCTTGCCGACGGTCGTCTTGGGCAGTTCGCCCTGACGGAATTCAACGATGCGCGGCACCTTGTAAGCGGTCAGGTGCTCGCGGCAGTGGGCGAGCAGTGCCTCGGCCGTGAGTTGAGAGTCCTTGGCGACCACGACGAGCTTCACGCGCTCGCCGGCCACCGGGTCGGGCACGCCGACGACGGCGGCCTCGCGCACGCCGGGGTGCAGCGCCACGACGTCCTCGATCTCGTTGGGATAGACGTTGAAGCCCGAGACGAGAATCATGTCTTTCTTGCGATCGATGAGCCGCACGAACCCGTTCGGGTCCATCACGCCGATATCGCCGGTCAGCAGCCAGCCGTCGGCGTCGAAGGTCTTCGCCGTATCTTCGGGACGCTGCCAGTAGCCGCGCATGACCTGCGGCCCGCGCACGCAAAGCTCCCCCGGCTCGCCGAGATCGGCCCACGTGCCGTCGTCGCGTTTGAAGCGTACGTCGGTCGACGGTGCAGGCAGGCCGATGGAACCGGAGAATTCCATGTCGTCGATGTGGGCGAGATCGATCGGATTCATCGTGACGATCGGCGAGCATTCCGTAAGGCCGTAGCCCTCGATGATCGGCTTGCCGGTGACCTGCTTCCAGCGCTCGGCAATCGCGCGTTGTGTCGCCATGCCGCCCGCGAGCGAGAGCTTGAGCTTTGAGAAATCGCGGGCGCGGAATCCTTCGTCTTCGAGCAGTCCGTTGAACAGCGTGTTGACGCCCGCCACGCCGGAAAACGTCTCGTTGCGAATGATGTACACAACCTTCTTCACATCGCGCGGGTTGGCAATCAGGATGTTGCGCCCGCCCAGACTCATGAACATCAGGCAGTTCACGGTCAGCGAAAAGATGTGATACATCGGCAGCAGCGACAGGTTCGTCTCAATCTCGTCGGTGAGCTGATCGGCAATCCACGCTTCGGCTTGCAGCAGGTTGGCGAGCACGTTGCCGTGCGTGAGCATCGCGCCTTTCGCGAGCCCGGTCGTGCCTCCGGTGTATTGCAGAAAGGCCAGATCGTCGCGGGTCAGCGGCACCGGGGTGAGCCGCTGTGCGGTGCGTGCCTTGGCGCCTTCGGCCAGTGCATGCTTGAGGGAGATGGCTTGCGGCAGATCGTACGGCGGCACTTGTTTCGCCACGCGCCGCATGATGAAGTTCACGAGGCGGCCCTTGGCATTCAGCCCCTCGCCGAGCAGGTCGCCGATCTGCGTGATGACGACATCGCGCACTTCAGTGCCGGGGAGTGATGCCTGCAACGTCTTCGCGAAATTCTCGAACACCACAATCGTGCGCGCACCGCTGTCGCGCAATTGGTGCGAGAGTTCGCGCACGGTGTAAAGCGGGTTGACGTTCACGACGACGGCACCGGCGATCAGCGTGCCGAACAGGCAGATCGGGTACTGGAGGCAGTTGGGCATCATCAGCGCCACACGGTCGCCCTTGCGCACGCCTCGCGATTGCAGCCACGCGGCAAACGCACGCGCCTGCTTTTCCACCTGTGCATAGGTGATGTCGCTGCCGAGGCTCACGAACGCGGCGCGTTCACGGTACTTGCCGATCCACTCGTCGAAAGCCTGCACGAGCGATTCGTAGCGCGTGACATCGATTTCCGCCGGTACGCCTGCCGGATAGGTGTTCAGCCACACGCGGTCTTCGCGGTCTTGTTGCACAGCTTGGTCCATCGTCTCCTCCTCCCAGAGGTTGTCTCCTACCTCGCTCAGCGCTCCAGAATCGCGACCACGCCCTGACCGCCGGCGGCACAGATCGAAATCAACCCGCGCCCGCCACCGCGCTGCGCGAGCAGCTTGGCGAGCGTAGCCAGAATGCGTCCGCCGGTTGCCGCAAACGGATGGCCGCAGGCGAGCGAACTGCCATTCACGTTGAGCCGCTGACGGTCGATGCTGCCGAGCGGCGCTGCGAGGCCGAGCTTGTCGCGGCAGTACTGCGGGTCTTCCCACGCCTTGAGGGTGCAGAGCACCTGCGCGGCGAAGGCTTCGTGAATCTCGTAGAAATCGAAGTCCTGAAGCGTGAGTCCGGCTTGCGCCAGCATGCGCGGGACGGCATAGGCCGGGGCCATCAGCAGGCCTTCGCGTTGGCTTTCGTCGGGGTTGAAGAAGTCGACGGCGGCGGTTTGCGAATACGTGAGATAGGCGAGTACCGGAATGTCGTGCGCGCGCGCCCAGTCTTCACTGGCCAGCAGCACGCATGACGCGCCATCGGTGAGTGGCGTGGAGTTGCCGGCGGTCAGCGTGCCTGTCGCGCTGCGGTCGAAGACCGGCTTGAGGCTTTCGAGTTTTTCCAGCGTCAGGTCGGGACGCAGATTGTTGTCGCGTTGCAAGTTGCGGAACGGCGTCATCAGATCGAGGAAGAAGCCGCGTTCGTACGCTTCGGCCAGATGCTCATGGCTCGCCAGCGTGAGCGCGTCCTGCGCCGCGCGTTCGATCTGCCAGCGTTTGGCCATCAACTCGCAGTGTTCACCCATCGACAGACCCGTGCGCGGCTCGCCGTTGCGAGGCAGCGAGGGGCTGAACAACATGCCCGGGCGCACTTTGGCAAATGCCCCGAGCTTGCCGCCGGTGCTGCGCTGACGATTCGCTTCCAGCAGAATCTTGCGCAACTGCTCGTTCACGCCGATAGGGGCGTCGGACGCGGTATCGACGCCGCCCGCAATGGCCACGTCGATCTGACCCAGCGCGATCTTGTTGCCGGTGAGGATCGCTGTCTCCAGCCCGGTGCCGCAGGCTTGCTGCACGTCGTAGGCCGGGGTTTGTGGCGCAAGCGTGGTGGAGAGTACCGATTCGCGCGTCAGGTTGAAGTCGCGGGCGTGCTTGAGCACGGCGCCGGCGGCCACTTCACCAAGCGTTTGACCATGCAGCGAGAAGCGGTCGACGAGGCCCTGAATGGCAGCGGTGAGCATGTCCTGATTCGAGGCGGTCGCGTACGCAGTGTTCGAACGCGCAAACGGGATGCGGTTGCCGCCGAGAATCGCGACGCGGCGCAAGGCAGGGGCAGGCGCGGTGGGTTTGAAGGCGCTCATGAACGGTCCGGGGTTAGCGATGCGGTCGGGGAAGTCGGGGGAAGGCTGGTGGCGGCGGTGTTTGATGCGTCTGCTGCGTCTGCTGCTTCCGCTGCGTCCGTTGTGCTCTCTGTGTGTGCTGTCGTGGGTGCCGCGTCGAACGACTGCCAGCGTCCGCGTAGATGCGGCACGGTGCCGGTGGCGTCGCGCAGTTCGAACACATTGCCCGCCGAGTGGGGCGTATCGAGCGCGCTGACCCATTTGGTGGCGGTGCTGCGCTCACGCCAGAGCGTGGCTTCACCGGGCAGCCGCAAGGGTGTCTTGAACTCCACCAGCAGGTCGAGTTGGTCGCCTGCCTGCGCGGGCAATACGGTGGCGAGCGAGCGCGCAAAACTCCACATGCCGTGGATGATCGGTCGCTCGAAGCCGAACAGTTTCGCGGTCAGCGGCCACAGGTGAATCGGGTTGTAGTCGCCGGAGACTCGCGCGTAGCGGCGGCCGAGATCAGCAGGCGCCAAAAATTTCTCAGAAGTCACCAGCGTCGCATCTGCGCGGAGTTCGCTTCGATACGTTGCACCGAGCGGGTCTTTGACGCCGGTGCGCAGGTAGAGGCTTTCGCCCGTCCAGACAATATTGCCGTCGCGGCGCGCGGTCGTCAGCACCGTGAACACCTGGCCCTTATCGTGCGCGTACAGCGCGCCGCACTGCACGTGCAGATCGAGACGATCGCCGACCGACAAGCGGGCGAACTGACGGTTGTGGTTCGCCAGATGCACCATGCCGAGCATGGCGAACGGAAACGCGCGGTCGGTCATCAGCAGCATGTGCTGGGCGAACGCGAGCAGATGCGGCCACGTGGGCGGCACGCCGTGTGCGGGCGAAAACCCGCAGAGGCTCGCGTAGCGCGCGATGTCGTCGGCGTCGAGCCGCACATCGCGGCGCTCGAAGGCAATCGACGGCATCGGTTGTGGGCGGGCGGGCTTTCGCGACGAGCCCAGCGCGCGCAGATAGAGCATCAGCGGCGACGGCGGGCGGGTGACGTGGCGGACCTCCCGCGCAGGCGGCGTGTCGGGCCAGATGGCGGACCACAGCGTCGCCGGCGTGATTTGTGACGGCGAGCCATGGCCGGGGGACGCCCCGACGCGCGCAGCGGAAGTGTCAGGCGGGGTGCCGCCGGCGCCGCTGCCTGCCTGCGCTCGTGATGAAGTGGCCGACTCGGCGGGGACATCCGCCGCAGCTACCGCGTCTTGCGATGACAAATGGTCGTCCGGCATCGTCACGCTCCCAGCAGACTTTGGCCACACACGCGCACGACCTGTCCGGTCAGCGCCCCCGATGCCGGATGGGCCAGCCACGCGATGGTCTCGGCAACGTCGACCGGCTGACCGCCTTGCCCCAGCGAATTCATACGCCGGCCGGCTTCGCGAATTGCGAACGGTACGGCGGCGGTCATCTGGGTTTCGATAAATCCGGGCGCAACGGCGTTGATGCTCATGTGCCGTTCTGCAAGCAAAGGCGCCCACGCCTCAACCATGCCGATGACGGCCGCCTTCGACGCGGCGTAATTCGTCTGGCCACGGTTGCCCGCAATGCCGCTGATCGACGCCACGCCGACAATGCGGGCCCGCTCGCGCAACGTGCCAGCTTCCAGTAGCGCAGCGTTCAGGCGCTGCGGTGCGCCGACGTTGATGTCGAGCACGCTCTGCCATTGCGCTTCGCTCATGCGGGCAAGCGTTTTGTCGCGCGTGATGCCGGCGTTGTGCACGAGGATGTCGAGGCCTGCCGGGGCGACGACGGCCAGATGCGCCCTGAGGATGGCTGCGGCGTCCGGCGCGGCGATGTCGCAACTCAGCGGACTGCCGCCTAACCTTGTGGCGACGGCGCTCAGGGCTTCCTGCGCCGAGGGGATGTCGACGCACACGACATGCGCGCCGTCGCGGGCCAGCACGGTCGCAATGGCCTCCCCGATACCGCGCGCGGCGCCGGTGACGACGGCGGTCTGCCCCGAGAGCGGACGCTGGTCGCGCATGGGTGGCGTGTCGAAGACGGGGTCTTGCAAAGTGGCGACCTGACCGCTGACGTACGCCGCGCGTGGCGAGAGGAAGAAGCGAAGCGTCGAGTGCAGCGACTCGCGGGCGGCTGGCGCGACGTAGAGCAACTGCGCGGTGGCGCCGCGTTTGAGTTCCTTTGCCAGTGAGCGGACGAAGCCTTCGAGCGCGCGCTGGGCGGTGCTGGCTTGCGGTGTCGCGGCAAGATGCGGTGGCAGTCCGAACACGAGCACGCGCGCGCAGCGATCCAGCGAGGCGAGGGTGTCGTGGAAGACGGTGTAGAGCGAGGTGAGCTCATCGGTGCTGGCGATCGCGCTGGCGTCGAAGATCAGGGCTTTCGGACGCACACCCTCGGCCGGATTGAAACGCCCGCTCATGGTGCCGGCCTGATTGGCGCGCGCAATCCAGTCGAGTCGATCGGCATGCGCGAGGCTCGGCACGCCCAGCCAGTGCAATTCGCGCGCGAGCGTGGGTAACAACGGCGCATCGCCCGCGCCACCCACAACGGCCAGTGGCGGCGAGATGGCGTGCGCCGAGGCGTCGGCATCGGGTTCGCCGTAGGCGGGCATGCGCTCAAGCGGAACAGGGCGGGGCAGCCCAAGCGCATTGGCTAGCTTGCTGCCCACAGCGGAGTTGGCAAAGGCGAGGTATCGGTCGGACGTCGTCACGGCGCTAAGATCCTTTGGCGATGTTGGTCAGCGTCTTTCGGGGGCGTCGGTGCGGTGAGGCGTCGATATGTGGCTACGTTGAGGCATCGACGCATCGGTTCCACAGTGCCATTGCACAAGCCTGCAAGCGCGCAGGCGACTATGTCGTCGCCTCGTGCGCTACGGCTTCGCCAGCATCATCATTCTGTTTCGACTGGCGTACGTCGGCCGCACGGCCGAAGTCCGCCGGGAAGTCATCGACCGCCACTGCTCGCGCGGCGTAGTCCGCGTATTGCGCGAGCGTGCGCTGTTCTTGCGCCGTGATGAGTTGCAGCCGTGCGGCGTTTTCCACCCACTCGGAGAACTCAGGCAGGCTCTGCGGCATCGTCGGCAAGCGGCCTTCCTTTACGGCGGTGCGCAGCCGTTGTTCGATGACGGTGACTTGCGGCGTCATCTTGAAAACAATCTCGCCGTACGCCAGTTCATCGATCTCGGGGCGCGGCGAGTAGCTGCCCGCAATCAGGCGCTCGCGGGCATCGCCCGGCGTTTGCATCAGCTCGGCCACCTTGGCGGCGAGCGCGTCGGAAGGCTTGGCATACGGCAGGCCGAGCGGCGTGAGCTTCCAGCGCATCCACCACGCAACAGGGCGCGACGGGTAGTTCGCCAGCACACCCTCGAAGGCTTCGCGAGCCTGCCAGAGGGCGTCCTGCGCGGCCCAGTGCACGAGCGGCAGGTCGGCCTCGGGGCGTCCTTCGTCCTCGAAGCGCTTGAGCGTTGCCGTGAGCAGGAACAATTGCGAGAGGATGTCGCCCAGACGGCCCGTGATGCTCTCGCGGCGCTTGAGCGAGCCGCCCAACACGGCCATCGACACGTCCGATGCAATCGCCAGCAGCGTGGACATACGGTTCGCGCCCCGGTAGTAGGCGTGCAGTTCCGGTGCGGCGGCCGAGGGCACGGCCGAGAAGCGCGCGTGCGTGATGCCCTGCAACGCGCCGCGCACGATGTTGCTGGTGACGAACGTGAGGTGCCCGAACAGCGCGTCGTCGAACGCGCGCACGGCGGCAGTGTGGTCTTGCGTCTGCGCGGCGGCGAGTTCCTTCAGCACATACGGATGGCAGCGAATGGCGCCCTGACCGAAGATCATCAGGCAGCGCGTCATGATGTTGGCGCCCTCGACGGTGATCGACACTGGAATCTGCTGATAGGCGCGGGCAAGGAAGTTGTTCGGGCCCATGCAGATGCCTTTGCCCGCGACGACGTCCATGCCGTCATTGACGACTTTGCGCGCGCGCTCGGTCACGTGGTATTTCGCAATGGCCGAGATGACGGACGGCTTCTCGCCAAGGTCGACGGCGAGCGCGGCCATGCGGCGTGCGGCGTCCATCGCGTACAGATTGCCGGCCATGCGTGCGAGCGCTTCCTGCACGCCTTCGAACTTGCCGATGGGCGTGCGGAACTGGCGGCGCACGGCCGCGTAAGCGCCCGTGGCGCGCACGGCGATCTTCGAGTAGCCGACGTTGGACGACGGCAGCGAGATGGCGCGACCGGCCGCAAGACATTCCATGAGCATGCGCCAGCCCTTGCCGACCTGTGCCTGACCGCCGATGACCCAGTCGAGCGGAATGAACACATCCTTGCCGGAATTCGGGCCGTTCTGGAAAACGGCGTTGAGCGGCCAGTGACGGCGTCCGATGACCACGCCCGGATGATTCGTCGGAATCAGCGCGCAGGTGATGCCGGGCTCGTCATCGCTGCCGAGCAGGTGATCGGGGTCGAGCGCGCGGAAGGCGAGGCCGAGCACCGTGGCAATCGGCCCGAGCGTGATATAGCGCTTGTTCCACGTCACGCGAAAACCGAGCGTTTCGCGGCCCTCGAAAGTGCCGCGACAGACGATGCCGACGTCGGGGATGGCTGCGGCGTCTGAGCCGGCATAGGGGCTCGTGAGAGCAAAGCAGGGGATTTCGTCGCCCTTCGCCAGACGCGGAAGGTAGTAGTTCTTCTGTGCTTCAGTGCCGTAGTGGAGCAGCAGCTCTGCCGGGCCGAGCGAGTTGGGCACCATGACCGAGACGGCCGCCGCCGAGCAGCGCGACGCCAGTTTCATCACGACCTGCGAGTGCGCGTATGCGGAGAATTCGAGGCCGCCGTAGCGCTTGGGAATGATCATGCCGAGAAAGCCGGCTTCCTTGGCGTATTGCCATGCTTTCGGCGGCAGGTCTTGCCAGACCTGTGTGCTCTCCCAGTCGTTGGACAGATCGCACAGATGCTCGACCTGATCGTCCATGAACGCCTGTTCTTCCGAGGAAAGCTTGGGGGCAGGGAACGCCGAGAATTTCTGCCAGTCGGGACGGCCCGAGAACAGGTCGGCATCCCACCAGACGCTGCCGGCTTCGATGGCATCTTTTTCGGTGTCCGACATTTCCGGCATGATGGTGCGGAACTTGGCCAGCATGGGGGCGGTGACCCATGCACGGCGCAGCGGTCCGATGCTCAGTACGAGCGACGGCAAGATGAACACGACGGCCAGAATAACGGTGGCGATCGGGCCGGTCAGTTCGGCGACGGCACCGGCGCCCACCCAGACGGCGGTGGCGATCAGCCACTGCCATGCGTGCGCACGATAGAGGAGCAGGGCGCTCACTCCGGCGACAAACGCGAGAATCCATAGGATCATCATGTCTTCCTCCCTTTCGGTACGGCCTTCCTGCGGAAATGGGCCCGCCGGAGCGGGCGCGCTAGCGCGGGGGCTGTCATCGTTGAGCTGTCTGGCGGCGCGCGGTGTGTGGCGCGCCGGCGACGGCTTCTTGTCAGACCATCTGGCGCGTTATTGGTGCGCCATGTCGTTTTCGTTCTGCGTCTGGCCGTTCTCGGGACGTGCGTTCGACCCATCGTCACCGGATCCACTGGGTTCGATATGACCGGCTTCCCGGGGCGGCGTGACGTCGGCATCCTTTGCGAGCGCGAAGACGGCAGCGAAGCTCGCCAGTTGCTCTTCCCCTGGCATCGGCGCCTTGAGCGCCGCAACCATCAGTGCGGTCAGGCGGGCCACCACTTGCAGATCGCCCATCGGCTGCCCTTGGGCAAACGTGTCGATCAGGCGTGTGGTGTCGCTGCTGGCGAGCACGCCGGAAAGGGCCTGTAACGCGAAATGCAGACGCCAGCCCAATTCCTGACGCGGCAGTTCGGGCAGGGCACGCGCGAAGGCCTCGAAGAAACGCTCGAAGACCGGCGCGTAGTGCTGTTGCAGATAGTCGCGAATAAACGGCGACGGGTCGGCGTAGACGCGCCCGAGCAGGCGCAGGAATGCCGGGCCGCCGATGTCACGATGATGAGAAATGGCCAACGCAGGGATGAACATTGCCCCTAGCACGTGCTCGCAAGTGAGCTTGGGCGCGGGCCACGCGGACTCGGCGCGCGTGAGCAGGGCGAGACGCTCGTCGTTGAGCCGGTCGAGCCGGCGCGAGAGCATGGCCTGGAGCAGCGTTTCCTTGCTGCCGAAGTGATAGTTCACGGCTGCCAGATTGACCTCGGCGCGCGATGTGATCTGGCGCAAGGACATGGCTTCGTAGCCGTATTCGATGAAAAGATCTTCTGCGGCATCGAGAATGCGCAGTTTGGTATCACCGGCTTGTCGGCCGGCCGACGGGCGAGGGCTCACGACGAACCTCCATTGGGACGCGACACAGCGCCGCGTCATCTAGATGAACTTTCGTTTCATTCAAACGTTCGATTGAATCGTAGGCGGGGAATGCCCATCTCCCAAGATCTTTTTCTGGGCGTGGCCCTCTAATGTTCAGTCCTGGGCCGTGGACAGGCGTGCTGGCGTACGCAGAAGCGCATTTGGTGCACGAAATCGGGGGAGAAATAGGCGGCTTTGCCCGATTTCTCCGATTTCGGGCCGAAAGTCTGGAGGCGTGGCAATAGTTTGCTAAAATGTCCCGCTTTACGTGCAAGACCATTTGGCGCTACCCCGATTCGTCGGGGGCGGAGGGAAGCCGGCAAGTCATTGCCGGTTCCGGCCCAAGGTTGATTAACTGACTGGGTCCGCTTGCGGCATTTCCCTCGCCGCAACACAGAACGACCCTCTGGATGGATGAATATCCTCATGACTATCTCTGTTGAAAACCTCGGCAAGCTCGAGCGTCGCTTTACCATCGCCCTGCCCAAGCAGGAAGTCGAGAAAGAAGTTGCAGCTCGCATTCAGAAGCTGTCGAAGACGGTGCGCATGCCGGGTTTCCGCCCGGGCAAGGTGCCCCTGAAGATGGTCACCCAGCAGTACGGTGGTCAGGTCGAAGCCGAAGTCGTCAGCGACAAGGTCGGTCAGCAATTCTTCGAAGTCAGCAAGGCGCAAGACCTGCGCGTCGCCGGCCAGCCGCGCTTCGCGCCGAAGGCTGACGGTGCCGACACCGAATACGCATTCGACGCCACGTTCGAAATCTACCCGGAAGTGAAGATCGGTGACCTGGCCACGGCCGAAGTCAACCGCACGACGACCGACGTCTCGGAAGCCGAAATCGATCGCACGATCGACATTCTGCGCAAGCAACGCGTGCACTACCACGTGCGCGGCGAAGCCGGTGCTCACGGCGACGGCGGCACGGTGGAAGCCAAGGAAGGCGACCGCGTGACGGTCGACTTCGTCGGCAAGATCGACGGCGAAGTGTTCGCTGGCGGTTCGGCTGAAGACTTCGTGTTCGTGCTCGGCGAAGGCCGCATGCTGCCGGAGTTCGAGAAGGCGACGCTGGGTCTGAAGGTTGGCGAGTCGAAGGAATTCGAACTCAAGTTCCCGGACGAGTACCACGGCAAGGAAGTCGCCGGCAAGACGGCAACGTTCACCGTGACGCTCAAGAAGGTTGAGTGGGCACATCTGCCGGAAGTCGACACCGAGTTCGCCAAGTCGCTCGGCATCGCTGACGGCAGCATCGAAAAGATGCGCGCCGACATCAAGGAAAACCTGTCGCGCGAAGTGAAGCGTCGCACGCAGGCGCTCCTTAAAGATCAAGTGATGAACGCACTGATCTCGGTCTCGGAACTCGACGTGCCGAACGCACTGGTCGAACAAGATCAGGAACGTCTGGTGGCGATGGCCCGTCAGGATCTGGCACAACGTGGCGTGCCGAACGCCGGCAACGTGCCGATCCCGGCTGAAATGTTCAAGGAACAAGCTGAACGCCGCGTCAAGCTGGGCCTGATTCTGGCCGAGCTGGTCAAGCAAAACGACCTGCAAGCCAAGCCGGAACAAATCAAGGCCGAAGTCGAAGAGTTCGCAAAGAGCTACGAAGACCCGCAAGAAGTCGTCCGCTGGTACTATGGCGATCAGCAGCGCATGGCGGAGATGGAAGGTTTCGTCGTCGAGAACAACGTTGTTGAGTTCGTCCTGAGCAAAGCGAAGGTGACGGACAAGCAAGTCAGCTTCGAAGAGCTGGCTGGCAACACGCAAAACTGATCGACCTCGATACATCGCGTTTGACCTGCTGCGGCCGCAAGGCCGCAGCAGTGTTTCCAACCGGCCTTTTTGGGCCTCCTCCCTGCGGCGCGCAAAACCATCTCGATAGAAGGGTCGAACCGTCATGATTACCCGTTCCGAATTGCTCGCCCAACTCGCTTCCCCGACGCACAACTCCGCTCTCGAATCGCAGGCCCTTGGCCTGGTGCCGATGGTCGTCGAGCAAAGTGGTCGTGGCGAACGCGCATACGATATCTACTCGCGACTCCTCAAGGAGCGCATTATTTTCATGGTGGGCGAGGTCAACGACCAGACCGCCAACCTCGTTGTCGCCCAGTTGCTGTTCCTCGAGAGCGAAAATCCGGACAAGGAAATCTCGATGTACATCAACTCGCCGGGTGGTTCGGTTTCGGCCGGCCTGGCAATGTACGACACGATGCAGTTCGTCAAACCGGCCGTCTCGACGCTGTGCATGGGCATGGCTGCCAGCATGGGCGCGTTTTTGCTGGCTGCGGGCGAGAAGGGCAAGCGTTTCGCGCTGCCGAACGCCCGGATCATGATTCACCAGCCGTTGGGCGGTGCACGTGGTCAGGCGTCGGACATCGAAATCCACGCCCGCGAAATCCTGCTGCTCAAGGAACGCCTCAACAAGCTGCTCGCCGAGAACACGGGCCAGTCGCTGGAAGTCATCGCGCGCGACACCGATCGCGATAACTTCAAGTCGGCGGCGGATGCCGTCGAGTACGGGCTCATCGATCGCGTGCTGGAAAAGCGTCCCTGAGGCGTCCCTGGGCCGATAACCGGCCCGGGCGCCTGACGGCAAAATTGGCGCGACATCGGGTTTTTCGACGTGAAAGTCCGGATGTTCGCGCCAAGTCTTTGTCGTAAAAGGAAAATTATCGCTGTCGCGGGTGGGCCACACGCCCGCGCGGCATGGCGTTACAATGGAATTCACTATGCCGCGTTTGCCGCCCCCATCGGGGGACGACCGGGGCGCAAATTGCTAGCAGGCTGACACAGATATGGTGGATAAAAAAAAGCACTTCCAACGGCGAAAAGCTACTCTACTGCTCCTTCTGCGGAAAGAGTCAGCATGAGGTCAAGAAGCTCATCGCAGGTCCGTCCGTGTTTATCTGCGACGAGTGCATTGATCTGTGCAATGAGATCATTCGCGACGAGGCCGCTGCGGCCGAAGACGAGAGCGGTAGTGGCGGCAAGTCGGATTTGCCCTCGCCGCAGGAGATTCGCGAAAGCCTCGATCAGTATGTGATCGGTCAGGATCGCGCCAAGAAGATTCTGGCGGTCGCGGTCTACAACCATTACAAACGGTTGAAGCACATCGGCGACAAGCGCGACGAGGTCGAACTCTCCAAGAGCAACATCCTGCTGATCGGGCCGACCGGCTCGGGCAAGACGCTGCTCGCGCAAACGCTCGCCCGTCTGCTCAACGTGCCCTTCGTGATTGCCGATGCCACCACGCTGACCGAAGCCGGTTACGTCGGTGAAGACGTCGAAAACATCATCCAGAAGCTCCTGCAAAACTGCAATTACGAGATCGAGCAGGCGCAGAAGGGCATTGTTTATATTGACGAAATCGACAAGATCAGCCGCAAGTCGGACAACCCCTCGATCACGCGCGACGTGTCGGGCGAGGGTGTTCAGCAAGCGCTGCTGAAGCTGGTTGAAGGCACGATGGCTTCGGTGCCGCCGCAAGGCGGGCGCAAGCACCCGAACCAGGACTTCATCCAGGTCGACACCACGAACATCCTGTTCATCTGCGGCGGCGCGTTTGACGGTCTCGAAAAGATCATCATGAACCGCACCGAGAAGACGGGTATCGGTTTCGGTGCGACTGTCAAAACGGGCGAAGAGCGTGACGCCGGCGAACTGCTGCTCGAAACCGAGCCGGAAGATCTGATCAAATTCGGTCTGATTCCGGAGCTGATCGGTCGTCTGCCGGTGGTTGCCACGTTGGGTAAGCTTGACGAGGACGCACTGGTCACGATCCTGATCGAGCCGAAGAATGCACTGCTCAAGCAATATCAGCGCCTGTTTGCGATGGAAGGCGTCGAGCTGGAAATTCGCCCGGCAGCGCTGCATGCGGTGGCCCGCAAGGCCATCAAGCGCAAGACGGGCGCGCGTGGCCTGCGTTCGATCATCGAACAGGCACTGCTCGAAGTGATGTACGAGTTGCCGTCACTCAAAGGGGTGACCAAGGTGATTCTGGACGATAACGCGATCAGCGGCGACGGCAAACCGCTCTTGATCTACCAGGAGTCGCCCAAGGTTGCCGGCTCTAACTGAACGGTCAACTCAGTGATACCCAAAGCCGTTCATGGAAACATGGACGGCTTTTTTTCCTTCATACTAGTGCCACGGGCAATGAAACCCCGAGTGGTGCACCTTACCGGCAGAAGGGTTGTTTCACCCCCTTGTAATTCCTGCCGGCGGCCTCAATTAGCTGGAACACAACGGTATCGTTAATTATGGGGAACGAGATGTCAGGCACCCAAATCCTCCCGCCCGAAGCGATTCAACTGCCCCTGTTGCCTCTGCGCGACGTGGTCGTGTTTCCGCACATGGTGATTCCCCTCTTCGTGGGGCGTCCGAAGTCGATTAAAGCGCTTGAAACCGCCATGGAAGGCGGCAAGCACATCATGCTGGTCGCCCAGAAAGCGGCCGCCAAGGATGAGCCCACGGCCAAAGATCTCTATGAGATCGGCTGCGTGGCGAACATCCTTCAAATGCTCAAACTGCCCGATGGCACCGTCAAGGTGCTCGTCGAAGGCATTCAGCGTGCACGCACGATCAGCGTGGACGAAGAAGAGACACAATTCACGTCTGAAGTCATGCCGCTCGAACCGGATGATGGCAACTCGCCGGAATCCGAGGCGCTGCGTCGCGCCATCGTGGCGCAGTTCGATCAGTACGTGAAGCTCAACAAGAAGATTCCGCCGGAAATCCTGACCTCGCTGTCGGGCATCGACGAAGCGGGTCGTCTGGCTGACACCATCGCAGCGCACCTGCCGCTCAAGCTCGAGCAGAAGCAGAAGATTCTCGAAATGTTCCCGGTCATCGAGCGCCTCGAACATCTGCTGGCGCAACTCGAAAGCGAGATCGACATTCTCCAGGTGGAGAAGCGTATCCGCGGCCGCGTGAAGCGTCAGATGGAGAAGAGTCAGCGCGAGTACTACCTGAACGAACAGGTCAAGGCCATTCAGAAGGAACTGGGCGAAGGCGAAGAAGGTGCGGATCTCGAAGAACTCGAGAAGCGCATCAAGGGCGCTCATCTGCCCAAGGAAGCCAAGAAGAAGGCCGACGCCGAACTCAAGAAGCTCAAGCTGATGTCGCCGATGTCGGCAGAAGCGACTGTCGTGCGCAACTACATCGACACGCTGGTCGGTCTGCCGTGGCGCAAGAAGAGCAAGGTGAACAATGACCTGACGAACGCCGAGAAGGTGCTCGACGAAGACCACTTCGGTCTCGAGAAGGTCAAGGAACGCATCCTTGAGTATCTTGCTGTGCAACAGCGCGTGGACAAGGTGAAGGCGCCGATTCTGTGCCTGGTGGGGCCCCCGGGTGTCGGTAAGACGTCGCTTGGTCAGTCGATCGCTCGTGCAACGAACCGCAAGTTCGTGCGCATGGCATTGGGTGGCGTGCGCGACGAGGCCGAGATTCGCGGTCACCGCCGGACGTACATCGGTTCGATGCCGGGCAAGATTTTGCAGAGCCTGTCGAAGGTGGCTGTGCGCAATCCGCTGTTCCTACTCGACGAAGTGGACAAGATGGGCATGGACTTCCGTGGCGACCCGAGTTCGGCACTGCTCGAAGTGCTGGATCCGGAACAGAACCACACGTTCTCGGACCACTACGTCGAAGTCGACTTCGATCTGTCGGATGTGATGTTCGTGGCGACGTCGAACTCGCTGAACATCCCGGCACCGCTGCTCGATCGTATGGAAGTGATTCGCCTGTCGGGTTACACGGAAGACGAGAAGGTCAACATCGCCCAGCGTTATCTCCTGCCGAAGCAGAAGAAGAACAACGGGTTGAAGGAAGGCGAGATCGATCTGACCGAAGCCGCGATTCGCGACATCATTCGCTACTACACGCGTGAAGCCGGTGTGCGTTCGCTGGAACGCGAGATCTCGAAGATCTGCCGCAAGGTCGTGAAGATGCTGCTGCTCAAGAAGGTCGACGGTACGTCGATCAAGGTTGACGCAGGTAACCTCGACAACTTCCTCGGCGTGCGCAAGTTCGACTTCGGTCTGGCGATGAAGGAAAACCAGATCGGCCAGGTCACGGGGCTTGCGTGGACGGAAGTGGGCGGCGATTTGCTGACCATCGAAGCCGCCGTGATGCCGGGCAAGGGCAACATCATTCGCACGGGCTCGCTCGGCGACGTGATGAAGGAGTCGGTCGAAGCTGCACGTTCGGTGGTGCGTTCGCGCTCGCGTCGTCTGGGTGTGTCCGATGAGCAGTTCGAGAAGAAGGACATCCACATTCACGTGCCCGAGGGTGCGACGCCGAAGGACGGTCCGTCCGCCGGTATCGCGATGACCACGGCGCTCGTTTCGGTGCTCACCGGTATTCCGGTGCGTGCAGATGTGGCGATGACCGGTGAGATTACGCTGCGCGGTGAAGTGCTGCCGATCGGTGGTCTCAAGGAAAAGCTGCTCGCAGCGCATCGTGGCGGCATCAAGCTCGTGTTGATTCCGGAAGAGAACGTGAAGGATCTCGCCGAGATTCCCGATACGGTCAAGAACGCGCTGGAGATCATGCCGGTGCGCTGGATCGACCGAGTGCTGGAGCTGGCGCTGGAACATGCACCGGCACCGCTACCCGAGGAAGAGCCGAAGGCAGCACCGGTGACGCCGAATGCCGATGGCAGCGGCAAGCAGGAAGTCATCAAGCACTGACGTCAGCATGTGACGAGGAACGGCGAACGACGATCATCGATATCGATGTCGATGTCGTTCGCCGAACCGAAAGTCTGCAAAAAGCTCGGGGTTTTCCCCGGGCTTTTTTTATTCACGCAAAGTGGTCGAAAATAGCGTCCGGAAGTGATGACTCAGGAGTGCTTCCTAAGCCGCCAAAACAGCGCAAAACGGCTTGACATCAGGGTTTGCGGCTTGTCTAATGGCAAAGCCAGCGGACCTTCGCAGATCAATGTCAAGGCGCGTTAAGAGCGCCTCCGCGGCTCAATCGCCTACTATCCTTGCAAGGGGGTTACAGTGAATAAGACGGAACTGATCGATCATATCGCGGGTGAGGCAGACATTTCGAAAGCCGCTGCCGGTCGTGCACTCGATGCTTTTGTGGGTGCAGTAAAGAAAGCGTTGAAGAAGGGTGACGATGTGACGTTGGTGGGCTTCGGTACCTTCCACGTGACGAAGCGCGCAGGACGCACGGGGCGCAATCCGCGCACTGGCGCAGCGATCAAGATCAAGGCAGCGAAGGTTCCGAAATTTCGCCCTGGCAAAAATCTGAAAGATACAGTAAACTGATCGACTTTCCTGCCTAGGCAGGGAGCAGCAGTAAGAACAAAACTAGAATCGGGAACGGGTGCTTAGCTCAGTTGGTAGAGCGGCGCCCTTACAAGGCGTAGGTCGGGGGTTCGAGCCCCTCAGCACCCACCAGTTCCAGATCTTGGGGAGCGGTAGTTCAGTTGGTTAGAATACCGGCCTGTCACGCCGGGGGTCGCGGGTTCGAGCCCCGTCCGCTCCGCCAAATTGTGAAAAGGCGAACTTCGGTTCGCCTTTTTTGCCATATGGACGTCCCAAAGACGCTTCCTGACGACTCTTCCGATTTCGTATGTTCGACTTCATTCGGCGCCACCAACGATTGGTTCTCATTTTCCTGACGGTGTTGATCGTGCCGTCGTTTGTGGTGTTTGGCGTTCACGGCTTGCAGGAGTACACCTCGGATGCAGGCACGATCGCCAAGGTCGGCGATCAGACCGTGACGCGCCAGGAGTACGACAGCGTGCTGCGAGCACAAACCGAGCGCATGCAGCAGATGTTCGGCGGTGCCGTCGATGCCAGTCAAATCAACACGCCTGAAATGCGTAGCGCCGTGCTGGACAACCTGATCCAGCAGAAGCTGCTCACGCAGGAAACCCTCAAGAAGAATCTGTCGGTGCCCGACACGCAAGTGCGCGAAGCGCTGCTCGCGATTCCCGCGATTGCGCAACTGCGCCGCGCGGATGGTTCGATCGACGACGTCGCTTACGAACAACTGCTGGCGGCACAGAACCTCACACCGCAGCGTCTCGAAGCGCAGATTCGCTACGAACTCGCATCGAACCAGCTGCCGGCCAGCGTGCAGGCGAGCGCCATGCTCCCCAAGGCCGTCATCGATCGTTTCGCGCAACTGCGCGCGCAACAGCGTGATGTCGCCGCACTGACGTTCCCGGTGTCTGACTTCGCCGGCAAGGTCACGCCGACGCAAGCGCAGGTGCAGGCGTATTACGACGCCCACAAGGCGGCGTTCCAGACGCCCGAGTCGGCCGAGATCCAGTACGTGGTGCTCGACCCGAAAGCCATGCCGGCATCGGCACTGGCAGCGCCGAGCGATGACGTGCTGCGCAAGATGTACAACGACAATCTGAAGCAGTACACGACGCAGGAAGAGCGCCGTGCCTCGCACATTCTGATTGCGTCGCCGGCGGACGCTTCGCCTGCCGATCACGCGAAAGCGAAGGCCAAGGCCGACGACCTGCTCGCGCAACTGAAGAAGAACCCGAACGACTTTGCCAAGCTGGCCAGCCAGAACTCGGAAGATCCGGGCTCGAAGGCCAACGGCGGCGATCTGGGTTTCTTCACGCGTGACGCGATGGTCAAGCCGTTCGCCGATGCTGCGTTCGCACTCAAGAGCGAAGGTGACGTAAGCGACGTGGTGAAGAGCGACTTCGGTTATCACATCATCAAGTTGACGGGCATCAAGCCGGCAACGACCAAGCCGTTTGAAGACGTGAAGGCGCAACTGGCCGATCAGTATCGCCAGCAGGAATCGGCCAAGGCGTATGCCAAGCTCGCCGACCAGTTCACCAACGCTGTGTACGAACAACCTGACAGCCTACAACCGGTCGCCGACAAGCTGAACATCAAGGTGCAGACGGCGCAGGTCACGCGCACGGCAAACCCGGCGCAGGCGCAGAGCCCGATCGGCAACGAGAAGCTGCTGAAGGCCGTGTTTGCAGATGAATCGCTCAAGAACAAGCGCAACACGGAAGCCGTGGACGTGGGGCAGGGCGTGCTGGTATCGGCGCACGTGGTGACCTATCACCCGGCCGCGACGCCGCCGCTCACGCAGGTGGAAGCGCAGGTCAAGCAGCAGTTGGTGGCTGACATGGCGGCGCAGGAAGCGAAGAAGGCCGGCGAGGCCAAGCTCGATGCGCTGAAGAAGGGCGGCGATGGCGCGTTCAGTGCCACGCAGACGATCTCGCGTGACAACCCGGGCAAGCTGCCGCCGAACGCCCTGACGGCAATCTTCGGTGCCGATACGGCGAAGCTGCCGGCTTACGTGGGTGTCGATCTGGGCGACGGTCAGGGCTACGCGGTGTTCCGCATCAGCAAGGTCACGCAACCGACCGCGCAAGATCCGCAGCGTCTGGCCGCAGAAACGCAGCAGTTGAACCAGTTGGCCGCACAAGCCGAGTGGAATGCGTGGGTTGGCGATCTGCGGGCTCGTTCTAAGGTCAAGGTCGTCAATGACGTGACCAAGTCGGGCACCTGATTCAGCGGATTCCACGGCGGATCTCACGATCCAACGCACGACCACCGGCGCAGGCCGGGTAGCAAGAAAAAGCGCGGCTCGATAGCCGCGCTTTTTTATGGCGTCGCCGGTCGGACGCACTCACTGTTTTCTGGCCGGCACCAGCAGGTAAAACTCGCGGGTATCCGAGCTTAGGATGACAACGCGATTCCTCAGAATATCCATGCCAATCGTGCCAAGCGTTGTTGATCCTCCTTCTTGGACGGCATCCGCTTCGGCCACGAGAACGTTTCGGTGCTCGATCCCGTTCAACGTGAAGCTGACGCGACGCACATACGTTTTGTTGGTCAGCACGTTGCCCCACAGGTCTGTGGTTCGCGTGATCGCGGGTGCCTTCGGCAGCGCCGACACGAGCGTCCTGAGAAGGTTGGACTGCTCCGCTCCGGAATCCACCGTGACGGGAATCTTCGCGTCATAGAGGCCGAGCGTGGTCGCCATGACGCGATGGGGGGTGGGTATGCCGCGTCCTCGTGCAAGCCGGTAGGCAGGCGTTTCGTCGATGTCAAACGCCGGGCTGACGAAGAAGCAATCCCGATCGAAATCAAGCACCGCAAATGATCGACGGCTGCCCGCGATTTCATGGGCAGTAACTTGTGGGCTGAGAATGCCGGACAGACCGTCGTCGGCGAGGATTGACGGTGGAATCCAGTGAAACAGTGAGTCGAATGTGTCGTGAAGACCATCGCTCATGCGGTGGGATGCCTGCGTGGACTGCGCTTGCGCCACCTCGGTCTGGACGATCATCTTCGGGCCGGAGGCAGCCTTGCTGGGAAGAGACGTGTCCCAGAGCACATTGAGATTGGTGCCGGTATCGAGAAGGAGGCGGCGAGGCTGCCCGTCAATTTCCACCGTGATAAATGGCGCGGCTTTGGTTTCCGGATTCAAATAACCGATCTTGGATTCAAACGACACGTTTGCCGAGGGCCAAGGTGACGCGCAAGTCGCCGCACTCGCGACTGCGGTGGAAACGGGTAACAGGCAGGCTGTTGCCAGTAGGTAGATAGTTCGACCAAGTTGAATACCGTGTCTCCCGAGTTCTCCGATACGCAAAAATTACGCCGCATTCGTGCGAGCGACGAATGCGGCGATTCGGTAGTCGGTGTTAGGGAATCAGGCTATCGGGAAACGAGCGAAGCGTCTTTGGGGCGCTTCCGAGTTTCGATTGACGGCGCGCCTTGCGGAACGTCGGAGGGTCACGCCCCCGGTTTCACCGCCCGTCCGCTCGCGGCTCGCGGCGGCGCTTTGCCGGCAGGCTTGAGCAGCGGCGCGACCGTTGGCCAGACGTTTTGCAGAATTTGCGGATGTGCCTTGGCAAGCGGGTGGATCTGGTCTTGCTGGAACCAGTCGGGATGCTCTATCACACCATCGAGCAGGAACGGCACATAGCCCGTCTTCTCCTGCTTGGCCAACGTGGCGAACATCGAGAAGAACTGCTCGCCATACTCGGTGCCATAGTTCGGCGGGATGCGCATGCCGACCACGATCACCCGGCTGCCGGCCTTGCGCGACGACTCGATCATCTCGCGCAGATTGGCGCGCGTGAGATCCAGTGAAATGCCGCGTAAGGCATCATTGCCGCCCAGCTCCAGAATCGTGATCGCGGGATGATAGCGATCGAGCAACGGCGCCAGACGTGCCCGGCCGCCGCTTGTGGTATCGCCACTGATACTGGCGTTGACAACGTTATAATCGAAACCGCTTTGCGCAACTTTTTGTTGCATAAGGTTCACCCAGCCTGCGCCGCGAGCGATGCCGTACTCGGCGGACAGGCTGTCGCCCACGACCAGAATTGTCGGCGCGCCAGAACTTGCCGCGTGCGCCGCGGTCCCTGTCAGGATGCAGCAGCCTACGAGGGCTGAGGCGGCCAATTTCAAGAACTGTCTTCTTGCCATGTCGTTTTCCGAAAACGTAATTGAAGTGCGGGGTCTGGGCAAACGGTTGCGCGATGCCACCGGTGAGCTCGTCATTTTGCAGGATATCGATTTTTCCGTCGCAAAAGGCCAGAGCGTAGCGATTGTCGGGGCCTCGGGCTCGGGCAAATCGACGTTGCTGGGCCTGATGGCCGGACTCGATACAGCAACCGACGGTAGCGTCACGCTCCTCGGCAAGTCGCTCGGCGAGCTCGATGAAGAGGGGCGCGCCGCCTTGCGACGCGGCGCGATCGGCTTCGTCTTCCAGTCATTCCAGTTGATGCCCCACCTGACGGCGCTCGAGAACGTGATGCTCCCGCTCGAACTGCTGGGTGAGACACGGGAAGTACGCAATCGTGCGATCGAGTTGCTCGAACAGGTGGGCTTGGGCTCGCGCCTCACGCATTATCCGAAACAGCTTTCCGGCGGCGAGCAGCAGCGCGTGGCGCTTGCCCGGGCGTTTGTCACCCAACCGGTCGTGCTGTTTGCCGATGAGCCGACCGGTAGTCTCGACACGGCGACCGGCGAGCGTGTCATCGATCTGATGTTCTCGCTCAACGAGGCAAGCGGCGCAACGCTCGTGCTCGTGACCCATGATCTGGCAATCGCCGAGCGTTGCGACGCGACGGTGCAACTCGCTGGCGGCCGTCTGGTCGATGGTGTGGCTGCCTGACAGGCGATATTTCTGAAGGACTGGCGGCGCGATGCACGCAATGTGCTCGCGCCGCCTGTGCTTGCACGCACCGACCAGCAAACACTGGCAGGTGAGAGCAAATCACGATCAGCGCTTGGGCTTCAACGCCTCACCCGCCAGTCGAATCAACGATGCCGTCGAGGCGTCGTGCGCATCGGGCGTGAGCGTCGACGGATCGACCAGCTCGGGCTCGATGGCGCGGCAGAGCGTCTTGCCCAACTCGACGCCCCATTGATCGAACGGATTGATGTTCCAGATCGCTGCTTGCACGAACACCTTGTGTTCATAAAGCGCGATCAACGCACCCAGACGTTCCGGCGAGAGCTTGTCGATCACCAGCGTGTTGCTCGGCCGGTTGCCTTCGAAACGTCGTTGGGCACCCAGCGGGCCGCCAGCCTGCTCCGGCGTCGCCATCGATCCCCCTTGCAGCAACGCTTCGCTCTGCGCAAAGCAGTTGGCGAGCAGCTTGCGATGATGATCGAGGTAGACCGGCTGCGAATACTGCGGCTGAAGTACGGCGATGAAATCCACCGGCACGAGCGTGGTGCCTTGGTGCAGCATCTGGAAATAGGCGTGCTGGCCGTTGGTGCCGGGCTCGCCCCAGATGATCGGCGCGGTTTGCCATGCTACCGGCGTGCCGTCGATCTGCACTGACTTGCCGTTGCTCTCCATGTCGAGTTGCTGCAAATACGGCGGCAGCTTCTGGAGGGCGTCGGTGTACGGGGCAATCGACAGCGTCTGCGCGTCGAAGAAGTTGCGATACCAGATGCCCAGCAGCGCGAGCAGCACCGGCATATTGGCTTCGAGCGGGGCCGTGCGGAAGTGCTCGTCCATGGCATGCGCACCGGCCAGCATTTCGTCGAAATGCTGCGCGCCGAGGTACAGCATGATGATCAATCCGACGGACGACCACAGCGAATACCGCCCGCCGACCCACTCGCCGAATTCGAAAACGTTCTCCCGCCCGATGCCAAAGCGCGTCGCTTCTTCGACGTTCGTCGAGACGGCGACGAAATGCTTGCCGAGTTCAGACTCAGGAATGCCATGTTCGATGAACCACGCGCGAATGGTGCGCGCGTTGGTCATCGTCTCGAGCGTGGTGAACGTCTTCGAGCAGACGACGACCAGCGTGGTTTCCGGGTCGAGCGTGGGCAGGGTGCGTGCGAGTTCTGTCGGATCGATGTTCGCGATGAAGTGCGCCGACAAATTGGCCCGCCCATACGCGGCAAGGGCGTCGCACACCATGCGCGGCCCGAGATCGGAGCCGCCGATGCCGATGTTGATCAGATGACGGATGCGCTTGCCCGTGGCACCCAGCCAGCGGCCATCGCGTACCTCGTCGCTGAACTTGCGCATGCGCGCGAGCGTCGCGTGCACGCCGGTGCTGACGTCGCCCGTGGTGTCACGGAACGTGACGCCTTTCGGCGCGCGCAGCGCGATATGCAGGGCGGCACGGTCTTCGGTGACGTTGACGTGTTCGCCGGCCCACATCGCATCGCGCTTGCCGGGCACGTCGCATTCGCGGGCGAGATGGGCGAGCAGGGTGCGCGTCTTTTCGGTAACGCGATTTTTCGAATAGTCGAGGTATAAGCCGGCGGCGCGCAGCGAGAATTGTTCAACGCGCGAGCTCGCGCCAGCACCCGCGAACCAGTCGCGCATATGCTGGCTGGCGATCTCGTCACGGTGTTCGAGCAGGGTGCGCCAGGCGGGAGTTTGATCCAGACGAAAGGACGGCTTCGACGACATGTGCAATATGTTCTTTTCGGTAGGACGAAGTATAACGGGAGTCTCCGTGAATTTACGCCGAAAACCGGTTCCTGCGCTGGTTTGCGGGGCGATTTGCGGGGCTGGCGGCGATCGTTGAAGTCCGCCATCGATCGCTCACCCCGCCGCATTCATGACGGCGCTCGCCTGAGCGCCACTGCCAGTTCGGCGCGCATGGCCGGTAAAAGTTCAGATGCGGTCAGGCCCGCCGGGCCCGTACCCTCGCTCACACACCTCTCGGCGGCACGTCCGTGCAGCCAGACGCCGGCCAGCGCCGCGGTGGCGGCAGGCATGCCTTGCGCCAGCATCGTGCCGATCATGCCGGTCAGCACGTCGCCCGTGCCTGCCGTCGCAAGCCCTGCATTGCCGGTCGTGTTGACCCACGCGTGCGTGCCGTTGTCGATGATGCTGCCAGACCCCTTCAGCACTACCGTGGCACCAAAATATCGGGCGAGCGTGCGCGCTGACGTGAGCCGGTCCGACTGAATGCGCTGCACGTCACAGCCGGCGAGCCGCGCGGCCTCAAGCGGGTGAGGCGTAAGCACCGTGGGGCCGGTACGGCCGCGCACCCGCTCGGCGAGCGCCGGTTCTGCCGCGAGCAGATTGAGGGCGTCGGCGTCGAGCACAAGCGGGGTGTCTTCCAGCGCCAGCACGCGAGAGAGGCATGCAGAGGATGCGGCCGAGGTGCCCAGCCCGGGGCCGATAGTGACGGCCTGCATGGCGGCGAGATCGATGCCCTCTGCGTGACGCAGCATCAGTTCGGGGTGAACCGGGTCCCACGCCGGGGCATCGTGTGCGACGAAACCGACGTAGACCCGCCCGGCGCCGTTCATCAACGCCGCGCGTGCGCTGAGTAGCGGCGCACCGATCATGCCGTCATGGCCGCCCAGCACGGCGAGGGAGCCGTAGCTGCCTTTGTGCGTGGCGTGATGACGTTGTGGCAGGTCCGCGAGAAAGGCGGCCGGCGTGTTGGTTGACAACGATGAGGTCGCTGCCGCAGCGACCAAGGCGTCATCGGCGCCCAAGGTGGCCACCAGCACGCGGCCGGCGATGTCGCGTCCTTCGCCGGTCAAAAGCCCCGGGCAGGCGCCCAGCATGGCGATGGTGACGTTGGCGCGGATGACAGGGCCACTGGCGACGCCGGTCGCAGCACCAAGGCCGCTGGGGATATCGATCGCGAGCACGGGCGTGCCTTGGGCATGCGCGTAGGCAATATTCTCGACGAGGCGGCCCGCCGGACCATCTAGCGGGCGCGACAAGCCGATACCGAACAAGCCATCCACGATCCACGCATAGGTTGAAGGCTGCGGCCATACGTCCGGCGCGGGGTGTATCGGCACGCCAGCGGCGAGGGCTTCGGCATGCGCCCATTTCGCGTCGTCGGCGACGGGCGGCGCGAGCTGCCAGACGTCGACCAGCACGCCGCGACGATGCAGTTCGCGGGCGGCGACATAGGCATCGCCGCCATTGTTGCCGGGACCGGCAAGCAGAAGCACGGGCTGACGTCCGGCTGTCGCGAGTGCCGGTAATTGCCCGTAGAGCCAGTCGGCGACGACCGCGCCCGCGCGCGCCATCAGCGTGTGAGGGGGCGAGTGTGCGGCGCTTGCGCGTTCGATCTCACGCAAATCGGCAGGGAAATACAGGGGGAGCGGTGTGTCGGCGAGCGGACCGTCGACGATGTCGGACGGCTGAGGCAATCGGGACGGCCTCGCGAGCGGACTCGGGCTCGCGGGGGCGGCGGCAGAATCGTCGACACGCAGGTGATCGGTCATGACAGGCACAACTCCCGGAAAGCCACGGCGGCGTCGATGGCGGTGAGCCTGTTCCCCCCGGGATTCTGCGAAAACGATGCGTTCCGATGCGTTCGTCGCGCGTGGCGGCGGAGCACTCGACGGATGGTTCGGCAGAACGGGCGGATCAAGCGAATGAAGCGAATCAGACGGCAATTCGACGATTATGCCGTGAATGCAGCGGGGTGCCTGCCAGCGCATTCCCCGATGGGCTGTCGGCATTCACTGACAGCGCACGCACATTCGGTGCGCGCGCCATCAGGACGATCGGGCGATCGATGCAGTCAGTGGGGCCAGTGAGCCTAGGGAGCCTAGGGAGCCTAGTGAGCGTAGCGGGCCAGCGTAAGCCCGTCGAGGTCGATGTCAGGCGTCTGGCCGGAGATCACGTCGGCCAGCACGCGCCCGGAGCCGCAGGCCATCGCCCAGCCGGTCGAGCCATGGCCGAGATTGAGGTAGATGCCGGGCAAGTGCGTAGCGCCGAGCAGCGGCGGACCATCGGGCAGCATCGGACGCGCACCGACCCAGGCACGGGCCTCGCGGTACTTGCCGGCGCCCGGGAACCAGTCCGTCGCCACTTTGTAGAGCGTGGCGATGGCGCGCTCGCGCAGCACCAACTGGGTGTCGCCCAGCTCGGCCGTACCGGCAATACGCAACCGGTTGCCCTGCGGGGTGATGGCCGTCTTGTAGGACTCGTCCATCACGGCGATGCGCGGGCTGAACATTTCGTTCTTCACGGGCACGGTGAGCGAGTAGCCCTTGATCGGCCAGAGCGGCAAATCGATGCCGAGCGGCTTCAGCAGCGCCGTGCTTGCCACGCCGGCCGCAATGACCACGGCATCGGCTTCCATCGACGTGATTTGCAGCGGCTGCGCGGTGCTGGCGGTCTCGACGGTCACACCGGCGCGCCCGAGATTCGGACGCACGGCCAGCACGGTCGTTTCGGTCGCGAGCGTCACGCCCATATCGCGGGCGATCTGGGCGAGGCGCTTGGTGAAGAGGGGGCAGTTGCCGGTTTCGTCGCGCGGCAGATGCAGCCCGCCAGCCAGCGGCGCATCGGTCGAAATCGAGGGTTCGAGCTTGCGGCACTCCTCGGGCGTGAGCAGGCGGTGCGGCACCTCGTTCTCGGCGAGCATGGCGCGCGCCGGTTCGTTCATCTTGATTTCGCGCTCGGAACGGAACAGTTGCAGGTACCCCTGCGTTTGTTCGTATTCGAAGAGATGCTGCTCGCGCAGCTCGTGCAGGCAGCGCTGGCTGTAGAACGCAATGCGTTGCATACGCTCGCGATTGGCGCGATAGCGCTCGAGCTTGCATTCGCGCAACCAGCGCGACGCCCAGCGCCACGTACCGCGCGACAGGCCGGGACGGAAGATGAGGGGGCTCGCTGCACTGAACATGTAGCCGAGCAGCTTGCGCGGCATGCCGGGGGCGGCCCACGGCGTCACGTAGCCGGGCGCAATGACGCCGGCGTTGCCGAAGCTGCTTTCCTGCGCGACCGTGCTGTTGCGCTCGACGAGCGTAACCGTATGCCCCGCGGCGGCCAGATAGTAGGCGGTGCAAGTGCCGATAACCCCGCCGCCGATAACGATGACCTTCATTCCCAACCGTCTGGTGTGTGGCGAACGCCCGTACGTCCGCTTGTTAGTGTAGTTCTGTGTCTCCTGACTGAACCGACCGCGTGCCATAAATCTTGGGCAGCGCGTGTTCGTCACGGGGGGCATAGGTTACCAGAGAGCGACCGCGGCGGGGCGCGAAGACGTTTCTCACTCGGGTATAACCCCGGGTAAGCAGGGTATAATCCCGGTTTGTCGTTCCCCCGCGTTTTGAACGCCTCGCCTTCCGTCCTTCCATGACTCACATTGCCTGCTTCGCCGGCGCCTTGGCGCTCTCCGAATTCCGCCAGCAACGTCTTTTGCAGACCCTGCAAGCCATCGACAGCTCGATCGTGCGTATTGACGCGCGCTACGTGCATCTGGTGGCCAGCGCCGCGCCGCTATCGAGCGACGACGTGGCCCGTGTTGCCGGCCTGCTGACCTACGGTGAACCGGTGCGTGAAGAGCCGGTCGGCGATCAGTTGCTGGTGATCCCGCGTCTGGGCACGATCTCGCCGTGGGCGAGCAAGGCCACCGACATTGCCCACAACTGCGGCATTGCCGATGTGCGCCGTATCGAGCGCGCCGTTGAATACACCGTCGGCGTGAAGTCGGGCCTGCTGGGCGGCAAGAAGTCGCTGCCCGCCGACGTGCTGGCGCGCGTGGCCGACGTGCTGCACGACCGCATGACCGAAACCGTGGTCGCCACCCGTAAAGACGCCGAAGTGCTCTTCGTCGAACTGCCGGCCAAGCCGTTGCAGACGATCGACGTGATCGGCGTCGGCCGTAGCGCCCTCGAAGCGGCCAACCGCGATCTGGGTCTGGCGCTCGCCGAAGACGAAATCGACTATCTGGTCGAAGCCTTCGTCGCCCTGAAGCGCAACCCGACCGATGTCGAATTGATGATGTTCGCGCAGGCCAACAGCGAGCACTGCCGTCACAAGATTTTCAATGCCCAGTGGACCATCGACGGCGAGGCGCAAGACAAGTCGCTGTTCCAGATGATCAAGAACACGCACCAACTGCACCCGCAAGGGACGGTGGTCGCGTATTCGGACAACGCCTCGGTGATGGAAGGTGCCGAGGTCGAGCGCTGGTATCCGCGCGGCGCCGACGCCAAGTACGGCCGCAGCGTCGAGCTCACGCACACGCTGATGAAGGTCGAGACGCACAACCACCCGACGGCCATTTCGCCGTTCCCGGGCGCTTCGACGGGCGCGGGCGGCGAAATTCGCGACGAAGGCGCGACGGGCCGTGGATCGACGCCGAAGTCGGGCCTGACCGGTTTCACCGTGTCGAATCTGGTCCTGCCGGACGCGCGTGAGCCGTGGGAAAACGACCGCGACGTCGCCGTGCCGCCGTCGCTGCGCAAGCCCGATGACACCGGCGCCGACTATGGCCGCCCGGACCGTATCGCTTCGCCGCTGCAAATCATGATCGACGGCCCGCTCGGCGGCGCTGCGTTCAACAACGAATTCGGCCGTCCGAACATCGGCGGCTACTTCCGTGCCTACGAACAAAACGTGGCTGGCCGCGTGCGCGGCTATCACAAGCCGATCATGATTGCCGGCGGCATGGGCAACATTGCGGCCCAACACACCCACAAGAACGACCTGCCGGCCGGCACGCTGCTGATTCAGATCGGCGGCCCGGGCATGCGTATCGGGATGGGCGGCGGCGCTGCCAGCTCGATGGCGACCGGTACCAACACGGCCGAACTCGACTTCGACTCGGTGCAACGCGGCAACCCGGAAATCGAGCGTCGCGCGCAGGAAGTCATCAACTGGTGCTGGCGCCAGGGCGAGGCCAACCCGATCCTGTCGATTCACGACGTGGGCGCGGGCGGTATCTCGAACGCCTTCCCGGAACTGGTGGACGGCGCAGGCAAGGGTGCGCTGTTCGATCTGCGTCAGGTGCAGTTGGAAGAGTCGGGCATGTCGCCCGCCGAAATCTGGAGCAACGAAGCGCAAGAGCGCTACGTGCTGGCCATCGCCCCGGACAGCTTCCCGGCATTTCAGGCCGTTTGCCAGCGCGAGCGTTGCCCGGTAGCCGTGGTCGGTGTCTCGACCGACGAACGTCAACTGAAGCTGGTCGACCCGATGCATCCGGAATCGCCGGACCCGGTCGATATGCCGATGGACGTGCTGCTCGGCAAGCCGCCGCGTATGCACCGCGATGTCACGCGCGTGACGGCGGAATTCCCGCCGGTCGACGTGACCGGCCTGTCGCTCGATGAAGTCGCGCGCGCCGTGCTGCGTCACCCGACGGTGGCGAGCAAGTCGTTCCTGATCACCATTGGCGACCGTACTGTGGGCGGCCTGACCGCACGCGACCAGATGGTTGGTCCGTGGCAGGTGCCGGTGGCCGATTGCGCGATTTCGTTGATGGATTACGCCGGTTTCCGTGGCGAAGCGATGACCATGGGCGAGCGTACGCCGCTCGCCGTGATCGACGCGCCGGCCTCGGGCCGTATGGCCGTGGGCGAAGCGATCACCAATATCGCTGCTGCGCCGATCAAGTCGCTCGACCAGATCAAGCTGTCGGCCAACTGGATGGCGGCTTGCGGTACCGAGGGTGAGGACGCTGCGCTGTTCGATACGGTCAAGGCCGTGGGCATGGAACTGTGCCCGGCGCTGGGTCTCTCGATTCCGGTCGGCAAGGATTCGTTGTCGATGCGTACCAAGTGGGAAGACAGCGGCCGCAACAAGGACGTGGTCTCCCCGGTGTCGCTGATCGTGTCGGCGTTTGCGCCGGTCGAAGACGTGCGCAGCCACCTCACCCCGCAACTGCGCTCGGTCGCAGAAGCCGGTGAGACCGTGCTGATTGCCATCGATCTGGGGCACAACAAGAATCGTCTGGGCGGCAGTATTCTCGCGCAGGTGACGCAGCAGATCGGTGACGTCACGCCGGATCTTGACGATCCGGCTGATCTCAAGCGCTTCTTCGACGCTATTCAGCAGCTCAATGCCGACGGCAAGCTGCTCGCTTACCACGACCGCTCGGATGGTGGTCTGTTCGCCACGGTGGCCGAGATGGCGTTTGCGGGTCACGTGGGCGTATCGCTCAACGTCGACATGCTCACGCTGGACGAGGGCTTCGAGTCGGATTACGGCGACGCCAAGGACTGGGCGAAGCAGACTGTTGGCCGTCGCGAAGACAAGACGCTGCGTGCGCTGTTCTCCGAAGAGCTCGGCGGTGTGATTCAGGTGCGCGCGAGCGATCGCGACGCGGTGTTGCAAGCGCTGCGCGAAGCCGGTCTGTCGGCCTGCACGAACGTGATCGGCAAGCCGAACCCGAACGACGTCATCGAAATCTATCGCGATGCGAAGAAAGTATTCGGTGCCCCGCGTGCCGAACTGCAACGCCTGTGGTCGGAAGTGAGCTGGCGTATTGCGCGTCTGCGTGACAACCCGGCTGCCGCCGATGCGGAATATGAAGCGCTGAACGACACCAGCGATCCGGGCCTCTCGCCGAAGCTCACGTTTGATGCGAACGAAGACATCGCCGCGCCGTTCATCGCGACCGGTGCGCGCCCGAAGGTGGCCGTGCTGCGCGAGCAAGGCGTGAACTCGCATTTGGAAATGGCCTATGTCCTCGACAAGGCCGGCTTCGAAGCGTACGACGTGCATATGAGCGACCTGCTGGCAGGCCGTCAGGCGCTGGAAGACTTCAAGGGCTTTATCGCCTGCGGTGGTTTCTCGTACGGCGATACGCTGGGTGCGGGTGAAGGTTGGGCGAAGACGATTCTGTTCAACCCGGCACTGGCCGAGCAGTTTGCGGGCTTCTTCAACCGTGCCGACACGTTCGCGCTGGGCGTGTGCAACGGTTGCCAGATGATGAGCAACTTGTCGAACCTGATTCCGGGCGCGGGTGCGTGGCCGAAGTTCACGTACAACCAGTCGAAGTACGAAGCGCGTCTGACGCAAGTTGAAGTGCTTGATTCGCCGTCGTTGTTCTTCAAGGACATGGCCGGCTCGCAACTGCCGATCGTGATCGCGCACGGCGAAGGCTTCGCCAACTTCGGTCAGCAGGGCAACATCGATCAGGCAATCGCCGCGATGCGCTTTGTCGATCACCGTGGACAGCCGACCGAGCAGTATCCGTTCAATCCGAACGGTTCGCCGCGCGGTCTCACGTCGGTGACGACGGCCGACGGCCGCTTCACGGTCATGATGCCGCACCCCGAGCGCGTGTTCCGCACCGTGCAGATGAGCTGGGCACCGGCGCAGTGGGGCGAAGACAGCCCGTGGATGCGCATGTTCCGCAACGCACGTCGCTGGGTTGCGTAAAACGTTGTATTTCGTCTGACGGCGCTACGGCGTCGGTGACGTAAAAACCGCCTGTCCTGTCACGGGGCAGGCGGTTTTTTTATTGGGCGTGCGCTCAGTGTGCGCCTGTCAACGTTGACAGTTGTTGCGCCCGTGGTGCGCGTGGCCTGATACGAGCGTGAACCTTCAGGAGCGTGTCATGGAAATCGAATCGATCGTGAACCTCAAGCCCGGCATACTCGAAGCCACGGGCGGTAACGGCGACCTACTGCTGGTCGACGATTTTTACGATCGCGAATTCGTGCACATCGAAGTCCCGCAATACGACGGCATGGCCGCCGGGCAAACGGTTGGCGGTCGGTGGCGAGGACCGTCGTCCGTCTACGACACGTCAATCTGGACGGTCACGATTCCCGCGCGCGTCGCGTTGCGGGTGCCGCGCCGCGAAGTGCTCGACGCCATTGGCAATACCGTGGCGGTCACGTTCAGCGTCAAGCGCGGAAGCAGCCCCATCGAAATCTCCGACGCGCTGAACCTGCGAGTTCAGGGGACGCCGTTACCCATGCCGACCATCAATGCCGGTCGCACGCAAGTCACCGTCCTGTATGGCACGCAAGTGGTCGGGCAAACCGCTCGGGTGCGCTGGGAAGGGCGCGTCGTTCGCGATACCGAACTTCAGGCGGTCGTGCCCGGACTGGCGAACACGTTCAACATTCCCGCAGGGTGGGTGAGCGAGAGCGCCGGGACGACGGTATTCATCACGTACGCGATCGGCACGACGGCGAGTGACCCGTATCTGTTCTCGAGAGTGTTGAGGGTGGCGTTGTAAGGGAGTCTTGTCATGTGGCACCTCGCTGGTTTCGCCGGCAGCCGCACGTTGAGCGCTCGGCTACTCAACATACGCAGCGCACGCAGTGCCGTGATGGTCATCGCCCTTGTGCTTGCCGGATTGTGGGCGCTGCCAGTTCACGCGCTCACCGGCGCCGATGTTGCGTATCTGGTCAACCAGCGCTATCAGTCGAGCGTGACGCAGTGCGCGCTCAATCGTCCCGCATGGATGTGCTCTGGCGTGCTGATGCGCGCGCTGCCGGGGGACGCTTCGCAGCCGTTTGCACAACTGACGGCAGAGGAGTTGGCGTCGCAATCGGCCAACGTTGCCTACGTGAGACATGATTTGCGTACCAGCGGGCTGGCAACGAGCGCGGGTTTTATTCTCGCAGATGGATTGACGGCGGCGGGGTGGGGCAAGCCGCTCGATGTGCGCTGTGCTTACCCGGTGGCGGTAACGCCCGCAGCGGACACGGCGTCGCACGGCTGCGATTTGCTGGCGACGGCCGCAGCGTCACCGCCGGACCTGAGTTCTTGCCTGCCCAACGGCGTGACGGATGCGCCGGGCTGGATGACGTTATTCGCTGGCAACGGCAGCGACGTCAACCGGCAGTGCTCGTTCAGTGCGATTGTGGCGAAACAGTTCAAGGCGTCGCTCGACGCGCATGCACTGGTGACCGATGCGCTGGCAGCGGGGCCGAACAACGTACTCGTCGCGGCATGGGACCCGGCAAAACCGGAGACGATTCCCGTGCAGGCGTTCTTCTACGACGTCAGTCACGGTGGACAACTCATTCAGGCGCAGCGTTACCAAAAGCAATACTTCGATGCGACCGGCGCGTGGGTGCCGATCTTGCGCATGGGGTTTGGGCCACCGCAGGGCGCCACCTATGGCTTTGATGAAACCGATCAGCTCGATGAGGGGTTTCGCGTCGCCGCGCGGTTGAACGCGCGCTATGCCGATGTGTCTTCGACGTGTCCCGGGGGGCGGCCGGCGTTCTACTGCAATGGCGTGATCGTACGCATTGCTGCGGCTTCGGCGGAATTTCATGCATGGAACCCGAGTCCCAGTTCAGTGGGGCGAGATGGGGTTCCGTTCTCCTATATGCGGGCGGACGCGGGGGTGACGTCGCTGATCGACGCGCGCGGTGGCACGGGGTTCATCATGCGAGAGGCCGCTGCGCCAACGGGATACCCGCTGACAGTGCGCTGTGAATTTCCTTCTGATGGATGGACAGGGTCGCGTTACGAGAGTTGTTACAGCAACGCCGATCACCGGTTCTGTGACGAGATGGGCGTGACCACGATTGCGGCGTGGCAGGCCCACTATCTGACCACGTCGCTTGGCACGCAATGTCCGTTTCGCCCCGATGCAGCGAGTTTCCAACTGAGTATCGAGGCACGTCGGCATTTCCCGAACGAGAATCCACTTCGGCACGCCTACAACGAGTTGGTGATCCGGCCGTGGCCGCAGAATATTCCGCTGAGCTTGCCGCTCGAAGCGTTCATCTCGGTGGATGATGGTGTGGCGCAGGCGCGCTATCTGCAACAGGACTATCTGACACAGACGGGGCGCTTTCTCCCTGTGATTCGTGTCAATCCGACCGCGGCAGCGGGCGGCGTTTTCGTCTACGTGCCGGATGACCAGATTGCCGTCTTATCGACACCGGTGTCGCCACCGACAGGCGCGTTATCGAGTGCCCCGCGTGGCGGCGCGCTAACCGGCAACTCCGGTCCCGAAGGATTGAAGCGGAACGGGCAGTGACGGGACGATGTGGAGATTGTCTTCGCGCATCAACAAAAAACCCGCCAGCTGGCGGGTTTTTCGTATCTGACGCATGTCTGACAAGACGCCGGCGATCCTTACTGGATCTTGGCCTTCTTCTCGAGACCGTCGATGAAGTTTTGAAGCTTCTCTTCCTGCATTTGCTGCACGAGCTGCGGCTTGACGTCGGCGAGCGGCGGGATCTGCGCGTCGCGCGAGTCGTCGAGTTCGATGACGTGATAGCCGAACGAGGTCTTCACCGGGGTCTGCGTGTACTGACCCTTTTGGAGCTTTTGCAGCGCGTCGGCAAATTCCGGCACGTAGGCATTGGCCGGCGACCAGTCGAGGTCACCGCCGTTTTGCGCCGAACCCGGGTCCTTCGAGTACTGCTTGGCCAGATCGGCAAAGTTGGCACCGGCCTTGAGCTTGGCGATGATTTCCTTGGCCGTATCTTCGCTCGGCACGAGGATGTGACGAGCGTGGTATTCCTTGTCGCCGAACTGCTTCTTCAACTGGTCATAGCGCGCCTGCACATCGGCATCGGTGACCGGCGACGTCTTCTGGAAGTTGGTGATCAGTGCGCGGATCAGCACGCCTTGCTTGGCCAGTTCGACCTGAGCCTTCACGTCGGCGTCGCTTGCCAGACCCTGGCGCACGGCTTCCTGCGCGAGAATTTCGCGCTTGACCAGCTCTTCGCGCACTTGCTGTTGCAGTTGCGGCGAGTTCGGCTGGCCCTGACGGACCATTTCACGCACCATCGCATCGGCGCGCTTGACGGGCACCGGCGTGCCGTTCACGACGGCGACATTCTGGGCAAGTGCGGGAAGGGATACGGCGGTCAGCGACACGGTGGCGGCGAGCGCCAATGCCGTGCGGGCGAGTTTCAATGCCATGCTGTTTTTCCTAACGAATGACGGAGGCAAGGTTAATCGACGGGGGACGCGTCGCACGCGTTCTTACGCTTCGCCAGGGGCGAGCGCGACGATGGCGAGGGCGTGAATGCCGTTCTGCATCAAATCGGCAAGCGCATCATACACCAGCCGATGCCGCGCCACGCGGTTGCGACCGGCAAAGGCGGGCGAGACGATGCGAAGGTTGTAATGCCCGCCGGACGCCGCACCGGCATGGCCGGCGTGACGCGCGCTGTCGTTCTCGAGAACCATCTCGATCGGGGTGAGGGCGGCCGTGAGGCGCGCCTCGATTTGCTGTTCCATGGTCATGGTGTCGGTTCCGGTCGCAGGTTACTCGTCTTGCTTGATGTACTTCGCGAGCCAGAGGCTCTGCACGACGATGAACACCACCATGAGGCCCATGCCGCCGAAGAGTTTGAAGTTCACCCAGGTGTCGGTCGAGAACTGATAGGCGATCACCAGATTGAGCGCACCTATCGCGAGGAAGAAGAGCGCCCAGCTGAAATTCACGGAACGCCACAGATGCTCGGGCAGCGCCATTTGCTTTTCCATCATGGCGCGAATCAGGTTCTTGTCGAACATGAGTTCAGCCACGAACAGCGTGATGCCGAACATCCAGTAAAGCGCGGTGGGCTTCCACTTGATGAAGGTGTCGTTGTGCAGCCAGATGGTGGCGCCGCCGAACACCACGATGATGGCGAGGCTGACCCATTGCATCGGCTCGACTTTGCGGTGACGCAGCCACATCCAGGCAACTTGCACGATCGTGGTGGCGATCGCAATGCCCGTGGCGATGTAGATGCCGGCGAACTTGAAGGCGACGAAAAACAGAATGACCGGTAACAGGTCGAACAGAAATTTCATGAGGTCTCGACTTGGGGGCTACGGGCTTGCCGGCCTGAGGTGTGGACGTCGAACGCGCCTTGAACGCGCGCCGTTGAATCTCACCGGGCGGCAAACCCGCATTATATTTCAAAGCCCCTGTTTTCAAAGCACCGCTTTCCGGGCGCGGATGGCAGCCGGAAGACGGCGCTTATCGAATGATTTCGAGTCGCTTGACGTCGATGTCGCTCGGACGATGACGGTGGCGGTCCACTTCGCCCGTGATGCGAACGCGGGTCTTGTCGTCGATCTTGACGCCCGGCGGCAGATACTTGTCGTCGAGTTCGATTTCGATGGTGTGACCCGCGTCGTCGCGGAACGTGTAGTGCTCGTGCTTGATGCGGTTGACGATGAAGCCTTCGATGACGGCTTGCGCGTCGTCAGGGGCGGACAACGCTTGCTGGACAGAGACGACACTCGGCATGACCGACGGCACGGCGACAGCCGCTGCGGGCGGGGCGCCGGGGCCCGTGTACTGCGCGATAGCCGGCGTGGCCGACAGCGCGCCGAGAGCGGCTGCCGAGGCGAGAAGCATGGCGAAGCGAGTCTTTTGCACGGACATGAGAGGCGTTCCTTGTTGTTGATAGAGGAAACTCAGCATAGCAGAATACCGAACCGCAATCGGTGACTTCCCTGAACCGCGCCGACGAGCCAACGTCCGCTGCGGCGCTCACGCGTCAGTCGCTTTTTCCAGCCTTGTCATCCGGCGCCGGGTTGCCTTCCTTGTCATCGAAATTCAGCGATGCCGAGTTGATGCAGTACCGCAAACCGGTCGGCGCCGGGCCGTCTTCGAAGACATGACCCAGATGGGCGTCGCAGTTACGGCAGCGCACTTCTACGCGGACCATGCCGTGGCTGTAATCCATGATTTCGTCGACGCCGGCACCCTCGACCGGCTTGCTGTAGCTGGGCCAGCCGCAACCTGCGTCGAATTTGTCCGTCGATTGGAAGAGCGGTTCACCGCAGCAAACGCACCGATACGTCCCGTCTTTCCAGTGATCCCAGTAACGGCCGGTGAAGGCGCGTTCGGTCGCGGCGTTGCGGGTGACCTGATACTCGACGTCATCGAGTTGGGCGCGCCAGTCGGCATCGCTCTTTTCCACTTTGCTCATGAAATTCTCCTGAGTTTTGATACCCGGATTTCTATGATCCGGGTGTCATCTGACGAGTTGCATATTGGGATAATTCCCCCGATCGCAATGCGTCAGTGATCGATGCTTGTTTCCGTCAATTCTAGTGAGGTGTGAATTACGAGGAACAGCTCACTTCCAACTGACCGGCCCAGTCGGGCGGCAGTTCGGCGTAGCGCTCGAATTCCGGCTGTTCATCGTACGGCCGCGAGAGCACGCGCAGCAGCGTGTCCACTTCCGAGAAATCCTTCTCATCGGCCCGTCGGATGGCGACTTCGGCCAGATGGTTGCGCAGCACGTATTTCGGATTCACCAGACGCATCGCAACGGCGCGCTTGGCATCGGCACTGGCCTCATGCCGCAAACGAGCGCGATAGTCGACGGCCCACGCGTCGAAGCCCGCCCGGTCGATAAACATGTCACGCAACGGCGCATCGGCCGCCGGATTGTCGAGTTGCAGCGTGGCAAGCGTGCGGAACAGGTGCGTGAAGTCCACGCGTCCCTCGTGCATCAGCTTGAACAGGCGATTGATGAGCACCTCGTCGTCAGCGTGCGACTCGCGCAGCCCGAGCTTGGCGCGCATGCGCAGGTCGATTTCTTCGGCGAAACGCGTCTTGAACACGGGCAACGCCGATTGCGCCAGCTCGATGGCGGCGTCGCCTTCACCAAACAGCGGCAGCAGCGCTTGCGCGAGGCAGAACAAGTTCCAGTACGCCACGTTCGGCTGCGCCTGATAGGCGTAACGGCCCTGCGTGTCCGAGTGGTTGCAGATGTGGTGCGCGTTGAACGCGTCGAGAAAGCCGAAAGGCCCGTAGTCGATCGTCAGGCCGAGAATCGACATGTTGTCGGTATTCATCACGCCATGACAGAAGCCGACGGCCTGCCAATGCGCGATGAGCTCGGCCGTCGCTTCGCACACCGCTTCGAGCAAGGCGAGATAGGGATTGGCGGCCTCGCGGCAATGCGGATAGTGGTGATCGATCGTAAAGTCGGCGAGCTGGCGCAGCGCGTCGTGCTGACCCGCGGCCCAGAAGTGTTCGAAGTGACCGAAGCGGATGAAGCTCGGCGACAGACGCGTCACGACCGCAGCCGTCTCGATCGTTTCGCGGCGCACCGGGGCGTCCGAGCCGACCACGCACAGCGCGCGTGTCGTCGGCACGCCCAGATGGAACATGGCTTCCGAGCAGAGAAATTCCCGAATCGACGAGCGTAGGACGGCGCGGCCGTCGCCCATGCGCGAATAAGGCGTGAGCCCGCCGCCCTTGAGCTGGATTTCCCAACGGCCACCGGCGCCATCGGCTTCGCCCAGCAGCAGCGCGCGGCCGTCGCCGAGTTGGCCGGCCCAGACACCGAACTGATGCCCGGAGTAGACGCTGGCGAGCGGGTCACCGCCGGCGAGCGGCTGATTGCCGGCAAACGTCGCGAGAAACTCCGGATCGCGCGCTGCGTCGGGCGACCAGCCCAGCAGGCGGGCGGCATCGGCTGAGAAGCCGACCAGATAGGGCTCGGGCAACGGCTGAGGGGAGAGGCGGGTGTAGAAGTTCGGACCAAGCGACGCAAACCGGTTCGCGAGATTCAGCGGGCCGAAATTCCTGAGCGACGAAGGGGCGGCCGGTGCGGCTGGTGAAGCCGGAGAAGCGCTTGCGGGGCGGTCTGATGCCGACATTGGGGACGTTCCTGATGGTGAACAAACATTCTACTTGAGGTGTCCGGCGCTTGCTGCCGCGCTGCGAGGGCTTTGCCAGCGCACTTTGGCGAGAACGGCGAGGGTGCGAGGCGAGCCGCCGTGCTGCGCCGCACAAGCGATCGGCGTTGACCGATGGCTCGGGCGCGTCAAGAATCGGGCTGCGTGGCACCATGAATGCACGCATCAGACGTGCCAGCCTGTCACGCGCCGTGCTCATCGAACATATTCACAGCTCATAGCCGTAGCCCAGACGTATCCCGATATTCCGGTAGTCCCGACTTTTCTGGAGATTCGACGCATGGCACCACCGCTCCTCGGCCAGATGATGGCCGCGCCGCTGCTGATTTCTTCGTTGCTGACTCACGCCGCGCGCCACCACGGCGACACCGAGATCGTCTCGCGTCGCGTGGAAGGCGACATCCATCGCTACACATGGCGTGACGCCGAGCGCCGCTCGCGACAGCTTGCCCTTGCCCTGCGCCGGCTCGGCGTGGGTGACGGCGAGCGCGTCGGCACGCTGGCATGGAACGGTTATCGCCACCTTGAGCTTTACTACGGCGTTTCGGGCATGGGCAGCGTGGTCCACACGATCAACCCGCGCCTGTTTCCCGAGCAGATTGCGTTCATCGTCAATCACGCCGAAGACCGCTACGTGGCGTTCGACATCAACTTCATGCCGTTGGTCGAAGCCATTGCGCCGCAATGCCCGGGCGTGCAGGGCTGGATCGCCATGACCGACCGCGCGCATCTGCCTGCGTCGACGCTACCGTTGCTGTGCTACGAAGACCTGCTGGCCGCCGAAGATGCCGACACCTACGTTTGGCCCGAAATGGACGAGAAAACGGCGTCCGGGCTGTGCTACACGTCGGGTACCACCGGCAACCCCAAGGGCGTGCTCTACAGTCACCGCTCGACGGTGTTGCATGCGTTCGGTGCGTCGCTGCCCGACGCCATGGCCATGTCGGCGCGCGATGCCGTGCTGCCCGTCGTGCCGATGTTCCACGTCAACGCGTGGGGCATGCCGTACTCGAGCGCACTCGTCGGCGCGAAGCTCGTATTCCCCGGTAAAGACCTCGACGGCAAGTCGATTTACGAATTGTTCGAAGCCGAGGGCGTGACCTTCTCGGCGGGCGTGCCGACGGTCTGGCTGGGGCTGCTGACGTACGTGAAATCGATCGGTGCGCGATTCTCGACGCTGGAGCGCACGGTGATCGGCGGCTCGGCGTGCCCGCCCGCGATGCTGACCACGTTCGAAAAGGACTATGGCGTGCGTGTCATCCACGCGTGGGGCATGAGCGAGATGTCGCCGCTCGGCACACTCTGCCATCTGCGCAAGCACCATCGCGAACTGCCGGCCGAGGATCAGCAACACATTCTGGAGAAGCAGGGGACGGCTATTTACGGTGTCGATCTGAAGATCGTCGGGCCCGAGGGCGAGGAACTGCCGTGGGATGGCAAGGCGTTCGGCGATCTGTATACGCGGGGGCCATGGGTGCTCGACCGCTATTTCCGTGCCGACACGTCGCCGCTGGTCGACGGCTGGTTCCCGACGGGCGATGTGGCCACCATCGATCCCGAGGGCTACGTACAGATCACCGACCGCAGCAAGGATGTGATCAAGTCCGGCGGCGAGTGGATCAGCTCGATCGACGTCGAGAACATCGCGATGGCACACCCCGAGATTCACGAGGCGGCCTGTATCGCCGTGCGCCATCCGAAGTGGGAGGAGCGCCCGCTGCTGGTGGTCGTGCGCAAGCCGGGTTCTTCGCTCACACGCGAAGATGTGCTGGCCTTCTACGAAGGGCGCGTCGTGAAGTGGTGGATTCCCGACGATGTCGTGTTTGTCGACGAGATTCCGCACACGGCCACCGGCAAGATGCTCAAGCTCAAGTTGCGGGAGCGATTCCGGGACTATCAGGCGGCGCCATAGGGGGCCGGCACGCGCCATGACCTCACCCCTCTCGGAAAACTCCGAAGCGGGGTGCAGGTGCCACCTCAAAAGCAAGTCACGACGCCATTTTCCGGCAGATCGGCCGCTATTCCAGCGGCCTGCGCCCCCTATAATGTCAGCCAGATTTTCGTTCAACGCGGCCCTGTTTGCCGCGTCTTTCGTTCGTATTTCGTTTGTGTTTTGTTCGTATTTCGTTCGTCTTTCGTTTGCCTCGAAGTAAGAAATTGACCAAGGAGTCGCAGTGCATTTTCTGAGCGCCACGGCTGGCCTCGTCCTCGTGAACGGCGTGAGTTACGGCTTGCTGTTGTTCATGCTTTCGAGCGGGCTCACGTTGATCTTCAGCATGCTCGGCGTGCTGAACTTCGCGCATGCCAGTTTCTACATGCTTGGGGCGTACTTTGCCTACGCACTGTCGTCCGCGCTGGGTTTCTGGCCGGCGCTGGTGTTGGCGCCCGTCATCGTCGGCGTATTCGGGGCGGTGTTCGAGCGAGGCGTCTTGCGACGGCTGCGCACGCGTGGCGCGTTGGCCGAACTGCTGGCGACCTTCGGTCTCGCGTACATCGTTGTGGAACTGGTGCAACTCGTCTGGGGACGCGGGCCCGTTGACTACGCGGTGCCGACGGCGTTCGAGGGCGTGTTGGTCGAGGTGCTGGGCGTTGCCATCCCCGCTTATCGACTGTTTCTGATGGCGCTCGCGTGCGCGGTGGCCGCGCTGGTTTGGGGGGCGTTTCGTGCCACGCGTGCCGGGCTCGTGTTGCAGGCCGCGTTGGCACAACCGGCCATGACACAGGCACTCGGTTACGACGTGCCAGCGCTTTATACCGGCGTATTCGCTTGTGGGGCCGCGTTGGCGGCGCTGGCAGGCGCGGCGGGCGGCAATGTGCTGGTGACCGAGCCGGGCATGGCCGCAACGGTTGGCAGCGTGGTATTCGTTGTGGTGGTGGTCGGTGGGCTCGGTTCACTAAGCGGTGCGTTTGCCGCGTCGCTGCTGATTGGTATCTTGCAGACGTGGGCAGTCACGAGCGACGCGAGTCTCGCGCCATGGTGGCCATCGGCCGCACAGGGCGCGATCTTTGACGTGCTGTCGCCGGTCGCCCGCCTGACACTGGCGCAACTGGCCCCGGCGGTGCCGTACTTGCTGATGGTGGCGGTGCTGTTGTGGCGTCCGCGCGGGCTGCTCGGCGTGCGGGAGGGATGATGCGCGACGCCGCAGATAACCCGTCCCGCCGCCCGGTGGAAGGCGATACGTCCGATTCGCCCCATTCGTCCGATTCGCCCGATTTGCCCGACTCGCCGAACGCATCGGTGGCGACCGTATTCAGGGCACCGAGGGCAGCAATGTCGCCGATGTCACCGAGGCCACCGGGACCACCGACGTTGCATTTGTCGGCGGGCCAGAACATTGCGATCTGGGCAGGCTTTGCGTTGCTGCTCGCGCTCTTGCCGTGGTGCTTTCCGTCAGAGGCGGCATTGACGCTGATGACGCAGATGGGCACCGCAGCCATTCTGGCGTTGTCATTCAACTTGTTGCTGGGGTCGACGGGGTTGCTGAGCTTTTGCCATGCGACCTACGCGGGTATCGGCGCGTACGCCGGCGTCTGGTGCATGAACCGCATCGGGGCGGGCGCGTTGCCTGTCTCGATGTTCGTCGTACCGCTGGCCGGGGCGGCAGCCGGGGCGTTGGCGGGCGCGACGCTTGGCTTTGTCACCACGCGCCGCGCAGGCATGACGTTCGCGATGATCACGCTGGGCGTTGCCGAGTTGGTCTGGGTCGTCGCGGCGATGTTGCCCGAGTGGTTCGGCGGCGAACGCGGCATTGCCACCGACCGGACACTGGGTGCGCCGTGGCTGGGGCTGACGTTCGGCTCGCAACGCGAGGTCTACGGACTCGTCGCCGTCTGGCTCTTCATCTGCGCGGCACTGATGTATGGCGTCACCCGTACCCCCTTGGGCTTTCTCGCGCGCGCTGTGAGAGATAACGCGGGGCGAGTCGCGTTTCTGGGGCAATCGCCCGCAGCGGTCCGCTACCGGATGCAGATCATTGCCGCTGCGTTTGCTGGCGTGGCAGGGTCGCTTGGGGCGCTTAATTTCGAATTGGCGAGCGCAGACACTTTCAGTCTTGAACGTTCCGGCGTGGTGCTGGTATTCACCGTGCTGGGCGGCACGGCCTACTTTGCCGGACCGATGGTCGGCGCGGTGATCGGCGTATTCGCGACGGTCGTACTGGCGACGATGACACGGGCGTGGCAGCTTTATCTGGGGCTGGGATTTCTCGCTGTCGTGGTGTTTGCGCCGGGCGGTGTGGCCGGGTTGGTGGCCGGACACATGCGGGTGTTGCAAACGCTTCGTCAAGACACGGTACGACGTCTTTGGCGACCGTATCTGGCCGTATGCGCGGGGTTAGCCATGGCTGTCGGCGGTTTGATCGCCGTGGTCGAAATGACCTATGGCATTCGACTCGCCGTCGCCAGTGCGATCGACCCCGGACAATCATGGCTGGGCAGCGCGGGCGCGTCGAACGTCTGGGCGCGATGGGGCGTTGCAATGCTGAGCCTGATGCTGGGGGCGGCGTGGCTGTATCGCGCGTGGCCTCGCCTGATTGGCGCCGTTCGTCAGGTCGCCGGCCAAGTCGGCCGGTTAGCCCGCGGCGCCGGAGATCAGCCATGAGGCGCAGGCAAATGAGTGCGGGGAGTGCGGGGAGCGCGAGCCCGGGAGCGCAGCCGATCCTCAGCGTGCGCGGCGTGCGTAAATCATTTGGCCGCACGCAGGTGCTCGACGAAGTCGATCTCACGCTGGCCCCCGGCGAGCGGCTGGCCATCATCGGCCCGAACGGCGCGGGCAAGAGCACGCTCTTCGATGTGATCTCAGGGCGCACGTCGCCGGATAGCGGTCGCGTTTTGCTGGGGGCGCGTGACGTGACCGGCCGGGCGCCTCACCTCATTAGCCGACTGGGCTTGTCGCGAAGTTTTCAGACATCTCAACTGTTTTTGGAGACGAGCGTTGTCGACCACTTGCGTTGTGCGGCACTGTGGCCGAGCGGGCACCGCTACACGTTCTGGCGAAGCATGCGAGGGTTGCGCGATGTCACGGCAATCAGTGAAGACTGGCTGGTCCGGCTGGGGCTGGACACGCGCCGCGACGACCCCGCAGGTGCATTGAGCTATGCCGAACAACGGGTTCTCGAAATCGGCTTGTGCGCCGCGGCCGCAGGGCAGGTGATGTTGCTCGACGAACCGACCGCAGGGATGAGTCAGTCCGAATCGGCGCGGGTGGTGGCCCTTATTGCCGAACTCAGTCGTGGACGTTCGTTATTGATGATCGAGCACGACATGCAGGTCGTGTTTTCGCTAGCTGACCGAATCGCGGTGCTGGCACGCGGCAAGATCATCGCGTGCGATGTGCCGGCGCGTATTCGTGAGCACCCGGACGTGCGGACGGCCTATCTCGGCGAGTATGCGGACACCCTCGGCGCGTCGTCGACCGAGGGGAGGCACGATGCTTGAGGTGATCAACCTGACTGCCGGGTATGGGGGCGCCCGCGTGCTCAATGGGGTGACGATGCACGTTGCCCCGGGTGAGATCCTCGCCGTGCTGGGGCGCAACGGGGCGGGACGCTCGACGCTCGCTCGCGCCGTCATGGGGCAGCTTCCCCGGCAGGGCGACATCCGCTGGCAGGGCCAGTCGCTCACGTCATTGGCGCCGCACCAGATCGCCCGGCTCGGCATCGGCTACGTGCCCGAGACACGCGATGTGTTCGGGCCGCTGACGGTGGCGCAGAATTTGCTGCTTGGCCAGCGAGGGTCGCAGGCAGGACGCGCCTCCGTGCGTGGCAATGCGCGTGAACATGGCCATTCCCCGGCGCCCATGCGGACAAACCGTGCGTTGACCTTGGAAGAAGCCTTCGAGCGCTTCGAGGAACTGGCGCCACGCCGGCACGCACCATCGGCGTCGCTCTCGGGGGGCGAGCAGCAGTTGCTGTCGCTGTGCCGCGCGTTGATGGCCGGCCCCGATTTGCTGATCGTGGATGAGCCGACCGAAGGGCTGGCGCCGCGTGTGGTGGCGCGGATTGGCCGAATTCTGACCGAACTCCGCGCTTCGGGTGTTGCCATATTACTGATCGAGCAAAAGCTGTCGCTCGCGCTCAGTTGCGCACAACGGGTGGCGGTGATGGGGCGCGGGGCACTGGTGTTCGAGGGGACGCCCGACGAACTCGCACGGGCACACGACATTCGTGCCGAATGGCTTGAAGTCTAGCTGCGCTAGAATCGAACGATCGTTTCGCCGCACTGCGCTGAATCACGCGCTGGCGGTACCCCCAACGACACCAACAATAAGGAAAGAGACAACGATGAGCACGGCATATGAAGTCCGTGATGGCGTAGCCGTCATCACGCTGGAGAATCCCCCGGTCAACGGGCTGGGACACGCAACGCGCGCCGGTATCGCCGAAGGGCTGGCCAATGCACAGGCCGACGCACAAGTGCGTGCCATCGTGCTGATCGGCGGCGGCAAGGCATTCTCCGGCGGTGCCGATATTCGTGAATTCAACACACCGAAAGCGACTCAAAGCCCGCTGCTCGTCGATGTGATCAATGCGCTGGACGCTTGCGCGAAGCCGGTGGTTGCCGCCGTGCATGCGGTGGCCATGGGCGGCGGGCTGGAACTCGCGCTCGCGTGCCACTACCGCGTGGCGCTGCCCGGCGCGCAAATCGCGCTGCCCGAGGTCAAGCTCGGGCTGCTGCCCGGCGCGGGCGGTACGCAGCGCCTGCCGCGTGCGATCGGCGTGACGCGCGCGCTCGATATGGTGGTCACGGGCAAGGTCGTCAAGTCGGAAGCGCTCGTCGGCTCGCTGTTTGCCAAGATGTTCGAAGGCACTCACGACGATCTTCTGACGGGTGCGATTGCCTTCGCGAACGATGTGGCGGCACGCGGCGAGGCCCTGCCGCGCCTGCGTGACGTCGAGATCGACGACGCCGACGGTTCGACACAAACGGCTATCGACGCCGCACGCGAGAAGGTGCTGCGCGAACAACCGCATTTCCCCGCGCCCCAGAAATGTGTGGCAGCCGTTGAAGCCGCGCTCGCGCGTCCGTTCGACGAGGGCGTGAAGTTCGAGCGGGAATGCTTTGTTTCACTGGTGACATCGCCGGAGTCCAAGGCCCTGCGACACGCCTTTCTGGGCGAACGTGCAGCGGCCAAGATCGCCGATGTGCCTGACGACACGCCGCTGCGCACCATTGATCGTGTGGCGGTGATTGGCGCTGGCACCATGGGCAGCGGTATCGCGATGACATTTGCGAATGCGGGCATCCCCGTGACGCTGGTCGACACGACTGACAGCGCACTTGCGCGCGGTTTCGACGCGATGCGGGGCAACTACGCGCGCGCGGTGACGCGAGGCAGGCTGGCGGCCGACGAGGCGCAGAAGCGCCTCGCACGGATTCACGGCAGCTCGGACTTCAACGCTGTGGCGGACGCTGATCTCATTGTCGAAGCTGTCTATGAAGACATGTCGATCAAGCAGGTGGTGTTTCGCGAGCTCGACAAGGTGGCAAAGCCGGGCGCAATTCTTGCGTCCAACACCTCCACGCTGGATCTGGACGCCTTGGCGGCAACCACGGGCCGTGCGCAAGACGTCATCGGCATGCATTTCTTCAGCCCCGCAAACATCATGCGGCTGCTCGAAGTCGTACGTGGCGCACGCACCGGCCACGACGTGCTGGCGACCGTCATGAAGCTGGCCAAGCGCATCGGCAAGCTTGCGGTGGTGGCCCGTGTTTGCGACGGCTTTATCGGCAACCGCATGCTTGAGCCGTATTTCAAGCAATCGCAATGGATGGTGGAGCAGGGTGCATCGCCCGCGCAAATCGACGCCGCGATCGAGCGCTTCGGTTTCGCGATGGGCCCGTTCCGTACCAGCGATCTGGCGGGCAATGACGTGAGCTGGGCCATTCGCAAGCGGCGCCATGCCGAGCAGCCGGGGCTGGTCTATCCGAAAATTGCCGACGTGCTTTGCGAAGCGGGCCGATATGGTCAGAAGACGCATGCGGGGTGGTACAACTACGCCGATAGCGACCGCACGCCGCGTGAGTCAGCCGAAGTCGGACAGATGATTGACGACTATCGTCGCGAGCACGGCATCGTGCCGCACTCGTTCACCGATGACGAGATTGTCGAACGACTCGTCTACGCGCTGGTCAACGAGGGCGCCAAGGTGCTGGCCGATGGCACGGCGGCGCGCGCGTCCGATATCGATATGGTGTACCTGAACGGCTATGGTTTCCCGTTGTGGCGGGGCGGGCCGATGCTTTATGCCGATACCGTCGGACTCGATAAGGTGCTGGCGCGCGTGCGCGAGTTCGAAGCCGGTGTTCACGGTGAAGACTGGACGCCCGCGGCGCGCCTCGTCGAACTGGCCGAGAGCGGCAAGCGCTTTAACGGGTGAGCCCGGTAGGTGGCGAACCCGCAGGAGAATGCAATGAAACCGATGGACGAAGTCTTGCTCGTGATCGACGTGCAGTACGATTTCATGCCGGGCGGTGCGCTGGCGGTGCCGCACGGCGACGAGGTCGTGCCGGCAATCAACGCACTGGCGGGGGGCTTCTCGCACGTGGTGCTCACGCAGGACTGGCATCCGTCGGGGCACGTCTCGTTTGCGGAGAATCACCCCGGCAGCCAGCCGTTCGAGACCATTTCGCTGCCCTACGGCGACCAAGTCCTGTGGCCGACGCATTGCGTGCAGGACTCCCGTGGCGCGGCGTTGCACGAGGGACTGCACATTCCGCAGGCGCAGGCGATCGTGCGCAAGGGCTATCACGTGGGGGTGGACAGCTATTCCGCATTTCTGGAAGCGGATCGCAAGACGCCGACGGGACTCGCCGGTTATTTACGCGACAAAGGTGTCCGGCGAGTGCACTGTGTGGGCCTCGCGACCGACTTCTGCGTGGCGTGGAGTGCGCTCGATGCCAAGGCCGCAGGCTTCGATGTCTGTTTGATCGAGCATGCCTGTCGCGCCATCGACCTGAATGGGTCGCTTGCGAAGGCATGGACGTCACTGGCCGAAGCGGGCGTGGGGCGCGAATGAGCGCGTTGTGCACCGACACCCCACGTATGCCGTGAGCGCCACCTATGCGCACGATGTGCACTAATTCAACGAATCACCCATTCCGGGCGCAATGACACTGACTTGCGTCCCTAGCTGACGAAATGACGATGGACACGTTTTACCGAACACTTGATCGACTTGCGGCGCGCCAACGTGGCGCCCGCCGTACGAGCCGGGAGAACATGCGATGAGCACGCTATCGATTCGCTCCGGGTTTATCGATCACCTTGGCATCGAACTTCTGCGCGCCGAGGGTGGCGAATCGGAACTTCGACTCAAGCTCGCGCCCCAGCATCTGAACAGTTGGGAGGTGATGCATGGCGGGGTCACGATGGCACTTCTCGACGTGGCGTTGAGCACGGCGAGCCGCAGCACCGCGCCGGAAGGCAGCGGAGTGGTCACCATCGAAATGAAGACGAGTTTCATGCAGCCGGGTTCCGGCGAAATGAGCGCTTTCGGGCGCGTGCTGCATCGCTCGACGACGATGGCGTATTGCGAAGGCGAAGTGCGCGACGCCAACGGCAAGCTCGTTGCAAAGGCTATGGGCACGTTCAAGTATCTGCGTCGTCTGGCGGTGGGCCGTGAGGTTCGCCAGCAGCGACGTCCCGACGATCCGCAGGGCGACTAACCGGAGCGTATGTCATGACGATCAACCGCCAGATTTTGCTGGTCTCACGTCCCAAGGGCGAGGCCACGCTGGACAATTTCCACCTTGCCGCCCCCGAACTCCCCGAACTCGGTGACGGGCAAGTGCTGGTGCGCAACTTCTATCTGTCACTCGACCCCTACATGCGTGGCCGCATGAACGACACCAAGTCGTACGCGCCACCGCAGCCGCTCGATGCCGTTATGGTCGGTGCAACGGTCGGCGAGGTGATCGAGTCGCGCCATCCCGACTGGCAACCGGGCGATGCCGTCACCGCGATGTTCGGGTGGCAGGAGTACGGCATTTCCGACGGCAGCAATCTGCGCCGCGTTGATGCCGTGCGCGTGCCGATGAGTGTGTATCTGGGGGCTGCCGGCATGCCGGGGGTCACTGCGTGGTACGGCCTGAACAAGATCATCGCGCCCAAGGCGGGGCAGACCGTAGCCGTGAGCGCGGCATCCGGCGCCGTGGGCAGTGTGGTGGGCCAACTGGCCAAGCGCATGGGTTGTCGCGTGGTGGGTATCGCTGGTGGTCCGCAGAAGTGCGCCTATGTCACCGAAACGCTGGGCTTCGATGCGTGCGTCGACTACAAGGCGGGCAATCTTTACGAGGCGCTGCGTGCGGCCGCACCCGACGGTATCGACGGCTACTTCGAGAATGTGGGTGGCGCGGTGTTCGATGCCGTGCTGGGCAATATCAACGCCCATTCACGCATCGCGTTGTGCGGCATGATCGCCGGCTATGACGGCCAGCCGGCGCCGCTGAAATACCCGGCGTTGCTGCTGACGAACCGCGTGAAGCTCGAAGGCTTCATCGTGACCGAGCATCTGGATATCTGGCCGCAGGCGCTGGCGGAATTGACCGACGCCATCGCCGCTGGCGAGTTGCACTACCGCGAGACGATGACGCAGGGGCTGGAGAGTGCACCGGCTGCGTTTCTCGGTTTGCTCAAGGGGGAGAACTTCGGGAAGCAGATCGTGCGGTTGGTATAGGGCGGGATTCTTCCCAAGTTTATCAAGTACCCCTGAATTTCAGGAGTATTGTTATTCACGTCCTTTCCATGGAAGGAGGCAGTTGGCACAATAGCGGAATCCCTACAGATAAGCCGCCCGAACGGTACTCGCTATTGTGACCACTGCTGCCAATTCGTCTTCCGTATCGTCTGCAAAGGCGTTCGTTCCCGAAACCCGCTTCGGGAATTGGTTTCTCAAGACATATACCTGGCGCCATCACGTGCTGCGCGTGGCCATCGAGGACTTGTTGCAACTGGCAGACGGCACGATGCCTCAGGCACCCGTCGTACTCGATGCCGGATGCGGCCACGGTCAGTCGTTGCCGCTCCTGCATCGTTATTTCAAGCCGTCACGTCTGATCGGGCTCGACTGTTTCGCACCGGCGCTGACGGATGCACAAGTCCATGCGCGAAATGCCGGGGTCCCGGTCGAGCTGCATTCGGGCGATTGTTCGGCGATTCCTTTGCCCGATGCCAGTTGCGATATCGTCTTCTGCCATCAGACGTTCCACCATCTCGTCTATCAGGAAGCGGCGCTGGCCGAATTCCATCGTGTGCTCAAGCCGGGTGGTTTGCTGTGCTTCGCCGAGTCGACAGAGGCCTACATTCGGTCGTGGGTGATCAGGTTATTGTTCCGCCATCCGATGCACGTTCAGCGCAGCGCCGAGGGTTACCTTGACATGATTCGCGAGGCGGGATTTACGTTCGAGCGAGACAATGTCTCTTACCCGTACCTGTGGTGGAGTCGGGCGAAGGACTTCGGGCTGCTCGAACGCCTGAGGTTGCAGCGACGCCGAGTGTTTGGCGAGCGCGAAGAGACGTTGGTGAACGTTGTCGCGAGGAAACCAAGGGCGTAACCCACTCAGGGCGGCCGTTGGACTTGATCTTTCAGCCTTAGATGCGCGCCAGCGTGAGCGCGCCGTAGGTGCCGCCAAAGCCGAAGGTATTGATCAGGCTGCTGCTGATATCAGCAGCACGGCTTTCTCTACAGATCGGATAGGACGCGGCTTCCGGGGGCAGGCGGTCAATGTTGGCTGCCCCCGGGACAAATCCCTCGTGCATCGCCCAGATCGCGCAGGCGATCTGCATCGCACCCGCGGCCGCAACCGTGTGGCCGGTAATGCCTTTAATCGAAGTGATGGCGGGCACCTCGGTCAATCCTCCGAAGGCATCGGCCAATGCCGCCAACTCCGCCGTGTCGCCCTCAATCGAGCCGTTGGCGTGTGCGCTGATAAAACTGGGCGGTGCCACAAGATCCTGACATGCCGCTTTGACGACGCCGCTCATGGTCGCGATGTCGACACCGAAGGCGTGCGATGCGCAAGTGGCAGCACCCACCCCCGTAATCTCGGCGAGGGGAGGGGCACCACGGGCCTCGGCGTGAGCGAGGGTTTCCAGAACGAGAATCGCCGCACCGCCCCCAAGCACAAACCCGTCGCGTCCAGCATCGAACGGCCGGGAGGCCTTCGCCGGTGTGGCGTTGTGTCCACGGGAGAGGACCCCCATGGCGTCGAAACACATTGCTGCACCCCAAGGGGCTTCCTCGCTGCCGCCCGCCAGCATCACATCCTGTCGTCCGAGTCGGAGCAAATCGACGGCATGTCCGACGCAATGGATCGAGGTCGAGCATGCGGACGAAATGGCGTACCCAACGCCGCGCAGATCGAACAGGGCGGATAACGCTGCCTGCGCGGTACTCGACATGGCGCGCGGTACGACGTATGGCAATACCCGCGTAGCGCCGCTTTCCCGCGCGACATCCAGCGCGTCTTCGAAATCTTTCATCGCTCCGGTGCCGGAGCCAACGACGACGCCACATCTGCCGTTGCTCAACGTCGCGGCGTCCAGGCCGGCGTCTGCGACGGCGCGTAGGGCTGCATGGCTGGCATACAGCGCCGTGTCGCCCATGAAACGCCGCAGCTTGCGAGGCAAAACAGCGTCATCGAGCGACCCGGCGTGCGGCCGCCCGGTGATCGTGCTGCGCAAGCCATGAGCGACGTAATCCGGAGCCTCATGCACGCCGCTCTTCTGGCGGCGTAACGCGTCGACGACGGCTTCGCGCGAGTGACCGGCGGCGGAGACCATCCCGAGGCCAGTGACGACGACTCTGGCCAATCCATCGGGGCGATGAAAGCGAGACATCAGAGGCGGCGCAGTTCCGCGTTGATGTCGCGGATGAGCGTGTCGACCCAACGGTTGTAGTTGGGGTGAATCACGGGCGTGTTGGCGGGCATCGCGGTATTGCTGAAGTCCTCGCGACGCGGCGAAACGCTGGGAATGCTCGAGAGCCCGTACTCGAGATTGGTGCTGTCGCGATAGGTTACCGAATACGTCGTTTCGCTGTACTTGATCGTCACGGAGGCGTAGTGCTTGTTGCGCACGTTGATCGAGGCGACGAGTTCGCCCGGTTTTCCCTGCGTGGCGACCCAGTCGTGAGTTGCCGCGCCGCGTGTGATGGCGCCGCGGATCTCTTCGAGCGACAACGTATTGCCACTACCCGAGACGATAGGCATGTTGTCGTGCGGGACGATCGGCACGGGCGGGCGGGCAGCGTGGGCGGCGGGACCGAACATCGCCGTCACGGTGACGGCGAGCGAAGCGGCGATCAGGCGTCGACGAGTCTGCATGTTTTCTCCATTTGGTTTGTGAGCGACGTTGTGTGGCACTTCGCCTGTCGGGCTTGGCAGTTACCACGCGCTGTCATTGAGTGACTGATTTGCTGAAAAATCCAACCCTGTCAATCCACAAATCGCTGAAAGATCAGCGACGTGTTGATGCCACCGAACGCAAAGTTGTTGCTCATGATTCGCTGCGTTTCCAGTTGCCGGCCATCGGCTCCCGCGATGTGATCGAGCGAGGCGCAAGCCGGGTCCGGACTATCGAGATTGAGCGTGCCGGCAAACCAGTCGCGGCGCATCATTTCGATGGCCCACCAGGCTTCGATAGCACCGCATGCGCCAAGCGTGTGACCGAGATAGCTCTTCATGGCGCTGATCGGCACGGTGCCTCCGAAGATGCTGGCCGTGGCTTCGCTCTCGGCGATATCGCCCCGGTCCGTCGCCGTGCCATGTGCGCTGATGTAGTCGATGGCGTGCGGTGCCAGTCCGGCGTCGTTCAGCGCCAGTTGCATGGCGCGCGCCATGGTGGCAGCGGTGGGTTGCGTGACGTGATTGCCGTCGGTGTTGCATCCGAACCCGATGATTTCCGCCAGAATCGTGGCGCCACGCGCTCGCGCGTGGTCGAGCGATTCGAGTACCAGAGTGGCCGCCCCTTCACCGACCACGAGGCCGTCGCGTGCGGCATCGAACGGGCGCGGCGTAAGCTTCGGTTCGTCGTTGCGCGTGCTCGTCGCGTAGAGCGTGTCGAACACCGCACTGCCGGGGCCAGACAATTCCTCGGCGCCGCCCGCGAGCATCACTTTCGTGCGGCCAAAGCGAATGGCCTCGTACGCGTATCCGATCGCCTGACTGCCGGAGGTGCAAGCGCTCGAGGTGGGAATGATCCGCCCTTGCAGTCCGAAGTGCACACCGATATTGACGGCGGTGGTGTGCGGCATCATCTGGATATAGCTCGTCGATGTCACTCCCGCCATTGATCCGGTCTCGACCATCACGCCGAACGCCTGAATGGGAGCGATGCTGCCGGACGACGATCCGTAAGCCACACCGATGTCGCCAGGATCGCCAGCCGTCACGTCAAGCGCGGCGTGGGCGAGGGCGTGTTCCGTTGCCCGAAGTGAGAGTTGGGCGACACGCCCCATGGAGCGTAGTTGTTTGCGCGGCCAGTGGGGCGGCGGCGCGAAGTCTTCGACGGGACAGGCGAGGCGTCCGTTGAGCATCTCGAAGTAATCCCACTCGGGCATGCGACGCACGGCGTTCCGGCCTGCGCGCAGCGCACCCTCGATGTCCTCCCAGCGGCTGCCCAGCGCTGTGATACCGCCGTATCCGGTCACGACAACACGCGTCATCAGATGATCCCTCCGTTGACACCGATCACTTGACGGGTCACATAGCTTGCTCCATCCGACATCAGGAACGACACCACGTGCGCAACCTCGTCGGGTGTGCCTACGCGGTTCATCGGCACCATGCGCAACGCTTCGTCCAACGCCACGCCTTCGAGCATGCCCGTATCTACCAGCCCCGGAGCGACACAGTTCACGGTGATTCGGCGCGATGCGAGCTCGGCGGCCAGCGCCTTGCTGGCGCCGATCAAACCCGCCTTGGCGGCGCTGTAATTCACCTGGCCACGATTGCCCATGACGCCGGAGACAGAGGCTACGGTGACAATGCGTCCGCCAGCACGCAGACGAACCATCGGCATGGAGAGCGGGTGAACGACATTGAAGAAGCCATCGAGGCTCGTGTCGAGAACGCTGTCCCAATCGTCGTCGGACAGGGCAGGGAAGGCGTTGTCGCGCGTAATGCCGGCGCCACAAACGATGCCGTAATAGGCACCACGTTCGGCAACATCGGCTTCGAGCATCTCGCGGCAGACCTGCCTGTCGCGCACGTCGAATTGCACGAGATGGGCGATGCCGCCCGCAGCGCGGATGTCGGCGACGGTGGCTTCGCCGGGGGCGACCTGTTCGCGACAATGGACGGTAACGGCAAAGCCGTCCCGAGCGAGACGCAGGGCAATCGCCCGCCCGATGCCCCGGCTGCTACCGGTGACGAGAACACGTCGGGTCATGATAGATGCTCCAACAAAAAGGCAGAAAAATCGGTCGGTTGGTGAACCTTGATCGTCGCGTTGGCCACGGTCTCACCGTCGACGTCCACACGGCAGTCGTAGGCGCCGTTGCCGGTGTCGTCGCGCAACACGCAGGCCGCATGCACCAGAAGGGGAACGCCCGCGCACAGCGACGTGACGCTCGTTTCGAGCCGGCGCGTGCCGAGCAGCACCCCGGGGGCCGGTGGGAGCCCGCTGTTTCGGCGCGTCAGCGCTTCGTGCGCGGCAATCGCCTGAGCCATGAGTTCGATCACGATGTGAACAGGCATGTTGCCGTTCCCGTCGGCGTACCACGCTTGAGCGTCGGGCGTTGCCTGAACGCTGATCGACTCGGGGTCGTATTGGCACACGGCGTCGATCAGCAGCATGGGCGGACGGTGTGGCAGCAAGGTCTCGATGGGCGGCCAGTGAGTTGACGTCGTCATCGAAGGGCCTCCGCGCGCGAGAGAATCACACTGGCGTTGTTGCCGCCGAATGCGTACGCGTTTGTCATCACGTGGTGGGGCGGTCGGCCGAGGGTGGTGCCGCGCGTGGTGAGCCGCAACGGGCTGAGCGCCGGGTCAGTGGCGCCGTCCCAGAGATGCGGTGGCAATCGGCCATCGCCTTCCAGCGTGAGCCAGCAAATGCCGATGCCCGTCGCACCTGCGGCACCGAGCAGGTGTCCTGTCATGGGTTTGGTGCCGCTTACCCACGGCGACGCGTCGAAACAGGTATGGGTGGCGAGACTTTCCATGATGTCGTTTTTCGGGGTGCCGGTCGCATGCAGATGCACGTACTCGATTTGCGAGGGGGCAAGACTCGCGTCGCGCAAGGCGCTGCGCATCGCTTCGATGGCACCCGCGCCGTCGGGGGCCGGTGCCGAAATGTGATGGGCGTCGCTCGAATCGCCAATGCCGGAAAAAACGATGTTCCCCGGCGTACGCGACATCAGGCAGAGCATCGCGCCTTCGCCGATGTTGATGCCGTCGCGGTGGCGGCTCATCGGGCGCGACAGGCCTTGCGATAGCGACTCAAGCGCGCCGAAGCCGCCGAGCGTGAGTGCGCAGAGCGCGTCCGCGCCCCCGGTTACCACGGCATCGCACACGCCGCTGTCGATGAGGCGGCGTGCCGCTCCGAATGCCTTCGCACTCGACGTGCAGGCCGTCGAAATCGCGTAGGCGGGGCCGCGAATCCCGAGCAACTCGGCGACAAATTGCGCGGGGGCGCCGAGTGCCTGCTGGATGTAGTGATAGTTGTCCGGCAACGCGCCGTTGGCCGCAAGCGAGCACAGGGCCGCCTCGCCTTCGGCGATACCCGAGGTGCTCGTGCCGATGACCACGCCGATGCGCGTCGCGCCATGGCGTTGAATGTGTTGTGCAAGCACGGCACGCAAGGGTTCTGCTGCCGCGACCAAAAACCGATTGTTGCGGCAGTCGTAGCGTTTTAACCGTTCTGGAATCCGAGGCAGTTCGTGATCGGAGAGCCGCACCGCACCGACCACAGGGGCCGGCGCCGTACCTGCGGCGTGCCAGTTTTCGCGAGGTTGCATGCCTGTCGTATCACCGGCAAACAGACGTTCGGCGATACCGGGCAAATCATGGCCCAGCGCATTGATCATGCCGAGCGCGTGGAGGTAGACAGGGGGCTTCATGAACGCAACTCCGGAAAACGCAAGCTGTAGGGTGCGAGCAAAAGTGAGAGGGCAATGCCGATCGTCAAGGTCAGACCGAACGCGTGCAGGCTTGGCATGCCGCTGAAAGCGAGCAGACCGAACGACAGCAACGTGGTGGCCGCGGACATCAGCGTGCCGGCTACGGCGATCGCGGCCATTCGTTCATCTTCACCCGCGCGCAATTCGCCTTCGCGCAGAAAGATGGCGTAGTTCACGCCGACGCCGAGCACGAGCATCAGACCCATCTGTGCGAATAAGGTGAGTGGCAGGCCGAGGTAGCCGAACGTCGCGAAAACCACGGCGGTCGCGAGCAACGTAGGCATGAGCGTGGCGATGGCGCCGCGCCATCCGTATCGACGGGCGAGCAAGACAGCGACCACCACGAGTGCTGCGGCGAACCATAGGCCGCTCGCATGCCGGTAACGCGCGAACAGGCCGGAAATGGACGCGGCTTTATCAACATAGGTCACGCCGGGCAAGCCAACCGCCACACGCGCGGCCGCCGCACTGTCGCGCAGTCCCTGTGGTCGTACGAGGCTTGCGTATCCCACGGCGTTCGCCGGGCCGCTCAGCGACGAGGATGAGGTGTCGACTTGTCCTAACCAGAGCATGCGGTAGGGGGTCGCGCCGGGCCAGGCCAGCCAGTCGGCGACGCGAAGCGGCGGCGTGTCGCCCTCGGTGGCAAACGCATTGGCGTATTGCCGTGCGAATTCAGCCCGGAACCCGGCGCGCGTCATGGCGGCGGCCAGTGTGCCGGGCGAGTCGAAGCGGGCAGCGCCGTACAAGGCGCGATTGTCGAGTTGCCGCTGCACCGAGGGGACGAACTGTGACACGCCCGTCCAGCCGCTGAAGGGTGCGTTCTTGCCTGCGGCCGCCTGATCGAGGCGTGCGCCAAGCTGCTCCTCGCGACGTAGCAGCGCTTCCTCGCTGTCGGCCTGCACCAGCCAGAACTGTGTCGCGCCGTCGATGCCGGTGATCCGCGCGATCGCTTGTTCTTGTGCGACCAGTGCCGGTTCACGGGAAATCAGTCGGCGAATATCGTCGTCAGCACCCAGCCGCCACCATCCGGGCAGGCACGCCAGCAGGATCAGACATCCGACCACTGTGCCTTGCCGTCCGGCGAGCGCCGCGCCCCAGACGCGAAGCCAACGTTGTGCCAGCCGGATGACCGGCGCGCGAAGGGGCGGTACGTCGCGGGGAAGGAAGGCAGGCAATGCCCATACGACAAATGCGTATGACGAGAGAAGTCCGGCGAGCGCGAAGACGGCGATCTGGCGCAATGCCGGGAACGGCACCGCACCGAGAATTGCGTAGCCCAGCACGCTGGTCGCGAGCGCAATACGCAGCGCCGGGCGGATGACGGGCAAGGTTCGCTGGGCGGCATCGCGATTCAGCCCGCCGACCCCGACAAAGTACTGGATCGCGTAGTCGACCGTCTCGCCAATCAGGGCTGCGCCGAATACGAGAGTGAGCAGATGCAACTCGCCGAAGATCACCAGCGTGGCGACGGCCGCGCACAGGGTGCCGAAGGCTACGGTCGCCAGTCCCATGGCGAGCAAGCGGCCCGAACGGAAGGCCCAGAGCGTCAACAGTGCGATGCCCAAGGTTGCAACGATGCCGATCCGGTGCAGTTCCATCTCGGCCTGCGCTCTCGCGCCAGCGGCGTGAAACACAGCGCCACTGCGCAGCATCTCCACGCCCGGGGACGCGTCGACGATTTGTGATTGCGCCGCATTGAAGAATCGAATGACGCGTTGCTGAACGTCGCTGTCGAACGCGGCGCCACGCGTTTGCAGCAGCAGGAGCACCCACGTTTTGTCGTCGTGACGGGCGCTCAGCCAACCGGCGTCGGGCAACATGCGTAGCTGACCGAACGGCAGGCGCATAAGCCAGCGGTCGAGCCAGCCGAAGGGGTCATCGGCAGCGTCTGTCATGCCAAACGGTGAGTTTGCCAACGAAAGCGACGACAACGAGGACGGGGCCGTGGCGTCGGACGGACTGCGGCGAAGCTGTGCCTCGAGCGCGGCCCGGTCCTCATGGGAGAGGAGTTGAAAGCGGTGAGGCAGGTAGAAATTCGAGAGGAATGCCGGATCGAACGGTGGGATTTTGCCTTGTACGCTGGAAAAGGCGTCATTGGTCCGTGCCATTGCATCGAAACGGGCTGCTGCCGCGCGCGCTGAGGTTGCATCTGCGGCACCGATCAACACCACGATGCGGTCGCTCACGCTTCCGGCGAGATGGTCGACGGCCTGCTCGGCAACCGGATTGCGCTCCGTTGCCGGCAACAACGAAAGCACGTTGGTCTGGAGTGGCAGGTGGCGCACCGCTATCAGCCAGATGCCCAGCAGCAGGACGCCCGCCGTGAAGGCAAAGGCGAGCGTGCGGCGAAATGCCCGGGTGCGCGCGTTCATTCGACCGTTCGCAGCAAGCGTTGTTCGTTCGAGTCGAGCGCTTCGCCTGTCCGCACTTTCTCGAACTGCCAGCGAACGGACTCCCCGCGCCGGGTCTCGAGTGTGACGCCGCGTACGACGGTATCGCCGTTGAGCGTGAGGCGCCGCATCACCTGAGCGATCTGCGGCTGCGACGGTGTCAGCACGATCTGCCAACGGTTCACCGTCCCCGTGACGGCCACGGAGAACTGTGAAGCCAGCCCGCTGGTATCGCCGTGCATGAACGCATTCGCCCATTCGTTGATCTGCTGCGTGACCCCTGACGGTTGCGTATCGAGCGACAGCACGTTGCCATCGGCATCGAGACGTGCGCTGCGCTGCCGGCCGTAGACATAGCCTTGCGCCTGAGGCGAGCGCACTTGCCACACCACACCTCGCTCACGCACGAACACCAGCGACCCTCGGGTGAGGGCGGGCGCCGACAGCAAAGCCGACGTACGCGTCTGGAGGAAATCGGCATGCACCACGGGATAGGCACCAATCTGCGCAAGAATGCGCTTGAGCAACGTCAGATCGGCTGCGGCAGATTCCTGTGCTGCGACGGACTCAGCCGCCATGGCCGCAGTCGCCGAAGCCACCCCGATGAAAGTGAACACGACACTCAGCAGCGCGCCTGCCGCGCGCCAGATCAGCCGGCTGCCCATGCGGCCTCCAGCTTCTCAACGACCACGGGTGGGCTCACGAATTGGAGTTCGCCGTTGCGCGCGTCGACGGCGACTTGCACGGTGTACCCCTTGGTGATGCGCTCTGCGGTGGCGATGTCGTGAATCTCGTAAGCAATGCGCAACCGGTTTTCGTATTCGGTCAGCGATGCGCTCACACGCACACGCTGTCCGTAACGCGCCGGGCGAACGTATTTGAGATGGCACTCGACGACCGGCCACAGGTAGCCGGACGCCTGCATTTGCGGGTAGTCATAGTCGAACCGGCGCAGCAACGCGCAACGAGCGAGTTCGAAGTATTTGACGTAATGGCCGTGCCACGCCACTTGCATCACATCGACGTCATGGAAGGGAATATCGACGTCGGCCGTGGCGACGAGCCAGGGCGCCTTTTCCGGCCGGCAGGTGAGGGTATCAGTCGTCATGGGGCAGGTCCGCTCCTTCGGCAATCCACGCCCGTACGGCACGCAACTCGTGTTCAAGCGCACGGTCTTCGTCGACGAATGGCGACTGTGCGGCAACGGCATCGAGCCACTGACGCAACGTGTCGGGCAGCGCCGTGCCGCCGGGCGAGAGGCGTTCGCGCAGTTTCACCGCTTGCGCCACGGCGAGCGTGTGCGCTGCGGCAACCTGCTCGGTCAGCATCAGCACGCGCAGACAATCGCGCGCGGCGATCGTCCCCATGCTGACCTTGTCTTGGTTATGCGACTCGGTGGAGCGCGAGAACACACTGGCCGGCATGGTGTGCTTGAGTGCCTCGGCCGTCCACGCCGACGCGCCGATCTGCACGGCCTTGAAGCCGTGGTTGATCGGCGCCCGAGGCCCCGTTGCGCCGCTGAGATTGCGGGGCAGGCCGTTGTTGAACTTGTCGTCCACGAGCAGCGCCAACTGGCGATCCATCAAATCGGCGATGTTGGCGACGGCTGTCTTCAGGCTATCCATGGCGAATGCAATGTGCCCGCCATAGAAGTTGCCGCCGTGATGCACCTCACCGGTGTCCGGGTCGATGAGCGGATTGTCGTTGGCGCTGTTGATCTCGTTTTCGACATCGCGACGCACCCAACTGAGCGCGTCGACGAGCACGCCGACCACATGCGGCGCACATCGAAGCGAGTAGCGGTCCTGAAGCCGCGCTTCCGGGGGCTCTGTGCGGCCGGCCAGATCCTCGCGGATCCAACGGGCGGCGTCGCGTTGCCCTTCGTGCGGCTTCGCGTCGAAAAGCGTGGGGTGGAAGTGTGCGGCGCGGCCATCGAGCGCGACGGTCGTGAGTGCGCTCAGACGGGACGCCAGTCGTGCCAGCGACCGGCTCCGCGCGAACGCGAGACTGGCCAATGCCGTCATGACCGCCGTGCCGTTCATGAGCGCAAGGCCTTCTTTCGGGGCCAACCGGATCGGCGCGCCGCCGGACGCCGACAAGGCCTCAGCGGCGGCGCAAAGGCGGCCGCGATACATGACGTCGCGCTCGCCGATGAGCGTTGCCGCAACGTACGACAGTGGCGTGAGGTCGCCGCTTGCGCCGACCGAGCCTTCTGCTGGAATGCGCGGCAGCACGTCGTGCGCGAGCAGATGGACTAGTGCCTCCAGCAGTTCCGGACGGACGGCCGAGTACCCCTGAGCCAGCGATGCCAGACGGCATGCGAGCACGGCACGTACGGCGTCGTCGTCGAGCCATTCCCCCATGCCGCAGCCGTGGTAACGGGTGAGCTGGGCGGGCAGCGCTTCGATAAGCGATGCGGGGACGTCGACGACACAGGCGTCGCCGTAGCCGGTGGTCACGCCGTAGACGGGGCGCCCGGCCGCGAGGTGCGCTTGCAGCGCGTTCACGCTGCGACGAATGCGGTCTTGCCACGCAGTGTCGTTCGACAACCTTGCGACGCGGGTGCGATGCGCCAGCGCCAGAATGTCCTCGATCGTCAAGCGCCCTTGACCGAACACCACGGCCGAAGCGTGGGTTCGGCCCGTGGTGTCTTCGAGGCGGTCGTCGTGGACCGCGTGGCGTACGGGATTGCCGACGCCGTCAGCGGGGCCGGAGAGTGAAATCGGGAGTTCCATCATGACGGTGGCGGCTTGCCTTGCCAGAAATCGAAAAAGTTGAACCACTGCATCGGGTATTGCCGGCAGTAGTGCTCAAGCCGACGTGCGTAGCGTTCGGCGTAGCTGCGTAATGCGGCTTCGCGTCTGGCCCGAGGCAATTCGACGGTGTCGGCGAACCGTTCGAAATACAGCCGGTAAGACGCTTTGTCGCGCAGGCAGAAGAGCAGATACACCGGACATTCGAGCAACGCTGCCAGAATGAACGGGCCTTGTGCAAAGGGGGCGGATTCGCCAAAGAAGGGGGCCTGTACGACACGGCCACCGTCGGCGGACGGCACGCGGTCTCCCACGATGACGAGCCAGTCGCCACGATCGACGCGCTCGCGAAGCATGATGGCGGTGGCCGGGCCAATGTCGTCCACCTCGATCAAGTTTTCCGCAAAAGCCTGATTTGACCCGGCGAGCATCGAACGGAAGCGCTGGGCGTGGCGGGTGTAGACGACCGCATGAATGCGATCAATGCCCCGCGAACGTGCGAGCGCGCGTGTCATCTCCAGATTGCCGAGATGCGAGCCGATGACAAGCGCGCCACGGGCATCGTTGGCGGCCGCGTCGAGCGTGGCATCGTCCTCTACCCGGACGTGGCGCTCACCGAGCAGCCCGCGCCAGGCGGCGAATTTATCCAGTGCGGCGTTGGCGAATGCAAGAAGATGCTGGAAAGTGCGCCAGCGCGTCGGGACCGCCCAGCCGAGTTCGGGGGCTGCCACGCCAAGCCGCTGTTGATAGTCGCGCGAGGCGGCGCAGGCTTGCGTGTCTTTCAGCGCAAAGTAAGCCGCCACGGGAATCAGGCAAGCGCGCGCCATACGCAAGCCGAACCAGCGACAGGCAAACGCCAGAAGGTTCATGCCCAGCAGGCTGCCGCGTTCGGGGCGGCGCCACCATGGCAGGGCGGCCGTAGCGCCGGGCGCAGCGAGCGAGGCGGGCGTTGGCAATGTCTCTGTACGGCGCAGTTTTCGCAGTAACAGCGTCGGTATGCGGGGCAGCATCGCGCAAACAAGTCGCGTATGCATCCAAGAAATTCCGGCGTTGTCGCGGAACATTTGAAAGTGCGATACCCCGTTGTCCGGATAGACCACGCGTGTTCGCCGATTCTGGACTGGCACACCCCGCCAATACAGGCGCACCAGAATGTCCGTGTCGAACGCCATGCGCGGCGGCGGCCGGTGCCGTGCCAGCAGGGCGGCGGTGGCCGCAAGCGGATACACACGGAATCCGCACATCGAATCGGCGATATCGAACGACAACGTCTCGATCCACACCCAGAAGTGCGTGATGTAGCGTCCGTACAAACGCCCCTTGGGCACCGAAGCGTCGTAACGTGGTGTTCCGCAGATCACGGCGTCGGGGCGCTGCCTGGCGTCATCGAAAAAAGCGGGGACATCCGAGAGATCGTGCTGACCGTCCGCGTCGACTTGCAGTGCGTGCGTGTAGCCGAGTGCATGCGCGATGCGTAATCCATGAGAGACGGCGCCGCCTTTGCCGAGATTGTGCGGCAGGCGTTCAAGCGTAACCGTCTGGGGATGTGCGCCATGAATGGCATCAAGTACGGCGCGCGTTGGCGCATCGCTGCCGTCGTCGATCAGCAGCACCGGCAGGCCTCGTGCAAGCAACGTCTCGACGATACGTGCGATATGGGCCGGGTGGTTGTACACCGGAATCAGGACGCAGGGCACAAAGCCGTCGTGCAGCGGCGGGGAGTCAAGGCGTGTCGTCATTGCGACACGTCTCCGGCGGCATAGGCGAGATAGCCGGTGGCGGCCATGCCGCGTATTCCTTCGTAGGCGTAGTGCACGCGACGACGGGCAGCATCGTACGTCAGCGTGAGATCGAACCGTGTCCCCGGCAGTACCGGTGCGGAGAATTTGACTTGCTGCAACGTGCTCGGCGTGCTCACCCATGCACGCAGCGCGGGGTCGCGCGCCGCGTGTTCCGCAGCGAACCGGCTGGCCCAGTCGATCAGAACGACACCGGGCAGTAGCGGAAGTCCCGGGAAGTGACCCTCGAAATGTGCCAGATCGGGCGGCACTCGCAAGGACAGCACCACAGCCTGCGGGTTATCCGACGGCGTGCCGGGGGCGTCAGAGTCGTTCGCGTAGTTCAACCGAACACCCATTACCGACGGCATCCACGGCGATGCCGGCGCAAAGAGCGCGGCAACGTCGGACGTCGCGCGCTTGCCTCGTTCATTCAGGGGAAGGGCTGCGGGAAAACGCCAGCGTCTCGGGAGTACGGTCGCATCGAACGTCTGGGCCAGCGCGTCGCGCATGACGGCGCGAACGGTCCCCAGCGATTGTTCGCGCCAGGCGCGTCGGCCGGCGTGGCTCAGTGCGACGGCGGCGGCAAGGCGGCCGGCGATTACGACGGCTGCTGCGTCGTCGACCCATTCGTGGCGCAAGAGTGCCGCCTCCACCGCCGGTAGCGAGACTCGCTTGCCTTCGATCTTCACGGTGCGGTCGAGCCGGCCCGTCATGGTGAACGAGCCGTCGGCGTTCACGATGGCGCCGTCGTCGGTCGGCCACCAACGCCCGTCATTGACGCGCGGCGAGCAGATTTCCAATGCGCCATGGTCAGAGACTCGCACCGTCGTGTCATCGAACGGTGTCCAGTGCGACATGCGGTCCTGTTGGCGCCATGCGATGCCACCGGTTTCGGTACTGCCGAAGACCTCCACTGGTGCCCAGGCATCGCCCACGGCTGCTCGTGCACCTGTGGCCCGAACGAGTTCGGCGCACTGGCGTGCGGCATCAGCGGGCAACGGGCCACCGGATGAGAACGTGAGGCGGGGCGCGTCGGGCCAGACGCCGTCGCAAAGCAATGCCGGCCAACGTGTCAACTGTGCGGGGCCTGCGATCCACACCACGGCTGGCCAAGTGCGCCACGCACGGGCTTGCGAAGGTTCCGCAAAAGTGTGTCGAGCGAATGGAATCCCTGCGGCCAACGGCCACAGCACGCGAAACCACAGTCCATAAATGTGATGGCACGGCACGCTCGCGACCACCAGAGCGTTCTGAAGCTGCGTGCCCCAATGCCGGTGAAGCGCCTGCACCTCGCCGTCGAGCTGTGCCAGCGTTTTCGTGATGGCCTTCGGCTCGCCGCTGCTGCCCGACGTGTAAATGAGCAACTGGCACGACGAGGGGAGCGCGTTGCGGGCTTCCGGCGCGTCGTGATTCATCGCGACGGTCGCGGCGTCTCGGCATGCCGAATCGCGCGCCAGCATGTCCGTATCGATGGCTTCGTCGAAGGCGAAAGCAAAGTCTCGGCGTGTCTGGGGCAGGGCGTTGGGCAGCACGACGGGCGTTCTGCCCGCCGCCCATGCAGCGAATAGGGCACAGCTTATGTCGAACGGATCGTCCAGACATAGCGCGAGCCGTTGTGCAGGACGTGCCGAAAATGCCGCCCGCAGCGACTGAACTCGGGCATGCCACGCGTGCGCTGTCAGCGGCGCGGCGTCGTCTGCGGACGAACGGCCGTCCACGCATACGACGAGCGATGGTGCGCGCGGCTGGCACAACATCTCGGCCAGCGGCGTGCAGTCGATGGCTTGCGGGGTGACGGCACTGGCCGGTGACGCGATGGCGACGCGCTCACTCATGACGCTCATGCCATTCATGCCGACGGCCCCGGATGTTGGGTGTTCCGAGCGTCTGCGCAGGCTTGTTTCGCGAGCATGCGACGACGCCAAAGCCATTCGGCCGCAAACAGCAATCCGATCAGCACGTAGGCGACTCCACCGTTATAGAGCGACCAAATCTCTCGCGATGCCCAAAGTGCCGTGGCGAGCGCGACGGCGCCGTTGAAGACGAAGAAGACGATCCATACGCGCGTGACGTTGCGCAGATAAGGCGTGGCGTCCGTCGGCAAATCGGGTTGATGCAACCGGGCAATGCGCTCGACCATGGGTATGGGGGAGCGCAATGACATGGCGAACGTCAGTCCCATGCCGGCATTCACGGCAACGGGGTAGCAGCGCAGCAGTAGTTCGCTGTTGCTCAGCGCTGTGGCGCATGCGAGCGCTGCCAGCCCACCGGCAACCGCCCATTCGACAGGCATGAGGAGCCGGTGCGACTTCAGATTGCGACGGTAACGCAGGTAGATCCCGACGAGCAGTAGCAACGCGAGATAGCGCGGCGCCAGCAGCGAGATCCCTACGAGGATCAGCAACGGATAGGCGAGTGCAGCGATAACGGATTGCCAGCGCACGCGCGTCTGGGGAGCGTGCGGCAGCGATCCTGAGGCGTTGGCATGAAGTCGGGACATGCGTGCGGGTCAGTCGTTGAGCAAGGTACGTACGGCGGACACCACGTCCTCGACGGTGCGCACGCTCTTGAATTCTTCGGGCTTGATACGTTTGCCGGTCATGCGTTGGAGCTGGATGGCGAGATCCACGGCATCGATGCTGTCGAGATCCAGCTCCTCGAACAGATGGGCCTGCAACGTGATGCGTTCGGGCGCAATCTCGAACGTGTCATGCAGGATGCTACGCAGACGCGTCAGGATTTCGTCGTCGGACAGGGGTAATGTCAAGGTGCTCATCGCAAGGTTTCCTTACTGGGCGCAACCGCGTTCGCGCAACAACTGCGCCAGGGTGGCAACGCTGCGGAACTGCGCGCGCGCTGCCTCATCGTTCGCTTCGATTTGCAGACCAAAGCGCTTGCGCAGGGCAATGCCCAGTTCAAGTGCGTCGATGGAGTCCAAGCCGAGGCCGTCGCCAAAAAGGGGGACGTCGTCGACGATGTCGTCCACGCCGATGTCTTCCAGTTCAAGCGCCTGGACGATCAATTGCTTGATCTCAAGTTCTAGAGAGGCCATGTTGAGAAATCTGATCGATGAAGAAATGTTCGGCGAGCGTGGTCAGACGTCTCGCTGCCAAAGGCATCTGTGTGCCATTCGTTTCGCCGCAGGCGTCGCGTTGCGCGGGGATGACCGGGGTGTTCACGTGGCTGCCGGGCGGTAGCGCAACGTCGGGGCTCAGGTCTGCATCCAGGACGCGAACGCGCAAGGTCGGCTGTGCGGTCGGTACGGAGTACCAGCGGTGTTGTTTCGTATAGGCGGGCGGGTCGCAGTCGATCAGGACGGGCAGAATCGGGCAGCCATGGGCCAGCGAGATGTGCGCGAAGCCGCGCGAGAACTTCCCGAGCCGTCCCCGGGACGGGCTGCGTGTGCCTTCGGGAAAGACGATGAGCGGGACGTTGTCGGCCAGCGCGGCCTCGCTGGCGCTGACCAGAGAAGGGCCGCCGTCATTGCGCAGATAGCCGGCCGAGCGCACGATGCCCGCGAAAAATGGGTTGCGCCAGTGACGGCTCGTGACAATGCAGCACGCACGCGGCATGAGCGCGAGCAACACGGCAACGTCCAGATACGACGGGTGATTGGCGATCACGACGACGCGTCCCAAATGACGCAGTCTCTCGGCATTCTCGATCTCGAACCGCATAACGCCCAAAGCACGGCATGCCGCGACCAGTGATGCAAAACAACGATGCACCATGGCCATCGCGTAGCGGCGGCGACGGCGCACGGGCACCGGCAGCAAGAGCAGCGACGGAAAGACGATCAGCGAGAACACGAGACCGCCGACGGCAAAGCAGGACCATAGCAGCAGCGATGCCGCCTGGCGGCGCAACGGCTCCCATCGGGGAGAAATGCTAGACAGACGCATGCTGAGGCTCCTCCCGCCATTCCCACTGCCAGTCGTGACGCTCGCCGCGCCAGATGTCGCTGCCACCCCCCATCAGCGACGTGAGCAGACTGCTGCTTTGCGAGCGGGGCTCCGCGCACGTATCGCGTCCGACGGGCAAATGCATCGTGCAAGTCAGGTGGGCCGTCGCGTCGGATGCGATCAGAAATGCAAGAGCGTTCGCACTGTCGTCGGGTTGGCCTGCGGTGGGGCCATAGCAGGCGGGTGGTGCGTCGAACGCGAAAATCACGAGCAGCGGCGTGTCAGGGGTTTCGCGGTGCTGAGTCCATGCGTCGAGCAATGCATAGCCGAGCGTGTCGTCGGACGCCGCGACAGCATTGATGGCGGAGCGGTCGTTGCGCGCGATACTGAGAACGCCCGGCGTGGCATTGAGAACCGACAGGCTGAACGCGGTAGGCGATGGCGGCTCGCGGCGCACGAGCGCCTCTAGCATTTGCGTCGTTCGTTGAATTTCACCGTGTTGGGAGGCATACACCACACGGCAGGCGGGCGGCAACGGGCCGCATGCCACGGCGGCCGATAGCGCAAGCCGGGCAAGCGGGCTCAGCCGGCGCCGTAGCATTGGATCGATGACGTCGACGTCCGGTTTGCCCGCCGAAGCCGCACCCATTTGGCGGTACGCCCATCGGCGGACCGGTAGGTCCCAGCGCGCAACGGCGCTCGCCAATGCGGCGGCCTCCACGGATGCGGAGATCGGCTGTTCCGGCGAGGATCCCACAATGCAAACTTCCCCCGAAGTCCATTGCGGCGCGCGACGCATCTTTTGCGCGTCGATGTTATCTGGCATGACTAATAAGTGGAAATGAAGCGATTGCCGCTTTGCTATGCCACGCGCCAGTGACGTCTTATGCGTTTTCCCGGCCAAAGTCCTATATGACCAGATATGGCGAGAAGGCCGACGCTGTCTCGCGTCGTGCTTTCCATAGCATCCCAAAAAGTTTGGCGTGCAATTATAGCCAAATGTAAGGCGGTGAAATGTTCGTATGGCGAAGAATGTGGCGTTTTTGCAGGAAAGCAGAAAATGCCTACTGGACAGATCGGCTGAACATTGCTTGTCGCCAAGTGAAGCAGAGTGCCACAACACGCATCGGCGAGTTTCCCAATTTAAATGCCGAATTTGAGAAACGTGTAAATCGGGTTGGGGCGGACGACGGAGGAGGGGCGTTAAGTGCGCGAGATATCGACGCTGAACGTGAAATTTCGGCGACCGGTTAGCACGTTGGGCGGCTGCCCGGGGGTTACTGTCGCTTCGATTATGTCGACGCGGCCGTCACGGTGGTAGCGCAGTAGCGTCGTGCAGCGGGTTCCGTAGGCGGGCGATGCAATGAATGCTGCTGAGAGCGAGCGCTCCCATGTCCGCGCGACGCCGGTGTCAGGTAAGGCGTCATCAGGCGCTTCGGCCGGGTCGCGCATGATCTGCAATAGCGCATCGTCGTCGGCGTTGTGCAACAGCGCACTCGCAAGCGCGTCGCGACGACTGAGCAGTTTCGGCCACGGAGTATCGATGACGGCGTTCGAAAGGCCGTGGAGGCCGGGCGCAATGGCGTCAGCCACGGGGATTGCCGGTGGCGCCGAGTCTTTGCCACCGACATGATCGGACCGATTTCCCAGCCAGAACAGCTTGCCCGCTGGCAAGTCACCCGCGAGCAGGTTGAAGCCCGCGTACTCATGTGCATGCCGCTCGACGCGCGAAAGATCGTCGTTGAGTGATGTGGCGTCGAGCATGGCCGAGACCAGCAGGCCACGCGACGGCGCGCTTTTCGGCGCCATCGGGGCGCGGCCATCGCGGAAGTTCGTGAGTGCGGCGAAACGTCCCGCACGGTTGATACCCATCCATGTGCCGCCGCCGCGCAGATCGCGCCCAGCCAGCACATCGGGGTGGTCCTGCCACCAATGCATGGGCTCGGTGGGGCGCTCGAAAAACTCGTCGCGATTGGCGAGCAGCACGAGCGGCGTGTCGGCGTCAGGCTGCCACGAGAAAACGATCAGGCACATGGGGCTGGCATGTCCTCGAAGCATTCCACGTGGCGCTCACCCTCGACGAGCGTGGCCAGACCGCAGTGCGTCGCCATCGCGGGCAGGGCGTCCATAAACGCTGGCGGAACGTCGTCATACCGTTCCATCCACGTCATCGCCCCGGTGAGCGCGTCGCTGGCGGACGCTTCTGCCCGCCGTTGCAAGCGCGCAGACACGCCGAAGCGTGTCGTGACCAACGCGAAGAGCCGCACGACGGCTTGCGCGGCGGCCTCTGCGTTGGCGGGTGTGACGCGGTAATAGACGTAACAGTCCATTCAGGACGCTGCCGAAGCCGACGCGGCAGGCGTTTCGGTCGGATCGAAGATCCCGTACGGCATCGTCAGGAATTGCAGCGCAGGGCCCTCGGCCGTGCCAAGCCGAACGTCATCGGCTTCGCGAGCGGCAAGTTTCAGTTCAACGAGAACGTCATAGCCACCGCTCGGTGCCGCGGCAGCTTGCACCACCATGCCGCACGGTTGATCCGGGTCGCTGACTTCGACCAACGCCTGTGCCGGTACCGGCACGGCGCTGTCGTCGGCCACATGGGCGAGGTGCAAGCGGCGCTTGATGACGCCGCGATACTGGCTGCGCGCGACCACTTCCTGACCGGGATAGCAACCCTTGCGGAAGCTCACGCCGCCCACGACTTCCCAATTCACCATTTGCGGCACGAATTGTTCTTGGGTTGCGGTGACCACATTGGCCACGCCGCTATGGACATCGAGCCACGCCGTCAGGGCCGGGTCGACAACGACAAGTCCCGGTGCGGCTTGCAACGCCGCCCAAACCTGCGCGGCTTGCGTGACCGGCACGCTCCACAGATAGCGGGGCAGCGATCGGGCAGAACCGGCATCCGGCAGGCGAATCAGGCTCGTCGGCGCGTCACCAAGCGTGCCTTGCACCGCCGCGAGCGGCGCGGCGGGCAGCGTGGCGAACGTTTGCGAGAGGACACCTTCGGCTGCCGGGCCGCCAACCTGAAGCAGCACATGCGTCGCTGTGGCATCGGTCAGCTTGGCTTTTGCCCGCAGCACGAACATCGACAAGCGTTTCTGCACGGCTGCCTGAACATCGGCGGCGCCGGCCAGATAGATCGTGGCGTCGGCGGTGGCGTCGCGCCACATCAGGAACGTGGCGAGCAGCCGCCCCTTGGCCGAACAATAGCCTGTGAGCCGCGCCTGGGCGGGCTTGAGGTGTTCGACATCGTTGGTCAGTTGCCCGTGCAGGAAGCTCGCGGCGTCAGCCCCGGTCACGGCGATGAGGCCCGTGTCGTGTGCCAGCGCGGCGAAACTGCCCGATTGGAGTGCTGCAAACTGCGCCGCACGCGCATCGGGATCGGAAGAAGATGCGGCTGCCGCTTGCGGCAGAAGTTCACGCCAATGGGAATTCATATACAGGAGTGCCTGTCTATCTTTGAGGGTTCGGCAAGTCAAAGTATTATATTGGGTCTTCCGCTTGGGCGTGCGAGCCCGGTTCGACGCGCAAAACGCGCAGCACGAACCGCCGTTATCCATGTATGCCCGGGTTGACCGAGTCCCCCGAACCCGCTGCCGTCCGAGCGCGACTTATTCTGCAATACATGTCCTTCATCAAACGCTTGTTCGTGCTGTTGATTGTCGTCGCGTTGGCGGCAGGCGGTGCTTTCTATTACTGGGCGCAAGCCCCGATGCAGCTCGTCAAGCCGACGCTCGACGTGACGATCAAACCCTACAGCTCGGTGCGCAGCGTCGCGACCCAGCTTCGCACGGGCGGCGTGCCGGTGCATCCGCTGCTGTTCAATCTGCTCGCCCGCATCATGGACGTGGGCACCAAGCTCAAGTCCGGCAACTACGAGTTCGCCACGGGCGTGACGCCCATCGACGTGATGGAGAAACTCGCGCGCGGCGACGTCAACCAGTACGTGGTGACGATCATCGAGGGCTGGACCTTCAAGAAAATGCGCGCCGAGATCGATCTCAACCCGGCGCTGCGCCACGATACGGCCGGGCTGCCCGACGCCGACATCATGCAACTCGTGGGCGCCGACCGTGCGGAAGCCGAGGGCATGTTCTTCCCGGACACCTATCTCTTTCCGAAGGGCTCCAGCGACGTCGACATCTACAAGCGCGCCTATCGCCTGATGCAGAAGCGGCTGGACGAAGCCTGGGCCGCGCGTGCGCCGGGCTTGCCGTACAACACGCCGTACGAAGCACTGATCATGGCATCGCTTGTGGAAAAAGAGACGGGGCAGGCCGTGGAGCGGGGGCAAGTCGCCGCCGTGTTCGTCAATCGCCTGAAGAAGCGCATGCTGCTCCAGACCGATCCGACGGTGATCTACGGCATGGGCGACCTCTACACGGGACGCATTCGCAAGCGTGACTTGCAGACCGATACGCCATACAACACGTACACGCGTGCCGGGCTGCCCCCGACGCCGATTGCGCTGCCCGGCGTGGCATCGCTGGCGGCGGCGCTCAATCCCGCCCCGAGCGATGCGCTCTATTTCGTGGCGCGGGGCGATGGCACGAGCCATTTCTCGACCAATCTCCAGGAGCACAATCGCGCCGTGGACAAATACCAGCGAGGTGATCAATGACCCAACCTAACGCCGCACCGGCCGCCGTGCCGGGCAAGTTCGTGACTTTCGAGGGCATCGACGGCGCTGGCAAAAGCACGCACGTGAATGCCTTCGTGGATACGCTGCGTCAGGGGCTCGCCCGCGATGGCCGCAACGTCGTGGCCACGCGTGAGCCGGGCGGCACGCCGCTTGGCGAATCGTTGCGCAAGCTCGTGCTCGATGAGCCGATGGATATCGAAACCGAAGCGCTGCTGATGTTTGCCGGCCGCCGCGAGCATCTGGTCAAAGTGATCGAACCCGCGCTGACCCGTGGCGACTGGGTGGTCTCCGACCGTTTCACCGATGCGACGTTCGCCTATCAGGGCGGCGGTCGCGGCCTCTCGCTGGACAAGCTGTCGGTGCTCGAACAGTGGGTGCAGGGCACCCGCCAGCCCGACCTCACGATTCTGTTCGATCTCGATCCGTCGATTGCGGCGGCCCGATTGGCCGGTGCCCGCGCGCCGGACAAGTTCGAGCGCGAGTCGGCCGCCTTCTTCACGCGAGTGCGCGAAGAGTACCTGCGTCGTGCGCAGGCGTCGGCGGGCCGTTTCGTCGTGATCGACGCCGCCCAGAGCATCGATGCGATTGCCGCAGAACTCGCCGGCGTCTTTGCGCGGTTGGGCGTGCCCGGGCACTGACGGCGGCACTTGCTGAAGCGCCCCGCGAATGGGGCCATAATCCGGGTATTCGTTCGGTCTCCCGCCCGAAATCAGGCGCGAGCCGACGACGTCCCCCGCGCTGATGTGTCATGCCAGCGCCCATGCTGGCGAAAATTCAGGCCAAGGAGCCCCCATGCTGTATCCGTGGCAGTCGCAGGACTGGACGCGCCTTAACGATCTGCGCAGCCAGATGCCGCACGCCCTGTTGTTGCAGGCCGTACCCGGCATCGGCGAGCTCGCGCTTGCGCGCACATTCGCGCAGGGTTTGCTCTGCGAAGCCCCGCGCGACGACCTGTCGCCGTGCGGCACGTGCAGCGCCTGTCAGTGGTTTGCCAGCGGCAATCACCCCGATTTTCGTGCCATCTGCCCGGAAATCATGGCCGATACGCTACCCGGCGCCGAGAACCGCGCCGAGGCCGACGCCGACAAGAAGACCAAGACGCCGAGCAAGGAAATCAAGATCGAGCAGGTGCGCGAGGTCATCGACTTTGCCAGCCTGGGCTCGCATCGTCAGGGGCGCCGTGTCGTGCTGCTGTACCCGGCGGAAGCGCTGAACGTGCACGCCGCCAACGCGCTGCTCAAAACGCTCGAAGAACCGCCCGAAGGTGTCGTGTTCCTGCTGGTGACGACGCAACCCGATCGCTTGCTGCCGACGATTCTGTCGCGCTGCCGCCGTGTGGTGCTGACGCGCCCCGACGACAAGCAGTCGACGCAGTGGCTCATGGGCGAAGCGGGCCTCGACGCGGCGACGGCGGCGGCGGTGCTGGCGGAAGCCGGTGGCGCACCCCTGTCGGCCCGCACGCTGGCCGAGCCCGAGGAGCGGAGCTGGCGTGATTGGCTGCTGGGGCAACTGGCGCAGGGCGGGGCGGTCGACGCGTTCGCCTGTGCCGAGCAACTGCACAAGGGCAACCTGCCGGGTATTCTCGAAACACTGCAACGCTGGTGCTTCGACGTGCTCGCCGAACGCATGACGGGCAACTCGCGGTTCTACCCGGCCCACGCCAAGGCACTGCGCCAGTGCGGCGATGCGACCGACGACGTGCGCCTGCTCGGCTTCCTGCGCGAGCTTGCGCAACAGCGTCAGGTGCAGAACCACCCGCTTAACACCCGCGTGCTGCTCGAAGCCCTTTTTCTGCAATACAAACAGTTGTTCGGCGCACCGGCGTCGCTCTGACTCCGACACCGGAACCCGATCGTCCATCATGTTTATCGATTCGCACTGTCACATCAATTTCCCCGAACTGGCCGAGCAGATGCCCGACCTGCTGGCCCGCATGCGCGAGAACAAGGTGAGTCACGCCTTGTGTGTGTCGGTCGATCTGCCCACGCTCCCGCAAGTGCTGGAGATTGCGGCGCAACACGAGAATGTCTACGCCTCGGTGGGGGTGCATCCCGACTACGAGGACACCCCCGAGCCTAGCGTCGACGACCTCGTGCGCCTCGCGGCCACGCCCAAGGTGGTGGCCATCGGGGAGACCGGTCTCGACTACTACCGGCTGGAAGGGCGCTCCATCGAAGACATGGAATGGCAGCGCGAGCGCTTTCGCACCCACATTCGGGCGGCGCGCGTGACGGGCAAGCCGCTCATCATTCACACGCGCTCGGCCGCCGACGACACGCTGCGCCTGATGCGTGAAGAAAATGCGGGCGAGCCGGCCGGTGTGATGCACTGCTTCACCGAAAGCTGGGATGTGGCACAAGGCGCGCTCGATCAGAACTTCTATATCTCGTTCTCGGGTATCGTCACTTTCAAGAGTGCCCGCGATTTGCAAGACGTCGCACGCCGCGTGCCGCTTGAGCGCATGTTGATCGAAACCGATTCGCCGTACCTCGCGCCGGTGCCGTATCGCGGCAAGCTGAACCAGCCCGGCTACGTGCGCCATGTGGCCGAATTCATTGCCGACTTGCGCGGTGAGCCTGTACAGAAGATTGCCGAGGTGACAACGGAGAATTTCTTCCGCCTGTTTGCCACCGCAAAACAGTGAAGCGAGTTGCCTCACCGCGCCAAGACCCGTACGACTTGCGCGGTTTCGTCGCCTTGCCCCCAGCGTTACTCAATTTCAACGGTCTACCGACAGGAGTCCACCGATGCGCAAATTCCCGATGATCCGAGCCTTGATGTTGCTCAGCGTGCTTTGGCTGACGGCGTGTGCCACGGCGGCGACGTCGAATGTGGCGCTGTTCAAGGCCGTCACGTTCAACGATACGAAGGCTGTGGCCGAAGCCCTCAAGGCCGGCGTCGATCCGAACACGCGTGACGAGAAGGGCAACCCGTTGCTGGTGATCGCGATGCGCGAGAAGTCGGTCGATGTCGCGCGACTGCTCATCAACAACGACAAGACGGATCTCGATGCGACCAATGCCGCCGGCGAAAACGCGCTGATGCTCGCCTCGCTGCAAGGCCTCACGCCGATGGTCAAGCTGATGATCGACAAGGAAGCCGAAGTGAACAAGAAGGGCTGGGCACCGCTGCATTACGCGGCGACCAGCGGCAACGACGAGATTGTGCAGTTGCTGCTCGATGCCTCGGCGTATGTCGATGCCGAATCGCCCAACGGCACCACGCCGCTCATGATGGCCGCCCGCGGTGGTCACATCACGACCTGCAAGGTGCTGCTCGACGGCGGTGCGGATGTGCGGTTGAAGAACCAACTGGGGTTCACCGCCATCGACTTTGCCAATCAGTCGAATCAGAAGGAAATCGCGGACGGTTTGCGCAAGCGTCTGGAACAAGTGCAGCAGTCGCGTCCGGCAGGGAAGTAAGGCGGAACCGGCGGCGCGGCGAGATGCCGCGAAACGCCGTGAAGGGCCGCGAAGTGCCGCGAGGTGCCGCGAAGGGCAGTGCGTTATTGCACCTAGTTTCGCGGCGCCCCGTGACGGCCTGCACCGGAGAGGAAGGCGCGGGCCCCTTCGAGACCTTCCGAGAACACCACATCGTGTCCCGCTGCGCCTTCCTGGCGCAGCGCATCTTCCAGCGGCAAATCCCACTGCGCATAAGCGGCCCGTCGGTCGGCGCGCAACGCCCCCTGCGGCAACGCGGCGAGCTGCTGCGCCAAGGCAATGGCACCTTGGAGCGCCATGCCCTCCGGCACGAGCCGGTTCACCAACCCAATCTCGAAACCTTCCTGTGCACCGACCGCGCGCCCGGTCAGAATCATGTCGAGCGCACGGCTCATGCCGATCAAACGCGGCAAACGCACGGTGCCGCCATCAATGAGCGGCACGCCGAAGCGCCGGCAAAACACGCCGAACGTCGCTGACACGTCCGCCACCCGCAAGTCGCACCACAACGCCAGTTCCAACCCGCCCGCCACCGCGTGGCCGGTGACGGCGGCAACCACGGGTTTGTCGAGATGTCGGCGCGTCAGGCCCATCGGGCCGTCGCCGGTGCCATCAGGCGTGACCACATTGCGTCGCTGGGGATCGTCGAACGCCGAGAGGTCGGCGCCGGCACAGAACGTCGAGCCTTTGCCGCACAGCACGGCCACACTCGCGTTGCTGTCGCGCTCGAAAGCAAGCAGGGCATCACGCAGGGCGTTGGCCATCTCGCGGTCGACGGCATTGCGGCGCGCGGCGCGGGCCAGCGTGATGATCGTCACCGGTCCATCGTTTTCGACGCTCACGCTGGGCGCCGAGCTGTCGTTCTGACTTTGGCTCATGGCGTGTCTCCTTGTCTCGATGCGCGCGTTCCGGGAACGTCAGGCGGGGCGCGCTTTTGCATCGCACTCCCGAGTCGCGTCGATGTGTGCCGAAGCGTCGACGTGTTGAGGTGTCGAGGCGTCAAAGCATTGAGCCTGAACGCCTCGGCGCCTCGAAGCGTCCGTCAGGCCGCCGCAGGTTGTGCGCAGCGCAACAGCACCGGGGTGGCGGGTGTTGTCGCGCTTGGCGTACGAAGATCGGTCATGAACCGGTCGCGCCACGTGGACAAATTGTGTTCGCGCAACGTCGCCATCATGCTCTCGTAGCGCGACTGTCGCTCGGATAGCGACATGTTCAGCGCCGAGCGCAGCGCTTCGGCCATTTCGTCGATGTCATACGGATTGACGATCAACGCACCGTCAAGCTCCTGTGCCGCGCCCGCAAAGCATGAGAGCACGAGCACCCCCGGATCGGCGGGGTCCTGCGACGCCACATATTCCTTGGCGACGAGATTCATACCGTCGCGCAATGGCGTGACGTAGCCCACTTGCGACGCGCGGAAGAACGACATCAACACCTCGTGATCGTAGCGTTTGTTGATATAGCGCAGCGGCGTCCACGCGAGATCGGAGAAGCGGCCATTGATATGCCCCGCCTCGGTTTCCAACTGACGCCGGATCTCGCCATACCCGGCCACGTCCGACCGGCTGGGCGGTGCAACTTGCACGAAGCTCACGGTCCCTTGCTGGTTCGGCCAAAGCTCCAGCAGGCGCTCGAACGCGCGAAAGCGCTCCAGCATCCCCTTCGAGTAGTCGAGCCGGTCAACACTCATGATCAGCTTGCGTTGCTGCAACCCCTGTTTCAGATCGAGGATGTGTTTGACCGTGGCACGCGCGGTCGCCTGTTGCTGAATTTCGTCCGGATACACGCCGATCGGATAAACGCCCGTGCGGAACGTGCGGCCATACGCGGTGACCGTGCCGTCGTCATGGAGCGTGCCGCCCGCGTATCGCACCAGATAGTCGGTGAAAGCCGTGCGGTCGGGCTCGGTCTGAAAGCCGACGAGATCGTATTCGCACATCGCGCGCACGAGCGCTTCGTGCGGCGGCACGGTCATCAGCACCTGCGGCGACGGAAACGGGATGTGCAGAAAAAAGCCGAGGCGCTGCTTGATGCCGATATGCCGGCAGGCCTGCGCAAATGGCAGCAAATGATAGTCATGCACCCAGATCAGGTCGTCCGGCTGCAACAGCGGCGCGAGCAGCGACGCAAAGCGGGCATTGACGTGGCGATAACCGTTGTAGTCGTCGCGCTGAAAGCGCGTAAGGTCGTCGCGATAGTGAAACGTCGGCCAGAGGGTGGCGTTGGAGAAACCGCGGTAGTAGGTGTTGTAATCGCGGCGCGTGAGCGGCACCGTGGCGAACGTGACGTTGTTGCGATGCGCGATGTCCGGGGCCGTCGCCGGCACCGCATCGATCTCGCCATTCCATCCGAACCACATGCCGCCGGTGTTTTTGAGCGCATCGAACACGCCGATGGCGAGCCCGCCGGCGGTGGGCTTGCCCTCGGTGATCGGGGCGACCCGGTTCGACACGATGACTAAGCGACTCATACGTCTTTCTCCTGTGTAGGCGGGCGCAGGGTCAACAGCCAGGCTGTGAGCGCCTCGGGGGACGGCAGGCGGTGACGGGCGCAGGTCTCGCCTTCGCCGATCTTGATCGTGATACCGCCGTGCGCATTGACATCGGCAAACCCGGCCTCGTCGGTCAGGTCGTCGCCCGCAAACAGGGGCGTGCGCCCGGCAAAAGGCGGGGTTTGCATGAGGAGGGAGATGGCGCGGCCCTTGCTGACATTGCGCGGCCGCAGTTCGAACACCATCTTGCCGGGCTGCAAGGCAAAGGTGTCCGCGTGCAGTTCGGCGAGGGCACGCATGGTGTCGCGTGCCACTCCCGCCAGTTCCGGTGCACCACGATAGTGCAGGGCGAGTGCGCTGCCCTTGTTTTCCAGCAGCAGCCCCGGATGTTGTTCGACGAGGGCACGCAACGGCGCAACGATGGCAGCGATACGTTCCGTGTCGCGGACGAGACCCTCCGCACGCTGGAAATCGCCATTGGCATAGCGGATCTCCGCCCCGTGAAGTCCTGCGGCGGGCACGTGCAGCGGGGCGAGCAGACCGTCAATGTCGTCGATGCGACGGCCCGAGACCACCGCCAGCGCGCCGTTCGCACGCTCCGTCAGCCGGGCGAGCACGCTGGCCGTGTCGCGAGGCAGCTTCACGGCGTCAGGCCTCGCGGCCAGTGGCGCCAGCGTGCCATCCAGATCGAAGAAGAACGCCGTGTTGTGCACGTCGACGACACAGGTGTCGGCCGGCGTGGTGGCGGACGTGGTTAACGTAGGTTGTTCCATGGCACTCCGTCGCTGTCGTGCCGTAAGGTCGAATCCGGGGCCGAGCGGGTGGGCGCAGGGGAAGGGGAAAGTGCGACGATGACGGCGGTTCGGTGGGGCGGGAGCGCGAACTTCCGCGCGGGATAAATCCATCCTAACCGCTCAAAAACCGACAGGGCGTCGTCCGTTCTATGAAATTCTTGTGGGATATAACTGACAGGCGCCTGACAGACAGTGAAATTCGGGGCCAGAAGTCGGCGATCGGGTAAAGATTGAAACTGAGAATCGTTTGCAATAACATTCGATATTGCCGCAAAGCGCCCGGAGGGCATTTGCGGTATGGCACACCTCCGGAAACGGGGTTGCGGCGCACATCGGTTGTGCCGCCCAAAGGCGCCCAGAGTTGCGCCGGATAACACAATGATGAAAAGACTGTGGTTTCAACTGCACTGGTTTTTCGGTATCACTGCCGGGCTGGTGCTGGCAGTGGTCGGCCTGACCGGCGCGCTCCTCTCTTACGATGACGAACTCACGCGAGCCTTCAGCTCGGGCGTGATGACCGTGCCTGTGCGCGACGGCGGCCGGCTGCCCGTGCCCGAACTGGTCGCACGCGTGCATGACGCCGTCCCTGATCGCCGCATTCTGCTGATGACGGTGGTGCGTACCCCGGAAGACGCGGTAGGCGTGCGTCTGTCGACCGGTGACGGCCCGCGCGGCGAGACCTATTTTGTCGATCCGTACACGGGTGAAATGCTCGGCCGCTCGAAGGCCGACGTCGTATTCCGTTTCATCATGGACATCCACCGCTTTCTAACGGTGGAAGGCATCGGCAAGCAGATCACCGGCGCGGCCACGTTGCTGCTGTTCCTGCTCGCGCTGAGCGGCCTCTATCTGCGTTGGCCGCGCCGTCTGGGCAACTGGCGCGCGTGGTTTCACATCGATTTCAAGAAGAAGGGCCGGCCGTTCCTCTGGAATCTGCACGCGGTGATCGGCACGGTGGTGCTGGTGCCGTATCTGTTGTCGGCCACGACCGGGCTCTATTGGTCGTACGACTGGTGGCGCGGCATGCTGTTTTCCATCGCTGGGGTTCAGCAGCCGGTGCGCAACAAGCCGGCGGCACAACCGAAGATGGCGAAGGGCGGGAAGGACGCAAAGGGCGCCGGTGCCGAGGGCGGTGAGCGCAAGAAGCCCGCGCTGCCGAATCTGGCCGACACCGACGTGAACGTCGCGTGGGAAGCGTTCAAGGCCGAAGTCCCGAACTACACCAAGGTCTATCTGCGCCCGGCACAAAAAACGGGTGGCCCGCTCCAGATGACGTGGCTCGACGATTCGGTGCCGCACGAGCGCGCCTTCAGCCGTCTGGACGTGGATGCGGTGACGGGCAAGGTCAGCAACGTGGAGCGTTACGGCCAGAAGACCGTCGGCGGCCAGTTGATGACGAGCATTTACGCACTGCATCGCGGCAGCTTCTTCGGGCCGGTGGGCATCGTCGTCATGATGCTGTCGAGCCTGATGATGCCGGTGTTCTTCGTCACCGGCTGGATGCTCTATCTTGATCGTCGCAAGAAGAAACGGGCGCTGGCGGCGTCGCGGCCGGTGGTTGCCGGCAATGACAAGCCGTCCGCGGGCGGGGCGATAGCCGAAGAGGGCGTCCTGATCGGCTTTGCCAGCCAGAGCGGCGTGGCGGAAGGTCTCGCGTGGCAGACGGCTGGCATGTTGCAAGGCGCCGGTGTGCCGGCGCAGATTCAACCGCTCGCACGCATCGGCGAAGCGCAACTTGGCACCGCCAAGCGCGCACTTTTCATCGTCAGCACGTTCGGCGACGGTGAGCCGCCCGACAGCGCTCGCCGCTTCGCACAGCAACTGATGAATCAGGCGATGGCGTTGCCGACGCTGCGCTTTGCCGTGCTCTCGTTGGGCGACAGTCAGTACGACCGGTTCTGCGGTTTCGGGCGCACCCTCGACGGCTGGCTGCGCGCGCAAGGCGGCGTAGCGGCGTTCGAGCCCATTGAAGTCGACCGGGGAGATCCGGGCGCATGGGCGCGGTGGCAGGAGCGACTGGGTGAGTGGCTCGGCCGCCCGCTCTCAGCAGCGAAGTCCGATGACTCGCCTGTCTTCCAATCGTGGCAACTTGCCGAACGCACGTGGCTAAACCCCGGCAGCACTGGCTTGCCGGCCTATCACGTGGCCTTTACGCCGCCGCCGGGCGTCAAGTGGGTGGCGGGCGATCTGGTGGAAGTGTTGCCGCGTCATCCTCAAGCACGCATCGACGCGTGGCTGGCGGGCAGTGTCTGGGCGTCGGACGTCCGGGTGACGGTCGCCGGGCGTGAAGTGACGCTGGGCGAAGCGCTGCGCGAGCGCGTTCTGCCCGATGCGGCACCCCCTGCCGGCATCGACTTGCAGGCGTGGCTCGCACCGTTGGCGACGCTGCCCGAGCGCGAGTATTCGATTGCCTCGACGCCGGCGGAAGGCCAGTTGGCGCTGCTGGTGCGTCAGGCACGTAATCCCGACGGCTCGCTCGGCTTGGGTTCGGGCTGGCTGACAGACGGCGTGGCGCTGGGCGGCGACGTCATGATGCGCGTGCGTCCGAACCCGGGCTTCCATGGTCCGCAAGACGATCGCGGCGTGATCCTTATCGGCAACGGTACCGGACTTGCCGGCTTACGCGCGCACTTGTCCGAGCGCATCGCTCAGGGACGCCGTCGCAACTGGCTGATCTTCGGCGAGCGTCAGGCGGCGCATGACAGCTTCCACGATGCGACGTTGCGTGACTGGCAGGCGCAGGGTGGCATTGCCCGCATCGACCGTGTGTATTCGCGCGATCAGGCCGCACGTATCTACGTGCAGGATCGCGTGCGGGAAGTCGCTTCTGACATCGCCGAATGGGTACAGCAGGGCGCGTCGATCTATGTTTGCGGCAGTTTGTCCGGCATGGCTCCCGCGGTCGATGCGGCACTGGCCGAGGCCATCGGCCCGCAGGCATTGCTCGATCTGTCGGCACAAGGACGGTATCGTCGCGACATCTATTAAGCGTTCACGCGCGGTGTGCTAACTTGTTGCGAGGGCCTGATGATCATCAGGCCCTTTTTCCATGAGCTTCATGACAACCGGTCTTGCAGGAGGGGGCAATGACGACAACGTGGCAAATCATCGTGCATGGGGTGGTGCAAGGCGTCGGCTACCGGGCCTCGTGTGTCGTGGCTGCCCACAGGCTCGGCGTGAATGGCTGGGTCCGTAATCGGCGCGACGGGACGGTCGAGGCGATTGCGCAAGGCAGCGCCGATCAGTTGCTCGCGTTCTGCGAATGGATGCGGCAGGGGCCACCCGGGGCGCAGGTCACGTCGTGCGAAGTCGACAAGGCATGGATTGCCGAGACGCCGCTCAAGGGTTTCGAGCAGCGCGCGAGCGTCTGATTTTCCGTGGAGTAGGGGATCGGCGAACCGGCGTCGAGAACCGACGCCGGTGAATGTTGCGTGTTGTGAAAGGGCGTGCGGCAGGATCAGGCGGCGAGCGCCAGCGTCCCGTGCGACGGGGCAACGGCCGCAACCCCCTGCATACCGATCGAGGCGTGCGTCGAATCGTGCGCCGACAGCCGGAACAACGCGACCGACTCGCGCAAGCGTGCGGCTTGCGATTCCAAGGCGGCAGCGGCTGCGGAAGCTTCTTCCACGAGCGCCGCATTCTGTTGTGTCATCTCGTCCATCTGCGTCACGGCACCGTTGACTTGCTCGATGCCGCTCGACTGCTCGACGCTGGCGGCCGAAATCTCACCCATGATGTCGGTGACGCGCTTGACCGACTGCACCACTTCAATCATCGTCGCGCCCGCCCGTTCGACCAGACGGGTGCCGGTCTCGACACGGCTGCCCGACGCGTCGATCAATCCCTTGATTTCCTTGGCGGCTGCCGCGCTGCGTTGGGCAAGCGTGCGCACTTCGCCTGCAACCACCGCAAAACCGCGACCCTGCTCGCCGGCCCGCGCGGCTTCGACGGCGGCGTTGAGCGCCAGAATGTTGGTCTGGAAGGCGATGCCGTCGATAACGGTCAGGATGTCGTTGACCTTTTGCGAGGCTTCGGAAATATCGCGCATGGTCGTGACGACCTCCTGCACGACTTCGCCGCCGCGTGAGGCGGTCTCCGACGCCGTCACGGCCAATTGGCTTGCGGCGCGTGCGTTCTCGGCGTTCTGCTTCACGACGGCGGTGAGTTCCTCCATGCTCGCAGCGGTTTGCTCCAGCGAGGACGCCTGCGATTCGGTGCGTGCCGACAGGTCGGCATTGCCGTCGGCAATTTCGCGGGCGCTGCCGTGAATGGCTTCCGTGCTTTCGCGCACGGTGCCTACGGTGCCGGCAATGCCGTCGCGCATGCGGCCGAGGGCGCCGAACAACTGGCCCATCTCGTTGTTGGTGCGCTGTTCCACGCGGTGGCTCAGATCACCGGCTGCCATACGCTCGAAGTGCCCGATGGCTTCGCGAATCGGACGCAGCACGGCGCGGGCCAGCATGGCGCGGCCCCACAGAGCGACGAGCAAGGCGATCACCAACGTGACGCCAAGCGCAATGCGCATGATGTTGTAGCGCTGTTGGGCGGCCTCGAAGCGGTCTTTCTGGCGCGCAATCTGAATGTCCTGCAACTCGCGGATGGCGCTGTCGACGGCGTTGTAAGCCGACGGCGCGACGCGTGCCTGAATCTGGTGGAAGCCCGCCACATCCCCCTGCTTGAGGGCGTTCATCGCCGGGGTAATCACGTTCTCGAAGAAATTCCGGCGCTTGGCGTCGGCGGCCTTGGCCAACTCCGCTTCGTGCGTGTCTTCCTTGGGACGTTTCAGATAGTCGTTCCAGAGGGCGTCGGAAGCGGCGATGTATTGGTTGCCGCGCTTGAGCACCTTTTCCGACTCGTCCGGGTCAGCGCCGAGGCTGACATAGGAGGCGAACGTCGCCATCGAGAGGCGTGTCCGTAGAAGCTGCTCGCCAGTGCCCTTAAGTTCGGCCAGCGCGGGGGTGTCGTCCGTGGCCATCTTGCTCAGGGACTCGTTGCTGGAGCTGAGCGCTTGCAAGCCCAGCACGCTAACGAGGACGAGAACTGCACCAAGCAAACCAAGGACCAGTGTCAGGCTGGTCCGAATCGTCATGTTCTTATACATATTTATCGATGGAATGTGTGCCCGGGTCGCGGAAAGAGAAACACGCGGCCTCCCCCGCCGGATGCTTCGAACAAAGCGGGTCATAGGGATTATCGGCAGATAAGACACGGAACTTGAGCCGTTTTGTCCGGCGAAATCCGAAAGCCCGCCTGATCGTGTCGAAGTTCGGAATTTGCGCAGCCGCAAAACGCTCGCCAGACGCCAGACTCAAGGCTGTCCAGTTCCTCAGTACGCCGAAGCGCTCACGAGCGCAGTGACGCGTCTTCACACGATGACTTTCAATGATCTCCCCAATGATGGCCTCGACGGTTGCCGCGATGACGCGGTGATGCGAACGGAGTCGGCCGCTACCGAAATCGATGCCGCGCTGGCCGCGTTGCCCTCCCTTACGGAGGAAGGCGGCGTCGATTTAGCCGGCACATTCCGCATGGCACTGGTGCACGAACTGCGCGCGCCGTTGCAGGTGCTGCAAGGGCAACTGGATGCGTTGGCCGGTGATGGCGACGGGGACGGCGACGCCAGCGGGGCGGACCTGACCGGTACCGCGCCCGCTGCCGGATTCCCTTCCGAACGCGGCGGAGGCGCAGGCAGTGCGCGATTCGACACCATGCGAGCGGCGCTCGATGTGCTCGTGCGTGTCGTGGACGATGTGTTGCAGCTCGGGCAGGGCGATGCCCTGGAGATGCCGCTGCGCGACGAACCCTTTGAAGTGCGGGCGCAACTGGACGGTGAAGTGGCGCTCTTTGCCGCTGAAGCACGGGCGAAGGGCCTGGCGCTGCGCTGCGATATCGACGACGAGGTACCCGTCATGTTGCGAGGCGATGCCGTGCGGCTGCGGCAGATCGTGCGAACGCTGCTTGCCAACGCGCTGAAGTACACCGCCGAGGGGGAAGTTTGCGTTCGGGCTTCCTGGCGGGCGCAGACGGAACATTTGACGGTGTGCGTGACCGACACCGGGCCGGGCATTCCCGAAGGGGCCCGGGAAGCTGTCTTCCATGCGTTTTTTCGGGGGCAGCCGACGATCCCGGGCACGGGGCTGGGCTTATGGATCGCACGCCGTTGGGCGCATCGGATGAGCGGCGCGCTGCTCGCGGAGACGCCGGCGCGAGGTGCGCACTTGCGCTTGTCGTTGCCGTTTCCACCGCTTGCACCGTTTCCATCGCTTTCACCGCTTTCACCACCGGCGGACCGTGGCCTGATATCGCTCAGTGGCGCGTCCGGCGGCGCCGGCCACTTCGAGAGCACAGGGCAAGCGTCGCCGGTCGCCATCGTGCCCGTTCGGGAAGGCCTGCGCGTACTCGTGGTGGAGGACCACCCGATCAACCGCCTCGTGCTGTGCGAGCAATTGGGGGCGCTGGGGTGCGTGGTGCAGGGCGTGGGCGACGCGGCAGAGGCGCTCTCCCAATGGGCGGCGTGCGAAGTCGATGTCGTGCTGACCGATGTGCAACTCGGGCACGCCTGCGGGCTGAGGTTGGCGGGGGATTTGCAGCGAACGGCAACGGCGCTGCATCGCCTGCCCCCGGTCGTGATTGCCGTGACCGGATCGGTGCTCGACGCGCGCATGGCGAGGGACGCGGGTATCGACACGGTGCTGCCGAAACCTGTCTCTCGCCGGCGGTTGCAACAGGCGCTCGCGGCGCGCTGGCCACGGCCGGTGGCGCTCAGACACGACGCTGGATTGTCACCGGTTGGCGCCTCCATGCTGGAAGTCCCGCATGCCATACAGGTCACGCAGATCAATCCGAAATTGCCGCTTTACAGGGATGCCGTGGCGAGGGGCGTGATGCGCGCAGAGATGGCGAAAGACATTGCCCAGTTCCGCCGTTTGCTCAGGCGTCGGCATAACGGTGATCTCGCTGCGGCGCAGGCGGTGTTGCATCGCATGCAGGGGGCGTGCCGTATGTTCGGCGATCCCGAGTTGCTGGCGCGCTGCGCGTCGCTGGCCGCGAAGCTGGCGGCCGTGTCCTCGATCTGACGTGACACTTAATGTCACTCATATAACGTTGCTCGTTTAACGATATGTGTTATAAATTCAAACCTATGATCCAAACCTTCTCGGACAAGGTGACCGCGGCACTCTTCACCGGTTGCTACGTACGCAGGTTTCCGAAATCGATTCAGCGCGCTGCGTTACGCAAGTTGTTGATGATCGACGCCGCGACTTGTGTGGAGGACTTGCTGGTGCCGCCGGGCAACCGATTGGAGGGTTTGCACGGAAAGCCAGTGGATTTGTGGAGCATTCGCGTCAATCAGCAATGGCGCGTGTGTTTCCGATTTGCCAAGGGCGATGCCTACGACGTAGGTATCGTCGACTATCACTGAAATGGGGTTTTGCGATGAGCATCAGACGAGATCAGATTGACCAGACCGATTTTGCGGGGCTGGTCACCGGGCAGTCGCTGGCGCCGATTCATCCGGGGGAAATTCTGCGGGAGGAATTCATGGTGCCGGGCGGCATGTCGGCGAACGCGCTGGCCTTGGCGCTTCATGTGCCGGCACCGCGCATCAACGACGTCGTGCGCGGCAAGCGGGGTATTTCGGCCGACACGGCCCTGCGTCTTGCGCGCTACTTCGGCACCTCGGCGGAGTTCTGGACCAATCTCCAGGCGTCGTACGACCTGCGTGTTGCGTTGCAGGCCGCCGGCGCGGACATCATTCGGCAGGTGCTCCCGCTACGCGCGGCCTGACACGTTCAGTGTCAGACCCTGCCTCAGAGGTAGCGGCAGACCGCAAGGTAGTGGCAGGCCGTGCCGCCAATGGCGAACAGGTGCCAGACCAGGTGTCCGAATTTGATATGTCCGTCGAGCGAATAGAAGATCGCGCCGACGGTGTAGGCAACGCCACCGGCATACAGCCAGCCGGCACCGGGCCCGGGAATGGCGGCGAGCACGGGCCCAGCGACGAGGACTGCCACCCAGCCGAGGCAGATGTACAGGGTTGTCGAGACGAGCGGCCGGTCGAGCAGGCCGAGGGTTTTGGCGATCAGGCCAGCGAGCGCCATGGCCCAGACACCGGTGAGCAGCGGCCAGCCCCACGGGTCATGCAGGATCTTGACCGTGAAAGGGGTGTACGTCCCGGCAATGAAAAGAAAGATGGCGCAGTGGTCGACCCGCATGAACACGCGCTTGGCGCGTCCGTCGGGCAGGCCGTGGTAGAGCGCAGAAGACAGGTAGACCACCACCATCGTGGCGGCAAACACGCCGATACCGATCTGCTGCGCCGCGCTCGGGCCTACGGCCGACGGCGGGCGTACCGCATTGAAGAGAAAGGGAATGGCGGCCAACGCTGCGAGGCACGCGAGTCCGTGGCTGATGCTATTGGCGACTTCTTCGCTGCGCGTCTGAGCGCGTGCTTGCGACTTCATGCGGGATGGGCTGCTCGCCATTTGCGTACGGCTTCAAGAGTGTTGGCGACGTGTTTGTCCGGATCGAGACTCACGTAGCTATAGATAACTTTCCCATCGGGGGCGATGACGTACGAGATGCGATTGGCCAGATCGGGTTTGAGCGCAAGCACGGCGTCGTAGGCGCGCATGATGTGCTGGTCCGTGTCGGCGGCAACGGCGAATTTGCTACGGCATTCCGACACCGAGAACTTGTTGAGTGTGTCGATGTTGTCGTGCGAGACGCCGATCACCGTGGCACCCATCGACTTGAACGTGTCGGTGGCTTCGGCGAAGTCGTGCGCTTCGATCGTGCAGCCCGTGGTGAAGGCGGCAGGATAGAAGTAGAGGACGACCGGTCCCTTCTTGAGCGCATCGGCCAGCGAGAACGAGAAGACATTGCCGCCAAGCGAGGCCTGCGCCGTGAAGTCAGGTGCCGTGGCGCCAGTCTTGAGGGCCGCATGTGCGGGGATGAAACACCAGGCCGTCACGCCGAGAATAGCGGCTGCGGCTGTCACTCCGATCCAACGTTTCATGCAGAGCTCCCAAAGTGGATGCCTAAGTGAATGCTTAAGGATAGAGGCTTGCGAGGGCACTGTCCAACGTCTGTGACGCGGGTGACAGTCTACTGTCGGGTTCGTGACACGAACAGGGCATTGCGCTGTCATGCGGGTCATTCATTGCGACGTTGCAACGACAGGGTAGTGAGGTGTAGCGAGGTGCAGCGATGAGAACTAACTGCCCGCGGCCTGCGATCCGATCGGCAAAACGGTGGTCGATTTGATCTGCGAGAGGGCGATCATCGAGTTGACCTCCTGCACCATGGGTAACTGCGACAGCCGTTCGAAGAAGAAGCGTTCGTAGGCGTCGACGTCGCGCGTGACGATGCGCAGCAGGAAGTCGACGTTGCCCATCAGCACATGGCATTCGAGCACTTCCGGAAAATCCTGAATTGCCTTCGAAAACTCAGGCAGGGCGTTGCGATTGTGACCGGCGAGTTTTACGTGGGCGAACAGCATCACGTTCAAGCCGACTTTTTTGCGGTCGACCAGTGCGACGCGCCGCTCGATGATGCCCTCGGCGTCCAGCCGGTCGATGCGTCGCCAGCACTGCGACTGTGAAAGGCCGATCTGCTCGCCGATCTGGGCCGCCGATAGCGAAGCATCGACTTGTAGGATCGCGAGAATTTTCTCGTCAAAAGCGTCAAGTTGCATAATCAATTCCTCGGAATTTTATATTTCGAATAAATCATGTGAAATTGGCGCGAATCTGTCAATGTTACGCGAAGCAATTACCTGCGCCCCGTCATAAGATTGACCCTAGTTTGTTGCAGCTATCGCAACAGTTTTTCTGAAACAGCCGGAAAACCACGTACCTATGAAACTCGACCTGTCTCTGCCTGCCGCCGAAGCCGCCACCGGCGCTGTCGCCCAGCCCGTTGCCCCGTTGTCCGCCAAGGGGGCGGACCTCATTGCGCGCACGCTGGTAGAGATTGGTGTCGATACCGTGTTCTGCTATCCGGGCGGCGCCAACCTGGAAATGCTCGATGCGCTTTCACGCGTGTCCATCACGCTGGTGCGTACCGAACACGAGCAAGGCTCGGTATTTGGCGCGCAGGGCTATGCGCGTGCTACCGGCAAGCTCGGTGTTTGTCTGGCGACGTCCGGCCCCGGGGCGACCAATCTGGTCACCGGCATCGCCGACGCCGCCAGCGATTCCGTGCCGATTCTCGCCATCACGGGCAATGTCGCCACGCACTGGCTCGGCAAGAATGCCTTTCAGGAAGTGGACATCGTCGCAATCACCAAGCCGGTGACCAAGCTCGCCCGGCAAGTGCGTGAGGCGCGCGACATCCCGGCGGCGTTGCGCGAAGCCGCGACTTGCGCGCTGGCAGGACGCCCCGGCCCAGTGCTGGTGGATTTTCCGAAAGACATTCAACAGGCTCGCCCCGACCAACCGACCGACAAGCGCTTTACCGCGCCGGTGCCGGCCGGCATGAGCGACGAGACGGCCCAACGCATCGCGTCCTTGCTGGCGAAAAGCGAGCGGCCGGTCATCTACGCCGGGGGCGGGGTGATCGCCTCGGGCACCAGCGACCGGCTCAAGGCACTGGCCGAAGCGCTCAATTGCCCGGTGGCGCTCACGATGATGGGGCTCGGTGCGATGCCCGACGATCATCCGCTGCTGCTCGGGCCGCTTGGCATGCACGGCGCTTATGCGGCCAACGTGGCCGTCAACGAAGCGGATCTGGTGCTGGCGCTCGGTGTGCGCTTCGACGACCGGGTGGTCGGCGATCCGACGTTGTTTGCCCGGCACGCCAAGATCGTCCATATCGACGTCGACGCGGCCGAAATCGGCAAGAACAAGCCAGTGACGCTGGGCGTGCACGCCGATTTGCGCGACGCCTTCAGCGGCTTGCTCGCCCATGCGACCCGCCGCGACGTGCCCGACTGGCACGCTTATCTGGGCGAGCGCCGTGCCGCTCACCCGCTGCGGGCACCCGTGTCGCCGGTGTCAGGCGAGAACGGTGACGCCAGCGTGCTGACCGGCGTAGACGTGATTGCAGCACTCGCTGCGCTGCTCCCGCCGGAGGCGGTGGTGACGACGGGCGTTGGCCAGCATCAGATGTGGGCGATGCAGCACCTGCGCTTGCGCGAGCCGCGAACGTTCCTGTCGAGCGCCGGTTTCGGCACCATGGGCTTCGGCTTGCCGGCGGCGATCGGCGCAAAGGTCGCGCTGCCTGACGTGCCCGTGATCGATATCGATGGCGACGGCAGCCTGAACATGTCCGTCAACGAGCTGTCGACCTGCCGCCGTTACGGACTGGGTGTGAAGGTGCTCGTGATCAATAACCAGTGGCTGGGCATGGTGCGTCAGTGGCAGGACATGATCTATGCCCGCAACCGCGTCGCCTCGTCGCTTGCCGATCCGAACGCGCCGGAAGGCGCCGACGATGGCCGCCCGTACCCGGACTTCGTGACCATCGCTGCCGGCTACGGCGTGGCCGGTGCCCGCGTCACGCGTGCCGAGGAACTGCCGGCGGCGCTGGCCCGCATGCTGGCCGACCCGAGCGAGCCGTATCTGCTTGATGTGCTGGTGGCGCGTGAAGACGACGTCTACCCGATGATCCCGGCGGGTAAATCGTACCGGGACGTGGTGTTCGGGCCGGGCGAGAGTGCCGGTCCGATTGCGGCCGGCGCGTTCTGAACGGCGGCGCTTGCAGCGTTCCCATTTCATGGGAATTGCGTCCCACGTCGCGAGATCGCAACGAGAGAACCCGCTTCGGCGGGTTTTTTTCGTTTCGGGGTCGGCGAGGAGTATCATTGCGCTCTTTTACGAATTCTCGCCTAGGAAATCAACATGTTGACGAAGCGCCTTGTGCTGGCCGCCGCCTGTTTTCTGACGACTTTCGCCGCCGTGCCGGCAGTGCAAGCTGCCGATCCCACGTACACCGTGGGCGCAGGCGGTACCTATCGTCCGTTCGAGTTCGAAACGCCGCAAAAAGAGCTGGTCGGCTTCGATATCGACGTCATCAAGGCGATCGGCAAGGCTGGCGGGTTCAACGTGAAGCTGGTCAGCACGCCGTGGGAAGGCATCTTCGCCACGCTCGACCAAGGCGACCGCGACATCATCATTTCGGGCATCACCATCACCGACAAGCGTCGTGAAATGGTCGACTTCTCGGCCCCGTACTTCCCGGCCGATCAGGTCATCATCACGTCGCCGGGTTCGAAGGTCGCCAATCTGGCCGACCTGAAGAAGCTGCAAGTCGGTGTGGTCAATTCGAGCACCGGCGACATCGCCGTCTCGGAAGAACTCGGCCGTGCCAGCACCTCGATCCGCCGCTTCGACAACACGCCGCTCATGCTCGAAGAGCTGTATCGCGGTGGTGTGGATGCTGCCGTGGGCGATGTGGGCGTGATCAAGTTCTACATCAAGAGCCATCCGGAAAAGCCGTTCAAGCTGGTCTACGACAGCAAGTTCAAGCGCCAGTACTTCGGTATTGCCGTGAAGAAGGGCAACAAGGTTGCGCTCGACAAGATCAACACCGGTCTGAAGAAGATCGTGGCTGACGGCACCTACGCCAAGATCTACAAGCAGTGGTTCGACGCCGACGTGCCGGCGCTGCCGCAACAATAAGTAACGCGTGTAAGATTCGCGCCACGCGCGCCAGTCATCTGGCCTCTCGCGGCCCGTGAGCTGATCGTCAGGACATCGACGTCAACCCCCGGGCCGCGAGCGTTTTTCTGCCGGCAAGCCGGTTCGTTTCATTTTGTATAAAGGTGCTTCATGGGTGGGTTCCAGTGGAACATCATCAGCGAGTACATGCCTCTGTTTGTCGAAGGCACGCTGATGACGCTCAAGTGCACGGTGATCTGTGTGATCGCCGGCACGTTACTCGGGCTTGTGCTCGGCGTCGGCCGTCTGGCCGAAGCGCGTCACGGCTTCTACAAGTATTTTCTGCGCTACGGTGTGCAGCTCCCGGTGCGCTTCTACGTCAGCTTTTTCCGTGGCACGCCGCTGTTCGTGCAGATTCTGCTGATCCACTTCGCGCTGATGCCGATGCTGATCAACCCGTCGGGAGGTCTGCTCATCAGCGGTGATCTGGCACGTGAAATCCGCTCGCAGTACGGTGCGTTCATGTCGGCGGTGCTGGCGATCTCGCTCAACGCCGGTGCCTACGTGTCGGAAATCTTCCGCGCCGGTATCCAGTCGATCGATCGCGGTCAGGCCGAAGCGGCCCGCTCGCTCGGCATGACCTACATGCAGACGCTGCGCAAGGTGGTACTGCCGCAGGCGTTTCGCCGCATGCTGCCCCCGCTGGGCAACAACGCCATCGCGATCGTGAAGGACTCGTCGCTGGCGTCGGCCATCGGGCTGGCGGAACTGGCGTATGCCGCACGGACCGTATCGGGCGCCTATGCCCGCTACTGGGAGCCGTACCTGACGATTTCGCTCATCTACTGGGTGATCACGCTGGTGCTGTCGGCATTTGTTCAACATCTGGAAACGAGGTACGGCCAAGGTGATCGTCGTTAACAACCTGCAAAAGCAGTACGGCGAGACGCACGTGCTGCGCGGCATTACCTGCCGAATCGAAGAAAGCGAAGTCGTGTGCGTGATCGGGCCGTCAGGCTCGGGCAAGAGCACGTTCCTGCGCTGTCTGAATGGACTCGAAGACGTCAGCGGCGGCGAAGTGCTCGTCAACGGCTTCCACGTCGAAGACCCGAAGACGAACATGAATGCCATGCGCGCAAGCGTCGGCATGGTGTTCCAGCGCTTCAACCTGTTCCCGCACATGTCGGTGCTCGAGAACCTGATTCTCGCGCCCATGCAGGTCAACAGCCTGAAGCGCGATCAGGCCGTGACGGTCGCCGAGCAACTGCTGCGCAAGGTCGGGTTGATCGACAAGATCGACGCGTTCCCGAACCAGCTCTCCGGCGGCCAGCAGCAGCGCGTGGCGATTGCCCGCGCGCTGGCCATGCAGCCGACCGTCATGCTGTTCGACGAGCCGACCTCGGCGCTGGACCCCGAGCTCGTGGGCGAAGTGCTGGAAGTCATGAAGTCGCTCGCCGAAGAAGGCATGACGATGGTGGTGGTGACGCACGAAATGGGGTTTGCGCGGGAAGTCTCCGATCGCGTGCTCTTCATCGACCAGGGCGTGATCATGGAAGAAGGCCATCCGGAGCAGATCTTCTCGGCGCCGAAGCACGAGCGCACGCGTGAATTCTTGCGCAAAGTCTTGTAATTCTTGTCATTCGTTTGATTCCGATGCGCGCGATGGTGTATCCGCGCGCCGCATCTGATTACAATGCGAGGGTACGCGCGTCAGGTGCCATAAGACACCCGCGCGCCGCCGGCGCCCTGAGCCCCCAGCCAGGTCTTCTTTTACAGGGCAGTGACCGTTGTCCGGGCCTGCTCCGCAATCCCCGATTGCACCCAGATTTCACGAGGTAGTCATGAGCCAGCCAATCGCTGTGACCCGCCAGACGTTCGACGACGTAATGGTGCCCAATTACGCTCCTGCCCAGATGGTGCCCGTGCGCGGCGAAGGCTCGCGCATGTGGGATCAGCAGGGTCGTGAGTATGTCGATTTCACCGGCGGTATCGCGGTCAACGCGCTGGGTCATGCGAACCCCGAGCTGGTGAAGGTCATCGAAGAGCAGGCACGCAAGGTCTGGCACATCGGCAACGGCTACACCAACGAGCCGGTGCTGCGTCTGGCCAAGGCGCTGACCGACGCCACGTTCGCCGACAAGGCCTTCTTCTGCAACTCGGGGCTCGAAGCCAACGAGGCCGCACTCAAGCTGGCCCGTCGCTATGCGTTCGATCATGCGGCCGAACGCGGCGGCAAGGATAAGAGCGAAATCATCTCGTTCTTCAACTCGTTCCACGGCCGCTCGCTGTTTACCGTGAGCGTGGGTGGTCAGGCCAAGTACACCGAAGGTTTCGGTCCGCTGCCGGCCGGCATCATGCACCTGCCGTACAACGATCTGAAGACGTTCGAGGCCACCATCTCGGACGCGACGGCTGCCGTCATCGTCGAGCCGGTGCAAGGGGAAGGCGGCGTGCTGCCGGCTGACCCGGCATTCCTCAAGGGCCTGCGCGAGCTGTGCGACAAGCACGGCGCGCTGCTGATTTTCGACGAAGTGCAGACCGGCGTCGGCCGCACGGGCACGCTCTACGCTTACGAGCAATATGGCGTGACGCCGGACATCCTGACGACCGCCAAGGCGCTCGGCAATGGTTTTCCGATTGGCGGCATTCTCACCACCAGCAAGATTGCCGCGAGCTTCTCGCCGGGCACGCACGGCTGCACGTACGGCGGTAATCCGCTCGCGACGGCCATCGCCGGCCGTGTGCTTGAACTGATCAACAACGCCGAGACGCTGAACGGCGTGAAAGCGCGTCACGATCATTTCATCAAGGGCATCGAAGCGATCAACGCGCGTCACGGCGTGTTTGCCGACGTGCGCGGCATGGGCCTGTTGATCGGTGCCGTACTCAAGCCGGCCTTCGCGGGCCGTGCCAAGGAAATCGTGTCCGAGTCGGAGAAGAACGGTCTGATGCTGCTGATCGCCGGTGGCGATGTGGTGCGTTTCGCGCCGTCGCTGAACATTCCGTTCGCCGACATCGACGCAGGCCTCGCCTCGCTCGAGAAGGCGGTTGCGACACTGGCAGCCACGGCAAAGGCTGCCTGAACGGCCGCCGATTGACTGAGCACGCGCGCGTGTTCATTCGTCTGCCTGTATGACTTCGGGCCGGACCGACGGGAACGTCGCTCCGGCCCTTATTGCAACTAGCGGCAACTAGCGGCAAGTAGCAGCAACTAGCGGTCCCAACGTCTGTCCACCGGATATGCCATGACGCGTCAATCGAAAGCGGTGAAAGTCTCGCCAATGCACGACGAAGCGGCGAATCGCGGAGCGCCGGGCACCGCTGCGGCGGCACTGACGGGCGCGGGAGCAAGCACCAGCGCCAACGACAGCACGTCCGAGGCCACATCGCTTCGGGTCGTACGTCAGGCGCGGCGGGAAGACCTGCCTGCATTGTTGAAGCTGGCCGCGCTGGCGGGCCCGGGCATGACGTCGTTCAAGCCCGATCCGGCAGCGCTCGAAGCGCGTCTCGAGCGCGTGACTGCCACGCTGGACGACCGCGCCCCGACGGCCGAGCAGGGCTATCTGTTCGTGATGGAAGACGTCGCGACCGGCACCATCGCCGGTGTGTGCGGCATTGAAGCGGCCGTGGGGTTGGAACAGCCGTTCTACACGTACCGAAAAGATACGATCGTGCACGCGAGCCGCGAGCTGAACGTGTGGTCGCGCATGCTCACGCTATCGCTCTCGAACGATCTCACCGGCTATAGCGAGTTGTGCTCGTTGCTGCTCGACCCGGCGTGGCGCGGTCATGGCAACGGCGCATTGCTCTCGAAGACACGATTCCTGTTCATGGCGCAGTTCCCGGAGCGTTTCGGCCCGCACGTTTGTGCCGAATTGCGCGGGTTCTTCGACGACAACGGCCAGAGTCCATTCTGGCAGTCGCTCGGTCAACACTTCTTCAAAATCGATTTCGATCAGGCGGACTATCTGACCTCGATCGGCAAAAAGTCGTTCGTGGCCGAATTGATGCCGAAGTACCCGATCTACGTCGACTTTCTGTCGCCGCAGGCGCAGGCCGCCATCGGTGTGACGCATCGCGACACCTTGCCGGCGCGGCGTCTGCTGGAGCAGGAAGGGCTGCGCTCAGGGGCACACGTGGACATCTTCGACAGTGGCCCCGTGCTCGAAGCCCGCGTGGCCGATCTGCGTGCTGCACGCGACAGCCGGTATCTGAGCGTGAACATCGGCGCAGACGACGGGAGCGTGCCGCCGGTGGCCAATGCCGAGCCCTATCTCGTGGCGTGTCTGGGGCTTGCCGGGTTTCGCGCCACGCTCGTCACCGGGCGTCCGGAGCGACGGGCGTTCACGCTCAGCCCGCTCGCGGCGAAGGCACTCGGCGTCAAGCAGGGCGATCGTGTGCAGGTATTGCCGCTCAAGCCGCCACGTGCGGACGCCATCTGAGCGCTCAGTCCTCTGACGTCAGAACTGAATCGTCGCCGTGACCGTATCGGTATAGAGGCCCGGTGCGGGTGTCGTCTGCACGGGCACGCGCGCGTAGATCGGCACGGCCTGCACGACGCCGGTACCGATGCCGGTGAGCTGCGACGTGCCGGACGTGCCATCGCCCCAGATGGTGCTGTAACCGCTATCGAGATAGAGCTGATAGCTCACGCGTGACGCGGTGAGCCCCGTCATCGAGCGCGTCGCCACGGTGCCCGCCAATCCCCCCGACAGACTGATGCGAAAAGCGTCGTTCTTCGTGCATTGCACGGTGAGCGTGCTGCTGCCCGTGACTGCCTTGCTGAGCGTGGATTGCGTGGCGAAGGTGATGTTGGCTGCCGCAATCGTGCAGTTGTTGATGACCGTGACATTGGCGTTGAAGGGCACGCCGGCGGCGGCTGTCATCGCGCTGCCGCAGGCTGGCACGGGGGAGAGCGCAGCGTATGACGCGTATTGCAGGGTGGCGTCGGTGGCGGCGAACGCGTGGGTGTACACCGTGTTGCCGTTCGATGACGTGGGCACGGTGGTCTGCGACGCCGTAATGCGCGCATAGAGGTTGACGTTCTGCGTGACGGTGCCGCCGAGGATGTTGCGCGCCAGCGTGACGGTGATGACGTTGGCCGTGCTGTTGCCCCAGGCGGTCGAGAAGGCCGGGTCGATGAACAGTCCGAAGTTGATCGCGTTGCCCGAGTTCACGAGCGTGAGCGGCTGGCTGGCGTTGAGGGCCAGACAGAGTTTGACATTCGGGTTGCCGCCGAGCAGCGGAAACGTGCATGACACGGGAATCGTGCCGGTGGCCGACAGCGCCGCGCCGGAGATCGGGCTGAAGGCGGAGAACGCCAGCGTGGGCGTACCGATCGAGCAAGTTTGCCCCGCAGCAACCGTACTGAAGGCGCAGAGGCACGCGGCGACCCAGACGGGCACGGGCAAGGTCATGAACCTCATGAACCGTCCCCCCGGGATGACGACGCCTGCGCACTCGGGCGACGCGACTTGGCATCGCGTGCCAGCGCGCCAAAGGGAATGCAGACGAGCGGGCCGACGCGGGCAATCTCGCCATCGGGCGGGGCTCGCCAGTCGAACGTTGCGCGGCAGCGTTGCACACCGTCGTGCGATTCAAGTGTGTTGCGCGGGGCGAGCGTGTCGATGAATGCCTCGCCGTCGTAGCCCACCACGGTGACGAAGCCGCTTTGCACATGACGCACCGACACGCCGGGCTTGAGCGGCACACCGGCGGCGCTCACGAGCGTGATCAGCGCCGCTTGATATCGCCGCACGGGAAATCGTACGAGCACGCCGGCACCGGTTTGCGGCGCAATGCGCCGCTCGGTCGCGACGACTTCCAGATCGGCGGGCAGGTGCACGGGATCGATGCCGATACGCGCTGGCTCGAACCCGTTGAGATCCGGCACGAGGAAGTAGCCGCGCGCATCGGTCCGTCCGATCGGCACCGATTCGCGCAGCACGGGCACGTCGGCGTGGCCGTCGGTGCTGACGAGGGCGAAGGCGTCGTAAGTGCGCCGCGTGGCGTGCAGGCTGCGATCCATGGCGACAAGTGCACCGGTCATGCCGAGGGCCGCGCCGCGCTGATGGCCCACTTGCTGCGCGAGTGCCGAGACTTCACCATGACGTCCGAGATAACGCAGCTCACCTTGCGCCGTGCGCTGCGAGAAGGCCCGCCCCCCGAGGACCTGCCAACCCCAGCCGCCGCCATAGTCCGGTGTGCGGCCCGCTGAGGCCCACGCTTGTGTCTGACCGTCCTGTTGTGTGACGGAGGCGCTGCCCAGCACGCCGTTCCCCAGCAGCAGGCTCAACATGGCAAACACGCCGTGCGAGCGGCGTCGGGCGAGGTCGCGAAAGCCGCCGATCGAGAGCATGCCGCGTGAGCTGGCGGGCACGTTGAGGCTGGCCGACAGCACGCGTGTGGCAGGCTGGCGCGGCGCACGCTGCCCGAAGTAGGCGAGCGACGCCGTGCCGCCGCGTCCCCACGGCACCGAGACGCTGACACGCTCGCTGGCGCTGGCGGCGGGCGACCCGTCGAGCGACGCGAGGTCGCGATATCGGCCCGCCGTGCGGATGATCTGCGCATCGACGCTCACATGCCGCGAAATGTACTGATAGCCCGCGCTCCATTGCGCACCGGTGCGACGTCCGCCGGACGCCGCCATGGCGGCACTGACCACCCCGGCCCTGCGCAGCGCCATTAGCGCGCCGACGCCCCCCATGGCCAGACGTCGCCCCGCTTGTACCTGCGCTTCCAGCGTCAGCGTGTCAGTGACCCCGTAACGCGCCGCCACCGAGGCGACGGGATGATGCCGATACGAGAACGACCGCACGCCGTAGTCGTCGCGCGGCAAACCGGCTTCGAGCGAAAAGCTCGACAGTCCCTTGGCCAGCAGACGCGGATCGATGTAGAGCGGCACGTTCGTGATCTGCTCGCGCCCGAGTGCGTCGCGTGTGACGACGCTCGCTTGCAAATCGCCCGTCAGCCCCGGCGCTTCCTGAATCACGAACGGGCCCGGCGGTACGCGACTGCCGAAGCGCCGCACGCCATCGAGATACAGATCGACGGATGACGGCACGACGGCACTGCCGCGCAACGCGGGCACGGGGAACGTGACGAGATCGGGGCGCAAGCTGAAGTTGCGCCGCCATTGCAGCCCGGCAATCCGCACGGAGCGGCTCCAGGACAGCGAGCCCGTGATGAGATCGCCCGCTGTCCAACTGGTCAGCGTGGCCGGATTGTTGTGCTGCCACGCGGTGTCATAGCGCAAGTAACCGCGCCGCCATGGCGAGTGTTCGACCAGACCGGTTTGCGACAGGGTGGCGCCGGACCAGAAGCCCCGGACTTCGCTCCACACCGATGCCTGTGTTTGACTGTCGCGTTGCACGTAGCCGTCGTAGTTCACGATCAGGCCGGGGTCTGCGGTGGCGGTGACGGCCTCGGCGAGCATGCCCCCGACGCGATAGGGCGTGAGCCAGGCGTCGCCCAGAAGCAGATCGATGCGCTGGTGCGTGGCATCGTAGTTGACCTGCACGCCGTCGAGCTTATCGAGCGCGACCTCCCGCGCGTCGTCGCGTGGCAGCGCGTTGGCAGAGAGGCCGAGTCTGCGCAAGTCGCCGGCGTTGACGAGCCAGTGGCCGTTGCGCTGTGTGAACGGGGCCAGCAACCCGGTCGCTTGGCCGTTGATTAGCACGTCGAGAACGTAGCGCCCGTCGGGGAGATCCGGGGGCGATCGGGTCGGCAGTGCCATCGGTGCGGGCACATCGGCGCCGTCTTCGGAAGCCGATGACATGGACAACTTGGACGATGGGGACGATGGGGACGACACCGCTGCGGGCGGGGTGGCCGATGCCGTCGCGCTCGACGCCGGACCGCTCAGGGCCATCGTCGACACCATGACGCTGGCCATGGCACCCGATGCCAGATGCACCACGCGCACCACGCGCACCACACCGCGCCGCTCGGGGCGGCCGAGGGCGCGGCAGTGGGGGGGAGCGGGCGCGAGGGGCGCATGGCGACGGTTACCGGGCACCGTCCGTTGCCGGGCTGGCAGCAAACCGCATCGGCACCGTATCGATGCGCGACTCCACGGTGAACGGGGGGATCGGCGGCGCGCCTGACGGCCACCGCGCGGCAAAGCGCCGCGTCTGGCCGGCCAGTACGTAGCCCAGCAACCCGTGGGTGAGCTCGACACTTCGGCCCGTGGCGTCGAGCACCCGCGTGGCGCCCAGTTGAGCGTGCTGCTCCCCGTCGTTGTGCACTTCCAGCTCGCCCCGCAGCCAGTGCACGTCGAAGCGCAGCGAGGGTGCCTGCAAGTCATTTGCCTGCACGAAGACCGGCAACGAATAGCGCAGCCGGATGGTGACGCCTTCCGCCGGTGCCTCCGCGACAGCCGGCAGTTCGTCGACCAGCAGCCGATAACTTTGCTCACCCTGCGTGGGCTCGGCGGTCAGTCGCACGAGCCGTACGATCTGCTGCTCACCCGGTTCGATGCGCAAGATCGGCGGGCTGGCGATCAGTGCATCGGTCGGCGTGAGCACGTTCTCGCCGTCTCGCTGCGTCCAGGCATACAGGCGCAGTTGCCCGTGAATCGGCAAATCGCCGGTGTTGCCCAGTGTGAGCGTGGTCGCGGGCTGCGTCGGCGCAAGACTGACGATCACGGGCGAGACCTGAAGGCTCGCGCCATGGCCGTCGGTGACGCCCAGCGTCAACAGGGCGACAAAGGCACCGCTGGCCGCGCGGGCGGCATGACGGCGGGCGTCGGGTCTCGATGGAGTCGTCATCGCGATGGCCTCAGAAATACACCGTCGCCGTCACCGTCGAGGTGTAGACGTCCGGTGTCGGCATGGTGGCCGAGAGCGTTGCCTGCCCGTAGACGGTGTACGTTTTCAGCACGCCGCTCCCCGAGTCGCCCAACGTATTGGTGCCTTGGGTGTTGCCCCACGGTGTGGCGTGACCCGAGTCTTGATAGAGCCCGAACGGGATGGTCGTGGTGTTGCCAGTGAGCGTGCCCGCGAGCAGACGGCTGGTCTCGGTGGAACTGGCCGTCGTGCCGGCGTTCAGGCCAATGTTGTAGCCGGTGGACGAGGTGCAGATGACGGTCAGCGTCGAGGTGCTTGACACCGGCCCGGTGGCCGACCCTTGCACGGGCGTGAACGTCATCGGCGTTGCCGCAATCGTGCACCCCGGCAAAATGGTCAGCGACACCAGCATCGTTGCCGTCGCCGAGCCGTTGGAGTAAGTGGCGCCTTGTACTGGGCCATTCAGTGCGAGCAATCCGGCAGCCCCGGACAGGGTCAGGCACAGCAGCGATTTTTTCATCGTCGTTCTCCTTCGGAGTCCTATTTGAAAGTGAGGCCATTCGAAGCGCATTCAGGCACTAGGAGGCGCGGCAGGGCACTACGCGGACAGCGTTCGTGACACCTGTTTTACCGACGCTGTCTACGTAGTTTATTAAGGCATTTGCGCGGAATGGGCGCGCTTTCAAGGCTTTCGGAATGTTCCCAACAATGGGACGAGAGGCCGCGCTTCCCGTGTCACTGGCATACGCGCAACGCGCATGTTTTGGCGAGACGCAGTGCGCACGCGTGGATGTGGCGCAACAGGCGTGCCGACCGGCGCGTACGCTTTGCGACACCGTGTCGCAGGGCGATATGACGGCGATCAAAGCCTGCGCACGCGGCACAAGCATTCGCGCATATTTCACTTGCTCTCGTTACGTCGCCGTCTCTAGAATGACTTCTTGACGCGTATCGGGCGTCGTCTGCGCTACCCGCGCTGTACGCCGCCCGCCGCCTGTGTTCGCTGCCTGCGGATATTTCACGAGAGGGATGCCATGCTCAGACTTCTGTCGAAATACTGGTGGTTGCTTGTTTTGCGCGGCGTACTCGCCGTTGTCTTCGGGATCGCGGCGTTTGCGCTGCCCGGTGTGACCCTTGCCGTGCTAGTGCTGTGCTTCGGCGCGTTTTCGTTTGTCGACGGGGTCTTTTCTCTTTCCGGTGCCTGGAGCGCCCGCAAGGAGCACGCCGAATGGTGGCTGCCACTGTTGCAAGGCGTCGTCGGCATCATCATCGGTGTCCTGACTTATCTCAACCCGGCGTTGACCGCCGTTGCGTTGCTCATCTATATCGTTGCCTGGAGTTTCGTCACCGGCGTGCTGCAAATTGCGGCCGGTATCGCGTTGCGGCGCGAGATCCAGGGCGAGCTGTGGATCATTCTTTCCGGCGTGTTCAGCATTCTGTTTGCCGCGTTCATCATGTGGCAGCCGGGTGCCGGCGCGTTGGCGCTCATTTGGGCCATCGGTGCATGGGCCATCGTGTGGGGCGTACTGCTCGTGTTGGCCGGCTTCAAATTGCGTGGCGTGGCGCACGGCGCGTCGTCCACTTCCGCCGCGACATAGTCTTCGAATTCGGGGCATGCGCGGCTTTGATGCCGTTGCATTGCGCGATACGATGCCCCGATCAGCGTTTCCGTTCGTCCGCCCAGGTGGCCCCGGCTGCCTGATGCCGGCGGATTCCTCCCCCCGGCAGCCGCTGTGCTGCCAGACGTCAGCAGGAGTGTGAAATGGCTCTGAACCATACGCGTAACACCCTCGGTGAAAAGATCCGGATCGAGTCGGTCAATCTGCTTAATCGCGGGTTGATCAACGGCATCGACGTCCAGCGTCAGGCCAAGCAGGCGCATTGGAACGTGCACGGCCCGGGCTTCATCGAGCTGCATCTGTTGTTTGACGACGTGTACAACGCCGCGATCGAATGGGCCGACCTGTGCGCCGAGCGTCTCGTGGCGCTCGGTGGCGTGGCCGACGGCCGCGTGCAGACGGTGGCTGAAAAGACCGAACTGCCGAAGTACAAGAACGAGTTCAAGCGCGGGCTCGATCACGCTGCCGCGCTGGCCGAGGCGCTGGCCGGCTATGGCGAAATCATTCGCGGTCTGATCGACGCATCGGCCGAGATCGGCGATGCCACCACGTCAGACGTTTTTACTGAAATCTCGCGCGGCGTCGACGATCACCTCTGGAAGGTCGAGGCTCACCTTCGCGGCGAGTAAGCGCCATCCGGCCGCCGGCCCCCGCTGGCGGCCGATCCATCGTGAATGCGCGCACCGGCGTTGGTCCGGGGCGCGCATTTGTCATCTTTGCCTGACTTCTCCCGCCCGATTCTCTCTCTGCTACTCCCCTCGGAGCCGTTATGACCACCCGCAATCTGAGCCAAATGTTCCAGCCGAAGTCGGTCGCCGTCATCGGGGCGTCCAACCGTGAGCGTCGTGTGGGCACGACCGTGCTGCAAAACGTGATCGACGGTGGCTTCGAGGGCGCGATCTACCCGGTCAATCCGAAGTACTCGACGCTCGCGGGACGCAAGTGCTATCGCGACGTGGCCGACCTGCCGCAGGCCCCTGATCTTGCGGTGATCTGCACGCCGCCCGCGACGGTGCCCGACCTGATTCGCGACCTCGGCGAGCGCGGCACGCGTGCCGTGGTGGTGCTCACCTCGGGGCTTGCGCGGGAGCGCGATCGCGATGGCGTGACGCTGCAAGATCGCATGCTCAGGAACGCCAAACCGCACGTGCTGCGTATTCTCGGGCCGAATTGCATCGGGATGCTGAGCCCCGGCATCGGGCTCAATGCCAGCTTTGCCCACATGGGCGCGCGGGCGGGCAACCTCGCCTTCGTGTCGCAATCGGGCGCGCTGACCACCGCCGTGCTCGACTGGGCCGACGCGCGCGAAATCGGCTTCTCGCATTTCGTCTCGATGGGCGACAGCGCCGACGTGGACTTTGGCGACATGCTTGACTACCTCGCGAGCGATCCGCGCACCGACGCCATCCTGATGTACATGGAATCGATTCGCGATGCGCGCAAATTCATGTCCGCCGCGCGCGCCGCCTCGCGCAACAAACCGGTGGTCGTCATCAAGTCGGGCCGGGTGCCGGAAGGGGCGCAGGCCGCCGCGTCGCACACGGGAGCGCTGGCCGGGGCCGATGACGTCTATGACGCCGCCATTCGCCGCGCGGGCATGTTGCGCGTGAATACCACCGACGAACTGTTTGCCGCCGTAGAGACGCTGGCGCGTTTGCGACCGTTCTACGGCGACAAGTTGTCGATCATGACCAACGGCGGCGGCGCCGGGGTGATGGCCACCGACGCCCTTGTGCTCGACGGCGGCAAGCTCGCCCACCTGTCGGACAAGACCCGCGACGCGCTCGACGCGGCGCTGCCGAAAACCGTGGGCCGCGTGAATCCGGTGGACATCGGTGGCGACGCGGATCTCGCGCGCTATACGGCGACGCTCGCCGCGTTGTGCGAAGACCCGGAGACGGCGGCGGTGCTGTTCATTCAGGCCCCCACGGCCGTCATGCCAAGTGTGGACGTGGCGAACGCGCTGGCGGCGTTGCCCCGGCCATCGAAGAACGTGTTCACGTGCTGGCTGGGCGGCGAGACCGCCGAGCGTGCACGACGGATTTGCCGCGAGGCCGGGTTGCCGACCTACGACACACCCGAGAATGCGGCGCGCGCGTTCCTCGAAGCGGTGAACTATCGCCGCAATCAGTCGTTGCTGATGGAAACACCGCCGTCGATTCCGCCCGGTTTCTCACCGGATGTGGCGCGGGTGCGTGCCATCCTCGGCGACGCGATGCGCGAGGGGCGCGAATTACTCACCGAGCCGGAGGCGAAGGGAGTGCTTGCCGCGTATGGCATTCCCGTCGTCGAGACCGTGGTGGCCGACACCCCCGAGCACGCCGCCGAATTGGCGCAGGGCCTCGGCTTCCCCGTGGCCGTCAAATTGATTTCACCGGACATCACGCACAAGTCGGACGTCGGCGGCGTGGTGCTCAATATCGAAACGGCAGAGCAGGCGCTGGACGCCGCTCGCCAGATTCGCAAACGGGCACTGGCCGCCAAGCCCGATGCGCGTGTGACCGGCTACTCGGTGCAGCGCATGGCGAATGGAGCCGAAGCCTTCGAGCTGATCGTCGGCGTGGCCACCGATAGCGTGTTCGGTCCGGTGCTGCTGTTCGGGCAGGGCGGCACGGCGGTGGAAGTCATCGCCGATCGCACGATCGGGCTGCCGCCGCTGAACCTGAATCTGGCGCGCGATATGGTGGCGCGTGCCCGTGTGTCAAAACTGATTGCGGGCTATCGCAATCGACCCGCCGCCGATCATGAGGCGATCTATCTCACGCTCGTGAAGCTCTCGCAACTGGTGTGCGATGTACCCGAGATCGCCGAGCTCGACATCAATCCGCTGTTCGCCGATTCGCACGGCGTGCTGGCGCTCGACGCGCGCATCGTGGCGCGCAAACCGGTGGCGCCGGGCCATGCCCGTCTGGCCATTCGGCCGTATCCGCAAGAGCTCGAAAGCACGGTCGATGCCGGCGGCAAGCCGGTGCGCGTGCGTCCGATCCGCCCGGAAGACGAACCTGCTTACAACCAGTTCTTCCACACGCTCACGCCGCAGGATGTGCAGTTCCGCTACTTCGGACTGATCAAGGAGCTGTCGCACTCGCAGATGGCGCGCGTGACGCAGATCGACTACGACCGCTCGATGACGTTTGTCGCGACGGAAAAGGATGACGAGGGGAACACGCGGCTGCTGGGCGTGGTGCAGGCGTTGGCCGACCCCGACAACACTGTGGCCGAGTTTGCCGTGACGGTCAGTCCTGCCGCACAGGGCAGGGGGCTGGGAAGGGCGCTGATGGAGCACATCGTCGACTACAGCCGCAAGCGCGGTACGGGGGAACTCATCGGCTATGTACTCACGGCAAATACGCGTATGCTGACACTCGCCCGGCATCTCGGCTTTGTCGAAGACAAGGAGATGGAAGCGGGCATTGTTCATATCCGGCTGCCGCTGCAACAGACGGCGCAGGCGTAGGGCCTGTCAGGGCTCCAGGAGACACGGTTCGCGTCGTCAGTCGAGGGTGGCGCGAACGCTGTGCTTGTCGCTTGCCCGCGAGGCAGGGTAGCCGCCTCGACCAAGGATTCGAATGCTAGTGAACTGCGTGGCCTATGAGGATGGCCGCAAGATCGCCGACCTGCACCCCGATGAAATCTCGGACTATCTCGAACGTCCGCATTGCTTCGTCTGGGTCGCGCTCAAAGACCCCGGGCCCGGAGAACTCGCGCAGATGCAGCACGAGTTCGGCCTGCACGATCTCGCGGTCGAAGACGCGCAGCATGGTCATCAGCGCCCGAAGATCGAACAGTACGGCGACTCGCTCTTTGCCGTGCTTCACGTGCTCAACAAGGACGCCGACGGTGACTTCTCCATCGGCGAGGTCGCCATCTTCGCGGGGCACAACTACGTGCTCTCGGTGCGCTCGAACGCGACGCAGGGGTTAGGGGCCGTGCGAGCGCGTGCGGAGAAAGAGCCGCACTTGCTCAAGCAAGGCGCGATCTTCGTGCTCTACGCGCTCATGGATGCCATTGTCGACAGCTACTTTCCGGTGTTCGACGATCTCGAAGCGCAACTCGAAGCCATCGAGGAGCAGATTTTCGCGCGCAACGAGCCGGCCAAGGGGCGCGAGATCATCGAGGATCTGTATCAGCTCAAGCGGCGGCTCATCACGTTGCAACACGCGTGCGTGCCGCTCATGGAAGCGGTCAGCAAGCTGTTCGGCGCAATGGCCCCGAAGCTCTGCGGCGGCATGCAGGAATACTTCCGCGACGTGTACGACCATTTGCAGCGCATCACGAAGAACATCGACATGCTGCGTGAAATGGTGACCACCGCGCTCTCGGTCAATCTGGGCATGATCTCGCTCACCGAGAACGAGACGACCAAGCGGCTCGGCTCGTTCGCCGCACTGTTCGCGGTGCCGACGATGATTGCGGGCATCTACGGCATGAACTTCGCCGATATCCCCGAGTTGAAGTTTCAGTACGGCTATCCGGTCTGCGTCGGCGTGATGATCATCATCGATCTGCTGCTGTTCCTGAAATTCCGGAAGGCGGGCTGGTTGTAACGTGCGCGGCGGGGCAGTCTTCCGTGTCATGCGGATGTCGTTACGACCCGGCGCGCCTTGCCCTGTTGCCCGGTGGCAACGGGGCGGTAGCACCCCCTTTTTTCCGCAGTGACCGGCGTCGAGTAATTGCACTAGAATGCGTCAACACCGCGTCAGACGGTTGCCAAGGTTGAGAACTACAACAAACACCAGGCAAATAGGGGTCAGACATTGAACGCACCACTCACGGGGATCCGCGTCATTGAGTTCTGTCGGGGCGCGGCGGGCGCTTATTGCGGCATGCTGCTGGCCGACATGGGCGCGGACGTCATCATGGTCGACGATCCGGTCGACGACATTTCCAACGAAAGCCAAGGCCAGCACGGTCCGCTCGGTGCGACCGCGCAGACGGGGTTACGCCGCAACAAACGTTCTGTAGCGCTCGACCTCGGCACATTGGAAGGCCGCAGCCTCGCTCATACGCTGGTGCGTGGGGCGCAGGTGGTCATCGAATGCCTGCCCGCAGGCACGCTCGTGCGTGCCGGGCTCGGCTATGAAGCGCTGTCGGTCGTGCAGCCGCATCTGGTCTACGTTTCCATTTCCGCATTCGGGCAAGATGGCCCGCGCTCGGCCGGTCATCCCGGCGTGCCTGCCATTGACGCCTTGCGCGGCATGTTGGGTGCCACACCCGGGCGTCAGGCGCCGCGCGATTTGCCTGTCGCGGACTTGGCGGCGGGGCTGTATGCCGCGTTTTCTGTTTCGGCGGCGCTGGTGGCCGCACAACAGCATGGGCGCGGCGTGCATATCGACGTGCCGATGCTGGGTGCCACGCTCGCGATCGCTGCCTTGCGGGCGGGTGAAGAAGCAGCGAACGCCGCGAGTGAACCGGAAGCCGTTGGCGGTATTCCGCGAACGGCCGACGATGCCCGTTTTGGCGGCCCGGCGGCACCTTGGCCGACGTTCCGTGCGAAAGACGGGTATTTCGGCATGGATCTCGACGGTCAGGCACATTGGCGGGCCATTTGTGCGCTGGTGCATCGCGTGGACCTGCTCGACGACTCGCGCTTTGCCAACGCACGGGAGCGCGCCCGTCATCAGGCCGTGCTGCGCGATGTGCTGGAACCTGTCTTCATGCACGACGATCGTGCGGTCTGGCTTGCCCGTCTGAGCGCTGTCGGCGTGCCGTGCACCCCCATCAGCACGTATTCGCGCGTGCTCGCCGATCCGCAAGTTGCGCATATGGGCTGGGTTCGGCCGATGGTGCTGCCCAGCGGCGAGACCACCCATACGATCGTTTCGCCGGTCCGCATGAATGGCCATGGGCCGGTGACGCATCGTGAGCCGCCCGCACCGGGGGAGCACACCGGTGACATTCTGGCCGAACTCGACGCAGAGTCGGCGGCGGCCACCGTAACCGGCGAGGGCGCCACTGTCCCGCCGGCCGGCACATTGCTCACCGAGCCGCTGCCGAAAGACTGACTCGACTGACTCGACTGACCCGGCTCACCCCGGGCCGCTGAGGTTCCAGCGGCCCGCTTCGCTTGCCGTCCATCGCTTTGCGCGTTCTTCCTCCGCAGACCTTCCTCCGGCCCCTTGCGGGCCCATATCGCCTGATCGCCGGCGTGTCCACGCCTTCTGCGCTCATTTGTTCCTGATGCAACAGTTGTAACGCGTATTACAGGAAATATTACAAATCATTTGCAACTGGTGTTAAAAATAGGAATAATTCGTATTTACGAAATGCGATTCGTGGTCGGTATTGCATTGATTCGATGGCTGTAATTGGTAGTGGGCAGTGGATCAGGCGGGGGTGACGCAACGTCGTCCGCGTTTTCAGGCACCTGGCAAGTACAGAACAACGACAAAGCAAGACTGGGAGACGGATCGCGGACAACCAGCGATCTCCAGGGGGGAATCCAAGATGCAAGTGGGACCGATGACGCTGCGTCGCTCGCAGTTGAGCGCAGCATTGGTGGGAATTTTGAGTGCGCAAGGCGCCATGGCCGCAGATGCCGACGCCAAGAGCACGTCGACTGACGTGCAACTCCCGAGCGCCAACGTCACAGGCAATCGCGACAATTTCAAGGTCGATTACTCGTCGTCGCAGAAATTCACGGCGCCGATTGTCGACACGCCGCGTTCGGTCACGGTCATCCCGGAAACTCTGCTGCAAAGCACGGGGTCGAGCACGCTTACGGAAGCCCTGCGTACGGTGCCCGGCATCACGTTCGGCGCGGGCGAGGGCGGTAACCCGCTCGGCGACCGTCCGTTCCTGCGCGGCTACGACACGCAAGGCAGCCTGTTCGTCGACGGCATGCGCGACGTGGGCGCCACGACGCACGAAATGTTCAACACCGAGTCGGTGGAAGTCGTGAAGGGCGCGAGCGGCGCCTACGGCGGTCGCGGCGGTGCGGGCGGCAGCGTGAACATCGTCAGCAAGGAAGCCAAGCTGGGCAACTTTGCGGAAGGCACGGTGGGCCTGGGCAACGCCAAGTACAAGCGTATGACGGCGGACGGCAACTGGCAGATCGGCGATCACGCGGCATTCCGCATGAACCTGATGGGTCACGACGCCGGTGTGGCCGGCCGCGATGCGATTTACGACTCGCGTTGGGGGATTGCACCGTCGGTCGCCTTCGGACTGGGTACGCCCACACGCATTGTCGCGAGTTACTACCACATGCAATCGGACGGTCTGCCGGATTCGGGCATTCCGTACAACTACGCACCGGGGCGCCGCACGGGGCCGGCTTCGGTCAATCCGAACAATTTCTACGGGCTGGACAATCGCGACTTCCGCACGACGTCGTCGGACATCGGCACGATCAAGATCGAGCACGACATCACGCCGACGCTTACGCTGCGCAACATGACGCGCTACACGAAGTCGTCGCAAAGTTACATCTGGACGCAGCCGGACGACAGCCAGGGCAACGTGGCCAACGGCAAGGTCTGGCGCCGCGCGAACACGCGTGACAGCAACGTGTGGAGCATTGCGAACCAGACGGAACTGTTCGGCGAAGGCCATACGGGGCAGTTCAAGCACAGCTTCAACGTGGGCGCCGAGTTCTCGCGCGAATCGAGCCGTAAGGACGCCTATACGGTGGCCGCAGGGAGCGGTTCGGGCACGGGCAATTCGTGCCTGCGCGGGGTGGGTGCAGCATCGGGCTACAACTGCACGAGTCTGTACAACCCGAATCCGTACGATCCGTGGACCGGCAGCATTCGTCTGAATGACGACCCGGCATTCCAGCGCACGTTGACGGCGGCGATTTACGGTTTCGACACGATCGATCTGTCGAAGGAATGGCAGATCAACCTCGGCGCTCGCGTGGACCGCTATTCGACGGACTTCACCGATACGCGCGCCAACGGCGGCAAGTCGGTGTCGCGTGACGACACGCTGTTCAACTGGCAGGCCGGTGTGGTGTACAAGCCGCTGCCTTACGCAAGCGTGTATGCGTCGTACGCGACGTCGTCGACGCCGGCCGGCGCGTTGCTGGGCGAAGGCAGCGAGACGCAAGGTCTGACGCCGGGCCGTGGCGGTGTTGGCCCGAACGCGGCGGATCTCGCCCCGGAGAAGAACCGTTCGTATGAAATCGGTACGAAGTGGAATGTGCTGAACGAGCGTCTGCTGCTGACGGCGGCACTGTTCTACATCGAGACGAGCAATGCGCGCGTGACGATGGCCGACAACACGTATGCCATGGTGGGCGGCAAGAACGTGAAGGGCCTTGAGCTGGGCTTCGCGGGCAAGCTGACGGACAAGTGGCAGGTGTTCGGCGGCTACACGTACATGAAGAGCGAGCTGACGGACAACGGCACGGGCACGGCGATCTCGAACAACGGCAACCAGTTCCCGAACACGCCGCGCAACAGCTTCAGCCTGTGGACGACGTACGACATCATTCCGTCGGTGACGGTGGGTGGCGGCGCGTTCTACACGTCGAGCGTGTTTGGCGATCCGGCGAACCTGCGCGAGATTCCGGCGTACTGGCGTTTTGACGCGATGGCGTCGTGGCGCGTCAACAAGCATCTGTCGGCACAGCTCAACGTGCAGAACCTGTTCAATCGCCGTTACTTCGATCAGGCCTATCCGGCGCACTATGCGTCGATGGCGCCGGGCCGCAGCGCGATTGTCTCGCTCACGGCACGCTATTAATGATGCGTATTGAACCGGCGCAGATTGCGTCGCTCACGCCTGCGCAGGTTCGCGACATTCTCGCGGGGCCGCCAGAAACGGCGGCCGCCTGGCTGGCCGCGGCCGCGCAGGCGGGGCACGTCGATGCGCAGGTGGTCTATGCACAGTGGCTGCTCGATGGGCGCGGCGTGACGCGTGATGCGGCGGCCGCGCTCGAAGGCTTCAAGCGCGCGGCACACGCCGGGCACGGCATGGCCGCGAACATGGCCGGGCGCTGCTACGAGAATGGTTGGGGCGTTCCGGCGAGCGACGAGGTGGCGTTGTATTGGTACCGTCAGTCGGCCCGCCGCGATGAGCCGTGGGGCATGTATAACCTCGCGACGCTGCTGAGTCTCGGGCGTGGCGGTCCGCAAGACCGCGGGGCTGCGCTTGAGTGGCTTCAGAAGGCCGCCGCGATGGGGCACGCCAAGTCGCAGAATCTTTTAGGTGGTTTTCACGAGGACGGTTGGGAAGTGCCACGCGATATCGCGTGCGCGTTCGATTGGTACCGGAAGGCCGCCGAAGGCGGTGATTTTCGCGGACAGTTCAACGTCGCGCGTCTACTGATCGGGCAGGGCGCTTTCGATCAGGCACTGGCTTGGCTTGTCCACGTGCCGGAGACGGCGACACCCGCTTTTCTCGTCAAAGCCGCTGAATTCCTTAGCCAAGCCCCGGATTCTCGTATTCGCGTGTTGGCCGCCCAATGGACTTCGGCCTCCGGTTCGTCCGCTTCGGCACCGCTGGGCGCTTCAGCCGCCTGATTTTCTTTCCGTATTTCGCATCGCCTGATTTCCTTCCCCCTTCAACACCCCAACACCTCCCCCCAGGACCGACCGAAGCCCCTCTCCGCTGCTCAGACAGTGTTCAACTCGCCTCGGAGAGGGGCTCCGGTCACTCCCCACCACCGCCATTCGCACTTCCCACCTAACCCCTCGCACCACCCCCATATCCCCCGCATCCCCCCATCCCCCCCACACCTCTCGGATCACGCAGCACCCGCTTGCCTTCTCCCTCGCGGTTCACTGCGCATCGCCGCACTTTCCGTTACCCGGCGGCTTCTATATAATCATTGGTCATAAGCATATGACCAATAGTGATTTGGATGCGATCCAGATCGCCGACGCCGGAATCCACCCCATGCTGCTCGCCTCAATGAGTTCGTCACCAACGGCCGCCATCCTTGGCGCCGCCGTAGGGCTCGTGCTCGGTTTGACCGGCGCAGGCGGCGGCATCTTTGCCGTCCCTGCGCTAGTGTTCGGCCTCGGATGGGGGGTGCCTCAGGCAGGCCCCGTGGCGTTGCTGGCGGTCGGTGCCAGTGCAGCCGTCGGCAGCGCTCAAGGGCTGCGCGCCGGTCTTGTGAGATATCGGGCCGCGCTGCTGATGGCCGGCATCGGTGTTTGTGTCGCCCCGCTGGGGTCTTGGGTCGCGCATCGGCTGCCCGAACACTGGCTTGTCGGTCTCTTTGCATTCGCCATGCTGATCGTGGCCGCCCGTATGTACCGTGCCTCCCGAGGCAAAGGCGGTGTTGCGGGCAGCGTGGTGTTGCCACCACCGTGCCGGCTCGATCCGGCAACGGGACGACTGCACTGGACTCGCCGTGTTGCCAGCACGCTTGGCGCCATCGGGGCGGTCTCGGGATTCGCGTCCGGATTGCTCGGCGTGGGCGGCGGCTTCGTGATCGTTCCGGCATTGCGCCGCTTTTCCGATATCACGGTGCACGGCATCGTCGCGACGTCGCTGTTCGTCATCGCACTGATCTCTGCGGGAACGGTCGCGAACGCGTGGTGGCATGGCATGCACCCGGGCACGCAAGGCTGGCTGTTTGTGGCAGGTGCCGTCGCCGGGATGGTGATCGGCCGCATGCTCGCCCCCCGTCTGGCCGCAGCCCGGCTGCAACAACTCTTCTCGGTGCTGATGGCCCTCGTCGCTGCCGGCATGTTCTTCAAGGCATTCGGCGGCTGATTCTTGCGGCCGGTTCGCGAGGGCGGTCGCACTCTGCCGTGCGTGCGCTCGCGAACATCATCGACAGTCCCCTCATCGGCACAAGTCGTCACATCTGGGTGCCGCGATATCGTTGCTTATGGATCCCTCGAAAATCGCAACGCTTTTCGAGTGAATTTTCGTTGTCCGGAAGCGACGCTTCATCGGCGTACGCGAATGGCGATCCTGTCTCGTGTAGTGCGTCAGAGTGAATCTTTACGGCGCACGCCTGTCAATCACAGCGTCCGGTAAGCACTCGCGCTACGTGGGGTGCGTCATTGCCGCATACGGTCTGACGCACTGTGCGGGCTTTATTTGGGCGTCGCGGGGTTGTCCGCCTATTTGGCCTTGGGATGTTTCCTATAACTAATGCTAATACGTCCGAACATTGTGGACTTATCCTATATTTCTCCCGGTCGTCGACGGGGGCAAAAGGTGAGCCACTTGCCGACGGCACGACGGGGGATTGAATTAATGACAACGACGCAACGGATTGGCTTTGCGCTCACGCCGGAACGCCGCGAATGCAACGTGCCGATTCGGCGCACGCTGACAGGGCTGGCCGGAACGTTGTTGTTTGTGCTGCTGACAGGGTGTAGCGAGCATCAACCGCCAGGTGTCAGTCAGGCTTATGCCGACCATGACACGCTCGAAGGCGCGACGCTGTCGCGCGCCGAGACGGCACCGCGTGAGGTGACGGCGCGCATGCGCCCCGTTGCCGCAGCGGTTGGCATGACCGGCACGCCGCAGGTGGGGCGCGTTGTCAGCGGCACCTACCGCTGGATGGCGGACTGGCCTGAGACCGACAGTGTGCATCTGTGGGAAGCCGCGGCCGGACCGACACGTATTCGCGTTGTCGGCCGGGCGCGAGACATGATGCCTTCCGCCGGTCTGCGTGGCGTGCGTATCCGGTACTGCATCAAGCCGGTAATCGGCAGCGGTGAAATGCGGCTTACGGGATACAAGACGTGCTCGTCGTGGACGACGGTCGATGGCACGTCGGTAACACCGGCCCCTGCGGCGGCAACTGCGGGATAGCAGGATCGCGGGGGAGCCGAAGGATCGCCGGACGCACACCCCGGTACCGGCCACCGCACCTGACCTTCGTCAACTGCATTGCGGTGACGCTTCTGTCATCTTTTTGTGTGCCGCTTCGTCACACATTCCTCTTTTGGGAAGCCATGACGCGTAGACACGCGGCGCTCGATCGCGCGCGCCCACGGCTGACTTCTTTTAAAAGGATTCCGCACATGATGGTAAAAATTTTGATTGCCGACGATCACCCGATCGTCTCCTCGACGCTGCGTGAGATGCTCGCACCAGATCCCGGTTTCCACGTGTTGCCGCCGGTCGCAAATTCAACGCAGTTGTTCGAGGCGCTCGAGACGAATTCCGTCGACGTGCTGATCACCGACTACTGCATGCCCGGGGGTGTGTTTGGTGATGGGCTGGGCATGATCAAGCGGGTTCGCCGCAAATATCCGGACATCAAGATCATCGTGTTCACGTCGATCGAGCAGCCGGCGATCATTCACGCGCTGAACGATTGCGGTGTGCTGGGTGTGATGACGAAGTCGGACGATCTGCGCGAAATCACGGTGTGCGTGGAGCGTTGCCGTCGCGGCATGCGCTATCTCGGCGGGCGTGCCGAGCAGATTCTGGAAGAGCAGTCGCGCCGCAAACCGACCACACGCCGTCCGCTCTCACCGAAGGAAATGGAGGTGCTGCGTATGTACCTGAGCGGCAATAACGTCTCCGAAATTGCCGAAGCGCTCAAGCGCTCGGCCAAGACGATCAACAACCAGAAGCGAATGGCAATGTGCAAATTGGGTTGTCGCAACGACATGGAACTGTTCCAGTTGCACGCGTCGAGTCCGCTGCAACTCACGCGTGAAGGCGAGGTCGACGCGCCCACTGCCGCTTGAGTCCGTGCGACGTCGAGCATTCGCGACCATGCCTATTCAGACGATGACGCGTGATATTGCCGTCGCGGGCCGCCTGCTGCGTATTGGGGGCGTGCTCGCATTGCTGTTCGGGTTGTCCGTCTGGGCGGCGGCGATCTCTTACGCCGTCTTTGGTGCGCTCTGGCAGGGCGGCCAGAAGACGGAGTCGTTCTTCGCGGCGGTCTCGCGTGAGATTCGCGATCTCGAAGTCTTCAATGAACAAGCGCGCTCGATGTCGCGCACGGTACAGGCCAGTTCGGCACCCGCCGGCGGCACCACACGCCTGCTGGCGGATCGCGTGCTGCAACCGCTCAACGGGTTGAAGCCGGGCACGGCGACACGCATCGGCGGGGTGGCGTGGGATGGCGATTTCGAAATCGTCAAGCTGGCCGAGATTTCTCCGGAACGCGCTCAGATGCTGTCCCGGTTGACGGCACGGCTGATGGTGCTCGATGCCGATTTCTGGAGTCCGTTCGACTCGCAGGACGAGACGTTCCTGATCTCTCCCGATGGCGCTTTCGCCGCGTATCGTCCCTCGCTCGGCCGTGAATCGTTCGGTGCTGCCGATCTGGAACGCGACACGAAGATCATGCTCGCAGAGATGAACAAGGTCGAGCGCTATCAGGCGAGAGCCCTGGGGCAAGAGGACGGTCCGTTCTGGACCTACAACTACGAACACCCGGTGACACACGTGAAGACGGTGTCGAGCTTCGTGCCCATCCGCGATCTGGAAGGGCACGTGGTGCTTTACGTGGGCACCAGCATGTCGCCGGAACTGATTGTTCCGCCGCGCATGCGCAATCTCGATCAGACGCGTGAAACGCTTCAACTCGTCTCCGTGGAAGGCATCATCGTCGCCAGTGCCGGCACACCGCTGCCCACACCTCGTCATATGAGAACGCTCGCGACGCTGCCGCTGTTCGGCGGCTCGCAGATGACGCTTCGCACCGACGGGCAACGCATCGTTTTTGAACGCCATCTCCCGTTCAATCCGTGGTTTGTGCGCTATGCCGTGGCGCCCGCCGAGTTGCTGTTCGGGAACGCCACGCTGCTGATCGTCGCAACGTTACTGCTGCTGTTGTACACGGCAGGGGTTTGCACCGCCATGCGCTATATCCGCAAGCGTGTGATCGAGCCGGCACGCAAGCGCACCACGGCGCTGCTGGAGCGCGATGCGTTCACGCAAACGCTCATCGAGACGGCGCCGGTGGGCATGGCGATCATCGATCCGTTCGAGCCGGCTGTTGTGATGAGCAATCCGGCCTACGCCGGCACGGTCGATCTGCTGCGGCAGCTCGGCGACGGCGAACTCACCCGGATGTACCGCCAACTGCACAGTGGGGTAGTGTCACGTCCGGTGCGGCGTTTGTTGAGTGTCTCGGACGATGCCGGGGAGCGCCACTACGCCGTCAGTTTTGTCGACACCGTGTTTCGCGAACAATCGGTGCTGATCGGCACACTCTCCGATGTGACTGAGCAACGCCGTTTTGAACTCGAACAGCGTAAAGCGCGGTTGGCCGCGGAGAACGCGAACAAGGCGAAGGATGTATTCCTGACGACGGTCAGTCACGAGATGCGCACGCCGTTGTACGGCACGCTTGCATCGCTGGAGTTGCTCAGTGCGCAGAAGCTTGGCGACGAGCATCGCTATTACGTCGACGTGATGGAGAGTTCGACGCGCAATCTGCTCGACCTGATCAACGATCTGCTCGACTATTCGCGCATGCAAGTGGGGCGCTTCGAACTGAATTCGCGCGACTTCTCGCTGCTCAAGGAGCTTGAGGCGGTCGGGCTGTCGTTCACCGGCCGGGCACGTTTGCAGGGCCTGACGCTCGACTGGATGATCGATCCGCAACTCGCGCGCGCCGTGCACACCGATGCGCTCCGCCTCGGACAAGTCATCACGAATCTCGTCGGCAACGCGATCAAGTTCACGACGCAAGGTCATGTCGCGTTCAGCGCACAGATGACACGCGCCGATGCGCAGGGATGTGATGTGGCGTTTTCGGTCAGTGACAGCGGCGCGGGGATTGCTGCGGGCGACCTGCCGGATCTCTTCCGCCCGTTCGGCAAAAGTACGAACGAACCCGGCATGCAGCACGGTACGGGGCTCGGGCTGGCGATTTCGTACCAGTTCGTCGCGATGCTCGGCGGCACCTTGCAGGTCGATAGCGTGGAAGAACGGGGTACCACGATGCACTTCACGCTGCATCTGCCGTGGGCACCGAACACCGAGCCGCCGATCGTGGCGGAAACCGGCAAGACGTTTGCCTACGTGAGCGGGCTGGCGCGCCGGCACGCGTATCTCGAAGCGCTCATCCGTTTTGCCGGCCACACGCCTGTGCGTTACGACGACGCGGTGGCGTGGTCGACCGGCGATGGCCGCGCCCGCGATGCCGGTTTGCTGATGTTTGCCGACGAATGGCCGGTACGTGGCATGGCCGGCGCCGAAGTCTATCTGCTGCGGCCGACCCCGCACGAGGGCCCGGCGAGCAAGGCAAGCGCCTGGCCGCGCGATGTCGCGTTGCTGCATCAGGCCGGTCTGTGGGAAGCCCTCGGCGTCTCGCCGGAACCCGGGCTTGCCGCGTCGGCCGATCTGCCGCGCAGCACCAGCGCACAGCCGGGGGCGCGTCCGTTGGCGGGGTGGTATGTGCTGGTGTCGGACGATCATCCGATCAGTGGCATGCTGCTCTCGCGGCAACTGGAAGGGCTGGGTGCGATGGTTGATTGCTATAACGACCCGCGCGAAGCCCTCGATGCGTTCGATAGCGAATCGCACATGCTCGTGATCACCGACGCCAACATGCCGCACATTTCCGGCCAGACGCTGGCCACGGAAATCAAGGCGCGCGCGCCGCAAGTGCCGGTCATTGTCGCGACGGCCGACGTGACGTTGCGCATCGACCGCGACCCGAAATCCCCGTTCGATGCCGTGGTCTACAAACCGGTCGACTCGGGCTCGCTGCTGCGTGTGATCGATCTCGTGCGTGCCCGCTACCCGTCGTTGCGTGGCGAGATCGAACCGCTGCCTGCGATTGTCGATTCGTCGGTGCTGACGACCGCGCAAACACCCATTGAGGTAGTCCCCGCCACGTTTCCGAAGGACACGGGCGTGCCGTTGATGGACATGCTCGATGCGTTCGTCCGCATCAGCGATCAGGACATCGAGGACTGCCGTAAGGCGCTGGCCAATGTGTCGCGCGATGCACTGCGCCACTCTGCGCACCGGCTCCGGGGCGGATTCATGTCCTTCGGGCTGGCCTCGCTGGCAGCTCACGCAGCGCAACTCGAACACCTCGCGCCACAAGCATCGGCCGGGCAGATCGGCGCTTCGTTCGAAGTGCTGGAAACCGCGTGGAACGACTGGTTGCGCGCACAAGGCCATGCGATTGTCGACGACGCCTGATGGCCGGCTCGTCAGCCCACGCTTCTCTCTACTCGACGAAGTGCTCCGAGATGAGCTGACGAAGCCATTGATTGCCGACGTCCTGATGGTAGCGGCGATGCCAGAACACATTGGTCTGCAACGCCGGCAGACGCACGGGCGGCTTGACGAAGTGCAGCCCGAAGGGCGCGGCGGCCCGCTCGGCGAACTTCTGCGGCACAGTGACGACGAGATCGTTGGTGCTCACGACATAGGGTACGGCGATGAAGTGGGGCACCCAGAAGTTGGCGTCGGCGCCAAAGCCCGCTTGCGCCAATAACTGGTTGACGCGCGCGTAGGGGTTGTCGCCGGTGGTGACGAAGAGATGGCGCGCGGCCTGAAACTCTGCCAATCCGGCATCAGGGCGGTCCAGCGCGTGGCCGATTCGGAACATGCTCACGTACTGCTGGCGAAACAGCCGCCGCTGGAAGAACGGGCCGGTCAGGTCGTCGAATGCCCCCACCGCGAGATCAATCCGTCCAGCCGCCATGGCTTCTTTCAGATCGGGCAGCGCCGTACGCACGGTGCTTAACCGCACCCCGGGCGCCAACTGCGTGCACAGATCGATCAGCGTAGGCATGAAGTACACCTCGCCGACGTCGGTCATTGCCAACGTGAATTCGCGTTGGCTCGTCGCGGGGTCGAAGGCCTCTCGGTGATTGATCGCGCGCGATATCCCGGCCAGCGCTGCCGACACCGGCTCGGCCAGCGCCTCCGCAAACGGCGTGGGCTGCATGCCGTTGCCGGTTCGGGTGAAGAGTTCGTCGTCGAACGTGTGGCGCAGCCGGGCGAGTCCGTTGCTGACAGCCGGCTGCGACAGGCCGAGTTCGCGGGCGGCCTGCGAAATGCTCCGATGCGTGAGCACGGCATGAAAGACGACAAGCAGGTTCAGATCGACGTCGCGCAAAGAAATCATGATGAGATGACAGTATTCGCGTTATGAATATAGTGGATTCGCCTATTTATATCGCAAAAGACGAACGCATGTCGGAAAATGGCCCCATTCGATAACAGGAGACGAGGCATTTCATGCATTCCATCCATTCCATTAAGCGGGCAGACCAGATTCAGGGGGAGTTGGGTTACCTGTCCGGCTTTCTCAACGAATTCGCGACCGAGGCACTGCCTGGCGCGCTCCCCGTGGGGCAGAACTCCCCGCAGCGCGCGCCCTACGGGCTCTACGCAGAGCAACTCTCCGGCACGGCATTTACGGCGCCGCGCGGCCACAATCGCCGCTCGTGGGTCTATCGCATTCGCCCGGCCGCGATGCACAAGCCGTTCACGGAAATCGAGCAATCGCGCTGGCTGAGCCGGTTCGACGACGTGCCGGCACCGCCCAACCAGATGCGCTGGGACCCGCTGCCGATGCCCGCTACGCCGACCGACTTCGTCGACGGTATGGTCACGATGGGCGGCAACGGCAGCCCCGACGCCCAACGCGGCTGCGGCATCCATCTGTATGCCGCCAACAAGTCGATGGACGACCGGTTCTTCTATAACGCCGATGGCGAGTTGCTGATCGTGCCGCAGGAAGGCCGTCTGCGTCTGGCGACCGAATTCGGTGTGATGGACGTCGAGCCGTACGAAATCGCGGTCGTGCCGCGCGGCGTGCGTTTTCGCGTGACGCTGCTCGACGGCACTGCGCGCGGCTATGTCTGCGAAAACTATGGGGCACTTCTGCGCCTGCCCGATCTGGGCCCGATTGGTTCGAACGGTCTGGCCAATCCGCGCGACTTCCTCACGCCCGTAGCGGCGTACGAAGACGTGGAAGGCGACTTCGAACTGGTCGCCAAATTCGGCGGCGAACTCTGGCGCGCCGATATCGGCCACTCGCCGCTCGACGTCGTGGCATGGCACGGTAACTACGCACCGTACAAATACGATCTGCGTCACTTCAACACGATCGGCTCGATCAGCTTCGACCATCCGGACCCCTCGATCTTCCTGGTGCTGCAATCGCAGAGCAACACGCCGGGCGTGGATGACATCGACTTCGTGATCTTCCCGCCGCGCTGGCTGGCGATGGAAAACTCGTTCCGTCCGCCTTGGTTCCATCGCAACATCGCGAGCGAGTTCATGGGCCTGATCCATGGCGTGTACGACGCGAAGGCGGAAGGCTTCGTGCCGGGCGGGGCGAGCCTGCACAACTGCATGTCGGGCCACGGCCCCGATGCCGATACGTTCGAGAAAGCCTCGGCCGCCGACACGAGCAAACCGCACAAGGTCGATGCCACGATGGCGTTCATGTTCGAGACACCTGCCGTCATTCGCCCCACGCGCTTTGCGTTGGAGACCAAGCAGTTGCAGGACAACTACTACACCTGCTGGCAAGGTCTGAAGAAGCACTTCAACCCGAATCAGAAGTAAGCGGACCCGCGTCGCGACTTCGCCAAACCCCAAGACGGCCCACGCCGCGCACGACTGCGCGGCTGTGGGCCGGCGCATTACCACGAATAAGGATTGCCTCATGTCGAATCTCCCGCAAAGCTGGGTCGCGTCCGCCAACACCGGCGCGACGGACTTCCCGTTGCAAAACCTGCCGTACGGCGTGTTCAGCACGCAGGCGCAACCCACCCCGCGCGTCGGCGTCGCGATCGGCGATCAAGTGCTCGATCTCGCCGCACTCGAGGCCGCCGGTCTCTTGACGCCCGCGATGCCGGGCAACACCACGCCGGTGTTCTCGCAGCCGTCGATCAACGCGTTCGTGGCCCTCGGCCGCCCGGCGTGGCAAGCCACGCGTGCGCGCCTGAGCGCACTGCTGTCGGCCGACGGCGATGCCGCGTTGCGCGATAACGCCGCCCTGCGTGCACAGGCACTGGTGCCGCTCGCTGACGCCACGCTCCATCTGCCCGTGCAGGTACCGGGCTACACCGACTTCTACTCGTCGAAAGAGCACGCTACCAACGTGGGGAGCATGTTCCGTGACCCGGCGAACGCGCTGCTGCCGAACTGGCTCGAAATTCCGATCGGCTACAACGGCCGCGCCAGCTCGATCGTGGTCAGTGGCACGGACATTCATCGCCCGAACGGACAGATCAAGCTGCCGGACCAGCCGCGTCCGATTTTCGACGCCTGCCGCAAGCTCGACTTCGAACTCGAAACCGGCTTCATCGTCGGTCGCGAGACGGCACTCGGCGACACGCTTGACGTGGAAGCCGCCGAAGCCGCCATCTTCGGCATGGTGCTGCTCAACGACTGGTCGGCGCGTGACCTCCAGCAGTGGGAATACGTGCCGCTGGGCCCGTTCAACGCGAAGACGTTCGGCACGTCGATTTCGCCGTGGGTGGTGACGATGGAAGCGCTTGAGCCGTTCCGCGTCGCAGGCCCCGAGCAGGATCCGCAGCCGGTCTCGTATCTGCAACAGCAAGGCAAGCATGCGTTCGACATCGAACTCGAAGTGCTGCTGCAAGCCGAGACCGACACGCAGGCGACGACGATCTGCCGTACCAACTTCCGTTACATGTACTGGAGCATGGCGCAACAATTCGCACACCACACGGTGTCGGGTTGCAACGTGCGCGTGGGTGACATGATGGGCTCCGGCACGATCAGCGGCCCCACGCCCGATTCGTTCGGCAGCTTGCTTGAGCTCACGTGGAACGGCAAAAACCCGCTCACGCTGGCCGGCGGTGCCAAGCGCAGCTTCATCGAAGACGGCGATACGGTCGTGATGGCGGGTTGGTGTCAGGGCGACGGCTACCGCGTCGGCTTCGGCGAAGTCTCCGGCAAGATCTTGCCGGCAAAGGCCCGCTGAGCTTCCGCGGCAGCGGCGAGGGCGGCTGCCGAGGGCAACCGCTCCCACCACGGGTCGCGGCGTAGCGGAATGCCGCTAGCCTGAATGCGGCACCGCGTCGGCGTGTAGGCCAGCTCGTTGCCGACGCGCCGCAGCAGCGGCATATCGCCCAGCCGCGCGCGCCGTGGCACGCGCAGCGATCGTTTTGCGGGCGTGCGGGTTGTGTTGCTGGGGATTGGGGTAGTTGGCGAAGCGTTGCCCATCTGGTGTCTCCCGACGAAGGTGCATGGGAGACATTTAGCCATGAACATGGGCGTCGCGACAGGTTAAGCCGTCCGAAAAACCGGTGACTCAAGTGTCATCGCAAAGGTGCCACCCGACGGCTGTCGAGGGCACCTTCCGACGCCTTCACGCGGGCTTGTCGGCGTCCGCAGCGGGCGATTTCAGCGGTGCGCCGCTGGGGGCCGTAGCCGGACGATTCAGCCCTTCGTTAATCCACGCCATCAGCAGCGTGTAGGTCACGGCGAGGATCACCGGGCCGACAAAGAGCCCGACGATACCGAAGCTGAGCATGCCGCCCAGCACCCCGGCAAGAATCAACGTCATCGGCAGATCGGCGCCTCGCTTGATGAGCATCGGGCGCATGACGTTGTCCAGCATGCCGATGATGACCGACAGCACGAGCAACAGCGTCGCGAGCGTCGGGCTGTCCTGCCAGTAGAGCCACGCCACGCTCGACAGCAGCACCGGGAACGGGCCGATTTGCGCGATACAGAAGACAAACATCAGCGCGGTCAGGAAGCCCGGCAACGGCACACCGGTCACCCACAGGCCGAGGCCTCCCAGCAATGACTGCGTCACCGCCGTGACCACGATACCCAGCGCCACCGCGCGAATCGACATGCCGGCGAGCCTGACGGCCTCTTCGCCGCGATCACCACCCAGCCGGCGGGCAATACGGATCAAGGCCCGCGCGGCACGTTCACCCTGCATGAACAGGATGGCCGAGATGATGAGCGTCAAGCCAAGGTGGACGAACAGCAGGCCGACCGAACCGAGCTTCGAGAATGCCCAGGTTGCCCCTTTGACGGCATAGGGCTGCACCTTTGCCACTAACCCGCCGGGACCGGCGGCCGCCAGCGATTGCCACTCTTCGCTGGCGCGTTGCCCGATGACGGGAATGTGCGACAGCCAGTCCGGCGGCATCGGCAACCCGCGCGCACCGATGGATTGCACCTGCTCGCTGATATCGGACGCATGGCCGATGAGCGTGCCGACGGCGGCCGTGAGTGGCGCCACGACGATGACCAACATGCCGAAGATCATGACCGTGGTCGCCAGCCAGCGACGTCCCCAGAGCCGGCGTTGCAGGCCGACCAGCATCGGCCATGTCGACGCAACGATGGTCACGGCCCAGATGAAGGCGGGCAGGAAAGGTAGCAGTACCCACAACGTGCCGATCATCAGCAGGCTGAGTACCAGGATGATCAACAGATTTCGGGCGAGTTCGCTCGGCGTCATGGATAGCATAAGCACTCCGGGGTGGGGGAAACCGCGCCGTCTGGCGCGTCAGGCATTGATGTCATACGCAGACTGTACGCCTTGGAAGCAAGATGCCACGCGGGCAAAGGTACGGCAAGTGCGTTGCGCGTGCGTGACTTGGCGCCAGTCTACCGCGCCTCGGGCGGCGAGGGCGCGTGAAGTTTCTGTTGCGCAACGCACTTGCCGTGTCATCAGCAATGCGATCGGTTGTCGTGACCGAGGCTGTCCGGAATGGAGATTACGGTTTCCCGTACGGGTTGGACGCGCGGGGCCGTCATGACGCTGGCGCGTCGTACGTGGGCCAGGTGGTTCGGGTGCGGTGATGGCAGCGGCGCAGCGCTGCGCCAGGGCACATCGTGGGGGGAGTCCGGTGGCGTGGCCGACGGCGATTCGAACACCGAATTGGACGACAGGCTGCTTCGCTGCCGACTGCCTTGCGGCGGCCAGTTGCCGTCTCGCCGGGCCGCGGCTTGCAGTTCGCACTGGAAGCATTGAATGCCTGAGTCGTGCGATCCGGTGCTGGTTCGCGGCGGCTCCTGTGAACCGGTCACCGCAGGGGAGGGCCCGTGTTCGACGTCGGCCGCTTGGCTGCGCTGATCGGGCGCGCGCTGCAAGTAGGCTGTCTTGATGTCGTTGCTTCTCGCTTCGCCCAGCGCGACCTGAAGCAGCCCGCCGATGGCAGCGTAGAGGTAGACGAAGTCCATCTGATTCAGCAGCGTGCGCTCGCCGTTGATAGTCTTGGCACGCGCCGTCACATCGTCGCTCCATTCGATGCCGGCAAACGCGAAGGTGAGAAGCGCGCCGAGCAGCGCAGTCGTTCTTGAGCAGAAGCTTTTGGAGAAGCGCTCTCTGAGTGCCGCGCAGAACGACGCGGTTTGCGTGTCGTCCGCCCGATCCATCAGCAAATCGGCGAGATCGGCCTGCAACAGCAGCTCCATCGCAGCATCGTTCTTCGACACCCGAAAGTGATCGAGACTTGCACGCAGCGGCACCCCTACCATCGCGAGCGCGAGTTCCATCGTTGCGTGAACGATATCTTTCCATGGTCCCGCCATGACACTCGGAATTTGACTCTCGATAAGCAACCGCAGCGGATTGCGTATCAGGCCATAGCAGCCCGCGTACGACGCGCAGGACACAATGAGTTCCCGCAATGGGGCGTGCAGGGACGAATTCAGATGCTCCAGTCCGGGGGCCGGTGTCGTTCGCGCCAGCTTTTCCCGCAGCGATGGACAGGCGGTATCGAACAGGGACGCACCGGCAGTATTGGTCAGCATGATGACCAGACCGCTGATAACGTGCATCGCCAGCCTTCCGGCGAGGACGGAACCCACGTAGGGGCCAATAGCCGTCGCGAGTATCGAGGCGAACACGGACCCCACGGCAAAGGGGGCGGCATCGCGACCGATGCCCCGGGCCAGGCACAGCCACAAACTGTCGGACCGGATGTTCTTAAGAAGTGCCAGAAACTTGGGCGCCACTTGCTCGCAACGCACGCCGCGTTTCGCCAATAGCAGAGCGGTGTTCTGCAAATGAATACGGTTGGCACTCTCCCAGGGAGGCTTCGGCGTTCGCGAAGGTGCGGCTTCGCCTGTGCTCTCGTTCAGCATTTCGTCCACGTATTTCCAGAAAAACTGGAAAATCCGATCGGCCTCTTTGAGGGTTGCCTGTCCGGGCGCGGAGAAAGCGTTACCGGGCACCGGTTTCAGCGTTCCGCACACATCGAAGTCGAGTTGAACAAAGCGTGCGTCGCTCTGCGCGGCGTGGTATCGGGGGTACGGGACATTCAGCGTTTCGCACAAGTCTTCGGCCAAAAGCGACACGGCGTGTCCTTCCGGTGGCATCGCAATTCGTAGCTCTGCGCGGGACGTGGCGGACGACCGGTAGGGTTGTGTGGGGAACGGCGCTGTGTAGGGCATGAAGTCGGCGGCCGACGTCACCGGCCCGGCACTCCGGGCCGCACCGGCCGTCAGGCCCTGTAAAAGACGAGAAGCGGGCGATGCTACGCGGAACCGCTCCTCGCGACGACAGCCGGACAGGCGTTTAAAACCGTTAATGCGCGTGTCTGCGTAGGCGGCGCGTGTCACCCGTCACGACACTGCGCGATCGTGTGATCACGCTATCAAGGCATCACGCCGCCATCGTTTTACGCAGGCACCACCATCACCCCCGCGCGCAACCCATTGGCGACGTTGGGGTTGGGAAAGACGATGCGCTCGACAGGATGTGACACCGTGTAGGTGTTTTCGCCGTCGCGCGCCAGCACAGTCCCCGCCGTATAGGGCGTGAAGTTGGGCGTGTCGGCGGGCACGTCGAGCACGAACGCATTGGTCCGGCGCACGATTTCCGCCGCCACGCGAAAGCGCTGCGCCTGCTTGGTTTCGCCGTCGTCGCGCGCGTCCATCTCGCCCCCCGAAAGCCAGCGTCTCAGCGCGGCATCGATGCCTGCGAAATCCGCTAGACGGTTCTGTCCGAAAGGCTCGACTTTGCCCAGTTCCAACGTGCAACTCTCAGCGCCGAAGCTTGCGCATGTGAAGTACGAGAACGTGACCGACGGCTGATCGGTCAGCATCACCGCGTCGATATCGGCCGCAGCAAGCGTATCGATCCATGCGTCGGTATGCGGCACGTCAACCGTGCCTGGTACGACGGCAAAGCGCGGGAACAGCGAAGCACGGATGGCCGTGTGCATATCCACGTGGCGTCGCGGGCGACGCGTGGCGGTGCCTTCGTCATCCCCCGCGAAATATTGCGCGACGATCACTTCGAGTTCGCGGGCTCGCTGCACGACGGGCGATTCGGCACGTTTGGCGTGGGCGCCCTGGAACAGGCGATTCAGATCGTATTCGAGATAACGCTTACCGGCGCGCACGGCGTCGGGGTTGCCGAGAATGACGAGCACGCGCTCGCGCAGCGCGAGCCGGCCATCGGCGATGTCGCGCAGAATGCCGTCGACGATTTCGATCGGCGCCGTCTCGTCACCGTGAATTCCGCACGAGAGCACCGCGTCGAAGCGCACGGCTGCCGCAGCGTGGGCGTCGGCGGGGATGAGTTCGAGCACACCTTCGGCGTGCCGCTTCCAGCGCACGCCGCTGGCATCGATCCCTTCGGTCGGTGTCTCGCGAGATTCACGCGCGGCGGGGGCGTCGTCGCGAATGTCGCTGAGCCAATGGCGCAGGGCGGAGCGATTGGCGTCGGTCATAGGGAAAATCTCCTCGGTAACAACGAATAACAGCCACTCGCGGCGAAACGTCGCCATCACCGGGTTAACGAATAAACGGGCAAACGAGCAGACGCAGCGCAGGCGGCTTTCAACAGATTCGTATTCTATGCGTGTCGATTCCGTGTCGGCAGTGTGACATCGTACAGGCCCGTGCGACGCGGCTTTGCGCGATGTTGCGCGCCGTGCGCAGTGTTCCGGCAGACGAATCCGTGTCATCATGATCCGCATCGCACGCCGCACGATCGGGCGTCGCATCGAGGAATGTCGCTCATGGCGGATCTGTATCTCGAAGGTGTCTGGCGTGCGGGCAACGGCGCTGAATTCCGGTCACTGGACCCGATGTCGGGCGATGTTGTCTGGCGCGGCAACGCTGCTGACGCCGCTGACGTGGACGCCGCCGTACACGCCGCCCGAAGCGCGCAACGCGACTGGTCGCGGCGCAGTGTCGATGACCGTCTGGCGGTGTTGCAGCGGTTCGCCGCCAATGTCACCGCACAGACTGAAACCTTGGCCGACGCCATCGGCCGCGAGACCGGCAAGCCCTTGTGGGAGGCCCGCACCGAAGTAGCGACCATGGCAGCGAAGGTCGGTCACTCGGCGAAGGCCTATCTCGAGCGTACCGGCGAGCGTCGCAGTGCTGCGCCGGATGGCGAGAACGTGGTGCGTCATCGCGCGCACGGCGTGATGGCAGTCTTCGGGCCCTACAATTTCCCGGGCCATCTGCCCAACGGCCATATCGTGCCCGCGCTGCTGGCGGGCAACACGGTCGTCTTCAAACCAAGTGAACTGGCCCCGGGTGTCGCCGAGCGCACGCTGCGCTGCTGGATCGACGCGGGGCTGCCGGCCGGCGTTCTCAATCTGGTGCAGGGCGGTCGTGACACGGGCATATCACTCGCCGCGCATGAGGGCATCGATGGCGTTTGCTTCACGGGCAGTTCGGCCACCGGGCGCGCGCTGCATCGGCAATTCGCCGGTCGACCCGACAAGATTCTGGCGTTGGAGATGGGCGGCAATAATCCGCTGATCGTCGACGTGTCCGCTGAGGCACAGCAGCAGGATGCTGCCGTTCATATCACCGTCCAGTCGGCCTTTCTCTCCGCCGGGCAGCGTTGCACCTGCGCGCGGCGTTTGCTCGTGCCACAGGGGGCAGCTGGCGACGCGCTCATCGAGCGTCTGGCGTTTGTCACGCGACGCATCAGCGTGGGACGTTATGACGCCGAGCCACAACCGTTCATGGGCGCTGTCGTGTCGTTAGCGGCCGCGCGGCAGATGACGGCCGCGCAAGCCGACCTGATGGCGTTGGGGGCCAAGGCCATTTTGCCGCTGGCGCAGCCCGACAGTCGTATCGCGCGTCTCACGCCCGGCCTCATCGATGTAACGGCGCTGGCGGCCCGTGACGCATTACCGGACGAGGAATACTTCGGTCCGCTGTTGCAGGTGCTGCGTTACGACACGTTCGACGAGGCCATCGCACTGGCCAATCGCACGCGATATGGGCTCGCCGCGGGGCTGGTGTCGGACGATCCGGCACGCTATGCCCAGTTTCTTGCCGAGATTCGCGCGGGCATCGTCAATTGGAACCGTCCGACGACGGGGGCAGCAGGTGCCGCACCGTTCGGTGGCATCGGTGCCTCGGGCAATCATCGGCCGAGCGCGTGGTATGCCGCCGACTACTGCGCGTATCCGATGGCGTCGATGGAATCCACCCAAGCGATCCTGCCCGCGCAGTTGAGCCCCGGGCTGGACTTTGCGGCCGCGTGATTTTGGCTGGGCGACAATCTTCGCAAATTCGAATTCTCTTCACGCTTCTTGCCTCTTCAGGACTTGCTCATGACGCGCATTGCCATCGAAGCCAACTTCGACGGATTGGTTGGCCCCACCCATAACTACGCGGGATTGTCGTTCGGTAACGTGGCGTCGGCGAACAACGCCAACCGGGTCTCGAATCCGCGTGAGGCCGCATTGCAGGGACTGGCCAAGATGAAGGCGCTGGCCGATCTTGGCTACGCACAGGGTGTGTTGCTGCCGCAGGAGCGTCCGTCGGTGGCGTTGCTGCGCACGTTGGGATTCTCCGGCGATGACCACTCGGTGATTCACGAAGTGGCCAGGACCGCGCCGGGGTTGCTGGGGGCGGCCTGTTCCGCGGCCAGTATGTGGACGGCGAACGCGGCCACGGTGAGCCCGTCGGCCGACACGGCGGATGGGCGCGTGCATTTCACGGCGGCCAATCTGTGCAGCAAATTGCATCGCGCGATCGAGCACGAGACCACCTCGCGCATTCTGCGTGCCGCGTTTCCGGATGAGCGCCGCTTTGCGCATCACGACGCATTACCGGGCTGGCCGTCGCTGGGCGACGAGGGGGCGGCCAACCATACGCGGTTGTGCGGGGCTTACGGCGAGCGTGGCGTCGAGTTCTTCGTCTACGGTCGCGACGATCTCGCCAGCGCCCCCACACCACAGCGATTCCCGGCACGGCAGACGTTGCAGGCGAGTCAGGCCATTGCGCGTTTGCACGGGCTTGCTGACGATGCGGTGGTGTTCGCCCAGCAACACCCGGACGCGATCGATGCGGGCGTCTTCCATAACGATGTGATTGCCGTGGGTAACGGCAACGTGCTGTTCTGTCACGAACGGGCCTTCCTCGATCAGGCGGCGGTGTTGTCGACGCTGCGCACGCGGCTTGCCGCGCAGGGCAGTGAGCTTCACGTCGTGGAAGTGTCGAGCGGCGACGTGTCGATGGACGACACGGTCGGCAGCTACCTGTTCAACAGCCAATTGCTCGCGCGTTCGCCGGAGGCGGGCGGTGGCATGCGGCTGGTCGTGCCGCAAGAGTGCCGGGAGCGTCCGGCCGTGTGGCGCTATCTCGAATCGCTGGTGGCGAGAGGCGGGCCGATTCGCGAGTTGCATGTGTTCGATTTGCGCGAAAGCATGCGCAACGGCGGCGGACCGGCGTGTCTGCGTCTGCGGGTGGTGCTGACGGAGGCAGAGCGCGCGGCGACGCATCCGACACTCTGGATCGACGACGCGCGTTACGCGGTGCTGACCGAGTGGGTCAAGCGCCACTACCGTGACCGGCTGGCTGTGGGCGATCTCGCCGACCCGGCGCTGCTTGACGAATGCCGTACGGCGCTCGATGAACTCACCGCGCTGCTCGGCGTTGGCAGTCTCTACGCGTTCCAGCGGAACGCTTGACGTATTTTTTCGCATTTCTCCCCCAGACCAAGGAGTCGCGTTGATGACCAAAATCGTTGGAGTGTCCGGCAGCCTGCGCAAGGGCTCATACAACACGGCGCTGTTGCATGCCGCCAAAGCGGTGGCGCCCGCCGGCGTTACGCTCGACGTCCACACACTGCACGGCATTCCGCTGTACGACGGCGATGTCGAAGCCAGCGAGGGCATTCCTGCGGCCGTCACCGCGCTCAAGGACGCCATCGCGCAAGCCGATGGTCTGCTGCTGGTCACGCCGGAGTACAACAACGGCATTCCCGGGGTGTTCAAGAATGGCATCGACTGGCTATCGCGGCCACCTGCCGATAGTGCACGGGTGTTCGGCAACAAGCCGGTGGCACTGATGGGCGCGTCCCCCGGCGGCTTTGGCACGATCCTGAGTCAGAACGCCTGGTTGCCGGTACTGCGCACCCTGCAAACCACGCCATGGTGGCAAGGGCGATTGCTGGTCTCGCACGCGAACAAGGTGGTGGATGCCGACGGCAATTTGCAGGACGACGCGGTGCGCAAACAGTTGAGTGACTTCCTCGCGGGCTTCGTCGCCTTCGTGGATGGGGTGAAGTCCGGCAAATAACGCGGACGAGGGGTGCGGCGGATAGTTACATTGAATCAGAGAATTAAGTCGATGATTTAATGTAACTACTTCAAGGGAAGACGGGCCTGAACCTTCCTAAATCGGAAGTGACGAACCGATAAGCGAGACGTTTCGCGCATTGGCCAGCGATGCACTATGCTGGATGCAACGTGTCGGCCGACACGTCAATCGCGTCATTTCGCCAACCAGGGGTGCCGCCATGCCAATCAATTTTCCGGAATACGGCCCCGTGTTCAATTACGAAGATCTGACGATCGAGTTCGCCGTACGGGTGAACGGGCGACAGATCGATTGCGCGGTGTCGGCTGAGGCCCTCGAAGACCACTTCGGTGCCTACTCGGCACGGGCCGACGACCTGTTGCATGCATTCGAACACGGGCGAACGGATATCGAAGCGCTGGCCCGGCGCTATCTCTCGATGGGCCTCGTCGGCCCGGTGCTGCTGCGCAGCGGCCACTTTCGCTGGGTGAGGGAAGCCAAGCGGCAAGAGGCTCGCCGCTAGGGCGAACGGCTGCCCACGCCATCGCGCTCACCTCGGCGCACCGGTGGCGGGTTCGGCAGCCGCGCCCGGCAAGGTCACTCACGGCAATGCCGGCCAGTGACCTTGATCCCGGTCAAATTCGGATTTGTATAGGCGTACGACTCAATAGGCTTGCTTTCGGGTTCGGCGTACACTGGTGTTGCCGCTAAAAGCGTTACATCCGCGGTGCCATCGCCGATCACCCTAAGGAGTCGCCATGGGTTCCGAATTCCGCGTCGTTATTGCCTCTATCGCCGCCTTCATGACGCTCGGTGGCGCATTCGCCACCATCCACGGTCTGCTCTACGACCGCTCGCACGTGATGCACGGCGGCGTTGTGACCGTCCTGTTCGGTATCCTTTTCATCGTCGTCATGCTCACGCCGTGGCCGCGCGACGAGGAACGCGAGAAGCAAGGGCAATAGCGCCTGATCTGCGCTCGGTTCCTCACCCCCTGACAACTGCCGTGCAAGCCCAGATTCCTGCGGCTGCACTGCCGTCCTAGCGCTTAGCGCTTCGCCAACGGCAGTTGACATTCCAATCATTGGATGTCCCTTTCAGGGCGGTTAACTATTTGGCGTTCGGCGTCCTACACTGGAAACGAGGGACGCCGTCGAAGCCCTCCGACGCTACCCACTCCTCGGAAACGGTTTATCGCCCCCGGGGCAGCACGATCGCCGGATCCTCTTCGCTTCGCAACGGGCGTGGACTCGCTGTGAGGTGACGTATGTGCTCCGATACCCGCGTCGTCATTGCCGCTATCTCAGCGTTCGTGATGCTTGGCGGTATGTTCGCTACGATCCACGGTCTGCTCTTCGATCTCCCCAACATCGCCCACTACGGCGTTGCTTCGGTCATCGTCGGCGCGACCCTGATGGCCACCATGCTCATCCCTTGGGGCGCACGCGACGAACAACCTGAATCGCGCTGATATCGCGCTGATATCGCGCTGATCGATCACAGCCTGAAGGTGAGAAGCCGCCACCCGCTCGGGACGCGGCACGAGCGTGTTATTCGCCCAGACGTGCCCGCAGGCACATGAACGCCGGCGATTCCGACAGTTCGTCAAACAATCGCTTATCGACCGCCGCCATTTCCGGCTGCGGCAGCGGCTCAACCATGCGCTCGATTCGCCAGCCCGCGTCGGCGGCTGCATTGAGAATGCCCGCCAGCGGGCGGCGATATGACTCGACGTACGGCTTCGGCTCGCCAAAACCACTCCAGTACATGCCGAACTTTGTGATGTCGAAGTACGGCCGGTTGCGGCGCGTCCGCTCGTCGATCCAGTCGCGCATGGGATGCCCCATCGACCAGACCAGCGTTGCACCCGGCCGGGCAACCCGAGCAAACTCATGGAACGTCGGCGCCAGATCTTCCACATAATCCAGCGCCAGCGCGCTGACAATGGCATCGAAACGGCTATCGGCAATGCCGGTGAACGGTGTACCCAGATCCTGCACCTCGAACGTGGCTGGCAACCCGGCACAACGCTCGCGCGCCAGTTCGATCATTTCCGGCGTGACGTCGAAACCATGCACGGTCGCGCCTTGCTCGGCCAGCCACGCACTGTTGATGCCGGGGCCACACCCCGCGTCAAGTACCTGCAAACCGGTAACGGGGCCGAGCAATGCGCGCGTGGCAGGGCGCTCGTACAAGGCGTTGTGCGGCTTGGCGACGGCAATTTCCGAGTAACGCTTGGCGAAGCTGGCGTAGGAGGTACGTCCCATGGACGCTTGATCGTCAGACGACATGTGGGGGCTCCGATGACTGCAATGACATCCCGCAACGGTAAACGGCGGGCTGGGAAAGGCTGATAACGGCGGATATCGATGAGTAACGACGGATAGCGACCGGTAGCGCGGGGTGGAGCAACGGCGGGGGAGCGATTGTAACGCGATGCGAGTCGCCCGGTGAAGCCGGTCGCCCACGGGCTGATCACGGGTTGATCACGGGTTGATCGCGGGTTGATCGACTTCGCAGCACACGCCGGCGGCCTTCAGCGCAGTGGTTCGATATGGGACAATGCCGACCTTCGCCGCACTTCGCGTTCCACTTTCCTTCGCCAACCGACCGATTCCGCATGACTGTACCTGCCGACCCGACGACATTCCCCGCTGCTTTGCCTGCCTCCGGCGCGCAGCTTGCCGACGCAGTCGACGTTGCCGTGATCGGCGCAGGTCCGGCGGGTCTGATGGCGGCGGAGGTGTTGTCGGCGGCTGGCTTTCGCGTCGACGTGTATGACGCCATGCCCTCGGTAGGCCGCAAGTTTCTGATGGCGGGCAAAGGTGGCATGAACCTCACGCATGGCGAGCCCGCCGAGCCGTTTGTGGCTCGTTATGGCGCTCGCGCCGACGCGGTCGGCAGTTGGTTGCGACGCTTCGGCGCCGACGATGTGCGCACGTGGGCACACCGCTTGGGCATCGATACGTTTGTCGGCACGTCTGGCCGCGTGTTTCCGGTGGATATGAAGGCCGCGCCGTTGTTGCGCGCGTGGCTGGCACGGTTGCGGGCCGCAGGCGTGCGGTTGCACGTACGGCATCGCTGGCTGGGGTGGCAGACCGACAACGGAGTCGACAACACGCTCGACGCTGCTGCGACAGGCTTGCAACATCTGCGTTTCGCCACGCCCGATGGCGAGCGTCATGTCAGCGCCAACGCCGTTGTGCTGGCACTCGGCGGGGCGAGTTGGCCGCAACTGGGTTCCGATGCCGCTTGGGTGCCGTGGCTGCGCGATCGCCACGTCGACGTGGCCCCGTTACTGCCGGCCAATACCGGTTTCGAAGCGGACTGGACGCCGCACATGCGCAGCAAATTCGCAGGGGAACCGGTCAAGTCGGTGACGATGACGCTGCCGGATGGCACCACTCGCCAAGGGGAGTTTGTGATCTCGGAACACGGCGTGGAAGGCAGTCTGGTCTACGCGTTGTCCGCTCCGATTCGCGATGCCATCCTCACGAACGACGGCACTGACGGGACGCATGGCACGCAGGTCTTTCTCGACCTGCTGCCCGACTGGACGGCACAACGCGTTGCCGACGAAGTGGCGCACCCGCGCGGCTCGCGCTCGATGGCGAGTCATCTGCAAAGCCGGCTGGGCATTGCGGGGGTGAAAGCGGGATTGTTGCGCGAGTGCCTGCCGCGCGAGACGTTCAACGATCCGGCGGCGCTCGCCGCCGGTATCAAACGATTACCCCTGACGCTGCTGCGCCCGCGGCCGATTGCGGAAGTGATCAGCAGCGCAGGCGGTGTCCGCCTCGAAGGGCTGGACGATCACCTGATGGTGCGTGCGTTACCTGGGGTGTTCTGCGCGGGGGAAATGCTCGACTGGGAAGCCCCCACGGGGGGCTATCTCCTCACGGCTTGCTTTGCCAGCGCCTGCGTGGCGGGCGACGGGGCTGCCGCCTATTTAAAGTCTCCCAAGTCGCTGAAGACATCCCCAACGCCCTGATCGTCACGCCCACGCGTTGATGGCATGCCCGATCTCGCAGGAGCGGGCAGCATCACACTCACACTCAGGCCGGACGCACGCCCAGACGCCACAGTGACGTCACTTCGACGCGGCGCGCGGCGTGCAGCGGATCGTTGGCGTCGGCCGTCTTCGGGTGCTTCGGGCGAATATCGTGACGGGCCAGCACGACCAGACCGGCGCCGTGAATCCACGACAGCAAGGTCTCGCGGGTGCGCAGTCCCAGATGTTCCGCCAGATCGGACAACACCAGCCAGCCCTCACCGCCGGGGCTCAGATGGGCGGCGAGCCCGTTCAGGAAGCCCTTGAGCATCTGGCTGTCCGGGTCGTAGACCGCATGCTCGATCGGTGCATTGGCCTTGGCGGGCAGCCACGGCGGGTTGCAGACGACCAACGGCGCGCGGCCTTCCGGGAACAGATCCACGTCGGCGATTTTCACCGAACGCTCCACCCCCAGACGCGCAATATTTTCGCGCGCGCAACCCAGTGCACGCGGATCGCGATCGGTGCCGATCACTTGCTGCACGCCACGGCGTGCCAGCAACGCGGCGATCACGCCGGTACCGGTGCCGATGTCGAACGCGAGCGTCGTGTTCGGCAGCGGTGCCTGTTCGATCAACTGAAGGTATTCACCACGCACCGGCGAGAACACGCCGTACCACGGGTGAATCGTGTTGCCCAGCGCAGGGATGGCCACGCCTTTCTTGCGCCACTCATGGGCACCGATCAGGCCGAGCACCTCGCGCAGCGACGCCACGGACGGTTGTTCGTCGGGCGCGCCCCAGGCTTCGGCACACGCTTCGCGCACATCGGGCGCGCGGCGCAACGGAATGCCGTAGTCGGCGTCGAGGGGAATCAGCACCATGCCGAGAATGCGGGCGCGCTGAGCCTGTGCCATGCGGTGCTTGTGGAACGCGTCGGCCGGGCTGGCAACGACGGGTGCGGCGTCCTTGGCAGACGGCTTGCGGCGTGGGCGATGTGCCGGGCGGTCGACACGGCGCGCCATGGCTTGCATCAACTGACGCGCGTTCTGGTAATCGCCGCGATACAGCAGGGCCGTACCGCCGCAGGCCAAGTGGTAGGCATCGTCGGCATTGACGGTGTCGTCGACGACTTCGACGCGGCGCGGCGGCATCACGCCGGCTTCGGAGCGCCAGCGGGCGGTGACGGGGCGACCGTCTTCGGTCCAGGCGAGCGTCGGGGTAGTGTTCATGCGTAGTCTTCTGAAAAGCGTGGCGGCGCGTGGCGGGGGTGCGGCGGGGGTGTCACAGGGCGCTGTGGAACATCGCACGAGCGCCTTCTGAGGCCACGCAGGTACGCGCCGGAAGTGCGCATTATGCCTGCGTTGGCGATTCGCCGGTCAAAGCGACGCGCCAGCATGCCCCGCTTATGACGCAGTTTTCCCGTCGGCAGGCGGGGTGAACAGCAGCCCGATCGCCTCGCGCAGCGCCTCATCGAGTATTCGGTCGATACCCGGCACCGGGGCGGCCGGCAGGTCTGGCGCGGGCCCACCGTGGCGAAGTACCGCCGCCATATGGGTGAGCACGGCCGCCGCCGGATGGACCGCCGCGTCGTGATCGTCGCCATGCGGGACGGTATCGGTGATCGCATTGGCCACCCGTTCCAGCGAGACGAGCGCCGGCCACCAACGCGCGGCACGACGGCTCACCAGCGGCGGCTCGGATAACGCACGTTGCAGTGCGACGCGGGCATCGTCGAGCGCCTTGTAAGTGGCGCGCCTGGCGGCAAACGCGGCGTCGGCATCTTGCGTATCGGCCAGCGCGGCATAGCGGCCCAGCGCGTCGAGTGCAATGGCAACCCGTTCGTCGAGCTGGCGTCGCTCCCACTTCGCCCACGGCAGATAGCCCACGAGCAGCACGATGCCGCACGCGGCCACGGCGTCGATGAAGCGCGCGAGCGCAATGTCCTGACTCCCCGGCTGCAAGGCACCCATCACCAGCATGAGAATGGGCAACAGCAGTGCGCTGAACAATCCGTAGTTGCGACGCAATGCCCAGGGCAGACATGCCGCGAGGGGAATCAATGCGGCGAAGCTCACCAGACCGTTGCGGTCAATCGCGACGACCGCCGCCGACAGCGCGACCCCGACGATGCTGCCCACGCCGCTCTGCAACGCACGCGCAAACACCGAGCCGTAGTTGGGCTTGAAGATCACCACGACGATCAGCGGCACCCAATAAGAGCGTGGCAACTCGGCCACGGCAATGAAGATCTGCGCGACGAGCACGCACAACCCGATGCGCACGAGATAGCGCCACACGTCGGGCCACGGCCACTTCGGCATCCAGCGCGGATGTGCGGGCGCCCGCGCCTGATGGCGCGCAAGTGCCACGAGCGGCGGCTCGGCGGCGTGGACGGCGCCGGTCAGCAAGGGTTCGGCGCGATGCAGTGCAGCCGCCAGCGTAGGCGCATGATTGTCAGTCGCGGCATCGGCTGCGGCATTCACGTTGACCGGCCGGTCGCCGGCAATGCTGCGCGCCATCGCATAGAGGGCACGGCCGAGCGGCGCCGGCAACGGCTGACCGCCCTGCGCCAGCCCGATCACCGCTGCCGTGATGGGTTCTGCTGCCAGTATCTGCGCGGCACGCCGCTCCAGCACATCCCAACCGCTGGTGGTGCTCGCACTGGCCGTCAGCAAGGTGTCGTAGGCCGCCGCAATCGCATTCTCGAGTGAGCGCCGGGCGAGTCGTACGCGCGGCGTGCCACTCGCATCAAGCACGTTGGCCAGTTGCTGATAGATGGCGGCCACGGCGTCGCGCTCGGCGGCGCCCGGGTGCCGTAACCAGTGAACCGCCATCAGCATCACGCTGAAGATGCCCCCCGCCGCCAGCAATAACGGTGCGCGCCACTCGGGCGGCGGTAGCGCGAGTCCCCAGCCGACGATCAGATAGACCGCCCCCTGAAGGGTGGCGGCGGACGCCACATTACCGAACGTGCCGATAAAGCTCAGCAGCAGAATGGCCACTTGCAGCAAGACATGTGCAAGCCAATGGCTTTGCAAGCCGACGTTGTGGATGAGCATGCCCGCATAGAACCCGGCAACGCCCGTCGCCACGGTCAGCAGAATCGAACGGGCGCGGGCGCGGTATGGACCGGTGCGGTCGCCGGTGATGGCGGGCAGGGCACCTAGTGCAAACAGCGAGGCATTGGCGCCCTGTCCGATCGCAACCCCCACGACCGTCGGAATGGCCACGGACAGCGCCGCATGCAGGGCGTCCCAGCGGGAAAAAGCAACGGGCTCGAGCCGCGCAAGCCGTGAAATCCACGCGACGCGGCGACCGGGTTCGGGTGTCGTCGGCATGAGTGGGCGCGTCGGCAGGCGGTGACGCGCTCAGGCCACGCCGGGCGGCGTGTCGTCGTCCATGAGCGGCATGAGCTTGCCTTGCCCGCGTATCCACGCGTGGTCGGCACGCTCGGCCATCTCTTTATCGCCGCGGCTGTCGCCGTAGGCGAAGAGGACGCGTGGCGGTGCATTGTCCCACCAGGCTTCCAGACGGCGCACTTTCTCCGGCCCCCAGCAATTCGGCTTGGCGAATTCACCGGCAAACCGGCCATTGGCATCGAACGCCAGCTCGGTACTCAATACGGCGTCAAAGCCGACGGATGCGGCCCACGGGCGCAGATAAAGGCTGGGTGACGCACTCACCAGCACAACGCGATGCCCCATCGCACGATGCTGGCGCACGCGGGCAAGCATTTCGGGGCGCACCAGCGCGGGCAAGCCGTCGGCGACGAAGCGTTTGGCTTCCGCGTCGAGTTGCGTCTGGGGGCGGGCACCGAGCGCGGCGCGCAGAAAATGCGCCTTGGCCGTGCCGCGATCGATCAGATGGAGTGCCGCGCCGATGAGCCATGGCGAAGCGAGCAGGGCGCCGAGCACGAAGCGGGGTGTGCCTACCGTGCGGCGTACGAAGACGCGCAGGCTGTCGGTCGTGGAAATCGTGCCGTCGAAGTCGAACGCGGCAACGATGGAGGCGTCTCGCATGTCAGATCAGCCCGCGCTGAGCGGTGAAACTGACGAGGGCGAGGACGGCGGCGGGGAAGACGGGGGCAGTGCGTGTGCCGGGTGTGCGGACGAAGGGGCCGCGCGCGAATCGGCGAAGGCCACCAGATGCGGCCAGCGGGCGCGGGCTTGCTGAGCGCCCACAACGGCCTGTTCGTCGCGATAGGCGGGCAGCACGTCGAACCCGATCGTCTCGCGCAACCGATCGATGTCGGACGGATTGCGACGCTCGATCAGCGCATCGGCCGCTTCGGACATTGCAGTGGAGGGCGAAGTATCGATCTGGCTCATGCCGGGCATTCTATACGGTGCATTGCGAGAACCGCAATTGCCATGGTGACCGGCCGTCCGCGATGACCAGTGCCTGTGCCTGCGACACGACACCCGTGGAGTGACGCCAGCTTGTAACCGGCACCGAGGCAGGCTAGCATGACGCAACGTGCCATTTCCAGAAAGACGGGCTGCGCTGTCCCGCCGAGACCCTGGCAATCCGTGGTAGGTGGATTGTTCGAAAACGACGTGGTGAGACGTCGGGTCGACCGGGCGAGGTTCGTTGTGAATTGGCGATCACAGAACAAGAAACAGATGAGGCATCTAACATGCAACTTCGTCGGTCTTGGTCGCTTCGTTGGAAAGTCTCAACCATCGGTTTGCTCGTCTTGGCAACCATGGATCCCGGTGGTATCACGCTTGCGGGAGCTGCACCCACCGTAACACCGGCAACGCGGGGTAAAAACGCCCCAACGCCAACTAGTACTGCATCGCCGCCAGCCCCGGCTTCAGGGGCAACGGCCGCCGATACCTCCGTTGCATCGGTCGTGCTCGCGCCACCGGCGCCGGGAACGAGCGAGCGCACTGTGACGTTCGCTCAGCTCGGGCAGCGTACCGGCTTGCGCTTGCGCGGCACCGAAGGCTCGGGCGACGTGAACTTCGGCATTCGACTCGATCAGACGGTCGCGTCCGCATTGCTTCGACTTCGCTATACCTACTCGCCCGCACTGATTCCCGATCTCTCGCAACTCAAGGTATATCTCAACGAAGAGTTGATCGCGACGCTGCCTTTCAATAAGCAGGACGGCGGCAAGAATCTGGTGCGCGAGATCCCGCTCGACCCGCGTCTGCTCTCCGGCTTCAATCGTGTGCGGCTCGTACTCATCGGTCACTACACGATGGAGTGCGAAGATCCGATGCACTCCAGCCTGTGGACCGATATCAGTCCGCAAAGCGAGGTCGTCACCAGCACGCAGCCGTTGACGTTGCGCAACGACCTCTCGACGCTGCCCACGCCGTTCTTCGATCGCCACGACAATCGCGATCTCTCGATCCCGTTCATGTTCGGCGCACCGCCGTCGCTCGCCGTCGTACATGCCGCCGGCGTGGTGGCCTCATGGGCGGGCGCATTGGGCGACTATCGCCGTACGCGCTTCCCGGTCGACATCAACGAGTTGCCGGCCAAGCACGCGATCGTCTTTGCAACCAACGACACGCGCCCGGCCGCGCTGAATCTGCCGACGGTCGATGCGCCGACGTTGCGCATGATGTCGAACCCGAACAATCCGTCGCTCAAGCTGCTGGTCATACAGGGGCGTGACGCCAAGGATCTGGAGACGGCCGCGCTGGCGCTGGTCTCCGGCCGCGCGGCGCTCTCCGGCGAATCGGCGCGCATCACGGCGCTCGAACCGCTGCCGCCGCGTCCGGCTTACGACGCACCGCGCTGGGTGCGCACGGACCGTCCGGTCAAGCTTGGCGAACTGGTCGACAACCCAGCCGATCTGCAAGGCAACGGCTATATGCCGTGGCCGATCCGCGTTCAGCTCAATCTCCCGGCCGACTTGCTGACGTGGCAGAACACGGGCGTGCCGCTCGATCTCAAGTATCGCTACACGCCGCCGGTGAAGCCCGATGACTCGTCGATGAGCGTGGCCATCAACGACCAGTTCGTGCGTGCCTACCGCCTGCGCTCCGCGGGTGCAAGTAACGACAAGAGCCACATGCTGGTCGAGTTGCTCTCCGACGGCACCATGGCCGATCGCAAGGACGTGCGTATCCCCGCGTTCCAGGTGGCCTCGCGCAACTCGCTGTCGTTCCAGTTCGCGATGGAGCCGCACAAGGAAGGCATTTGCGCGCAGACGATCACCAACGCCGCGCGCTCGGCCATCGATGCCGATTCGACCATCGACTTCAGCGGGCTGCCGCATTACGCCGAGATGCCGAATCTGAGCTTCTTCGTCGGCAGCGGTTTCCCGTTCACCAAATACGCCGATCTGGCGCAGACGGCCATCATCACGTCGAAGACGCCGGATGCATCTGAGCTTGAAACCGTGTTCACGACGCTCGGCCAGTTCGGCCGCTCGACGGGTGTCTATGCCGACCGCTTCGAAGTGCTCGATACCACGCAGACCGATCGTTTCAAGGACCGTGATCTGCTGATCGTGGGCGGCAAGGACGCGGGCGATTTGCTGGCGAAATGGGGCAAGGGCTTCCCGCTGCTCATCGATCAGTCGCGCCGTCTGATGACGAGTCAGGGGCAGGGCTATCGCGGTGACGGCGCCACCGGCTCGGCGCTGGCGGCCAGCCGCGTCGGCCCGGCACGCATGGATGCGCAATCCGACGGACCGCTCGCGGCGCTGGTCGGTTTCGAATCGCCGGTGAGCGCGTCGCGTTCGGTGGTGGCGATCAATGCGACCAGCAACAAGGCGCTGCTCGGCGTGGTCGATATGGTGGACGACGACGTGCAGCGCGCGGCGATTCATGGTGACCTCGCGGTGGTGAATGGCTCGCGCGTCGAGTCGTTCCGGCTGGGGCAGACGTATTTTGTCGGCGACGTGAGCTGGTGGACACGTATTCGCTACCACCTCTCGAGCCATCCGATTCTCGTGGGTATTGCGGCGCTGCTGGCGGCGTTTGCGATCGCACTCAAATGCTTCGGGTGGTTGCAACGCCGCGCCGCACGCCGGCTGGAGAAGTAAATGAAACGCGCTGAAGCCCACGGCCGGCGCCGTCGCGCCGTGCTGCGCGCGCTCGCGGCCGGCGGTGTGGCGCAGGTGCTGCCACTGGTCGCGGCGTTGCCCGGCGTGGCGAGTGCTGCACCGGCCAAGACTGGCAAGGCGGGCAGCACAATGCCCGCGTCCGCCCCCGCCGCGTCGCGCGCTTGCCCGCCGGTCGACTGGCCCGCATGGACGCGCTTCAAAGCCGGCTTCCTCTCCGACGATGGCCGCGTGGTCGATCACAGCATGGCCGATCAGCGCACCGTCTCCGAAGGGCAGGCGTACGCGTTGATGTTCGCGCTCATCGCCAACGACCGTGCCACGTTCGACAAGGTCGTCGACTGGACCATCAACAACCTCGCGCAGGGCGACCTCACGGCGCACTTGCCTGCATGGCTCTGGGGCAAGAAGGACGACGGCCAATGGGGCGTGCTCGACAGCAACCCCGCCAGCGACGCCGACATGTGGATTGCCTACGCGCTCGGTGAAGCGGGACGCCTGTGGAACGTTCGCCGGTACACCGCGCTCGGTGCCTTGGTCGCACGGCGCATTGCGGCGGAGGAAACCGACTTCGTGCCCGGTCTCGGCCGCACGCTGTTGCCCGCGCCGGTCGGCTTCCATCCCGAAAAGGACTTGTGGCGGCTCAACCCGAGCTACGTGCCGATGCAGGTCGTTCGGCGTCTTGCGGGGATGTTCCCCGACAGCGGCTGGCCGCAGTTGATTCCCTCGTCGCTCAAGCAGATCACGCTGACGGCACCGCCGCTGGGCTTCGCGCCCGAATGGGCGATGTACCGGACAGGACACGGTTTCCAGATCGATCCGGAAACGCAGGGCGAGGGCAGCTACAACGCCATCCGCGTGTATCTGTGGGCAGGCATGCTCGCGCCGGGCAGCGAAGATTTTCGCGCGTTGCAGAACACGTTCGGCGGCATGTTGAAGTACGTCGCCACGCATGGGGCGCCGCCCGAGCGTGTGAACACGCGAGACGGCACGGCGAAGCAGGATGGCCCCAGCGGCTTCTCGGCGGCGCTCGTGCCGTTGCTTCAGGCGGTGGGCGACACGGCCGGTGCACAAGCGCAGATCGCGCGGGTGCAATCGCTCGACGCGCAATCGCCGGCGGGCTACTACGGCTCGGTGCTGACCCTGTTCGGTCTTGGCTGGCAGGCCGGGCATTTCCGTTTTGCTGCCGACGGCACGCTGCAATTGCCATGGGAGGGCGCTTGCGCGACACGCTGATTCGCTCCGCCTGTCTGGCTTGTCTGCTGATGGCAGCAGACGCTGGCGTGCGCGCTGCGCCGGCCCCGAACAATCCCGGCAAGACGCCGCCGGTAGCGGCCAATCGAGACGTCCGTAATCTGCTATCCAGTGCGACGCTCTGGCATGCCCGTCATCGCAACGATCTGGCGCGCGCAGCGCTCGAAAAGGCGTTGCTCGTGCAGCCCGATCAACCGGACGCGCTCTCGTTGCTCGGTCAGATCGATATCGAAGAGAACCACGCGGTGGAGGCGAACAAGGCGTTGCAACGCTTGCGTGCGCGCTACCCGAACGCGCCCGCCACCAAGGCGCTCGCCGACGTCATTCGCATCAACACAACTGATAAGTCGCGCATTGCCCGTGCCCGGTTGCTGCAACGCAGCGGTCAGGCCGACGCGGCGTTTGCCGAGTACAAGGCGCTCTTCCCCGATGGTCCGCCGACGGGCGATCTGGGCGTGGAGTACTACCGTGCGCAGGCCAACGCCACCAATGGCTGGCCGGCCGCCCAGCAGGGGCTGGCGAATCTCGCGAAAGCATCGCCCGACGACACCCGCGCATCGCAGTCGCTGGCCGAGTTGCTGATCGACCGCCCGGCGAGCCGGTTGGCCGGCACGCGCATGGTGGCCGAATTGGCCGCGCGCCCCGATGCCGATCTGAATGCGTTGCTGCCGCTCTGGCAGAAGGGGTTGTCCAAAGCGGACGGCAACCTTGCATGGCTGCCGCTCTATCAGCGCTATCTCGCGCTGGCACCGAACGACGCCGATATCCGCGCCGCCTACGACAAGCTCGGGGCGCAACAGACTGCTCGCCAGCGCATGCTCAACGACCCGTCGTACAAGGCGCGTCAGGCGGGCATCGCGGCGCTCGATCAAGGCCGCCTTGGCGACGCACAGAAGTCACTCGATGCGGCGCGCGCCAAGCGTCCCAATGATGGCGAACTGCTCGGCTCGCTCGGCCTCGTGAAGATGCGGCAGGGCGATCACAAGGCCGCGCAGGACTTGTTTTCACAGGCGATGCGCAAAGACCCCGATAACGCGGGCAAATGGCGCAGTCTGCTGAAGACCTCGCAGTTCTGGGGCGCGATGTCCGACGCGCGCGATGCACGCGATGCCGGGCGGCTCGACGACGCCGACCGGCTGGTGCGCAGCGCGCTGGCCGCGGACCCGGCCAACCCGGACGGGCTGGCTCTGCTAGGCGACATCGCACTCGACGCGAAACGCGACGACGATGCCGAGCGGCTGTTTCAGCAGGCCCTGAAGATCGAGCCTGATAACGACACGGCGCTGCGGGGCATGATTACGCTGTACTCGCGGCAGCAACGCCGTACGGAACTCGCGACACTGCTGGGTGATCTGCGGCGACGGTTTCCGCAAGACGCTGCACGTTTCGACAAAGCCGAATCGGCCGCGCTGTCCGACGACGCCGAGCGACTTATCGCCGAAGGGCACAACGGCCCGGCGCTGGCGGCCTTGGAGCGCGCCGTGGCTCTCGACCCAACCAACGCGTGGACGCGCTATTCGCTCGCCAGCCTGTATCGCAAGCTGCGCCTGCCCCAAATCGGTCGCGAAGTTATGGCTGAGGGGCTGCGCCAGACACTGTCTGCCGACGACAACGCGCAGATGCACTACGCGACGGCGATCTATCTGAATGTGATCGACGACGAGGCGGGCGCCCGCGCGGCGCTGGCGCAGATTCCTGCCGCCGATGCGTCGCCGTCGATTCGCCGCCTTCAGACGACCCTCGCGATTCGCGACGCCGCCCGGCTCGCGCGCGAAGCGCATGCTGCCGGCAACGACGACGAGAGCGAGCGCCAATATCGCGAAGCCCTGTCGATGGCCGGCGACGATCCCGAGTTGATTGGCGAAGTGGCGCGCGCGCGGGTGGCTGCCGGACAGCCCGAGCAGGGGCTGGCGCTCATGCGCGAGTGGCTGGCGGCACACGCCGACAAGCCGCAACCCGATGCACAGCTGCGCTATGCCGAATTGCTCAACACCGCCGAGCGCGACACCGAGCTCGGCACGTTTCTCGCAGGCATCGACCCGGCAACACTGGGTTCCGATCAACGCGAAGAGTGGCAAGACTTGCAGGACCGTCTGGCCCTGCGTACGGCGGACCGTGCGCGCGCACTCGGCGACTTCGACACCGCGCAGAAGGCACTCGAACCGTTGCTCGCCCGTAACCCGCCCGACAAGCGCGCCTTGTCGACGCTGGGCGATATCTATTTCGACGAACGGCGCTTCGACGAGGCACGCAAGATCGCCGAAGAACAGATCCGGCAAGACCCGACCAATCAGGACGCCCGGCTGTCGCTGGTGCGCGTGCTTTACGAAATGCAGGACGACGACGCGGCGAACCGCGAACTCGACCGCGCATTGGCCGAGGCACCGCCCGACGATGTCTGGACGCAACTCGCCGCCGTGCGCCGTTTGACGGCGATGGAACGCTACGACGAGGCCATCGCCCTGAACGACAAACTGCGCACGCAATTCCCGGACAACCCGTCCGTGACAGTGCAACGCGGGCGCATCGCGCAGTCGCAACGCCATTACAACGAGGCGAAGGGCTGGTACGACGAGGCCCGCAAGGAAGAGATCGTGCAAGGGGCGCTGCCGGGCTACGACGGCATGACGTCGGCAGAGTCGGGCATGGATTCGCTGGAATCGCGGCGCAACAGCTACGTCGCGGCCGGGTACGAAATCGACACGAAGAAGGGCGACGGCGGCATCTCGATGTTCAATGCCCGCGCCGTGCCGCTGTACGGTCAGTACGCTGTGGGTTACGACGGCCACGTGTTCGCCCAGACCGACTACGTCAGCGCCGACTCTGGCGACTTGCCGCTCAATGGCACATCCGAGATCGGCACGCTGCCGCTGCTGGGGAATACGCCATTCCGCAACGCGAACCCGGGGCTGCTGACCGATTACGGCAGCAAGCGGCAAAAGGCGCACGGACAAGCGCTGATGCTGGGCTATGAGAACGACTGGATTCGTGCCGACATCGGGCACACGCCGATCGGCTTTCCGGTGTCTTATGTGACCGGTGGCGTGCGGTTGTTCGGCAATCTCGGCCGCTACAACTACTGGGTCGATGTGTCGCGCCGTCCGGTCACGGGCAGCATGGTGTCGTATGCGGGCTCGTATCTGCCGTTGCCGGAGATTTTCGGCGACGGTAAATGGGGCGGCGTGCGGCGCGACGCCATTACCTTCCACGCCTCGCGTGACTTTGCGAAGTGGGGCGTGTTCGGCGAAGCGAGCGTCGCGCGGCTCACCGGCGAGAACGTGCTGAACAACTCCGAGGTATCGGCGCGCGCAGGGGTTGATCTGCCGCTGATCTACAAGCGCGACATGCGCATGAACACCGGCCTCACGCTGTTCTTCGACAGCTACGCGCAGAACGAACGCTTCTACACGTACGGCATGGGCGGTTACTACAGCCCGCAGACCTACGTCTCGCTCACGTTGCCGCTCGAATGGTATGGCCGCACGCAACGCTGGTCGTACTACCTGCGCGGCTCGGTTTCGTTCTCGCAGAGTCAGGAAAAGTCGATGCCGTACTTCCCGACCGACGGTGCCATTCAGGCCGCCAGCGGCAATCTGACTTACGGCTCGGGCGGCGGCTTCGGCGTGGGCTTCTCGATACTGGGGCGCGCAGAATACTGGATCAACCGCCATTGGGTCATCGGTGGACAGGTGCAGTTCGAGCGCTCGGATTACTACGCGCCAAATCGCTTCCTCCTCTATATGCGCTATCACTTCGATGCGCGTCGCGGCGATGTGCCGATGCCGCCGTCGCCGGTGCGCCCGATCTGGAGCTATTGAGCCATGGTCAACTTCTCTAGCGACATCGCTCTGCCCGCACTGGTATCCAACCCGGCGGCCCGCTCGGCAAAGGGGGCGGCATGCTGACGCTCATCACCGTCGTCTCCAGCGCGGGCGGCGCCGGTCGCAGCACGGTGACCGCTCACCTTGCGGCCCAACTCGCGCAGGGCGAACACCCGGTCGCCGTCATCGAACTGGATGCGCAAAACAGTCTCGGCGCACTGCTCGGGCTGAGCGCTGCGAGCGAAAAAGGTGTGCTGACGCTCGGTGAAGCGCCGGCGGGCTGGCGTTCGCTGCTATCCGACACGCCGGCCAAAGTGCCGTTGCTGCCCGCAGGCCGGGCGTCTGCTGCGCAGGTGGCCGCGTTTGGCGAGTGGTTGCGCCGTGAGCCTGCCGGGCTGCGCCGCCAACTCGATGCACTCGGCTTGCCCGATGGCACCCGCGTGTTGATCGATACATCGCGCCTGCCGGGCGTCACGGCGCAGGCCGCCATCGCTGCGTCCGATCTCGTGCTCGGCGTGGTGCCGGTCACGACGACGGGCTATGTCACACAACCCGATCTCATGACCGCAGGCGGCCCCGGCTGTCAGATGGTGGCGAATTTTGCTGCGGCCAACTCGGCGTTGGGCACCGACCTGATGCAGATGATTCAGTCGCGTGGCGGCGACGCGATCGTGCCGGTGCGAATTCACCGGGACGATGCGGTCGGCACGGCGGCCGCGGGCGGTCTGCCGTTGTTCACGCACGGTGAAGGCTCGCAGGCGGCGCTCGACATCCTGCACTTGGCCGCATGGCTGCTGCGCGCAACGGCGCGTACGAGCGATGGCGTGGAGGAGGGTTCGCCATGATCAGCGACGCACTGCAAACGCTGTTCCGGCTGGGGCGCGAGACGCTCGCGATTCGCTTGCGGCTGCCGCGCCGCCCGGACGGGCGTGAGCCGGGGCCCATGCAGTGGATGCTCGCTGCCACCCTGCGTTCGCCGCGTCAGCAACTGCGGGTATCGCAGATGGCCGATCACGTCATCGCGCGCCTCGCCATGCGGCTCGACGTGCGCCAGCTCGACCAATGGCGCGACTGGTGGCTGCGCATCCTGTTTCAGCCGGCGCGCAAGGGCAGGGCCGACTATTTCGGCCGGGCTTTCGCGTGGGGCAACGAGCGTCTGACGCGTCGCGTCGGGGTACCGGCCGATGCCACCTTCTGGCAACTTGTCCGGGCAATGCTGTGGCGGCGCGCCGACCAGCGCCCGGCGTTTCCGCCCTATGTCGCGTGGCTCGCGTTTCGGAACAACAACGAGCGCTTCCGGCTATGGCTGGTGCAAACACTGTTCGGCATTCCCCCCGACACGCCCGCGCAACTGGCGCACCGATTCGACAAGCAACTCGAAACGGTGATGGAGTGGCGGGTGACGTCGGCCGTGGTGGCGCTGCTCGGCCTGTTCGGGGTGCTCTGGATCGTGACGACGCCGTTCGATCCGTTCGAGCAGCTGCTGTTCTCGATCTGCACGCTGACGCTCGCGCTCGTGTTCCGCCGGCTTGACAGCCAGTACTCGGTGCTGGTGCTCATCGGCCTGTCGCTGATCTCGACGGTGCGCTACGTGTGGTGGCGCCTGACTCAGTCGCTGGCGTTCGATACGGTGGCGGAGGCCACGGTCGGCTACATCCTCGTCGCGGCGGAAATGTACACGTGGCTGATTCTGCTGTTCGGTTACCTCCAGACGATCTGGCCGTTGCAGCGGCGCATTACGCCGCTGCCGCCCGACATGCGCGAATGGCCTACGGTCGACGTCTACATCCCGACGTATAACGAAGGGCTCGATGTGGTCCGCCCGACGGTCTACGCCGCGTGTGGCATCGACTGGCCGCCCGAGAAGATCAACATCTACCTGCTCGACGACGGCAGGCGCGAGGAAATGCGCGAGTTCGCCGCACAGGCGGGCGTGCATTACGTCACCCGCCCGGACAACAAGCATGCCAAGGCGGGCAACATCAATCACGCGTTGGGCAAGACGACGGGCGACTTCATCGCGATCTTCGACTGCGATCACATTCCCGTGCGCTCGTTCTTGCAGACGACGATGGGGTCATTTATCAAAGACCCGCGTTGTTCGCTCGTGCAAACGCCTCACCATTTCTTCTCGGACGATCCGTTCGAGCGCAATCTCGCCACGCGCGGAGCGGTGCCCAACGAAGGCCGCCTGTTCTACGGCATCGTGCAGGACGGCAACGACTTCTGGAATGCGGCGTTCTTCTGCGGCTCGTGCGCCGTGTTGCGCCGTACCGCGTTGAACGAAGTCGGCGGTGTGGCGATCGAGACCGTGACCGAAGACGCGCACACGGCGCTCAAGATGCACCGTCGCGGCTGGAACACCGTGTACCTCAAGGTGGTGCAGGCGGCGGGTCTGGCCACTGAATCGCTGTCGGGTCACGTGGGCCAGCGCATTCGCTGGGCGCGCGGCATGGCGCAGATTTTCCGCGTCGACAATCCGCTGTTCGGGCGTGGGCTGAAGTTCGGTCAGCGCATTTGCTATGCGAGCGCGATGCTGCACTTCTTCTACGGCATTCCGCGCATCGTGTTTCTGCTCGCGCCGATCTGCTACCTGTTCTTCGGCTTGCATATCGTACAGGCGGCGGCACTCAGCATCTGCGCCTACGTGCTGCCGCACATTGCCCACGCCAACATCGCCAACTCGCGAATACAGGGCAAGTACCGTCATTCGTTCTGGTCGGATGTCTACGAAGCGGTGCTTGCGTGGTACGTGGCGCTGCCGACGACGGTCGCGTTCATCAACCCGCGTTACGGCAAGTTCAACGTGACGGCCAAGGGCGGGCTGATCGAGCAGAGCTTCTTCGACTGGAGCATCTCGAAGCCGTACATGGTGCTGCTCGCCTTCAACGTGCTGGGCTTTCTCGCAGGCATCTTGCGCTTTTTCTATGGCCCGTCGCATGAGACCGGCGCGCTGGTCTTCAATCTGGCATGGGTGTCGTTCAATCTGGCGGTGCTTGGCGCTGCGGTGGCCGTGGCGACGGAAGTGCGGCAAGTGCGCCGCACGCACCGCGTGACGATGAGCATTCCTGCCGTGCTGTATCTGCCGGACGGCCGCACGTTGGCCTGCCACACGCGCGACTTTTCCGGCGGCGGTCTGGCCCTGCACATGCCTGTGGCGCTGGATTTGCCGGTCGGCACCGAGGCGCAGGTGGCGTTGTCGCGCGGCGAGCACGAATACGGGTTTCCGGTGAGCGTGGTGAATTCGCTCTCGCAAGACCTCTTCCTGTCGTTCATGCCGCTCACGGCGGAGCAGGACAAGCATCTCGTGCAATTCACCTTCGGGCGCGCCGACGCGTGGCGCGACTGGGACGCCGAGCGCACGCGCGACGAACCGATCAAGGCACTGTTCGAAATGCTGGCGATGGGCCTGCGCGGCTATCAGGTGCTGGCGAACTATTTGCTGGGCAAGCTCGTGGCGCGCTGGCAGAACCGGCTGCGCGGTGCACGTACGCGTTCGCAGCAGAGCACGCCGCAGGCGTAATGCATGCCTAATCGAGCGAAGAAAGAACCTAGGGACGGAACCTGACAATGGGCATCTGGAATCTTTACTTCATCTTGAAACTGGCGCTGCTGTGGGCTGGCATCATCGGCTTCCACGTGGTGCCGAACTTCATCTTCGCGGTGTTGCTGGCGATTCGCTTGCGCCCGCGATGGGCACGTATCCTGCGACAGGTGATCGCCGTGCCGGTCGGTGCCGGTCTGCTGTACTACGACTCGAACCTGCCGCCGTTTGCACGGTTCATCGAGCAACTGCCCGCGCTGCTGCAATTTCGCTTCTCGTACATCATCGAATTGCTGGGCCGGTTTGTGTCCACCCGCGACTGGTTGCTGCTCGCGATTCTGGTGCTGGCGTACTGGATCGTGAACCGATGGGTGCGCGTGACCACGTTCGTGCTGCTGGCGCTGTTGATCGTGCCGGGGGTGCTGCGTGTGGGCACGCTGGTGTCGGTGGCGCCGGTCGTCGCCGCGCAGGGCGGTACCACGGCGGTGGGCGCAGGTGCCACGGCCAGCGGGGGAGCCGCCGGTGCCGCCGGTGGCAGTGCAAACGACGTGGTAGTGGGCGATGGCGAGGTGCCGCCGGGTGCGAACCCGAACGCGGCGCTCAACTCGTTCTACGCGCGCGAGCTGACGCGTTCGGTCTCGTTGCCCGCGCAAGCGGGGGCAGGGCCGGACTTCGACATCATCTTCCTGCACATCTGCTCGCTCGCGCAGGACGATCTCGATGTCGACAATCTCGACAACCAGCCGCTGCTCTCGCGCTTTGACTTCGTGTTCAAGAACTTCAACTCGGCGGCGAGCTATAGCGGCCCGGCGGCCATTCGCGTGTTGCGCGCAGGCTGCGGCCAGCCGACGCACAAGGCGCTGTACGATCCGGCCGGTCCGCAGTGCTACGTGATGAGCGATCTGAAGAACCTCGGCTTTACGCCGAAGCTCGCGATGAATCACGACGGGCACTTCGACAACTTCATGCAGGAAGTCAAAGACAACTTCAACGTGCAGGGCATCACGCCGTTCGACAACACGCATGCGCGCGTGTCGATGCGCGCCTTCGACGAGACGCCGATCCACTCTGACGGCGATGTGCTGCAAGCATGGTGGAAACAGCGTACGGCCATGCCCGACAAGCGCGTGGCGCTGTACTACAACACGATCTCGCTGCACGACGGCAACCGGCTGGAGGGCTCCAAACTCACCAGCGTGCAGAGCTACCCGCTGCGCGCCAAGGCGATGTTCGACGACTTCAGTCAGTTCATCGACACCATTGCGCAGTCGGGTCGCAAGGCCGTGGTGGTGTTCGTGCCGGAACACGGTGCGGCGATTCGGGGCAGCAAGCTGCAAATCTCGGGCATGCGTGAAATTCCACTGCCGGAGATCACGCATGTGCCGGTCGCCGTGAAGCTGGTCGGTTTCGGCGACAGTGCCACGGCGGGCGGTGCGGGGCCGCATACCCCCGTGACGATTTCCACGCCGACGAGCTATCTCGCGCTGATGACGCTGGTCTCGCATCTGGTGGCGACCAACCCGTTCGCCGGCACCCCAGACCTCGCGCAATATGCAAACGATTTGCCGCAAACCGCCTTCGTGTCGGCCAACGAGCAGACGACGGTGATGAAGTACGACAGCAAGATGCTGATTCGCGGTGCCGATGGTGTCTGGCTCGATCTGAAGTCGCTGGAGTAGCCGCCGGGCATCGGTGCGGGTGGTGCGAGCGTCGCGGGAACGCGGCATGCGCGCTTGTGCAGGACACGTCAGGCCACCCGACAGGTGGCCTGACGTGTTTTAGCGGAATCGCGCATACTGTGCGTCTTGTTTGTCTTGTCCGTCTGGCCCGTTCGGGCGGGCAGCGCAGTCTCGCGTCACCCCTCGATCCGATGCTTCCGGGAGTTACCGTGCAATACACCAAATTTGGCCGCACCGGCCTGAACGTTTCCCGCCTTTGTCTGGGCACCATGACCTTCGGCTTGCAAACCGAAGAGGATGCGAGCCACGCGATTCTCGATCGCGCCACCGAGGCGGGTGTCAATTTCATCGACATCGCCGACGTCTACCCGCTGGGGAGTGACGAGACGCTGGGCGGGCGCACCGAGGAGATCGTCGGGCGCTGGCTCAAGGGCCGCCGCAGCCGCTTCATCGTCGCGACCAAGGCGTGTGGGTCCATGGGGCCGTCGCCGTGGGACCGGGGCGCGTCGCGCAAGCACCTGCTCGATGCCATCGACGCGTCGCTGCGCCGTCTGGGCACCGATTACGTCGATCTTTACCAATTGCACTCGGACGATACCGACACCCCCATCGACGAGACGCTCGAAGCCCTCGACACCATCGTGAAGTCGGGCAAGGCGCGCTACATCGGTGTGTCGAACTATCTGGCGTACCGGCTCGCGCGGGCGTTGGGCCGTGCCGATGTGCTGCGCGTGGCGCGCTTCGTGTCGGTGCAGCCGCGTTACAACCTGCTGTTCCGCCAGATCGAGCGCGAATTGCTGCCGTTGGCCAGCGAAGAAGGCCTCGCCGTGATCCCTTACAACCCACTGGCAGGTGGTCTGCTCACGGGCAAGTACCAGCACGGCGCTACGCCGAGCGAAGGGCGCTTCACGGAGAAGGTCGGCAAGGCGGGCGCGATGTACCAGCAGCGCTACTGGCACGAGCGGGAGTTCGCGACCATCGAAGCGCTCAAGGGCATCGCCAAGGAATCGGGCGAATCGCTCACGCGTCTGTCGCTGGCGTGGGTGCTGGCGAATCCGATCGTCACCTCCGCCATCATCGGCGCGAGCCGGGTGGACCAACTGACCGAGACGCTCGGCACCATCGACTACAAGCTCGACGCCGATCTCAAGGCGAAACTCGACGACACCTCGCTGGCCTATCGCTGGGGAGATGCGGCACGGTGACGCAGCCGTAACGGGTGGTATTCGTCACCTATCGGGCGGTATAGTGGAGGGGACGTCGCGTGGTTTGCCTGCTGAAACGGCGGGCGCCACACGACGTCCCCTCTCTCTTTTCCAGCGAGGCTGCTCATGACCAAACGCATTCTGCTTGCCACTGACGGCAGCGAGTCGTCGCGTCGCGCGCTACGCGAGGCGGCAGCCTTTGCGCGTAGCGGCGATGCGATCCGCGTCATTCACACGGTGGAAGATCCGGTCAATCTGCTGACGTCTGCGTTCGGCAAACTCATCGATCTGGAACAGGTGCGCCGCGACATGCAACGTGAGGGTGAAGAGCATCTGGCGCGCGCCGTGCTCTACCTGCGTGAAGAAGGGTTCGATGCGCAGGCGCATCTGCTGGATCTGCGCACGACCGGCGAAACGGTGCCCGAAGCGATGACGCGCGAGGCCAACGAATGGGCGGCCGACATCATCATCGTCGGCACGCACGGGCGTAGCGGGGTGCGACGCGCCATGCTCGGCAGCGTGGCCGAACAAATTCTGCGCAATGCGTTGGTGCCGGTGATGCTGGTCGCGGGTGAAGCGCGCGCGCATCTGCCGCTACGCGCGGGCGGTCATTACGAGCGCGTGCTCGTGGCGCTCGACGCGAGCGAGACATCGCGGCGTGCCTTCGACTATGCGCTGACGCTGGCGCGCACCCATGGCGCGACATTGCGCGTGGTGCACGTACTGGACTTGCCCGGACCGTTTCTGGCGGGCTTCGACCCCGAACCGATGCTCGAAGCCGTGCGCGCGGTGGGCGAGCAGGTGCGTGTGTGGGCTACGCAGCGCATGCATGAAGCGGAAGTGCCGGGGGAAGTGGAAATGCGAGAGATTGAGCCGGTGGGCGAAGGGGTGGCCGATCAGATCATCGCGGCGGGCCGGGACGCCGATGCGGATCTTATCGTGCTCGGCACCCACGGCCGACGTGGTTTTCGGCGCTTCACACTAGGCAGCGTGGCGGAAGATACGGCCCGCCACGCGGGCAGGCCGGTCCTGCTATTGCCGGCGCAAGCGCCGCACGTTGCCCCGGCCGCGCAGACCTGAAGCGATTCAGGTCAGGCGGCTGAATTGCCGGCCGTCGACAACTCGGCGACGAGTGTCTTGAGCGGCGTGGCGGCATCGGCCAGACGGGCCGGGTCGATCACCGCGCGGCGGCCGACCAGCTCGCGGGCGGCGAGGAATTCCTGCGCGCGGTTGATGCTGGCGGCGGCCACGACGGCGCCGTCGCGCAGATAGAACAGCATGAACACGGCCGCGCCCTGAGCGTCCGGCAGGCGGCGCTCGACCACGGCGTCGTGGCCTTCCGTCATCCCGACCATCTGCAACTTCGCGTTGAACTGATCCGACCAGAACCACGGTGCGGTGGCGACGGCCTTCGGGGCATCGCCATGCACGACGCTCGCGGCCACTTTGGCCATTTCGCTCGCGCTCGGCACCGATTCCAGACGAATACGGCGGCCCAGCGCCGGGTGTTCGTGATGGGCGCAGTCGCCCACGGCCAGAATGGCCGGATCGCTCGTACGGGCGAATTCGTCGACCACGATGCCGTTGTCCACGGCGAGGCCGGCGGCTTGCGCGAGTTCGGCGTTCGGCAGCACGCCGATGCCGACCACCACCACATCGGCGGGCAGACGCTGCTCACCGGCGACCACGGCCACGACCTGACCGTTCGCGTCTTGTTCGAGCGCAGACACACCGACACCGACTTGCACGTTCACGCCGTTCTCGCGATGCAGCGTCGCGAAGAAGTCGGCCAGATCGGCTTCGGCCACACGCGCGAGCAGGCGCGGCGCGGCTTCGAGCACCGTGACTGTCGTGCCAGCCTTGACGGCGCTTGCCGCCACTTCCAGACCGATATAACCACCACCGACCACGATCACGCGCTTGCCGGGGGTGAGCGCTTCGCGCAGACGCTGGGCGTCGGCGATGTCGCGCAGGTAGTAGACGTTGGCGGCGTCGCCGCCCGGCATCGGCAGACGGCGCACGCGACCGCCCAGTGCCAGTACCAGATGATCGTAGCCAAGCGTCTGGCCGTCGTCGAACGTCACGGTGCGTGCCGCGCGGTCGATGGCAGTGGCCGTGACGCCGAGACGCACGTCGATCTCTGCCTTCTCCCAGGCGTCGGCCGGGCGGATCAGCAAGCTGGCTTCGTCGGCCTGACCGGCCAGAAACGCCTTCGAGAGCGGCGGGCGGCGATAGGGCAGATGGGTCTCGCTGCCGGCGAGTACGATGCGGCCGGTGTAGCCAAGCGCACGCAGCGCGAGCGCGGTTTCGCCGCCGGCTTGACCGGCGCCGAGGATGACAGTGGTAGGAGTCATTGCTTCGGACATGTGGAAGTAGCGTTGGAGTTTGGCCGCCAGTGTAATGCATTGCACCGGCATTGCCCCCGCATTCCACGCGTATTCCACCCGCATTCCACCGTCTGCGGGCCGTCCGATACCGGTAAGATGACGTTGCGTCCCCCTTCCGGAACAGGCCCCAGGAGCTGCGATGGCAAGTGACCGTGCCGGCCGCCCGCTGTTGTCGAAGCACCCCGAGCTTTCTGCGCCGCAGGTGTATTTGTTTGCGTTCGCGCTGGGCTGTTCGACCGGTGTCGATTTCGTCGCCTCGTCGATGATGGGCATTGGCGGCACGCACATCCGGGGCGGCATACACGCATCGCCGGAAGACTTTCTCTGGAGTCTGACCGCGTACGCGGCAGCCGCGACCGTCGCCAATCTGGTGCTCGGCCGCATTGCACGCGACCTGAGCTATCGCGGCTTCACACTGCTGGGGCTCATCATTGCGGCCATTGGCGCCGGTTTGTGCGCGCTCAGCAATACCCCAACCGAACTGGCGCTGGCCAAAGCCGTGCAAGGGCTCGGCGCAGGGGGCCTGTTTTCCGCCTCGCGCATCATCATCCAACTGGCCGCCGAGCGCGAAGAGCGCAAGCCGCTGTTCATGGGCTTCAATACGGGCGGTATCGGGCTTGCCGCGCTGGCGCCGTGGGTCACGTCGATGCTGATGCAGGATGTCAGCTGGCGCGTCATCTTCGTGGTGCAGGTCGTGCTTGCGCTGGCGACGCTGCTGCTCGTGGCGCTAACTTACCCACGTCGGCTCGAAGCGTCGCTCGCGCCATGGCAGCTCGATGTGGGCGGCATGGACTGGGTCACCGTGGTGTTTCTCGGCGCGGGCGCGCTGGTCCTGCTGCACGGCCTTGGTGATCTGCGTTTTTACGAGATTCGCAGCTCACCGTCGGTGGCGCTCACGCCCATCATCGGACTGGCGCTCATTGGTTGCGTGTTTCTGCATCAGCACCGCCATCCCGACCCGTGGCTCGATCCGAAGCGGTTGATCGGTCGGCGCTATCTGGTCGGTCTGGGCTTCTATGCGCTGTATTACTTCCTGAACGGACTCTGGAACTACGTGCTGCCGACCACGTTGCAGACGGGGCTCGGCTTTACCTTTCAGTCGACCGGGACGGCGATTACGGTGGCAGGGCTTATCGGCTTTGCCGCCATGACGGCGTTCACCTATGGGAACCAGCATCTGGTCGGACAGCGGCGCTGGATTGCGCTCGGCTACGTGATGTTTGCTGCGGCCGCGTGGCTGGCGTCGCAGCGCATGATGCCGGGCGTGTCGTTACCGCTCGTGCTCGAAGCAATGTTGCTGCAACAGATGACCACGCCGTTCATTCTGGCGCTGGTCGCGGGGCTCACGTATCGCGAGTTCACCGTCGACGATTTTGCTCATGCCTATCAGTTCAAGAACATCGTGCGGCAGATCGTGACGGCGGGCGGCACCGGCGTGGCGAGTCTCTGGTTGCAGTACGGCGAGGCGATGGCGCGCACCCAACTGGTCGGCAACATCACGCCGTTTTCCCTGCCCCCCGATACCGATGCGGCTGAGCTCGCACGGCTCTCGCAACTCATCGATCAGCAGTCGTTACTGCTTGCGGCGAGCAACCTGTTTGCGCTGCTCGCTTTCGTCTGCGCGGGCGTCGCCATCATCGCTGTGGTGCAGCGCGCGTTGCGCTGAAATCACGTCAATTTGCTGCGCTGCACAGCAAAACGTTACAACAGGTGAAACCCCCGTCAATCAAGGCTGGAGCCCGTATTCATGCGGGTTCCGAAGCGACGCAGGGGGTCTTTTACGTGTCCGCAAATTGAGGAGTAGAGTGGGTTTCGTCGCACACATTGCCGCCGACGAAGGAGACACCATGGCCTGGACGAGTCAACAGAAGCATGTGGTAACGGCAAGCTACTTGGGGTGGACGCTCGACGCGTTCGATTTCTTTTTGATGGTGTTCGTGTTGAAGGACATCGCGAAGGAGTTCAACACCGAACTTGGCAGTGTGGCGTTTGCGCTGCTGCTGACATTGGCGATGCGCCCGGTGGGGGCGCTGATCTTCGGGCGGCTGGGTGACCGGTTCGGCCGACGCCCGGCGATGATGGCGAGCGTTTTGCTATATGCGTTGCTGGAGCTGGCCTCGGGGTTCGCGCCAAGTCTCACGGTACTGCTGATACTGCGCGCGCTCTTCGGTATCGCGATGGGCGGCGAGTGGGGCGTGGGCGCGGCGCTGACGATGGAGAGTGTGCCGACGCATTCGCGCGGCATTGTGTCGGGGTTGTTGCAGGCGGGGTATCCGAGCGGCTATCTGCTCGCGTCTGTCGTCTACGGCTTGTTCTACGAGAGCATCGGGTGGCGCGGCATGTTCTTTGTGGGTGTGTTGCCGGCATTGCTGGTGTTCTATATCCGGCGGCATGTCCCCGAGTCGCCTGCGTGGCAGAAGGGCACGACACAGGCGGCGACGCCACGCGCAAACCTGCTTCAGGTGTTGGCGAGGGACTGGAAGCTGGCGCTATACGCCATCGTGCTGATGACGGCATTCAACTTCTTCTCGCACGGCACGCAGGATCTGTATCCGACCTTCCTGCAAGTGCAGCACAAGTTCTTGCCGCACACGGTGAGCTGGATCGCCATCACATACAACATCGGCGCGATTATCGGCGGGCTCTTTTTCGGGGCCATTTCGGAGAAGATCGGACGGCGGCGCGCCATCGTGATTGCCGCGCTCATTGCGCTGCCGGTGCTGCCGTTGTGGGCGTTCTCCAGCGGTGCAGTGTTGCTCGCCGTCGGCGCATTCCTGATGCAGATTTCGGTGCAGGGCGCGTGGGGCGTGATTCCGGCGCACTTGAACGAGCTGTCGCCTGACGAGATCCGCGCGACGTTCCCGGGGCTGGTGTATCAACTGGGGAATCTGTTTGCGTCGGTGAATGCCAATTTGCAGACCTCCATCGCGAAAGCGCACGACGGCAATTTCGGTCTGGCGATGGCAATTGTCGCGGGGACGGTGGCGGTGGTGATCGCCGTGATGATCGGCTTTGGCCGAGAGCGCCGTGGCGTGGTGCTGACAACCACGGCTGACGCGCCAGCGGACGGCTTGCCGCCGGGGGCGGCGGTGCGGTAGCGCGTTGTACTCAGTGAGAACCGTCAGCCGATGCCAGTTGGCGTCGGCTGACCGGATTACGCCTTTGACGGCGTGGCAGCATTCGGCGTCGCAAAGAACAACATTTCCACCTGATTGATCAGTGCCGGGCCGAACGCCTCGCCGCCCACTTGCGGCGCGATCAGTTGCATCAGCACGGGCGAGCCGGGCGGCGGGTGCAGCGCGTGCACCAGCAGGCAGAAGTACATGGCCGGATGCTCGGCACGCACCACACCCGCTTCCATGCCCTGCACGATCAGCGGCTCCATGCAGTCGTAGACCGGCATCACCAACTGGCGGTGCAGCGTCGCACCGCGCTCACCGGTTTCCGCCGCGTGCTGCGCGATGAACTGCTTGTGTTCGGGATGGCTAACCGCGTGCGCGGCAACGATGGCAATCGCTTCCTTCAGCCGGTCGGTGACCGGGCGGGACATGTCGAGCGACAGTGCGCGCATCTGTTCGGCCGGCTCGGTGAGCGCCGCTTCGAGCGTGTCCACGCACGCGCGCCACAACTGTTCCTTCGAACCGAAATGCACGCGCACGAGGCTGGCGTCGACCTTCGCTGCCCGGGCAATCCCGCGCAGGTTCGCGCCGTCGTAGCCAAGCTGCGCGAAAGCCTCGATGGCGGCGGCAAGCAGCGCCGCGCGGCCATCGGGCAGGTGTTTGGGGCGTCGGCCCCGCGTTATGGGTGTGGCAGTCATCGTCTCGCAACGTCTTGCGACGTGCGTGCCTGTCCCTCGGCTTGTCCCACCGCGCCAGCCTTTGCCCCGTCCACCGGTGTCGGGGAAGCGGGAGTTTTGGCAGCGTCGGCCGTTGGCTCGGGCGGCACGCCCATCGCATAAAACAGGAGCGCAGTATCCGACAAACGCGCGCCGGTTGCACGCACTGTCGTCATATAGGCGTTCCAGTACTGCTGCTCCCGGCCCCGCGCCGCCGACGTGGGCAACGCGCCCAGCCTGACGCGCGCGGCCGTGTCGCGGTACACCTGCTCGGCCGCAGCGCTCGCGTTATCCGCATGCCGCAACGACGTGTTGTCCGCGTCGAGCGAGGCGAGGGTGTCGGCCACGTTCTTGAACGCGGTGAGCACTGTCTGCTTGTACTGATCGACGGCGGCCTCATACGTGGCCTGTGCCGCGCGACGCTGGGCGAGTAGCGCGCCACCATGGAAAATTGGCTGCGAGATCGACGCGGCAATGCTCCACAGCGACCCGGCGTTCGACATCACCGTCGGCCAGTTGAAGCCGCCTTTGCCCATCGACGCCGTCAGCGACAGGCTCGGGAACATCTGCGCCGTCGCCACACCAACCTCGGCCGATGCGGCTTTGAGCGCCATTTCCGCCGCCTGAATGTCCGGACGCGTTTGCAGCAATGTCGACGGCACAGCGACCGGCACCGATTGCGGTACGCGCAGTTCGCCCAACGGCAAATCATCGGGTGCCTGATCAGGCGTGCGGCCCAGCAGCACGGCCAGCGCATGACGGGTGGATTGCCACTGCGCCCGCAAGCCCGGCAGCGACGCCGCAAGCGACTCGGCATTCTGGGCGGACGACAACGCGTCGGAACGCGACACGGCACCGAGGACTTCGCGGCGTGCCATCTCGTTGGCATCGGCCTGTGCGAGATCGACCAGCCGTTCCGTGGCCTTGACCTGCGCACCGAGCACCGACGCGCTGATGGTCCCGGCAACGATATTGGCCGCCAAGGCCTGACGCGACGCTTCCAACTGGAATGCCTGCTGATCGACTTGCGCTGCCAGCGACGCATTGGCAAAGCGCGACGCCCCGAAGAAGTCGAACGTGTAGCGCGCCTGAATCTGACCCACGAACATGTTGTAGAGCGCCGTGGGCGGCCCGAACGTCGGGATGCCGAGATTGCGCTCGCGCGCCGCCTCGCCACCGATGTCGATCGACGGGAACAGCGACGAGCCGATCTGCGCCTTCAACTGTTCGCGTGCGGCCTGCAACGCATGATCGGCGGCCGACAGATTCGGGCTGTTGCGCAAGCCTTCTTCCACCAGCGCATTGAGCTTGTCCGAGCGGTAGGCCTGCCACCAGGCCTTGACCGGTGCCGCCCCAACGTCGAACTGTTGCGACGTGCCCTGCGCCGTTACCGTGCGCTCAGGCAAGGTGTTGGTGCCGTATTGCGCAGGCGAGGGCATGACGGGCGGCTTGTCGCTCGGCGCGAACGAGCAGGCACCGAGCCACAACGGGAGCAGGGCGGCGAGGGGGGCATATCGGCGCAATGCAGGGCGCGATACCGAGTGCAATGTCGATCGCAAAGTGAATCGCGGGGTCATGAGCGGTCTCCTTGCGGAATGCCGTTGTCGTGCGCACTGGCGGGCGGGCTACCCGGGCCATTCGAACCATTCGGGCCATTCGAACCCGCCGGCGCATGCGAGGCGCGCTCGTCATGCCGCACGCGGAACGCCGTGGCATACAACGCCGGCAGGAAAAACACGGTCAGCACGGTGGCGCTGGTAATGCCGCCCATCAGCGCGGTCGCCATCGGGCCGAAGAAGTTGCTGCGCAACAGCGGGATGAGGGCAAGCACGGCCGCCGCAGCGGTCAGCGTGATCGGCCTGAAGCGTCGTACCGTTGCGCTGACGATGGCGTCAAAGCGTGGATGGCCGGCCGCCACGTCCTGCTCGATCTGATCGACCAGAATCACCGAGTTGCGCATGATGATCCCGAACATCGCAATCACGCCGAGCATGGCCACAAACCCGAATGGCTTGCCGAACAGCAGCAGCGTAGCGACCACCCCGATCATGCCCAGCGGCGCGGTGAGCACCACCAGCATGGTGCGTGCGAAGCTCTGAAGCTGAATCATCAGCAGCGTGAGCACGACGATGATCATGATCGGCATTTGCGCCATGATCGACGACTGCCCCTTGCCCGACTCTTCCACCGAGCCGCCGATTTCGATGCGATATCCGACGGGCAGGGCTTTGCGAATGTCGCCAAGCTTCTTGTAGACCGCCTCGGTCACATCGATACCTTGCTTGCCGGCGCGAACGTCCGAGCGCACGGTGATCGTCGGCTGACGGTCGCGCTCCCAGATCACACCGTATTCCAGATCGTCGACCACGTGGCCGAGCGTCGCCAGCGGCACCGGACCGTTCGGCGTCGGCATTGCCATCGTGGCGAGCTTGGCGGGGTCCATGCGTTCGGTCTTCGGTGCGCGCAGCGTGATCGCGATCAGCTTGTCGCGCTCACGGTACTGGCTCATGTCGTAGCCGGTGAGCGTCATGGCGATGAAGTTGGCGATGTCCGACGAACTCACGCCCAGCGCGCGTGCCTTCTGCTGATCGACTTCGAAGCGTACCGAACGTTGCGACGGCTCGTCCCAGTCGAATTGCACGTCGACGGTATCGCCGTTGGCGCGCATCACGTCGGCCACCTGCTCGGAGATCTTGCGCACGGTGCCGATGTCGTCGCCGCTCACGCGGAATTGCACCGGAAAGCCGACCGGCGGCCCGTTTTCCAGACGCGAGAGGCGGGTGCGCACGCCCGGCATGGCTTCCCGCAATTTCGGTTCGAGCCACTGCGCCAAGGCCTCGCGGTCTTCCACCGACTTGGCCGTGACGACCAGTTGCGCGAAGTTGGGCGTGGGCAGTTGCTGATCGAGCGGCAGGTAGAAGCGCGGCGCGCCCGTACCGACAAAGCTGACTGTGTGGTCGATTTCCTTGCGGCCTTCGAGCAGCTTTTCGAGGCGTTCGGTTTCGCGCAGCGTGGCCTGATACGACGCGCCTTCCTGCAAGCGCAGGTCGACCATCAACTCGGGCCGGTCCGAACTCGGGAAGAACTGCTGCGGAATCAGCGAGAAGCCCGCCATCGCGATCAGGAACAGCACGACGGTAATCACCAGCACGACAATTTTTCGCTCGATACACCACGTCAGCCAGCCGCGCAGGCGGTTGTAGAACTTGGTGTCATACACCTCGTGCTCGTGATCGTCGCCATGATGCGCCTCGCGCTTGCGCTCGGGGAGCAGCTTGTAGCCGAGTAGCGGAATCAGCACCACGGCCGCGAGCCACGACGCCAGCAGCGCAATGGCCGAGACTTCGAAGATCGAGCGTGTGTATTCGCCGGTGCTCGACTTCGCCAGCGCGATCGGCAGGAAGCCCGCCACCGTCACGAGCGTGCCGGTGAGCATTGGGAACGCGGTGCTGGTGTAGGCAAACGCAGCGGCGCGTTTGCGATTCCAGCCCTGAGAGAGCTTCACGGCCATCATTTCGACGGCAATGATGGCGTCGTCGACCAGCAGGCCAAGCGCCAGAATCAACGTGCCGAGCGACACCTTGTGCAGGCCGATGTCGAAGATGTACATGAACAGCGACGTGACGGCGAGCACGACCGGAATCGAAATCACCACCACCATGCCGGTGCGGAATCCCAGCGACAGCAGACTCACGACCAGCACGATGGCCACGGCTTCGGCCACGGCTTCGAGGAAGTCGTCGACCGAGTGCGACACCGATTGGGACATGCTCGCCACTTCGGTGAGCTTGAGCCCGGCGGGCAACTGCGCCCGCAGATCGGTCATGGTGCTGGCCAGCGCCTTGCCAAGGTGGACGACGTCTTGCCCCTTCTGCATGGTGATGCCGATGCCGAGCACGGGCTTGCCGGCGAAGCGCATTTCCGTGACCGGCGGGTCGACATAACCGCGCTTGATCGTGGCAATGTCGCCGAGCCGGAACGTGCGGTTGTTCACGCGGATCAGCGTGTCGGCGAGCTCTTGCACGTTGCGGAACTGGCCGCTCGGACGCACGACGACGCGATCATTGGGGGCTTCGATGGTGCCCGCAGGCGAGACGGCGTTCTGGCCATTGACCGCTTCGGCAATCTGGTTCGGCGAGATACCGAGGCGGGTGAGCTGAGTGTTGCTGATTTCGACATAAATGCGCTGGTCCTGATCACCGAAGTAATCGACCTTGGCAACACCGGGCACGCGCAGCAGCACGGTGCGCAGCGCGTCGGCGTAGTCGCGCAGTTGGGCAGGGCCGAAGCCATCGCCTTCGAGCGTGAAGATGTGGGTGTAGACGTCACCAAACTCGTCGTTGAAGAACGGCCCCTGTACGCCGGGCGGCAGCGTGTAGGCAATGTCGCCGACCTTTTTGCGAACCTGATACCACTCCTCCGGCACTTCGCTGGCGGGTGCCGAGTCCTTCATCGAGAAGAAGAGCAACGACTCGCCGGGGCGCGAATAGCTGCGCTGGAAGTCGATCGACGGCATCTCCTGCAACTTGCGGGCGATGCGGTCGGTGACCTGTTCCTGCACCTGTTTGGCGGTGGCGCCAGGCCAGAAGGTGCGGATCACCATCACACGGAAGGTGAATGGCGGGTCTTCGGACTGCGCGAGACGCGAGTAGGCAAGAATGCCAAAGATCGTCGCCATCGCGATGAGAAACACCACGAGCGCACGGTGACGCAGCGCCCACGCCGAAAGGTTGAAGCTCCCTTCTTCGTGGCGGAAATCGTGCGGCTCGGCGGGCGGCGGGGTGTCGGGTGTCTGGGGCACGGGCGGCTTCCCGTCCTGCGCGCTCATGACGCGAAGTCCTCAGGGTGCAGCGGTGCCACCACGCGAACCTTTTCGCCGGCCGTCACGGTATGCACGCCTTGCCAGACGACGCGCTCGCCCGGCTGGATGCCACCGGCCACCGTCACCGTGCGCTCGCCGTAGCGGGCGACCTTCACGCGGCGCAGCACCAGCGTGTCGTCCTGCTTGACCACCCAGACCGCGGGCAGATTGCCATCGTGGAAGAGGGCGGTGGATGGCAGCGTGATCGCCGGTCCTGCGGGGATGGCGGCGGTGGCAGCGGCCGTATCGGCGCTACCGGCCGCAGCGGCACCGCTGGCCGTGGACGGCGCGGCAGCCGCCGGTGCAGACGCCTGCGTTGCCGCAGCGGCAGGTGCCGCGCCGCTACCCGGCAGCGGCTGGGCAAAGGCGACGTTCGCCGTCATGCCGAGCTTCACATCGGGGCCGGGGGAGAGCAGCGAAAGTTTGGCGCGATACGTGCGGCTTTGCGGGTCGGCCGCCGGGGCGACTTCGCGCACCCGGGCTTGCCACGTCTTGCCCGGCATGGCCGGCAGCGAGACGGTCGCCATCTGACCGATGCGGAATGCACCGAGCGCGACTTCGGGCACGTCGGCAATCACGTCGACGTCGCCCGTCCATGCGAGTTGATACACCGGTTGGCCGGCACTGACGTTCTGTCCGGTATCGGCCTGCTCAGCGGTGATCACGCCGTCGCGATCGGCCTTGAGATTGCCGTAGCTCAACTGGTCACCGGCCAAAGCGGCCTGCTGGGTCGCCTGATTACGCTGCGCGAGTGCGCTCGCGTAAGCGTTTTCCGACTGTTCCAACTGGGCGGGGGCAATCAGGCTTTCTTTCGCCTGCGCCCGGTCACGCGTGACGGTCTGCGTCGCATAGTCGAGCTGGTGCTGGGCGGCGTCGAGCTGGGCCCGCGCGCTGGCGGCGTTCTTCGACAGATCTGCCGGGTCGAGACGCGCGACGACCTGACCGGCTTTCACCGCATCGCCGAGCCGTACCGAGCGGTCAACGATCTTGCCGGCCACGCGAAAAGACAGCGGCGTGGCGTAGCGGGCTTCGATCTGGGCGGGGAGCGACGCGATGGGCGTCTGCTCGGCGGTTTTCGCCGCCATCGCGACCACCGGACGCGGCGGTGGCTCGGGCGGCGCCTTGCGCGAGCAGGCGGCCAGCGCGGCGACGGCAATGGCCGTGGTGGTGAGCGCCAGGGCAAACCGGCGGCGACGAGAAGCGTTGGCAGGCAGAGAAGGCAACATGCGCGCGTAACTCACAAGGTGTCACAAGGTGAGGAATCCGGGGGCATCTGGCGTGAATTCAGGCCGGTCGTCGACCGTCCGACCGGCGCCGCCCGTGGCTCGCACGGGCAAATCACCAGTCAAATCAGCAAGATCCAAATTAAATCTACGGGCGATGATATATGGATTGCGAGCGGCCTGCAACGGGCGTCGGTGCCCCCTGTGACTATCGATAGGGAGCGCCCATTGGGAATGTTGACCGGGGCCGGTGAAAGGTCAACCGGCGAATTGTTTTGGAGTACGATCACTCGTACGAGCACTAAGGCGCGGTCACTCATCGTATGCAAAAAAGCTGATGATGGCGAGCCGCAGCGAGGCCCCCGAGCGGGCCCCCGGTTGGAGACAAATTGTCGCAATCGAGGAACGTTGTCACATGCGATGAGTCGCACTCGAGCCAGTTGCAACGACTGGCGACGTCACGAGATGCGGCGGTCCGGCGAATCACGAAGACCGGCATGCCGAGAAGTCGGCAATACCGCTTGATCACCATTTTTCGCGGCTTTGCGCGAGGTCAAGCACAGGGCACGCCGAGGCGTCGAATGCGCCAGCGGGCCGGTTTTTCCCGGCTATGCTGAATGTATCCGAAGTTTAACGATCCACAACGTTAACGAGAGACGGATAGCTATGACAACACGTATTGCTTTGGTGACAGGCGGCATGGGCGGATTGGGTGAAGCGATCAGCCTGCGTCTGGCAGACGCCGGATATCGCGTGGCAGTCACCTGTTCTCCCCAGAATCACGATTGCGAGGGCTGGGTTTCCCGGATGCGGGAAATCGGGCGGAATTTTGAAGCCTATCGTGTCGATGTCGCCGATTACGCGTCGTGCGAGGCCTGCGTGAAAGCGGTGGAGTCCGACACCGGTCCGGTCGACATTCTCATCAACAATGCGGGCATCACGCGTGACAGCACGATGCGCAAGATGACGCCGGAAGACTGGCAGTCGGTATTGCGCACCGATCTGGACAGCGTATTCAACATGACGCGCCCGCTCTTCAGCGGCATGGTCGCGCGCGGCTGGGGCCGCATCGTCAATGTTTCATCGGTGAACGGCAGCCGTGGTGCGTTTGGTCAGGCGAACTACGCCGCCGCCAAGGCGGGCATGCACGGTTTTACCAAGTCACTGGCGCTGGAAGTCGCGAAGTCGGGTGTGACGGTCAACACGGTTTCGCCCGGGTATCTCGCCACCAAGATGGTCACGGCGGTGCCGCAAGATGTGCTCGAAGCGCGCATCCTGCCGCAAATTCCGGTGGGCCGGCTCGGGCGTCCCGATGAAGTGGCGGCGCTGGTCGCGTTTCTCGTGTCCGACGACGCGGGTTTTATCACTGGCAGCAATCTGGCAATCAACGGCGGTATGCACATGGAGTGAGTCGCGCACGCGCCGTGCTCACATTCACAGGTGTTTATTCAGGAGAGTCAAGATGTCCAAGGAAACAAACCCGGCATTGGCATTGGTCAAACTCGGCACGGCAAACACGCTGGGGGCTTACGGCATCATGCTGGAAGCTGCGCAGCGCATGCACCAATTGCAGGCACAGCGCGATACCGAGTTGCTCAAGGCCCATGCCGAAGCCGCCAAGACGCTCGGCGGCGCACAGGATTTCAACACGTTGATGACCGCGCATCTGCAACTGCTTAACGGCCAGCTCGCGCAACAGAACGAGTTCTGGCGCGAGTGGCTGGCCGTATGTGCCAACAATCAACTGCTGTGGGCCGAGCATTGCCGTACCACGGGCGAGGAGTTGCAGCACGGCATGGCCGGCGCGATGACGCTGCCCGATCTGATCGGTGCGGGGACCGCCGCCGGCGAAGCGGCCAAGGCCGTTGAGGCGCCGCTACAGAAGTGGTTCCAGGCCTTCAACGAGGCCACGCAGGGCACCATGGACGCGTGGCGCCGCATGTCGACGGAAGCCGCCCAAGCGACCGAAGCGGCAGTGTCGAGTCAGTCGCCGCTCAATGGGCGCGTGCCGCCCAAGCGCGGCGGCCACGCTCATCGTTCGAGCACGTAAGTTCCGGGCGCATCGCCAAGATCGTGCCCCGGTGGTCAGGACGCGGCGACGCTCTCGCCGCTGTCCTGCGCCAGTAGCCACGCCCGCCACTTCCGCCACACCTGCCATGCCTGCCGCCACACGCGGTCCACGGCCATAGTGAATTCCTTTCCGACGAGCAATGCAAGGCCGCGAGTGCGTTAGCGTGCGGCCGCAGGCGCCACAGGGGTCGAGGTTTTCCCCGGCGTGGTGGATGGCGCAGTCGACGGTGTAATCGACGGCGTCACCGGCGGCACGACCGGCTTGCGTGCGTGCCAACTGGCCCGGCGGAACGGGTGATCGCGTCCCGACAGATTGAGTGCAATGTGGGTAATCCAGCGCTGCGTCGGCACGCGCTCGCCGTGCAGCCACATCACGAGTACGAAGAGGCTCGCGGCCATCGGCAACGTCTTGAGATTGGGGGCGTCGTCGTGGCGGGTCAGCCAGGCAAACGCTGCGCAGACGATGAAGCCCACGACACAGCCCGCGACGGCTTCCGACACCGAGTGCGCCGAGAGCGCCACCCGCGACACCCCGACGGCCACACTGCCGGCACTGGCGAGCGCCATGCCGAGCACGCGCCACGGCCACGCGAGCCGGCGCAGCAACAGCCACGCGATCACGGGATAAACCGTCGCCGCCAGCATCGTGTGGCCGCTCACGCCGGTGAAATCGAGCTCGCGCACCCCGAGCCCCCAGCCGAGAAACATGACCTTCGATGCCGCCACGACGAGTGCGCCCGCGCCGAACAGCGCGACCCAGATGAATGCGGTGCGCCACGCGCGCGCCGCGAGCAGCCAGACGGTGAGGGCGGCCGCCGCAGGCACGGTCACTGCGGCGCTACCGAAATTGGTGATGGTGATCCAGAAGTTCAACTTGACGACCAAAAAGCGGCCCGGAAGCAGGGGGCTTCGGGCAAAAACATTATCTTACGCGTGACGCTGCGCTCGGACCACAGTGCCGCCGGTCAAGGCAGCTGGCTTCGCGTCCGACTCGTCGCAGATCAATTCGTTCGAACGCCGATACGGATTCGTACTCAGGCAGGTTGCGAATGTTACGGCGATCGGCCGCGCGGTCGTGGCAACCTCATGAATCCGACGGGTTTCAGCGCATCAGCGGCCATAGTACGATGCCCGCTGATGTGGCCCCCGACGCATCGAATCAGGAGACTTCATGATGTTCAACGAAGCGAGCAAGACGGCACTTCCGCCGCCCTCGCGACCGCTGCCGCTGCGCAGCCGCAACGATGGCATCGACCTCTTGCGCGGCTTGTCCATCCTCTTCGTCGTGGTGCATCACCTCGCGCTTAGATTTCGCCTGCCGCTCGGTCCGAGCCTGTTGGGCGACGTGTTACCCAAGCGCATCATCGACGGTCTGAGTTTCAACGGCTACGAGGCCGTGTTCGTGTTCTTCGTGATTTCCGGTTTCGTGATCACGCGGCGTTCACTGGAGCGTTACGGCTCGCTCGACGCTTTTCGCTGGCGCAATTTCTATGCGTTGCGCGCGGTGCGCATCTTCCCGCTGCTCTTGTTGCTGCTGGCGGTCCTTGCCGTGATGCACTGGCTCGCGGTGCCCGGTTTCATCATCAACAAGCCCGGTCAGACGCTGGGCGGCGCGCTGGCCTCGGCGCTCACCATGACACTGAACTGGTACGAAGGGCGCACCAACTGGCTGCCCGGCGCGTGGGATGTGCTGTGGTCGCTGTCGATCGAAGAGTGTTTCTATCTGGCCTTCCCGCTGTTTTGTCTGGTCGTTCGCGGGCCGTGGCGTGTGCTGGCACTGATCGTACTGGCCCTGTCATTGCCGTGGACCCGTGCGGCATTGCAAGGCAACGAAATCTGGCAGGAGAAGGCGTACCTGCCCGGTATGGCGGCGATCGCGTGGGGGGTGTTGACGGCACTGCTCATGCAGCGCGTGACGCTGCCACGCGTGTTGGCGCGCGTCGTGGGAGGACTGGCCGTAGCGGGGTTGCTCGCGGTGGTGTTCTATGGCGACGTGTTGGGGCGGCTGCTGCACGACCACATCATGTTGCTGCTCTGCGCGAGCGCCGCGTGTTGGCTTGCCGCCGCACATGGCTCGACCCGTGCCATGCCGCGCGGGTTTGGCTGGCTCACGGCGATGGGTCGATGGAGTTATGAAATCTATCTGAGCCACATGTTCGTGGTGCTGGCCGTCACGCCGGCGTATCTCGCGCTGATGGGCGGCGACATGCGCTGGACGTTCCTCGTCTACGTGCCCGTCGTGGCCATTTGCACCGGCCTCGGGGCGTGGCTGCACCGTTACGTGAGCGGTCCCGCCGCGCGGCGCATTCTGGGGCGCACGCCGTCGCAAATCGCCTCGGGCGCGGCGTAAACCTTCGTAATATCTCGAGCCGAACCGATTGGGTAAGCACGCGGCCCGATGGTACATTCTTGGTTTCCCGTACTTTGATGAACAGGACGCGTAGTGAGCCAGACCGTCGCCAATGTGATGCCCGAGAGTGCCACCCTGCTTGAGATCGTGCGTGCGCAGACAGAGATCGCCAAGCTCGGCCTCGACCTCGGTGGTGTGATGTCATTTGTTGCCGAGCGTGTGCAGGACCTGACCCAGGCCAACGGTGCCGTGGTCGAATTGGCCGAGGGCGACGACATGGTGTACCGCGCCGCGTCGGGCGTGGCCTCGGATCTGCTCGGCATGCGGTTGTCTCGCGACGGCTCGCTCTCCGGTCAATGCGTCAAGACCGGCAGCATTCTGCGCTGTGACGACTCGGAGACTGACCCCCGCGTGGACCGTGAGGCCTGCCGTCGCGTGGGGTTGCGTTCGATGATCGTCACGCCGTTGCGACACCTCGACACCACCGTGGGCGTGTTGAAGGTATTCGCGCCCACGCCGAGTGCATTTCCCGACGCCGATGTGCGCACGCTCGAACTCATGAGCGAGCTCATCGCGGCCGCCATGTTCCACGCGGCGCGCTACGAGACGAGTCAGCTCTACCTGCAAGCCACGCACGACGCACTTACCGGCTTACCCAACCGCGCACTGTTCTACGATCGCTTGCGTCAGGCGATTCATCTGGCCATGCGCTCGTCGCAGCGGCTGGGCATTTTCAATATCGACATGGATGGCCTCAAGCCGATCAACGATCGGTATGGCCATCGCGCGGGCGACGCGGCCATTCGTACGGCCGCCGAGCGCATGCATGCATCGGCTCGCCGCTCGGACACGGTGGCCCGCGTCGGTGGCGACGAGTTCGGCATGATCTTGCCGGGTCTGCATTCGCGAGAAGATGCCGAGGCGCATCGGCAGCGTCTGATGCAGCAAGTCGGTGCGCCGTTCGAATTCGAAGGCAATGCGCTCGAATTGGGCGTGAGTGTCGGCATCGCCATCCTGCCTGACGACGGCACCGAAATGACGGCACTGATGGACCGCGCCGACGAAGCGATGTACGCCGTCAAACGAACTCGCACGACGACACGCGGCTAACCTGCCCGTCATTCGTCACTCACCCGCCGCTGACCTGTCCTTTCCCCCGGCACTCGCGTTAGGTCACTCATCGCGCGCGAATTGTCCCAAATATCACTGAATGGCACGCAACCTGCGTGCCATTTGAGTCTTTTCCCATCATTTCTCGCCAACAGCCCTCGTAGACTGCGCTGCTACTGTTCTCAGACCGCATGCTATGGATTTCGGACTGTTTGGCCGTTTGACCGTGGGCGTTGGCCTGTGCGCGACGCTCGCTTTGCCGGGTGCCGTGCTGGCTGATGCTGGCGACATTCCCGCGATGCCCTGGCATCAGCGGCTGACTGCGCACGCCACGCCGATGCCGCATGCGGTCGCTGCCGGGCGTGCGCAGCTTCCCCTGTGCCACAAGGCGATGTCCATGTTTTTCGGACCGCCGGCGAGCGGGGTGAGCCATCAGCTTGTCTCGGCGACATCCGTGCATGCCGCATCCGCGCTGCACAAGGGGCATGCGCATGCCACGCCCGCGAGCAGGAAGTTCATGATGCCGGTGTCGTACGTGCGCGTCTCGTCGGCGTTCGGTTACCGTCGTCATCCGGTGCGCGGTGTCTGGCACGGTCACACGGGAGTCGATCTGGTCGCCCCCGCGGGCACGCAGGTGAAGGCGGCATCGCAGGGCGTGATCAAATTCATCGGCTTCGAGCGCCGGGGTTACGGCCGCTATGTCGTGATCGACCATCGGTACAACAGCGAGACCATCTACGGCCATTTGTCGTCGACATCGCGCGATCTGCGTGTCGGCACGAAGGTGAACGCGGGGCAGGTGATCGGGGCAGTCGGCAGTACTGGGATGGCGACGGGGCCGCATCTGCATTTCGAACTGCGCCGTCATGGCCGGTCGGTCGATCCCATGCCGCTGTTGCGTGAGGCGGTGGCCGACGAACAGGACCACATGCCGCTGCGACCGAGCGAGGCGTGTCTGACGGTGGCGTTTGCGCAGACACTGGTGCCGCACGCCAAGCGTGGCGCGGCATTGTTGCCCGCGTCACCGGTGCAACCCGAGCCTCCCGGACGCCCGCACGGCGGGGCCAGGTTCTTCGAAGAAGGATTCTCGGGAATAAATCGACGCGTCAACCCGTAATACAGGTGCCGGCACTTGCGAATGTCCGTCATCGTGATGGATGCGCCCCGGCCAGTATTGCGAGGGAGGTGCGTCATGAGCGATCGAACGACGGACGAAGCGAACCAAGGGGCCGGTAATGACGGCAACGCCGAGACGGCGGACCCAACGAGCATCACCCGCGCCGACGGCGCGGCAGCGGCGGCCACACGTAACGGGCAGCCTGCCGCGCCATCGGATGCGCCGGGCATGTCCCGTCGCCGTGCGATGGCCTGCCTCGCGTGGGCCGGGGCGGGCATTCTGTGGACGCTCGACGGCGGCGTGCCACGCGGCGTTTCCTTCGGAACGCAGGCGCTCGCCGCGACCGATGCGCCTGCGGGCAACGCGCTGTCGTTCGTGCAGATCAGCGACAGTCATATCGGTTTCAACAAGGCACCCAACCCGGACCCCGCGTCGACCCTCCAGTCGGCGATCGATCGTATTCGCAGCGCGCCGCAACGTCCGGCCTTCATGCTGCATACCGGGGACGTCAGTCATCTCTCCCGCCCCGCCGAGTTCGACACCGCACAGCAAATCGTGACCGGCGCCGGCCTCGAGACCCATTACGTGCCCGGCGAGCATGACGTCATCGGCGACGATGGCCGCGCATTCTTCGCGCGCTTCTCCCCCGATACCCGTGGCCTCGGCTGGTACAGCTTCGATCAGAACGGCGTGCATTTCGTCGCGCTCGTGAACGTGCTCAACCTGAAAGCCGGGGGCATGGGGTATCTGGGCGACACGCAGTTGGCGTGGCTCGCCAATGATCTCAAGGGCCGCTCGCACAGTACCCCGCTCGTCGTGTTCACCCATATGCCGTTGTGGACGGTCTATCCGGCGTGGGGCTGGGGCACCGACGACGGCGATCGCGCGCTGGCGCTGCTGCGGCCGTTTGGCTCCGTGACTGTGCTTAACGGGCATATCCATCAGGTGTTGCAGAAAGTGGAAGGCAACGTGCGCATGCAGACCGCCATGTCGACCGCGTTCCCGCAGCCTGCGCCGGGTGACGGCCCCGGCCCGGGCCCCAAGCAGGTCGACCCTGCGCAGTTGCGGCAGACCCTCGGTATCCGGCGCGTGGACTTCACCGCGCTCGACGGCACGCCGTTGCTTGCCGACACGACATTGGCGTCGTGACACTGCCCGGGCAGTGTCCGTTTATCGATTCAGGAGAGCCATCATGCGTTTGCCATCCCATGCCATGCGCCGTTTTTGTGCGGGCTTCGTCACCGTTTGCGCCGTCGTCGGCTTGCCGGCAAGTCCCGCGATGTCAGCGGGCGCCACGACGGCAACATCGGATCCCAACACGGTGCGTATCGACAACTTCACGTTTGCACCCGCCACGCTGACCGTTCCCGTGGGCACCAAGATCACGTGGGTCAACCGCGACAACGAGCCACACACGGTCACCAGTCAGGCGAATCCGCGCGAGTTTGCCTCCGCAGCGCTCGACACTGGCGACACGTTCGTGCGCACGTTCGACAAGCCGGGCACGTATGCGTACTACTGCGCGATCCATCCGCACATGACTGGCGTGATCGTCGTGAAATGAGCTGCTGGCGCGCTGCGCGAGCGGCGTAGCGCAGATGTGTTTCAATGGACGCCATGGATGCCATGGATGCCATCCAGCAGATGCGTCCTTTGCCAAAGCGGCTAACCCGGACACGCCGGTCATAGGGATCATGACAAACGTGCCCGACTTCGGGAGACCCCGGTGAGCGATGCCCCGAACACCGATCTGCCAGACCCGTCAGACTCGCTGAATCCGTCGGATGGGCGCGCCGCCAATCCTGCGGGCCGCTTCGAAGCGCTGGCGTTGCCGCATCTCGATGCGGCATACAACCTTGCCCGCTGGCTCTCGGGCAGCGCGAGCGACGCCGACGACATCGTGCAGGAGGCGTATCTGCGCGCGTTGCGGTTCTTCGACGGCTTTCGGGGCGAGAATGCCCGCGCGTGGTTGCTGGCGATTGTGCGCAACACTTGGCTCACCGAGTGGCGGCGGCGCTCCGATGCGGCGGATGGCACACCGTTCGACGAGACGCTGCACGGTCTGCATGGCGATACCCGGTTGCCGGGATGGGACGACGCCAGCGGCACCGACCCGGAGTTGATGGCAGTGCGGCGCGACGATTGTGCGATGGTGCGCGACGCGCTGGCGGCGTTGCCGGTCGTGTTTCGCGAGGTACTCGTGCTGCGCGAGATGGAGGACCTGAGCTATCGGGAGATCGAAACCATTCTTGGCGTACCGGCGGGCACCGTGATGTCGCGGCTCGCGCGGGGCAGGCACATGCTGGCCGCTGCCGTGCGCGCAAAGCAGGACGCCGGACGCGCCGCGGCATCCCGGTCGACCGCACAAGTCACACGTCTGCCCCTGGGCGGCAATCCACGCGGAGGACGCGATGAACAAGCCTGACGATCCTACCCATCCGAGCGATCCTGCGGAGCGCACCGATCCGGCGGGTTCCGTGAGTGGTACCCACTCGGAACGCACGTCGGCGCAGAGCGCAGAGACCACGCTTGGCAACGTGCTGCGCGACGGTTCGTTGCGGCATGCCGCGCCGTCGTCGCTGCGTGCGCGTATTCAGGCGGATCTGGCGCATGCGGAACAGCGTGCCGATGCGCGTGTGTCGCCGCCGCAATCCCCCAAGGCGGCTCAGCCATCGCCTTCACCACAATCGCCGCATGCATCCCCGTCATCGCAGACACCAACGAAACCGGCGCGTCCACGAGACACCTCCGATGCGGGGTGGGGTTTTCGACTTGCACCTTGGTTCTTCGGCGGTGCGGGCGGGGCGATTCTTGGCGGCATGGCTGTGGCGATGGCGTTGCTCGTCGCGCGTCCGCCTGCGCCGCCGGAACCGGCAAGCGTGCAGACCGCCACGGGGCTGCAACCGCAGGAGATTGTCGCGAGCCATGTGCGCGCGCTGCTTTCGCAGCATCCGATCGATGTGATCTCGACCGATCAGCACACGGTTAAACCGTGGTTCAACGGCCGCCTCGATTACGCACCGCCCGTTGTCGATCTTGCTGAGAAGGGGTTCCCGCTCGCGGGCGGACGGCTCGATTACGTGGGCGGCCGCACAGTTGCCGTGCTCGTGTATCACACCGACAAGCATCCGATCGATCTGTACGTCTTCCCCGCGCGCGACAAGACAGCCACCGCACCGAGCCTGACCGGTGCCGACGGTTACACCATCGCGCGCTGGCGCCGGGACGGCATGACGTACTGGGCGATCACCGACGCCGAGGCATCGCATTTGCGTGTGTTTGTGGAGGCGTTGCAGGCGGCAAACTGATATCGTGACGACCTGTTCTCTGTGTCTCTGATGGAGTGAGTCATGACGCAAGCCTCGTCGTCCAATACCTCGCCGGATTCGGCCAAACCCGTGAATCCGGCGTGGCAAGCCTCGCAGTATGTGAAGTTCGAAGACGAGCGTACGCGCCCCGTGCGCGACCTCGTCGCCGCCATTCCGAATGCGCAAGCCGGCAAGGTGGCCGATATCGGCTGCGGCCCGGGCAATTCGACCGAAGTGCTGGCTGAGCGCTATCCGACGGCCGACGTGCTGGGGCTCGATAGCTCGCAGGACATGGTCGACGCCGCACGCAAACGCCTGCCGCAATTTCGATTCGACGTGGTGGATATTGCGGGCTGGCAGGATGGCCCGTTCGACGTGATTCTCGCCAATGCCGTGCTGCAATGGCTGCCCGATCACGAGACGCTGTATCCGCACCTGATCGAGCGCCTCGCCCCGGGTGGTTCACTGGCCGTGCAGACCCCTGACAATCTCGATGAGCCTGCGCACCGTCTGATGCGCGAAGTGGCCGCAGACGGCCCGTGGGCAGCAACGTTGAAGGGGGTGGAGCGTACCGCGCGCAATGGTGCGACGTTCTATTACCCGTTGCTCAAGGCGATGTGCTCGCGCGTGGACGTATGGCGCACCACTTACTACCACCCGCTGGCGGGCGGGGCACCGGCGGTAGCGGAGTGGTTCAAGGGCAGTGCGCTGCGCCCGTTCCTCGCGAAACTCGACGATGCATCGCGCGAGGCGTTTCTCGCGCGCTACACCGACGAGATTGCGAAGGCTTACCCGGCGCTCGCCGACGGCACGGTGCTGCTGCCGTTCCCGCGGCTCTTCGTGGTGGCCACGCGCTGATCGATCCAGCGGGCCGTGCAAGCGGCCCCGGCCACGGCCAGTAACATCGGGGCGAGAAAGTCCTGATTCACGTGTGTGAATTCGAGGGCGAGCACCACGGCCGTGATCGGCATGCGCATCGAGACGGCGAGAAATGCCGTGGCACCGATTAATGCCGCCGCGCCTAACTGCACGGTCATCACCTCGGGTAACGCGCCATTCCACACGCCGCACAGCACCACGGCGAGCAATGCGCCGTTGGCCAGCCCCGGGGTGAGCAAGCCACCGGCTGCGCCAGCGCGCAGGCTGCTCCACGTGAAGACCACCCGCAGTGCGAGCAGAGCGAACGCGAGCGCGATCGTCAGTTCGCCATTAAACGCCAGACCGGCCGGTCCCTTGCCGTTGCCCGGCAACTGCGGATACCACGCAATCACCCATCCCAACACCATGAAGTTCGCCAGCGCGAACACCGGCAGACGCCAGTCACGCGGTGCCGTTGCGCGTGCGTTCTCGGTCAGCCGGGCGTAAGCCCACGCGGCGACACCGACGAGCGGGCCGCAAACGAGTGCCCAGACGATCAGCGGAGCGCTCACATCGAATACCGGAATCGTGTATTGCTGCTCGGCGCCCATGCCGATCCATGCGACAGCGGCGGCGATGGCCGACGTCGCGAACGCGGGCAACACGGCGCGCCACGCAAAGGTACCAAGCAGCACTTCGAGCACGAAGATCGCGCCGCCGAGCGGCACGTTGTACACGGCAGCCAGACCTGCGCCTGCGCCACAAGCCACCATGAGGCGGCATTGTTCGGGCGTGAGGCCTGCGCGACGCGCCAACTGATCGCCGATGAGCGAACCGAGCTCACGCGGTGCAACTTCCCGCCCGAGCGGCGAGCCCAGCGCGACGGTCACGATTTGCAGCAACGCATGCGCCAGCGTGCTGCCGACCGGCATGGCTCGTCCGCGTGATACGGCTTCCTTGATCGAGACGAGTTTGGCGCCGAACCGATATACGGCGAACCAGCCGAGACCGGCAACGACGCCGCAAAGTGTCAGCACGGCAAAGCGACGTTCGGGAGACGCCTCACTCACGCCGCTCAAAAAGCTCTGCGCGCCAAAAACGGTGTCGGTCGCGTAACCGAACGCGAAGTGTTGAACGACGTGGAGCAGGGCGGCGAGCAGGGTGCCCGCGACGCCCGCACCGACACCGGTCAGCAACGTGACGGCGGCGAGCGTGGCGAGTGAGGGGGCGGCGACTTGATGGGGCTCAGTGACCCGATGCATGGCCGGAGGCGGCGTATGGGCGGGGGTTTGGGCGACTTGCCTCGAATTCATGATGCTGCGACTTCCGCTTGGGGGTGAGGGAATACCCGGAGTTTATGGCGCGACGCAGCATAAGTGAAATGAATGTTACGTTGTAATTTATGAATATTTCGTATGAGTTGGCGGCAGGTCAATACGTAAGCAAACGGGGCGTGTTGACTCGATCAGGTCGTCTCACCGCCGACGGGAGACGCTGGAAGAGGAACTCGAAATGTTCCTCAACGCTTATCGCCTTTTGGACTTTTAACTGTCTCGGAATTTAATCGGAGAATAAAAAATTCTAGAGCGTGTATTCCCAACGCGTGATTTGGAATTTCGGATCAGCAACCGACAGATTTTGTACGTGTAATTCGTCGCGATTTAAATACGTCAAATGATCAAGTGACACAAATTAAGTAGTGCGATGTACACTATGCGTTACGTAGTGCGATACACAATGTGTGACAAGTGGTGTGCGGCATCGGCAGCTGCATCGCCTTGTGCCCGCTAGGTACTTCCGACGTTTTGCGAGAAACCGACGATGAATAAACCAGCTGCGCGCATTACCCTTCTCATGGCAAGCCTTTTGCTTGTCCCGCCGCTGCCTGCGCAAGCGGCTATCTACAGCACAGGCACCGCTACCGCCACGTTTACCGTCACGCTGATCATCACGGCGGGCTGCTCGGTTACTGCCACGCCAATGAGCTTCGGGTCGCTATCCAATCTGAACACCGTGCAGACCGCCACGTCGACGGTCTCTGTGACCTGCACGAACACCACGCCGTACAACGTCGGGTTAAGCGCGGGTTCAGGTACCGGCTCGACAGTAACTGCACGGGTACTCTCCGGGGCTATCAACGGCAACGCGGCAACCATCGCGTACGGGCTCTATCAAGACTCGGGGCATGCGACGGTCTGGGGTACCACGCAAGGCACCAATACGCAGGCAGGCACCGGCAACGGTAGTGCACAGGCATTTACCGTTTATGGCCAGTTGCCGGTGTCAGCGGGCGCAATCCCTCAGCCGGACACGTACAGCTCGTCGATCACCGCGACCGTCTACTTCTAGCGGAGGACGGTCGATGACAGGTTTCCGCCTGCGCTGGGGCGCGATGCTCGCCGGCGGGTGTGCCGCCGCGCTCGTCTCGCTGTCCGCGGCCTCTGCCACGCTGCAAATTTCCCCCGTCACTGTGGAGTTTTCGGCCAAGCAGAATGCCATCGGCATGACGTTGAGCAATCCGGGCGAGACGCCCGTCTACGGACAGGTTCGGATCTATGCCTGGACGCAGGAAGACGGGGAAGACAAGCTCACGCCAACCGATGCCATCGCCGCCAGTCCGCCGATTCTGCGCATCGACGGCGGCAGCTCGCAGATCATTCGGCTGGTGCGTGTGGCGAACGCGTCACCCCAAGCCGAACAGAATTTCCGGCTGCTCGTCGATGAACTACCCGAGCCCGGACAGCCGGTCCAGAGCGGCATCTCGATCCGCATGCGCTATTCGATCCCTGTATTCGTGGTTCCGGCGACATCCCCCCCGAAGCCCGACCTGCGCTTCACACTCAAGCGCATCGACGGCAAGTGGCAGTTGGAAGCAGATAACCGAGGCGGCACGCGCGCGCAGATCGGTGCGACCCGGCTTGTCGATGCCGCCGGCAAATCGCACCCCGTGACCGATGGTCTGCTCGGTTATGCACTTGCGGGGCAGCGGCGCGTGTTCAACGTCACGTGGCCGGTCGACAAAGCGCCGGCGCAGCCGCTCGCGATCGACGCCGCGATCAATACGGTTCCCACACGCTTCGTCGTCCAAATCGATGGCGGTCCGTGAGCGCGCGCGTCTTGACGCGAACGCCCTCACGACTGCCCCGGCCACGGTCTCGACCCTTGCCGCTGTGTCGCCAGTACAGGCTGCCACGTCACGCCTATTCGCGAGATGCGGCAATCGCGCGAGCCTCCTGCGTCGCAAGCGGCAGGCCGCCCTGTGGGTGGCAAGTCTGTTCGCGGGTGCACTGGCACCCTTGGCCCCGGCATCGGCAACTGACGGTACCCCCGGTGACTACTATCTCGACGTGTCGGTCAACGGCGCCGCCACCGGCGCCATCGCCCACTTCATCATGCGCGACGGGCGTCTGAGCGCGGCGGCCGACGACTTGCAGTCGCTCGGCATCGACGTTAGCCAGTTGAGCATCTCGGGCGACACACAGGTGCCGCTCGATACGATTGGCGGCGTTCAATATCGCTACGACGCGTCGCGGCAAAGCATCGATATCGCCGTGCCCGATGCCCTGCGCGTGCCGTTCCAGATCGGACGTGTCACGCCGCGCGCCGCGAATGCGATGACGTCGAAAGGCTTCGTGCTGAACTATGACGCGCTGGTCGAGCGCGACCGCATGACACGTGCGTCCAGTTGGACGGAGTTGCGGTTCTTTCATCCGGGCGGCGTATTCAGTCAGACGGGCGTGTTCGACACTTGGCCGCAAAGTCAGACCTACCTGCGCTATGACACGTACTGGCGTCACGACAATCCCATCGAGATGACGACCTTGCAACTCGGCGACACGATCTCCGGCTCGCTCGCCTGGTCGCGCTCGGTTCGTCTGGCGGGCGTGCAATGGCGCAAGAACTTCGCCTTGCGGCCCGACCTCGTCACGTTCCCGGTGCCGTCCCTTGGCGGATCGGCCGCAGTCCCGTCGTCCGTCGACGTTTATCTCGACGGCATCCGGCGCTTTGGCGGCAACGTGCCTGCGGGGCCCTTCGTGATTCGCGAAGCGCCGGGGCTGATCGGCAACCTTCAGGCGAGCGTCGTCACGCGCGACGCGCTCGGGCGCGAGAGCGTCGTCAACGTGCCGTTGTACATCGATACCCGCATGCTCTCGGCGGGCCTGTCGAGTTACTCATTCGAAGTGGGCGCCCCGCGTGCGGACTACGGCTTTCGCTCATGGGGCTATGAACATCGCGTTGCGGCGTCGGCCGCGTATCGCTACGGCGTGTCGGATCTCCTGACAACGGAATATCACGCGGAAGGGTCTTCCGGCCTCGCGAATGCGGGGGTGGGTGCCTTGGTTTCCCTCTCCGGCTACGGTGTGCTGAGCGGGTCGCTGTCGGGATCGACGGGGCGGCGCAACGGTGGCCAGTTCGGCATCGGCTACCAGTATCTGTCGCGCAATTTCTCGTTCGACTCATTGTTCCAGCGCACCGCCGGAGATTTCCGAGACCTCGCCACACTGGGCGGCTCCGCCGTGCCGACCGCGATGGATCGCGTCACGGTGTCGTCACCGTTCTGGGAGAACCGGACATTGTCGTTGAGCTACATCGGCATGCGCGGCCCCGATTTCCCGACGTCCCGGGTGATTTCGGCGAACGTCTCGTGGCCGGTGCGCTCGACGGGCTCGCTCAATGTCGGCGCGTATCGGGATATGGCCAACCGTCGCAGCTACGGCGTGTTTGCGATGTTCAGCTTCACCTTGGGCCCGAACACCGTGGGCTCCGTGTCGCTGGCTCGCCAGCAGGGCGCGACGCAGGCGCTTGCCGGCGCGACGCATACGCCTGACTACGGCGGCGGGTGGGGGTGGAACGTGCTCGGGGGTGTCAACGACAGTGTGCGCATCGGGCAGGCCCAGGCGCAGTATCTGGGCCGCTACGGGCAGGCGTCGGCGCTGGCACAGACCTACGACGGCCAGACGCGCGTCGGCGTCGGGCTGACCGGTGCTCTCGTTGCCATGGACGGTGGCGTCTACCCGGCGCGCCGCATCTTCGACAGCTTTGCGCTGGTCAAGACGGATGCGGATGCCGACGTTCCCGTCTTGCGCGAACAATTACCCGTCGGACGAACCAACAGTGGCGGCAGTCTCGTTATTCCCGATCTCAACGGCTATCAGACCAATCGCCTCAGCGTCGACACGACCGATTTGCCGGCCGACATGCGCATCATGCCCACGGCGCGCTCGGTGGTGCCTGAGACGGGCAGCGGCGTGCTGGTCTCGTTCCCGGTCCATCGCTACCGTGCTGCACTCATCACGTTGGTGCGCCCGGATGGCGCGCCGTTGCAATTGGGCGCGCGGGTCACGCACCGCGAGACCGGTGCGCAGATGATCGTCGGCTACGACGGCCAGACGTTCATCGACGGCTTGCTGCCTGAGAACACGCTCGTGGTGTCGCAGGATAACGGCGCATGCGACGTGACCTTCACTTACGACCCTGTCGCGCAAGGCGCCATGGCCCGTATCGGACCGCTGGTCTGCACCCCCGAGGCCATCGTTGCGCCCCCTACACTGCCGAGGCGAGCCCGATGAAGCGCTTTCTCCTGCTCACGATCCTGATCATGACGGCCCTGTTCGCATCGCCGTCGGCGCAAGCACAGAGCTGCTCGTTGGGCGCGCCGAGCGTCGCATTCACGCCGTTCAGTCCGATCACGGGTGCCGCCGTGTCGACGACCGGCACGGTGCTGGTCACGTGCACGTGGCCCACCGTGAATCTGGTGCCGAACGTAAAAATCTGCGTGAATTTTTCGGCGGCAACGCCGCGGTCGCTGTCGAACAGCAACGTACCCAACACTATCGCCTACGACTTGTATACCGACAGCGGCTACGCCACACCGTGGGGAAACACGCCATCCACCGCGTTATCGACCACTTACAGCAACTCGATCCTCGGCTATACGGGCAGCACCAGTATCAACATCTACGCCAGAATCGGGGCGAACCAGACCACCGTGCCGACGACGGGAAACAGCAACACCGTCTACTCGACCACCTATCCCGGCAGCGATGTCACGATGACCTATCAGTTCTACCTGCTGTTTGCACCGGCGTGTGGCGGCACGGGTTTTTCGAACGGCACCACCAACGCTTTCACCGTCAACGTCACGGTCGTGAACAACTGCACGATCAACGCGACGGGCCTCACATTCGGGCCATCCTCCACGTTGCGCAACACGCTGACCGCGCAAGGCTCACTCGGCGTCCAGTGCACCAATAACGACGCCTATCAGATTCTGTTGAGCAGCGGCGTAAGCGGGCAAGTCGGGGCGCGCACCATGAAGGGTCAGTCGCTGGGCGCGACCATTCCGTACCAGCTATATACGGACAACACGTATGCCGCGGCTTGGGGTGATGGCACGGGCGGTACGTCGACATATCTTGGCACCGGCACCGGGGCGTTGGTATCGATTCCCATCTACGGCCGAATTCTTCCGCAACCGTCGACACCCGCGCCGGATACCTACAAGGACACCATCACGGCAACCATTCAGTTCTGAACGCGCGTGCTGTCGCGCACAGATCAGCCCGCGTCAGGTCCGTTGATCGGCAGACTCAACACGGCGCGCAGTCCGCCGCCGGGACGGTTGGAGAGCATGAGCGTGCCGTCGTGGGCTTGCGCAATGGTGCGGGCGATGGCCAGCCCGAGGCCCACGCCGTCGACGCCTTCCGGCATTTCCTGCACGCCGGGTGCGAGCGTCGCGGCATCGGCGCTCGACGTGTCATGGCGCGCCGCACCGGTCCGGACAAACGGCTCAACCGCTGCGGCCAGCTCCGCCTCCGGAATGCCGGGCCCCCGGTCATCGACAACGATTTCCAGATGTGTGCCTTGCGGCGACAGATCGGCCGAGAGCCGGCACCCGCCGGCATGACGCACGGCGTTATCGACCAGATTCTGCAAGCAACGGCGCAGCGTGCGCGGATAGCCGCGCACCAGCCCCGCGACACCGGCTGTGCTTTGCTCGCGCACCCGCACGTCGCCACCCGTCTCGCGGGCGTCTTCGGCGACGGCGCGAAGCAGGGCGTCGATATCGACATCGCGCAACGCCTCGCCACTCGGCACGCCACGCACGTGATCGAGCGACGCGGCGATCATCGCTTCCATCTCCATCAGATCGTGACGAAAGCGTTCGCGTTGCTTCGGTTCGGCGAGCGTTTCCGCGCGCAGCCGTAATCGCGTGAGCGGCGAGCGCAGATCGTGCGACACCGATGCGAGAAACGCCGTACGAGCCTGCATGGCGTCGATCAGGCTGCGCTGCATGGCGTTGAACGTTTGCGCTGCGCGCTGCACTTCGGCGGGGCCAGTCTCGTCGAGCGGCGGACTGTGGATGTCCCGGCCAAGCCGGTCGGCGGCGGCCGACAAGCGGGCGAGCGGTCGCAGGGCGATCCGCACGGCCACCACGGCGATGAGTACCACCGCGAGAATGCGCATCAGATAGATACGCACGAAGTAATCGGCAAACGCGGCCCCCGGGCGCAGATCGAGACCCGCTTGTCCGGCCACGACGGCAACGGATAACCACTGGCCGTCGCGAAGTTTCACGTCGGCAGCGAGATGCGCGGTCGGGGCGTGCGCCCGCAGCAGGGTGGCGAGCGTGAGTGGTTCGCTCGCGTCGTCGTAGAGCACGACAGGGCGTGCAACGAACGGGTGATCGGGGCCGAGTTGCGCCCGCAGTACACCGTCGAACAAATCATCCGAGAAATGCTCCATGGCGTGCGCGGGCGTGGGCACATCGATCGGCCGCACGTCGATACCCGCTGCGCGCAGACGCTCCACCAGCGCGACACGCTCGGTCACCGGCACTACGTCGAACAGTTTGACCGCGTCGGCGATGCGCGCGCCACCGGTCCGCACTGGCACTTCGGCAACGCGGCCATAGCGGGCGTCGAACCAGACCGTGCCCGTCACCAACTGCGTCGCGAGCATGCCGACCACCAGAATCAGCGCGAGCCGGCCGGAGAGCGTGCGCGGCCAGCCGAGCCAGTGGAAATAGCGGCGTGCGCGGCCAAGCGTGGGCGTGTCGCGCAGGGCAGACGTCTTGTGTGGCAAGTCAGACACTGGCACTCACCACGTCTGCCGCGAGCATGTAGCCCTCGTTGCGCACCGTTCGAATCAGCGGCGAAGGCCGCGCGCGGGTATCGAGATGCGCGCGCAGGCGGCTGATGCAGACATCGATGGCGCGGTCGTTGGCCGCGCCGTGCCGCCCGAAGGCGCAATCGAGCAGAAAGTCGCGCGAGAGCGGCCGATGCGGATGCATTACGAGCGCTTGCAACGTGCGGTAATCCGAGCCACCCAGCGTAATCACGCGGCCCTCGGGCGAGATGAGCTGACGCGCGAGCGTATCGAGCCGCCAGCCGTCGAAATCGAAGAACGCGGCTTGCGCGCGCGGCGGTACAGGAGCGGCGGGTGCGCCAACGGGCGTCGTTTGGAGGCCTGCGCCACTCGCCGAGGCTTGCGGCAACGCCGGCGCATGACCCCCACCGCCCGCAGGCAAACGCGGCCCCCGTCGCAAGATGGCTTTTACGCGCGCGAGCAATTCACGCGGGTCGAAGGGTTTGGGCAGGTAGTCGTCGGCACCGACTTCGAGGCCGACGATGCGGTCGAGCAGGGTGCCGCGCGACGTGAGCATGATCACCGAGACATCGCCGCGCGCGTGTAACTGACGACACAGCGACAGGCCGTCCTCACCGGGCAGCATCAGATCCAGCACGACCACGTCGACGCTGGTCTGCGCCAACTGATCCCACATTTGTTGCCCGTCGGCGGCGGTGAGCACATCGAGGCCTGACTCGCGCAGGTAATCGGAGAGCAGATCGCGAATCTGCGGATCGTCGTCAACGACCAGCAAACGGGAGCGGGGGGCGGGGGCGGCAGGGCGCGAGGTCGCGCTGGGCGGAAGAGCGGAGGGCATCACGGCAACACGACAAAGAATGGCAGTCTACCGGCGCGCGCTGTCTTTGCGCTCACCGCCCACACACCGATACATCTCAATACAAACCAATACATAACGACATCCCGTCAACACGAAGCCAACACACCCCGGCGCTACATTTTAATGGAAATGAGAATTGTTATTAATTCAACGCCAGGTGTCACCGTTATGCCGAAGTTTTCCCTTGAGTTCATGCGTTCGTTGCGCGCTGCGACGATTGTGCTTGCCTCGACCCTTCTTACAACCCTTGCCACGGCGTTTGCTGCGATGGTCATTGCGTCCCCCGCGCAGGCTGGCGAGACCGTGACCGACATGGCGGGGCGTCAGGTCACACTGCCCGACCACGTCAACCGCATCTTGCTGGGCGAGGGGCGTTTGCTCTACGCCGTGGCATTGCTCGAAGGCAAGCAGCCGTTGGCGCGCATTGTCGGCTGGCAGGGGGAGTTGCAGTCGCTCGACCCGCAAACGTGGCAGCAGTACGAGAAGGTGTTCCCGCAGATCGACACGATTCCGAAGATCGGCCAGTCGTCCGAGGCAACCGTCAGTGCGGAAAAAGCGCTGGCCCTCAAACCCGATCTTGCGATCTTCAGCATCGGCGGTCATGGCCCCGGGCGTCACAACGCGCTGGTGAAAGAATTCGCCGCCGCCGGGGTGCCGGTCATCTTCGTGGACTTCCGTCAGCAGCCGCTCGAAGACACCGTCCCGAGCCTGCGCCTGATGGGCAAGGCGATGCAGCGCGAGGCGCAGGCCGAGGCGTACATCTCGCTCTACCAGTCGCATCTGAAGGCCGTGCGCGACGCGGTGGCGACGATTCCGGAGAACGCGCGCCCGAAGGTATTCGTGCAGATGCTCGCGGGGGTGTGGCCGGGCTGCTGCCATACGGTCGGACGCGGCAACATCGGCGAATTCGTCGATGCCGCCGGCGGCAAGAACATTGCGGGCGATCTCCTGCCGGGTGTGATCGGCGACCTCAACTTGGAACACGTACTGGCGGCCCAGCCTGATGTCTACATCGGCACGGGCACGCGCGGCAATGCGAGCCAGTTGCGCATTCACGTAGGCGCCGAGACGACGGCAGCCGACGCCCGGGCATCGCTCGATGCGTTCGTGAAGACACCGGGCATCGCGTCGATCAAGGCAGTGCGCGAAGGCCGCACGCACGGCCTCTGGCACAACTTCTACGATTCGCCGTACAACATCGTGGCCGTGGAGGCGATGCTCAACTGGTTCTACCCGGGACGCTTCCCGCAGATCGACGCCAACGCCACGTTCACCGAAATTCACCAGCGCTTTCTGGCGGTGCCGTATCACGGCACGTACTGGGTCGACGGAGACAAGCCGTGAGTCTGGCCGGAGAGATGTCCAACGTGGCGAATGAGATGAACGTGGCGCCCGTGCCCGCAACCTCGGCAAAGCTGGCCGCGGAAGACGCGCTGCAAGCCCGTATCGCAAGCGGCTATCGCCAGCTCAATCTGCGCCGCGCGCTGTGGCTGGTCGCGCTCGCAGGATTGATCGTGCTGGCGCTGGCGATGGACTTCACGCACGGGCCGTCGGCACTGGGCTGGCGCGATCTTTGGCGCACGCTTGTCGCACCTGCGACGGCGAGCCCCGATGCGCAGGTGATTGTCTGGCAAATCCGATTGCCCTACGCGTTGATGGCGGTACTCGTCGGCGGTTCGCTGGGGCTGGCGGGCGGCGAGATGCAGACCATTCTCGACAACCCGCTCGCGAGCCCATACACGCTGGGCGTGTCGGCGGCAGCCGCGTTCGGTGCGGCGCTGGCCATCGTGCTCAATCTGCATGTGCCCGGTGTGCCGGATAGCTGGGTCGTGCCGGTCAACGCGTTTCTGTTTGCGCTGGCGTCGGCGTTGATTCTCGACGGTGTCGCGCGCTGGCGCGGGCTGCCGACGTCCGGTGTGGTGCTCATGGGCATTGCGCTCGTGTTCGTGTTCCATGCGCTGGTGTCGCTGATGCAGTTTGTGGCGACAGAAGACGCGTTGCAGGGCCTCGTGTTCTGGACGCTGGGCAGCCTCACGCGCAGCGACTGGACGCAGGTGCGCGTGCTTGCCGCCGTGCTCGCGATCATGGCCGTGTTCGCGTGGCGTCAGTCATGGGCCATGACCGCGCTGCGATTGGGCGAGGAGCGTGCGGCGAGTTTCGGCATTCGTGTGGGACGTCTGCGTCTCATGACGCTCATGCGCGTGTCGCTGCTCTCGGCGTTGACGGTCTCGTTCGTTGGCACCATTGGTTTCGTCGGCCTTGTGGCACCGCATATCGCGCGGGGGTTATTTGGTGAAGACCATCGCTTCTACTTGCCGGGCTGCGTGATCGTCGGCGCACTCGTCATGTCGCTCGCGTCGATTGCATCGAAAACGCTGTTGCCGGGCGTGATCATCCCGGTCGGCATCGTCACGGCGCTCGTGGGTATCCCGTTCTTCCTCGTGATTGTCGTGCGTGCCAGCGGGAGGTCGTTATGAACGCGAGCGCGCAGTCTCTTGCGCTGTCGGCGCGCGATATCGACGTGTCGATCGGCCGCCGTCACATCCTGCACGGCGTGTCGCTCCCCGCGCTGGCGGCGGGTTCGGTCACGGCGTTGCTCGGTCCCAACGGTTCAGGCAAGTCGACGTTGCTGCGCACGCTGGCCGGGCTGGTCTCGGGGCACGGCGAAGTGACCTTCGGCAATGACGTATTACATCGATGCACCGGCCGCGCACCGGCACGTGACGTGGTCTATCTGCCACAGGCGTTGCCAGCTGGCGTGCACCTTCGCGTGCTGGAATCAGTACTCGCAGCTGGGCATGGTGCGCGTCATGCGTCGCGAGAATCCACGAGTGCGATGGCGCCTACGCCGGCCGTCGTCATGACATTGCTCACGCAACTCGGCGTGGAGGCGCTCGCAATGCGCTTTCTCGACGAACTTTCCGGCGGTCAGCGGCAATTGGTCGGGTTGGCGCAAGCGCTCATTCGCGCGCCGCGCATCTTGCTGCTGGACGAACCGCTCTCGGCGCTGGATCTGCATCACCAGTTTCAAGTCATGCGGCTGATCGCACGGGAGACGGCAGCGCGCCGCATGGTGACCGTCGTAGTCATGCATGACTTGTCGATTGCGATGCGTCACGCGCATGCCGCCGTGTTGCTGCGCGAGGGGCGCGTGGTCGCAGCCGGGGACGTCGGCGATGTCGTCACTGCCGAGGCCATCGCAAAAGTGTTCGACGTGCAAGCGCGCGTGGAGCGCTGCTCGCGCGGGTTGCCGCAACTGATCGTGGATGACGTCGTGACGCCGGTCTAGACGCGCATCCGTGACCCCGACGCGGCCCGCCGGTCTCTCGCACCGGCGTGTCCGGCTCACGCCTGCCCAGCCATAGCGCCACGCCGGCCGCGTCGATCTTTCCTGTCTGTCCAATGTTGACCCAGAGGGTCAGAAACCCGCTTGAGGCGCGATACCTGATTCGCGCCGCTCGCGGGCGGGGACGCTTTTTGCCTGTTCATCTCATAACGCACAACACCAGATGAAGTACCTGAACCCGTCGAATTCCCGTCTGAATACGCGACTAACACTAGCCGCGGCACTCGCCGTCGCGTCGCTCCATGCTGCCGCACAAACATCGCCAGCGTCGCCGACACCGCAGGCCGGTAGCAACGCCAGCACGTCGGCACCTGCTGCGCCTGCTGCCACTCTGCCGGCGGCCGTCGGCGGCGTCATGTTGCCCGCGACGTCGGTCACTGCGACCGTCGATGCCCCTTACAAGGCCGAATCCGTCTCGTCGTCGAAGTACACCGCACCGCTGCGCGATATTCCGCAGAGCATCACTGTCGTGCCGAAAGCCGTGCTCGACGAGCAGAACGCGCAGTCGCTGCAAGACATTCTCAAGAACGTGCCCGGCATCACCTTCATGTCGGGCGAGGGCAATCTGGGCTGGGGCGATCTGTTCTCGATTCGCGGTTTTTCGGGAGAGCAGAGCATCACCATCGATGGCGTGCGCGACGCAGGGCTATCGAGTCGCAACGACACCTTCGACATCGACCGGGTGGAAGTCTACAAAGGCACCGGCTCGGTGGAGTCGGGCGTGGCGGCGCTCGGCGGCTCGGTGAATCTCGTGACGAAAGAGGCCGAACTGGGTAGTTTCTACCGCTCGTCGTTCGGACTGGGCAGCGACAGCTACCGCCGCATGACGGCGGATCTGAACCAGCAGTTGGGTGACTCGACGGCGTTGCGCCTGAACCTGATGTCGCATCACAACGGCGTGGCCGGGCGCGATGAGGTGAACAACGACCGCTACGGCCTTGCCGCGTCGCTGGGTCTGGGGCTGGGCACGAGCACCCGCGTGTTCCTCGACGTATTCCATCAAAAGGATAACAACGTGCCCGACACCGGCTTGCCGATTCAGCGCGGCACGGGCGGGCAGGTCATGCCGGGGGTGAAAACCAGCAACTGGTACGGTGCCGCTGGTATCTACACCCAGCAAACGGAAAGCACGTCGCTGTCGGGGCGCGTGGAGCACGACTTCAACGACACCACGCGCGTGCGCAGCCAATTGCGCTGGCAGCAGACCGACAACTTCTCGGTGCTTTCGCCCGCCCGATTCTTCGCCGCGAATGCCGATGGCAGCAAGACCTGCACGGGCACGCGCTGCGCCACGCTCGGGTACAGCGGCGCAGGCCCGTTGTCGAACATCGGCGGGGTCAACGCCTATACCAACTACGGGCTGACGTCGCCGGGCTACGGCATCTTGCGCGGCAGCAACTTCGGCAATTCCACGCGGTATCAGATTCTCGACAATCAGACCGATCTGCGTTTCACCGCGTACACGGGGCCGTTAAAGCATGACGTCGTGACCGGCTTCGAGTTCTATCGCGAGACTTATGGCGGCTTGCCGCGCGCGGCGTACGTGCCGGCGGGCGACATGTTCTTCAATATGGCGAACCCGTCCAATGCATTCGCCGGCACGTGGTCGATGGAAGGCACGAACCAGTCCCGCTCGGTCGTGAACGACGCCGCCCTGTTTGCGAGCGACACCATCACGCTCTCGAAGCATTGGCAGGTCCTGACCTCGTTGCGCTATGACCGCTGGCGCGCCGAAACCACGGCAGCGAGCGGTGGCGCCACCACGTCGAGCACCGACGGCGCGTGGAGCGGGCGTGCCGGGTTGGTCTACAAGCCGGTGGAGCCGGGCAGCATTTATGTGTCGTACAGCCGCGCCACCCAGCCCACGGCCATTGGCGCGAGCACGAACAACCTGATCTACGGGACTGCCACGACCAACAACTACACCCCAGCCACGTCGCAGACCTATGAGCTGGGGACCAAGTGGGATCTGGCGGGCGGTGCGCTGGGTGTGACGGCGGCGCTCTTCCGCACGGAGTTGAGCAATTCATGGGAATACACGAGCGACGACACGTCGCCGGTGCGCGCATTGCCGGCTAAGCGTGTTGACGGGATCGAGCTCGGCATGCAGGGCAACATCACGGACAAGTGGTCGGTGTTTGCGGGCGTGACGCGCATGTGGAGCCGCATCACCAAGGGGGCGAACGAGGGCGCGGAAGCGGCCAACGTGCCGGACTGGAGCGGCTCGCTGTGGACGTCATACAAGGTCACGCCGGATCTGTCGCTGAGCTACGGCGTGCAGTATGTGGGCCGTCGCCGTTACACCGACAACGCTTACGTGGGCGGTCAGAACAACAACAGCAGCTACGCGCAGGGGCCGTCGGGCGTATATGCCATCTACGTGAAGGATGGCGAGAAGGCGCCGAGCTATTGGGTGCACAACCTGGCGGCGCGCTATCGCGTGAACCGTCACGTGCACGTGAATGTGAATCTCGACAACGTGTTCAACAAGTTCTACTTCTCGCGCATCGGGGCGTCGCTCGACGGCTTCCAGCTTTACGGCGTGCCCGGGGCAGGGCGCACGGTGACGGTGAGCGCGGATATTGCGTTTTGAGCGTGTTTTGACCACGTAGTGAGTGCGATGGCGCTTGCCTAGCGGCGGGGGCCATCGCGTGGGATAGCAGGAGAGCAGCAACATGATGATCGAGATTCCCGGCGTTTTCAGCCGTGACGAAGCGCGCCAGTTGTGCGAGCAATTGCAGGCGCAGTCGTGGGTGGACGGCAAGGCCACAGCCGGCATGCAGTCGGCGCAGGCAAAGGAAAACCGCCAACTGGCCGAAGACGACCCGTGGGCGCGGCGTATCGGCGAGGAGATACTGCGCCGCCTGAGTCAGGACGCGGTGTTCATGTCGGCGGCGTTGCCGCGCCGCATCTATCCGCCGCTGTTCAATCGGTACGAAGGCGGCGAGGCGTTCGGTTATCACGTCGACAATGCCGTGCGTGGCATCAAGGGCGTGCGCGAGCGGGTACGCACCGATCTGTCGGCGACGCTGTTTCTGGCGGAACCGGACAGCTACGATGGCGGCGAACTGGTGGTACGAGACAGCTTCGGCGAGCGCGCCGTCAAGCTCCCGGCCGGTCACATGGTGCTGTATCCGGGGACGAGCGTACACAAGGTCAATCCGGTGACACGAGGGGTGCGGCTCGCCTCGTTCTTCTGGATCGAGAGCCTGATTCGGGACGACGCGCAACGCAGCGTGCTGCTCGACATGGACATTGCGATCCAGCGGCTCACCCAGCAGGGCGCTGACGGCGATTCGCTCGTGCAACTGACGGGCAGTTATCACAACCTGCTGCGGATGTGGGCTGACGTCTGATCGGACGGCCTGTTGGGGCAGGCAATCCGGGGGTGTTATTTGCCCGTTCTGAGCTGCTGATGGCGACGGGGTCATACGGGCGAGGTCGACGCTCTCCGGTGTAAAGTAGCGGGATGGATTTCCGCTCCGTCCCGCCTTCTCGGCCCACCAAGCCATTTCGCAATGCCCCGGTGTACTGGCGCTCGTCGCTCGTGCCCGATGGCGATATGGTGACGGCCGAGTACAACGACCACACCTTCGCGCCGCACTGGCACGATGCGTACACGTTCGCGTGCATCGTGGCGGGCGCCGAACGCTATGACTATCTGGGCGGCGAGCACGTGGCCGATGCCGGCTCGGTGGCGATTATTCACCCGGGCGAAGTGCATACCGGCGCGCGGGAGACCGACTTCGGCTGGCGTTATCGCGTGTTCTATCTGCCGGTCGGTTTCGTGAAGGGGGTGCAGCAGCAACTGGCGAGTCCGGTTGCCGGGCTGGCCTCGCCTGACGAGGCGCTGCCGTGGTTCGGGGAGAACGTCGTGCGTGATGCGCAGGCCATGCAGCGCTTGCTGGCGGCGCATCGTCTGCTTGAGGCACAGGCCGATCCACTCGCCGCCGAACATGCGCTGGTCGACGCGGTGTCGATGATGCTCTCGCGCCATGCGCAGTTGCGGATTCCGACCCTGCCGGTTCATCGTGACGCCGTGCGTGTCGAGACGATGAAGGCTCGGCTGTCGGCTGACCTGACGGAACCGCTGACGTTGACTGCACTCGCCGAGGCGGTGGAGCTTTCACCGTTTCACGCGGCGCGTCTGTTTTCGCGGGAAACGGGGTTGGCGCCGCATGCCTGGCGCAATCAACTGCGCGTCGCGCGTGCGTTACCGGCGCTGCGTAACGGGGCTTCTGCAACGGAAGTCGCGCTCGCGCAGGGGTTTAACGATTTGTCTCACTTCACCCGATATTTCCGGCGCGCCTTCGGGGTGTCGCCCGGAAAATGGCGTGAAGGGGATGGGACGTAAGGTTGCGCGCTTTGGACTTTGGCGTGGGAGCGCGGGGGGCTCACGCCGCCGGTTGTCCTGCGGCGGCGTCATGAACCCACGCGAGAAAGTCGTGCAACGGCCGTGACTTATCGGCATCGCGCGGCACGAGCGTGACGTAGGTTGCGCCTCCGGCCTGAATCTCCGGAAACGGCATGACGAGCCGGCCGCTGGCCAGTTCCCGGTCGAGTGTCGGGGTGCAACCGATGCCGATACCCAGTCCGTCGATCACTGCCTGCAAGCTCACGTGGTAGTGATCGAAGCGATGAAAGCGCACCGGACGCACCTCCGGCACACCCGCCGCATTCAACCAATCCTCCCAAGCCCCGACCCGCGTCTGCGTGGCGACGAATGCGTGCTTCGCGAGATCCTTCAGCCGTCGAAGCGGCTGCGTCTGCAATAGCGACGGCGACGCGACGACACTTGCGCGCTCGGTGAACAACGGTGTTTTCTCGTAAGGCTGCCACTCAGCCCCCGGTGGTGGATCACGCCGGATGGCCACGTCGAAACCGCTCCGGAACGCAGGATCGGCACTGCTCGACGTCGTCACGACGATTTGCACGTCCGGGTGTGCGGCATGAAAGGCGGGCAGCCGCGCCATCAGCCAATGCATCGCGAGCGTCGTCTGCGCATTCACACGAACGGTACGGGTCTGCGGTGCTTTGCCGAAGCGCAGCGCGGCGTCGCCGATACGGTCGAACGCTGCGCTGATTTCAGCGGCGAAAGCACGGGCGTGATCGGTGGCGACGTTGCGCTGGCCTTGCCGCACAAACAACTGCTGGCCGAGCCAGTCTTCGAGCAGGGCAATCTGGCGGCTCACGGCACCGTGCGTGATGGACAGCTCCTGCGCGGCCGCACTCAGACTGGGTGCGCGGGCGGCGGTCTCGAAAACGCGCAGGGCATTCAACGGGGGCAATTGGCGGCGAGACATCGTGAGCTCACAGGAGGGTAGCCATCGGGCCGAACTGTGACTTTTTATCACGGAAATGCTGTCATTTTGTCGATGGTGTGATGAATCATCATGCTTTATCGTTACCGGATTGCGAACAACAAGACACGGATGGCAGCGGGCATGTTCGAAGGACTCGTGGCAGGACACGCGTGGGGCATGGTGATGGTGGCACTGGTCGGCACCTTGGCTGGGGCGGTGAGCGGGGTAGTGGGCACGGGCTCGTCGATGATGTTGCTGCCGGTGCTGGTGTACACGTACGGCCCGAAGCAGGCCGTGCCGATCATGGCCGTGGCGGCGATTATCGGCAATGTCTCGAAGGTGCTTGCATGGTGGTGGGAGATCGACTGGCGCGCTGTGCTGGCCTATTCCCTGCCGGGGGCCCCGGCGGCGGCACTGGGTGCGCGCACCCTGTGGAGTTTGCCGGCCACCGCTGTCGATATCGCGCTCGGCACGTTCTTCATTGCGATGGTGCCCGTGCGGCATTGGCTGCGTCGGCGGCAGTTCAGGCTGGGCGTCTGGCAATTGGCTGTGGTTGGCGCGGTCATTGGCTTTCTCACCGGCATCGTGCTTTCGACGGGGCCATTGAGTGTGCCGGCGTTTGCGGCGTACGGTTTGTCGGGGGGAGGGTTTCTAGGCTCGGAGGCCGCCAGTTCGATGTTGATCTACGTGGCGAAGGTGCTGATGTTCTCCGACCTTGGCGCGCTGCCGCCGCAGGCGTGGGCCAACGGCCTGATCGTCGGCATGGCGCTGATGGCTGGGACGCTGCTGGGCAAGCGGTTCGTGCTGGGTTTGTCGCCGCAGGTGTTTCAACGGTTGCTCGATACGATGCTGGTGGTGTCGGGGGCGGTGATGTTGAGTGCGGCGTGGCGGTGAGCGTTGTTTAGAAGAATAAACGCGGCGACCGGGATTCTGACTTACGGATGAATGGTTTCACCGCGATTCAGCATCCCGATGAACTCGTCGATCTTGCGTGCGCGTGTTGCGGGTTTTTTGACGTTCTGTATCCGGAACAGAATGGCGTAGCGGTTTTGGCCGCTCAGCGTCGCAAAGAACGCGCTGGCCTTGGGGTTGGCATCCAATGCGGCTTGCAAGTCGTCCGGCACGACGGAGTTTCTGGCCGACGTGTAGGCAGCCTCCCAGCGGCCATCCGCTTTTGCTTTCTCGATTTCGCGCATGCCCGCAGGGAGCATTCTGCCTGCGGCGATCAGCGCTTCGGCTCGCGCTGTGTTGATCTTCGACCAGATGCTTTTTGTGGTGCGTCGAGTGAAGCGTTGCAGCCAATACTCATCACTTTCCGTCTGCTTTTGACCGTCGATCCAACCATGACAAAGGGCGCTTTCGAGCGCATGTTCGTAAGTCACGGTAGGGCGGCCGGCGCCCTTTTTGGCGAAGCGCAGCCATATCCCGGCAGAGGTGTCGCCGTTCTGCGTCAGCCAATGTTCCCATTCGTTCTGGTCAAGGAATGTCAGACGAGGCTCTGTCATGGTGTGGTTTGCTTCTATGGAAGCAGACTGTTGGGGCTTTATCGGTCGTTGAAGGCCTATAGATTACCGATTCGCGTGGCAACTTGCCCAACGTTCGACGGGTGAGTAAATTGAGCGAGTGACTATGGGAGGGAATATGTCTGAGTTCGACACCAAGCTTCACGGTTCTTGGCAGTTGGTTTCATTTGAAACTGAACTACAGGATTCAAGAGAACGCGCTCAACCGTGGGGCGCCGATCCGAATGGGTACTTAATGTTCGGTGCCGATGGGCGAATGATGGTGCTGATCACGGCAAAGTCGCGGGAGCCGGGCACTTCCAATGAAAAACTGGCCGGGCTCTTCCTTACGGCGATGGCTTATACCGGGCGGTATCGGGTGGAAGCGGACCGGTTCATCACGAAGATTGACGCATCTTGGAATGAGGCGTGGAACGGCACCGAGCAGGAGCGCTTGTACAAGCTCACTGGCGATACGCTCGAAGTTTGGACGGCGTGGATGCCGAACCCGATGGTGGAGGGCAATCCCATTGGAAGGGGGATCCTCCGGTTTCGGCGCGAGTAGGATTTTTGGACTAAGGCATTGATCAATACCAATGGAAAACGTGAAAGACGCTCATCCCGTACTGACAATCGGAGTGCTTGGCGATAGTCCGATTCAACCGGCGTTCGAAGCCCTTGTCGCGGATGCTTGTGAATCGATTCCATCAGCACTGGATGACCTGCTGGATGGTTTATATCTCTACGGTAGCGTCGCACGTGGCTGCGCAGTACCGGGGCAGTCGGATCTGGACCTGACCCTCGTGCTTACCGGGAATAAAAACGGTAACGGCGTAGCGGAGTCGGGGTGTCTCTTCCGAGGGCAGTCGCACATACTTGTGCGCTAGGCTACAGACAGTATGATTGCCCTATCGAGTCCGCTGTGCGCGCCAAGTTTGGTAGCCAGGCATCTCCGAATTGTTGCCCCGGCGCCTCCGCAGATGACACCTTTCCTGTTCGGAGTATTCGCGATGAGCACAGACGCATCCACTCTTGAGCCAATCACAATTGGTGGCCTGACAATACGCTATCTCATAGACGGATCCGCCACGAGGGGTATGGGCGTCTTCGAGTTGACTATCGCCCCGGGAGCAAACGTTCCGCCGCCACATAGTCACACCCACAATGAAGAATGCGTATACGCCCTGGAGGGGCTCATCCGCTATTCCGTTGACGGTGTAGTCAGGGATCTGGCACCGGGTGAGTGGATGCATACACCCAAGGGCTCCGTCCATGCGTTCAGCAACCCTCATCAAGCCACTGCCAAGGCACTCATCGTCCTTACCCCTGACCTGGGTGCGCAATACTTTCTGGATGTACAGGGAGTTGTGAATGCCGGCGGGCCGCCAGACCGCCAGAAGTTGTTGGCAGTCATGTCCCGCCACGGGCTCGTTCCTAGCCCTCCGATTCCAGCAGCCGCCCAACAATCGATTGAAGGGGATGCGCCCGCTTCGCAAGGACGCCCATGACGCAAGCGTTGAATGGCAGTTTTCGGCTTCGCCGAAAGGAAGCTTTGGGTCGGAATCGCCCGCCGGACAACGTACGCCTTTACCCATCAAACCTTCCGCGTCCGCGCGTCATGACCAAACTTCTCCCGATAGGCGGCCGGACTCGTATGGGCGATACGTCGGAAGTGTCTGCGCATCGATTCTTCCGACCCAAAGCCTGCTAGCTCGGCGATGCGCAGCATCGGCATGGACGGTTGCGCTTCGAGTAACTCTCGCGCCACTGCCACGCGCTCGTGCGTCAGCCATTCGTAGGGTGCCATGCCGGTAGCGTCCTGAAAATGCCGTTGCAAGGTGCGTGGACTCATCGCCGCACGTTCGGCAAGCGAGCGCAGGGTGTGCGGTAAGGCCGGATGTTGGCGTGCCCAGTCGATCAACTTCGCCAGACGACCGCTTTCGTCGCGCGGCATTGGTCGCGGTACAAACTGTGCCTGACCGCCCTCGCGGTGCGGGGGCACCACCAGCCGCTGGGCAACACGATTGGCGACTGCGCTTCCGTAATCCCGTCGCACCAGATGGAGGAGCATGTCGAGTCCCGCCGCCGATCCTGCCGACGTAATGATCTGACCTTCGTCGACATACAGCGCATCCGACTGCACGCGCAACTTCGGGTAGCGCTGCTGTAGTTTCTCGGCGTAGCGCCAGTGGGTCGTCACCGTCTTGCCGTCGAGCACGTCGGCCGCCGCCAATACAAATACCCCCGAACAGATCGAGCAAAGACGTGCGCCGCGCCGATGGGCTGCGCGAATCTTCTTCAGCAGCGCCTCAGGCGGCACTTCGTCCGGGTCACGCCAACCGGGCACCACGATCGTGTTAGCACTGTCGAGTCGCTTGAGCGCGTAGGGCGCGGTGACGGTGATGCCGCCGGCCGCACGCAGCGGTCCGGGCTCGATAGCGCAAACGCTGAAGCGGTACCAGTCGACGCCGAGTTCGGGGCGCTCCAGTGCGAACAATTCGGTGACGCAGCCAAATTCGAAAGTACAGAGCCGGTCATAAGCCAACGCAACGACGAGACGATTTTCCATGGCGTAATGTTACCGGATATTGTCATTTGCGACACTTATCGGCTTGATAGTGCGACGGCAAAATGAGGGTTCCCAAATCGCGCTACCCGGGCATCACGGGTACCGCATCCTCCTTCGACAAAACCTATGTCCACCCTCAGCGAAAATAACGCCGTTACTGCCATCCCCGCCGCCGAGAGCACCGCGGCACTTGCCCACTTTCGCGCGTCACTGCAATTTGAAACCGATTGCTCCGATGTTGCCAGTGCACTGGCCAGCGGATCACCCGGTTTCGTGTTGCTCGACGTTCGAAGTCCGGCGCTGTTTGCTCGCGGCCACATTCCTGGCGCCGTGAACTTAATGCACGGCAAGATCATCGAGTCGAAGCTCGCCGATTATTCGCACGACACACTCTTCGTCACCTACTGCGCGGGACCGCACTGCAATGGCGCAACACGAGGCGCCATTCGGCTGGCGCAATTGGGACGGCCAGTGAAGGTGATGATCGGCGGTGTTACCGGATGGCTCGACGAAGGTTTCGACCTTGCCGTGAGCGAGCTTGAGTGATCGATCCGAGTAGGCGTTGATGAGGGGATTGCGCTCAAAGATCGGCAAAGAGCGGCCAGTTGTGAATTGACGCAGAATACGGGCTGAAGCAGCAGCACCGCGTTTTACACAACCACAAACCACTGAGGCGACAAATGGTTGATTGGTCTGTTATTGCGACAGTCTTTTCTGTCTATGCGGCTAGCGCCGTCATCCCCGGGCCGAACTTCGTCGCAATCACGCACAAGGCGGTAACCGGCAAACGCTCCGATGCACTCGCGCTTGTCGCTGGAATCGTGACGGTGAATCTGTTCTGGGCGACATGCGCCATTCTTGGTATCGGCGTGGTGTTCGCGATGTTCCCATGGCTTGCTGTCGGCGTCAGGCTTGTTGGCGCGGCCTATCTGATCTGGTTCGGGCTGCGGCTCGTTGGGTCTGCGCGGGCAACTCCCTCGGAAGCACGTCACCCACCGAAGATGCCTCGGTTTCGCGGCGCGTTCCTGCAAGGTGTCGCGACAAATATCGCGAACCCGAAGTCCATCGCTTTTTATGCGGCGGTGTTTTCCTCAGCGGTGCCCGCCCACGTTTCCACGCAGACGTTCTTCGCGATGCTGGTGACGGTCGGTGTTTCAGCGACGTGCTGGTACGGCGCCGTTGCGCTCGTGCTATCGCATGCGACGATTGCGACGGCGTATCGCCGCGCGAAGGCATGGATCGACCTCACATGTGGAGGACTCATGATCGCGCTGGGAATCCGGCAGGCATTTCGGTAACAAAGCGTCCGGTTAGTGTCAAGCTAGTGGCCCTTAAACGTTTGATAGAAGAAAATGAAATGGACACCCCTGCCTCTAGGTGAGCGAAACTCACCAAAGTGGCTCAAGACGAGCCTGACGTTGCTCTGTCGATTCCTCTTCGGATTTTTACTGATAAGCTTACTCGCGCTTGTTGTTGCGCGTGTATTTGATATCCCGATTCAGTTCAATGGGATTCGTGTTGCTTCGCTATTTCTCATTGCTGGTGGCCTGCTCTTGATCACAGATACATGGCGAACTTGGTTCTTTCGCCTGCCTGGAAAGACTCGATTTTCTCAGTCGGTACTATATGGCTACCCGGGATGGCGAGCTATCATCCAATCTCAGTTTGTTGGGGCATTCCTCCTAACGGGATTCGGGATGCTACTATTTTTTGCTTCATGGCACGCCAACTAGCGGTTAATAAATGAATGGTCTTATCGATCAAAACGTAGCAATGCGAGCAGATACGTCTAGTGTTTCATCTGTCGAAAAAATGCTCGGTTAATCGCGACTGACGAACCGAAAGCATTCGATTCATACGGTAAAGATGCGATGATTAACGTCACCCAATTAGGTGATACATCGCCCCGAAACTCGCGACTAGAATTGCGACAGGCAATCCACCTTTGGAGCCCTTGTCACATGAATGCATATCTATTGCGGGTGTTCGTCGTGTTGGTTTTATCTGCCGGACTCGGCTTGTCTGGCCAAGCTTGGGCCGGTGCCAGTTACGGCGTCGATGACGCGGGCATTATTCCGCAGATGGATCAAGGCTGCACCAGCCCCAACTGCGAAAGAAATACCATCCTTCCGATAACCAACAGTACGGGTGAAGCTGCGGTATGTATTCAGCCCGGTATGGAAAGCGCCAGCTATAAATACACGGGCTCGAACCAGTTCATTCTCGTCTACGGGTATCACAACGCCTGCGGGTTCGTTTCTTTCGTCTGGGTGAAGCATCAGGGGCAATGGCATAACGCTGGTCTTGCCCAGCCGCGTCAGAACGTGGCCGTAGGGATCACCTTCGATACGCCGCAAGGCGACCCGCCCAACGTCATCATGTTTTGCCGTACCGCAGGCGCGCCACGCGATGATCTGCATTGTCAGTGAGAGCGCGTGATCGACAGATTGCGGTTCGACCGTATCGTACAAATTCATTTGAAAGCCGCTCCCGTGAGCGGCTTTTTTTTCGGCTATACCGACGTACGCACGATTTGCACGAATGCCGGACGATCGAGATACCTCATCTGCCATCCCGCCGCGCAGCCACCAGATTCACGACCAACGCCACCGTCATCGCCGCACTCCCCACGACGAACAGCACCGCATAGTTGCCCCGCGTCGCGGCAAACAAAAACGACATCCCGTAAGCGGCCCCGGCCTGCAACGTCGCGAAGCTCGTCGTCGCCGTACTCCACGCGCCCTTTTGCGCAGAAGGGTGGTGTACCAGCAGCTCATTCACGCGGCCCAGCACAAGTGGCACGATGCCCGGCGTGAACGCGCCCATCACCAGACTCGACACAATCAACCCCGGCAACCCAAGCCCCAACACCGGCAGCAACACCGCAACAATCTGCGAAACGTAAGCGACCCGCAGCGCTCGTCCAAACCCGATCCTGTCCGCCAGATGCCCCGCAAAGATCGGCCCAAGGATCGCACCCAGCCCGTACAGCACCCAGAAGTGCGCCCCGGCATCCAGCCCTTTGCCAAGACCCCGTGCCACGTAATCCACAAGAAAGATCATGTGCGGCACCAGCACTACGGCATTCAGCGCGTATTCCAGATACAACGCGCGCAGTGTCAGTGAACTAGCCGGCCGACGATGTGCATGCGCAGTGGGAGCCACCGCGACGGCGGGCGTTCCCGACGGCCATCCGCGCCATCCCACAACAGAAAGCGCGAGCGAGACGACGCCTAACCCAATCCACGTTTGCGACAGACCTTGTCGCAGCAATAGCGGCACCAACGTGCCCGACGCCGCAATCCCCAGCCCAATGCCTGCAAAGATTGCGCCGCTCACGATGCCGCGCCGCGACGGCGGTACATGACCCAGCACCGTCGGTGCCGCCAGCACCATCAGCACGCCGCCGGAGAAACCCGATGCGAAGCGCCATGAGAAGAACCACAGAAACGACAGCGGCCACGCACACGCGAGAAACGCGACAGCGGTGAGCAGCATCATCGCGCGCAGGATCGTGACGGTCGGTGCGTAGCGCGCAAGCGCCCGTGCACCGAGCGCCCCCGCGAGATAGCCGCCGAGATTGGCCGCGCCAAGATAAGCGGCCGTCGACGCAGCAAACCAGTGCGCGCCAATAATCGCAGGAAGCAGGGCGGTGTATGCGAAGCGGGCGAAGCCGATGCCGATCAGACTTGCGCTGGCGGCAGACAACGTGGCACGCCACGCATTGAAGGGGGCGGCTGACGTGCCGCCAAGCGTTGCGTTTTGCATGTGGACTCCGGGGCGCGCGTGGCTCATGTCCCATGCCGGACCACGCGCAAAAGCGATGGAGTCAGTGTAGGTGCCGCGAGCCCGACGGAGAACGGCCGCGCGTCGGAAGTCATTCTTCCGCGCGGCGTACGAATCGCCGTTACGCTTTCTCCGCCACCTTGTGCACGCGCACGAAATGCTTACGCAGGCGCGGCACGGCGAAGTCGACGAACGCGCGCACTTTTGGGACGGCGAGGCGCCCCTGCGGCGTGATGACGTGCACGGGCATTGGAGGATGCTCATACTCGCGCAACACGATCTGCAACGTGCCGCGCTCGATCTCGTCGACCATGTGATAAGTCAGCATCCGCGCCACACCGTGGCCGGCCACGGCCGACGCAATTGCCGCACGAATCGAATTGACGATCAGTCGCGGCGTGAACTGCACCACCTGCGGCACCGACGCCCGCCCGCTCGCCGGAAAACGCCACGAGTCGATCCCGAAGTAGGTCATCGACACGATCTGATGCTTCGCTAGATCGGCGGGTGTCTCGATAGGCGCGTGCGATGCAAGATAGTCAGGCGACGCGGCAATCACCCGTCGGACTTCGCCAACCTGTGTCGCGACGAGCGATGAGTCGGGCAAATGCGCCACGCGTAGCGCCACGTCGATGCCTTCATCAATCAGGCTGACCGGAACGTCGCTCAACGCAAGCCGCACGGTCACGGCCGGATACCGTTCGATGAAGGCATCGACGATCTCCCGCATCAGCGTCTCGCCGGCGGCCAAGGGCGACGCAACGGTGAGCAAGCCGCGCGGGGCGGAGCGCTCGCCGGCGGCGAGCACGTCGGCTTCGTCCAGATCGAGCAGAATGCGCCGGCAGGCGGCGGCGTAGCGCTCGCCAGCGGCGCTCAGCCGGATGGTGCGCGTGGTGCGATGTAACAGGGCCGTGCCGGTATGGGCTTCAAGATACGCGATGGCGCGGCTCACGGCGGCGGCCGAGCGCCCCAGGCGGCGGGCGGCACCGGCGAGGCTTCCTTCGTCGAGGGTCGCGACGAAGACCTTCATCGCATCGATTCTGTCCATGAGCTTGGTGGGATGACGGTTTGGTAGTGACTTGAACGCGGGTGAACGGTTCGAATAGCTCGAATAGCCCGAACAGGGCGAATAGTGCTAGTAGAGCGTTTAGAGCGTTTAGAGCGTTTGACCGGGTTCCGTAAGGCTGTGTGTGGCCCAGCAACGGAGCCGATGGGCAAGATTACCCCTAAATCCGCCAATACGGCGACAATGGCGTTCGGATCAACCGCCGGAGTCCGAACGTATGATCACCGTCCATCACCTGAACAACTCCCGCTCGCAACGCGTGCTCTGGTTGCTCGAAGAGCTTGGCCTGCCGTACGAACTGCGCCATTACGCCCGCGACCCCAACACGATGCTTGCGCCACCGGAGCTTCGGCAGGTCCACCCGCTCGGGAAGTCGCCGGTTCTCACCGACGGTGACCTGACCCTGGCCGAGTCGGGCGCCATCATCGAGTATCTGGTCGATCGTTACGGCGAAGGGCGATTGGCCCCGCCGCGCGATACCCCCGAACGCCTGCGCTGGACCTACTGGCTGCACTACGCCGAAGGTTCCGCCATGCCGCCCTTGCTGCTCAAGCTCGTGGCGTTGCGCATCGCAAGCGCGCCCATGCCGTTTTTCGTCCGTCCCATCGCCCGCAAGATCAGCGGCACGTTGCAGTCGAGCTTTGTCGATCCGCAATTGGCGCTGCACTTCGGCTATGTGAACGACGAACTGGCGAAGACCGGCTGGTTCGTCGGCGACAGCTTCAGCGCGGCCGATGTCCAGATGAGCTTCCCGCTCGAGGCTGCGGCCGCGCGCGGCGACGCGAAGGGCCGTTGGCCGGCCATCGAAGACTTTCTCAAGCGCATTCATTCACGTGAGGCTTACCAGCGAGCACTCGCGCGTGGCGGCCCCTATGAACTGTTGAGTTGACGCGGCCACGCCAAGCCGTGTCAGTCATGCCCGAATCCGTTAGCTTCTTTCACCCCTGACATCACGACATCACTGACGTCCTACGCCACACACGACATCATGAAAACCATTGTCGCTTCGTTGCTCGCCACTGCCGCCGTCGTTCTGACGCCTGTCACCCACGCCGCAGAAGGCATGCCGCCCGTGCCCGGTGCCGCGTTGTCGGCGGCCGGTGCCGAAGGCCTCAACCCGTCTGCTACGCCGGTCCCCACGGTGTCCGCTGCCCAGATGGCCGCTAACAAACAGGCCGTCCTCGCGTTCTACGAGGCGGGTCTGAATCGCAAGGACTTCGAGGCGGCGCGCCAGTATCTGGGCGCGCAGTACATTCAGCACAATCCGAACGCGGCCGACGGCGTGGAAGGCTTCGGCAAGTTTCTCGATTTCCTGCGCAAGAACCAGCCCGATTCGCATAGCGATATCGTGCGCGCCTTCGCCGACGGGGATTACGTGATTCTGCACGTGCGCAAGGTGCCGCACCCGGGCGACGCGCCGATTGCCATCGTCGACATCTTCCGGCTCGACAAGGGCAAGATCGTCGAACACTGGGACGTGTCGCAGCAGGTGCCCGCCAAGACGGTCAGCGGCAACCCGATGTTCTGATCCGTATCACGGCTTGCCGTGATGCATCAGGTCTCGCCTGAAATCACCCGCTTGCAGTGTTCGAGATAGGCGGCTTCGTGCTCGCTCATCAGTTGCACGACGCTGTTCCAAAGCCACACGGGCGCGTCGATCGACTTCGAGCGGTTGCGTTGCAGTTCAGTGAGCCACGAGCGGCAGGTGGCATCGTCCATTTGCCGCGCGTGGGCTTGTCCGACCACGTGCGCGAGGTAGTACGCGATTTCGGCGGCGTCGTTGACGGTGAGCGTTTCGATGCTGAGCTTGAGATCCTGCGGCAGCAACTCGCGAATGATGATCGAGCGATCCATCATGCGCGCCGCGCGCATGCGGTCACCGAGAAACGGCGAGAGATGCTGCGCCCCTTTGACAACCCGCTCGGCGTTGTCGCGCGGCATGCGAACGCCGGGGTAGCGCGGCGCGGCGGCTTTTACGCCTTCCTTCAGATCCATCAGGCAGAGGTCGTCGCCTTGCACGACACCACCGTCCACATCCAGCAGTACCGCGTAGCGCAGCCGTCCCAGCGAACTGCACCCCTTGACCCAATACGCGGCGTCGAGCACTTCGACATGGCCGTCGTCTGGGCGCCCGCGTAAATCGGTCGCGAGACGCGCGATGGTTTCCCGCTGAAAGAGCGCGTCGATCTCGTTCTTCTCGGTCTTGCTCAGTGGCCAGAATCGCCGGCCGAGCGGAATCGTCGGACGGATATCCTCGATGCGCTCCAGTGCCAGATGTTTCCACGAGCGCTTGGTTGCCTGCCGCAAGATCAAATCGACCACTTTCGGGCGTTCGTAGTCATCTTCGGCGGCGGCGTTCTTCGTGCCCTTGGCGGACTTGCTGCTCGCCTTGCCTGCGCGCTTCCCGTTGCGCTTGCGCCCGTTCGAACTCTCGTCATCCGGGGCATCACCGCGCTCGAACGCCGACTCGTAGCCGTGCGTGAGCGCTTCGAGCATATGGATGACGGTAAGGCCGGAGAGGGACGAGCCGCGTGCGGCGCTCGCCAGTGACAACGCCAGCCGCACGAGATCGTGAACCGGGTTGCCGATGACGGTCTGATCGAGATCGCGAATATGGATTTCGACATGACCGCGTGCGTTGGCCAGCGGCCCGAGATTGCCAGTGTGGCAGTCACCGCAGATCCAGATGGCCGGCCCCTGCGGCAAATTGACGTCCGCGTTGCTTAGCCACTCATAAAAACGGATCGTACTGCCACGGACGTAAGCGTGAGGCGAGCGCGCCATCTTGCGCGCCCGTTCGCTGGTCAGACGCGCCATTCGCTCGTCCGGCGTGGCCCAACTGTGCTTTTTGCGGTGCTTGCCGTTTGCCATATCGTCAGCTCCCTGAGCGCACACCGCGCGGGCCACGGTGTTGAATCCTGGTCCCGCGCGGCGTTGCAGTGCCCTCAGTGTCAGCGAAATGGCAACTCAGTGGCAAGTCACCAGCGAATTCACCACATCGGCGAGCGTTGTGGTGCCTTGACGCGGCGTGCCTTCAAAACTGAGCCAGCCCGCGTTGAAGCCGTCGAGCATTTGCGTGCGCGGAATCGGGTTGCGCATGCCTTGCGCTTTGAAGCGGGCTTCCCATTCGGCACGCGGCACTTCGCGGGCTTCGATGGGGCGGCCAAGTGCAAGACCCAGCGCGTCGGCCAGTATCGCTGGCGATACCAGCGCGGGGCCAGCCAGCTCGATCACGCGTTTGCCTTCCCACGGCTCGCACAGCAGGTGAGCCGCCGTGCTGCCGACGTCGGCGGTCGCCACCATCGGGATCGCGCGATCCAGCGGCGTGAGATAGCTCTCGAGCACACCGTCAGTGCGGGCGCGCGCGACATCCCACGCGGCGTTCTCCATGAACCATGCCGCGCGCAGGAACGTGATCGGCAGGGGCAGGGCACCGAGGTGTTGCTCCAATGCCGACAACTGGGAGAGCAGGCTGGTTTGCGTGGCTTGCGCGCCCACGGTCGAAAGGCAGACGACACGCGCGGGACGCGCCGCTTGCAGCGCCTTCGATACCGCAGTAATGACGGCACGTGACTCGGCAAAGTCGGGCGACGGATCGAAGGTCGGCGGAAGCAGCACAAACACCGCCTCTGCACCGGTAAAGGCCCGGGTGAGCGCATTGGCGTCCGTCATATCGGCAAGTGCGACATCGCAACCGCGCGCCTGCCACGCCGCCCCCTTGGCGGCATTGCGCACCACGGCGCGCACTGCCTCGCCTTGGGCCAGCAACGTTTCGGCGAGGGCACCGCCGACTTGTCCGGTAATTCCTGTAATGGCGTACATCTCAAATCCTCTGAAAACTGCGGTCCACACCGCGTTGGACGCCATTGTCGGTACCTGCATAACATTTCGCGATAACATGAGTGTCATTTGATTCATGCCAAAATGGCATGAAACGCGACAGGTGGAGGCGCCACGACATGACAGGATTCGACGAACGCATGCTCAACGGCATGAGCGTTTTCGTAGCGATCGTGGAGGCGGGGAGCTTTGCCGCCGCGGGCGAACGTCTCGATATGTCTCAGCCGGGCGTCAGTCGTGCGGTGGCACGACTCGAAGCGCGGCTGGGCATCCGGTTATTCGACAGAACGACGCGGGTGGTCTCGTTGACGGACGAAGGGCGGCGCTTCTATGCGCAGGTCACGCCGTTGCTGGCAGGGCTGGAGGATGCAGTGGCAACCGCGTCGGGCGGGGCCACTGCCGTGCGCGGGCGATTGCGCGTGAACATCGACCCGTTCTTCTCGCGGTTGATCCTTGGGCCGAGCCTTGAGGCGTTCCTCGCGCAGCACGAAGCGCTTCGCCTTGAACTGATCACGCGCGACAGTCTGGGCGATCTGATCGCCGACGGCTTCGATCTGGCCGTGCGTTTCGGTGTCCCGCCCGATTCGACGCTCGTGGCGCGCAAGCTGCTCGATACGCCGATTCGAACGGTGGCCGCGCCGAGTTACCTGAAACGTTGTGGCCGTCCGCTCAAACCGGAAGACCTGTCGGGCGATGCGCACACGTGTATCGAATTCCGTGACCCGCAAACCGGCCGGCCGTATCCGTGGGAATTTCACCGCAAGCGCAAACAGCTAGTGGTTCCGACGCACGGCCGACTCGTCGTCAACGATGCCGGCACGCTGCTGAGTGCATGTCTTGCCGGTTACGGCGTTGCACAGGTCATGGGGTTCGGCACCGACGTTTGGCTTCAGAGCGGCGAACTGGTCGACCTGTTTCCCGACTGGCCCGATGAACGGTTTCCGCTGTATGCCTACCATCCGTCGCGTCATCATCCGCCCGCCAAAACACGGGCGTTTCTCGATCTTGTGACCTCGCTGACAGCGCAAGCCTGACCTCAGGGATCAAGCGTTGTCGCCACAAATCGTCGCGATCTGCTCGCGCAGCCAGCGATGCGCGGGGTCGACATCGCGTCGTGTGTGCCAGACCGCCTGAAACGCGAAGGCCGGAATCGGAAACGGTGGCGGGAAGCGTCTCAACTGCCGGTCGTGACGCAGATGTGCGACGGCCCGCTCGGCGACGGTGAGCACGAGATCCGTACCGGCGATCAATTCGGTGGCAACGCTCCAATGCGGCATCGCGACGGCGACGCGGCGAGTCTGCCCTTGCTCGGCGAGTGCCAGATCGATTTCGTTGGCGGTGTCCGGGCGCATCGCTACAAGCACATGAGGCCGTGCCAGCCACGCATCGAGCGTGAGTGCGCCGCGCGCTGGCAGGGTGGCCCGGTCGGCCACGCAGACGAACGATTCGTCGAACAGCGTCTGCGCCAGCAACTCGTCCGGCAGATCGTGAAACACCCCGAGCGCCAGATCGATTTCACCATCGAGCAACTGGGTCACCATCGCCTCGCGACTCGTCTGCGAGACCGCCAGATCGACTCCGGGTGCCTGCTCACGCAGGCAACGCGTCAACGCCGGGAGTGCTACCCGGGCACCGTAATCCGACAACGCGAGACGGAACGTACGGCGTGCGCGCCGGGCGTCGAATGCGGGGGCGTGCAATAGCCCCTGCAACTGGGCAAGTGCGCCATCGAGTGGCCGTTGCAGTTCCTGCGCGCGGGCAGTCAGCGCCAGAGCACCGTCGCGCCGCACCAGCAGCGGATCGTCGAAGATCACGCGCAACTGCCCGAGCGCATGGCTGACCGCTGGCTGGCTACGGTGCAGCCGAACCGCAGCGCGCGATACGTGGCGCTCCGCGAGCAACGCGTGCAGCGTCAACAACAGGTTGAGGTCGATCCTGCGCAAGTCATCCATTGGCTATCCATATGGCGAATAGTTTGCGTACGAATTTCGAATTTCCATTATTGGAATGGATGATGCACCCTCAAGGCAAGTCATGATTTACGCCAAAGGAGGTCACTTCATGAACGCATCTTTCGCTCCCTCGTTATCGCCTGCGGTCTTGTTGCCGCTGGTCGTCGCCATGCTGGCGGGTGCCGTCGTGCCGTTTCAGGCAGGCAGCAATGCAGCGCTCGGCCGCGCGCTGGGTCATCCGTTGTGGGCCACGGTGGCATCGTTGCTGGTCAGCCTGATCGTCATCCTGCCGGTGTTGATCGGCATGCGCGCCGGCGTGCCCGATCTCGGCAAGGCGGCCGGCGGGCCGTGGTGGCTGTGGATCGGTGGCATCGCCGGGGTGGCTTACATCACGGCAGCACTGATCCTGACACCCCGGCTCGGCGCGGCAAATTTCATCGTCTGTGTGGTGGCAGGGCAGGTGGTCGCGTCGCTCGTCATCGATCACTTCGGACTGATGGGGCTGGCGCAGAAACCTGCCAACCTTGCCCGTATCGCCGGCGTTGGCTTGATCGTCGCCGGCATGCTCGTGGTGCAGTGGGGCACGAGCGCGCCGGTGAAGTCGATGGCCGGGCAGGCCGTCGGCTCGTAAGCCCGCCTGCCGCCGCTCACCTGTCCGTGGTCACTCACCCGCCGTCATGCAGCGTTCGCAGCGCCTGCCCCGAACTGCGCATCGACGGCCGCCACGGCATCCACCAACTGCTGTGCCAGTGCGGGCGACGCGCTGGTCATCGGCGCACGCAGTACGTCGGCCAGCAAGCCCTCGCGCGCCAGCCACGCCTTCACCGGACCGGGATTCGCCTCGGCGAAGAGCAGCCGCACCACCGGCATCAATGCATGAAACAGCACCCGCGCTACATCGAGTTGCTGCGCCTGCACGGCACGATATAGCGCGACGAAATGCGACGGACGGCAATGCGACGACGCGATGATCGCGCCGTGGCCGCCCATCGAGAGGGTCGAGAGCAGTTGGTGATCTTCACCAGCGAGTACCGACAAGCGTCCGTCCGCGATCAGGGCCTGCGTCGTGGCGGCATTGCCACCGCAGTCCTTGATGCCGCGAATGTTGCCATGCCCCGCCAGCGTCAGCAGGGTGTCGAGCGTTAGCGTCGAGCCGGTGCGATACGGAATGTCGTAGAGCACGAGCGGCGCACGCGAGCGGTCAGCCAGCGCGTGGAACCAGTCGATGAGCCCCGCCTGCGACGGCCGGATGTAATACGGCGCAGGCGCCAGCACGCCCGCGAGCGGCAGCGCATTGAAGGCATCCAGCCGTGCCAGCGTGTGGCCCAGGTGATTGCCCGCGAGTCCGGCGATCACGGGCAGGTCGCCCGCCTCGGTCAGCACGGTGTCGAACACGGCGAGTTGCTCCGCGTCGTCAAGCGCGGCAGCTTCGCCGGTCGTGCCGCAGATCACCAGACCGGCAATCCCCGAGCGGCGATAGTGGGCGACCAGCCGGCGCAGCGCGGCGTGGTCGACCGGCGCGTCGGCGGTGTTCGCGCTACCGGGCAGAAAAGGTGTGACGAGCGGCACCCAGATCCCGCGAAACGCCGGCGTTTGGCCGCGTGATGCGAGTTGTGCCGTGGATTGCGAGGCCGGATGTGAAGCCGGATTTGAAGCCGACCCGGTAGCGGCGTGCGATGTGTGTGACGGCGTGTCCTGCATGAATGTCTCCTGACAGTTCCAAAACGACAAACGTGTGATGACCTGTACGGCAAACCGTTCAGCAGGACGACGTGAATCGCGAGACGCGTGGGGAATTACAGGGCAGGCGGGCGGGGTGCGCAAGGGCGCGGGCGGGACTGCCGGGTCCACGTGGCTATTCCGTCGCTCAACTGACGGAACAGCACGCTCCGGTCAGTTGAGCGACTGTTTTTTAGCTTTGACGAACGCGCCCGGCTGCCGCGTGGCGGCAACGCTTACTGCGTTCAAGAGAAGGGCGCTGAAATTCGTCATGCGGTGACTCTATACGCAGCGCGCGTGTGACGTCAAGCGCGTCGTCGTAAAAGATCACAGTGCGCGACGCGTCTCCCGGCAACCAGCGCCGGCACGACCCGGCATTGAAACTTTGTAGCGGCGGGCGGCACTGCATAGAAAAGTTCGATCACGTGATGACGAACGGTGCCGTTGAATACGTAGTCGAACGGGCATCTATCGTCGCCATCCGTTGTCGTCAACCTTGGGAGGACAGAATGCAGACACGACACCTCAACATGTCCGGCGCGTGCCTCGCCGCCGCAACCTTGTTGTTCAGTACGTGGACGTTTGCGCAGGAACTACCGAAAGGAGAGCCCGCACAGGGCGGCGGCGATGAGATTGGCGTCGCTGGTGGCGGCGTCGACGTAACACACGCCGCAGCACAAGCCCAACGCACCGCGCAGCCGCCCGCCGGTCTTGACGCCGAGTTTGTCGACAAGGCGCAGCAAGCAGGCAAGGCCGAAGTGCAGGCCAGTCAGGTCGCGGTGCAGCGCTCCACCAACCCCGCCGTCAAACGTTTCGCGCAGCAGATGGTCTCCGACCATAGCAAGGCGAATGAAGCGCTGCGGCAACTCGCCGCGAAGAAGGGCGTGAGCGTTCCCAACGACACCGCCGTCAATCCCGACATCGAGGCGCTCAAGCAGAAGAAGGGACACGCGTTCGATGTGGCCTACATGGCGCTGGCGGGGCCGGATGCGCACGAGCAGGCCGTCCAGCTTTTTTCGCTCGAAGCGGATAAGGGACAGGACTCAGACTTGCGCGGATTCGCACGTCAGACGTTGCCTACAATTCGCCACCATCTCAGCGAAGCCCGCGAAGTTTCCGCAAAAGTCGAAATGGGGAAATAAGGCGATGTCGCTGCGTCAGACACCCCGGGTGGCCGCCAGCAACTGCCCGCACAGCTGCATCGCGACATCGCGGCCGGTGATGTTGGTGAAGCCGAGGAGCAGACCCGAGCGCGTCGGAAGACGGGCGCGTGAGGTCCCTGATACCGCACTCATCTGCCAATTGCTGACAGCCTGTACCGCGAGTCCGTGTTGCTGTGCGGCGGCCACCAGCGCCTTGTCATTGCGCCCGCGTGGCAGGCTGGCCAAGGCATGGATGCCGCCCGCTTGCGGCGCAACGCCGAGCGTGTCGTCAAACACGTGCGACAGCGCGTCGACGAGAAAGCCGCGCCGCTCGCCGTAGAGCGCACGCATCTTTCGCAAGTGCCGGGCGAAGTGGCCTTGTGCCATGAAGTCGGCGACAGTGGCCTGCAACAGAATCGAGCCCGGGCCGGGCAGGTGCCTCGCCGCATCGCGAAACCGGTCGATTTGCGATGCAGGCACAACCAGATACGCCAGCCGAAGCCCCGGGAACAACACCTTGCTGAAGGTGCCTGTGTAGAGCACACGGTCGTCGCGGTCCAGACTCTTGAGTGCGGGCAGGGGGCGGCCGTGGTAGCGAAACTCGCTGTCGTAGTCGTCTTCCACGATCCACGCGTCGCGCTGGCTGGCCCACTCCAGCAGTTGGAGCCGACGCGGCAGCGACAGCGTGACGCCCGTCGGACTCTGATGCGTGGGCGTGACCACGGCAAAGCGCGCGTTGCCCGCGTGCTTGAGGCCTGCGGCCACGTCGAGACCTTCCTCATCGACCGGTACTGGCGCCAGACGCATACCGGCGCGTTCGAGAAAATGCCACGCGAATAAATAACCGGGGTCTTCATACCAGCCGGTATCGCCGGGGCTCAGCAGCGTGCGGCAGACCATTTCGAGCGTGCCAAGGTGTCCTGCGGTGACAAAGACCTGCTCATGTGTGCAGGCAATGCCACGCGAGATGCCCAGATAGGTGGCAATGGCGCGGCGCAACGGATCGTAGCCGGTGATATCCGGGTAGATCAGTGCGGCGGTATCCATGACCCGCGCATTGCGGGCTGCCAGTCGTGACCACGTCTTGCGCGGAAAGGCATCGAGCGCGGGCAAGCCCAACTGGAACGGGCGGGGTGTCGCGACCGCCGGTGCGCTCCGTGGCGCGGTGTTGGCAGCAGTGGCGGGCGGCGGTGGCGCGGTGGCTGGCCCGGGCTCGCCAAGGCTTTCAAGGCGGGGCGAGATGAAAGTGCCCGCGGCGCCGCGCGCGGTGAAATAGCCTTCGCTGGTGAGCATCTGATAGGCCAGCTCGACGGTGCCCCGCGCCAGATTCAGTTCGCTGGCGAGGCTGCGCACGGAAGGCACGCGCTCACCCGGACGCAGCTTGCCAGCCGCAATCACGTCGAGATAGCGCCGGTAGAGTTGCAGATAAATCGGGGCGTCCTGCTCCCGGCTCGGCGTCAGCTCAGTCAGCTCATGCAGTTCCATGTGCGATGTCCTAGTCGATCAGTCAATTCTTGTATCTGTTCGATGGGACATGATTTTCCTAAAGTATGGGTACCGCGACAAGCAAATTCCACTTGGAGTCAGTCATGAGCACCCTTCGTTTGCCGTATTACACCCTGTCCGCCGAAGCCTATCAGGGGTTCGCCGCCACCAAGAAAGCGCTGTCGAAAAGCACGCTGGGCAAGCCGCTGGTCGAATTGGTCTACCTGCGCATTTCGCAGATCAACGGCTGTGCGTTCTGTCTGGAGATGCATTCGAAGGCGCTGCGCTCGGACGGCATGGCCGATGCCAAGATCGACAGTCTGGCCGGCTGGCGTGTGAGTTCGCATTTCGACGCGCGCGAGCGTGCCGCGCTGGCGTGGACCGAATCGCTGGTGGATGTGGCGCATACCCATGCGCCGGATGAAGATTTCACGCCGCTGAAGGCGCATTTCAGCGATGCCGAAATCGCCGATCTGAGCTTCGCCGTTGCGCTGATGAGCGCGTTCAACCGTCTGGCGATCGGTATGCGCCAGTAAGTGAGGCGGCTTACCCCAGCGTCTGCGTCGGCCAGACCATCTCGATCTCGATGGCGATGGAGCGGGCCAGTCCGTCGAGATCGGGGAATAGCGAGGCGTTGGTGACGTTCATGCGGTACAGCCACTTCATCGCTTCGGCCCGTAGTGCAACGGGCAGCACGATCTTGCGCAGCAACGGCTCTTCGCTCTCGTAACCATCGAGAATGCGATGCAGCGGGCGGTCGATCACGCCGGGCACGACGAACGTGCCCGATTGCGCGATCAGCCGTCCATCCATCTCTTCGGGCTCGCCGAACCACACCACCTCGTTGTCGTTACTGAGGAAGTACTTCTCCATATTCCCCTTCACGCGCGGGTCGATCGTGTCGCGGGTGAGCCACGGGGCATGACGCGGCCGGGCGCTGTCGTCATAGAGCGCGGGCGTGTTCAGGGCGAAGATGGCCGCGTCGCTCGTCGCGCGCTCCAGTGCGAAGAAGGCCGCCACGAACGGCGATTTGGTGAAGTCGAGCATGCGTGTCGGCGCACCGTGGTGCTGCATCAGGCCGAGGCAACGCAGGTCGTCGTGCAGCATCTCCGGCAGCTTGACGTGGTTGAGCGCCTTGCGGCGGAAGATGCGAATCGCCCGGGCTTCGCGGCTGCGCCATTGCTCCTTGTCGGAGACATAGGCGTGCAGATACCGCGACAGCGAGCTTTGCGGATGCCAGCGGGCGTCCTGCTGGCCGCGAAAGGCCCACCCTTCGAAACGGGAGGACAACTCCATGAAATCCTTCCAGCTCGAAATGACGGTGGTTTCCATGGCGGACGCAATCCTTGTAGTGGCCTTCTTATTGGGGTGAAGCGCCATGCCCCCGGCAAGCGGGACATAGCGTCGGCCACTATAGTACGGCGCGTGTGACAGCTCAAGCGCGTCGCCTTATTTCGATGCGGCGCTCTCCCATCAGTTGCCCGCCACGACCGAAACGATTTGCGCCCCAAGATACAGCCCGACGCCAAATACGCCGTGGGTCATCAGGCTGCGCAAACGTGCCTGCGCAGGGGCGGGTGTCTTCGATGCGGCCACGCCAGCGCCGAAGGCGGGTTGCATGACGAAGAACGGCACGGCGACGGTAGCGATGCCGAAAGCCAGTGCGGGCAAGATTGTCGGCGCCTGAAGCCAGCCCGGCCCGGTCAGCGCAACGAGGCACACGCCAAAGCCCGCGCCGATGGCGTAATGCGCGAACCAGCCTAGCGCGCGTTCCCCGGCAACCGGTGTAGCTCGCCCGATACCCGCGTGCGCGAATCGCCCTGCGGGCATGTGCCCCAGCCAGCGCCCAACCATGGCGTAATCCAGCGATGCCATGCCAAACAGGCGGCGCAGCAGCCATGCCCAAAAGTCCACCGCCACCGTGGCGAGCACGCCGATCGCTGCGGCTTGGACAGCCAGCGCAAGCCAAGTTGAAGTCATGTCTGAAATCTCTCTCTCGTAGGCGTTGAGACGGCGGCAACCTGCGCGCCGTGATTGAGGCACTATACGAACTCAAGTCAACTTGAGGTCAAGCGGAGTGACTGACATGACACTGGACATTGGGGAAGTGGTCGAGCGTGCGGGCGTGCCGCCGTCGACCTTGCGGTACTACGAAGAGAAGGGATTGATCGCCGCGACGGGCCGTCACGGCTTGCGCCGTCAGTACGACGACTCGGTACTTCAGACGCTGGCGCTGATCGCACTGGGCCGCACGGCGGGATTCTCGCTGGATGAGATTTCAGGCATGTTGATGCCCAAGGGAAAGGCGAGCATCGACCGGATACGGTTGCAAGAGAAAGCCGACGAGATCGACCGCACGATCCGGCGGCTGAGCGCGTTGCGCGACGGCTTGCGTCACGCCGCGCAATGCCCGGCGACCGAGCATCTGGCGTGCCCGCAGTTCCGGCGGTTGATGAAACTGGCAGGCACGCGGCGCGTGGCACATGAGCCGCAGGTACTGGCACGCGCCAAGCCCCGCGTTTCCTCCCGGGCGACAAGCACCAAGGGCGATTGATCGCCCCGGTGCTTGCATCCTTATTGCATCGGGCAGACCGCCGAGAGACTCCCCGGTGCTTCCGGCGCGGCATGCAATGCCGTTTGCGTGGCCGGTGTGCCGATGAGCGCCATCAACCCGCAGGCCAGCGACCCCCGCCAGTGGAAATAGTCGTGGCCCGTGGGCGTCGAGGCATACATCACGCGATAGCCCTTGGCGCGCAACACGTCGCGCATGTGCCGGCCTGAAGTGCCGATGCCGGTCGGTCCACGCCGGTCTTCGAATTGCCCCGACTCCAGATAGAACGTCACCGGCAGCTTCGGCCCATTCGCATACTGACGAATCAGCCAGCCCGTCTCGCGCGTGGCCGTATCGCCCTGCGACGGCGCCCACCAGTACGAACCCGACTGCGACAACACGTTGCCGAACCACTGCGGTGCCTGTGACGCCGCCCACGCCGACGCGAGGCCGCCGTAGCTCGATCCGGCCACCACCGTGCGCGCTGCGGGTGCTGACACGCCTTGCGCCTTCGCCCACGGCATTAACTCATCGGCGAGAAAGCGGGCAAACGCCGGGTTGGGTGGCAGTTCCTTGCCGCGTGTGTTGCCATCGATGACGCCGACAATCAGTGCGGCCGTGCGCGGAATCCGGCCTTCGGCAATCAGGTTGTCCAGAATCACCGGCGTGGGCACGGTGTTCACATAGGCGTGCGCATCGAAGACGACGAGCAGGCCTTGCGCCTCATCTCCGGCGCGATAGCCTGCCGGCCGATACACGTAGACGTCACGTGTGTTGCCGAGTGCTGCGCTGGTGAAGCGTGTCGCCTGCACCGTGCCGGCCGGCACGTTGTCACGCCGTGCGATCCACGGTTGCGGCGGCGCGCCGGGCAGGGTGACCGACGACTTGGTGTTGCGCTTGCCGTCAAAGCTCTCGACTTCGAACGGATGACGGTTAAGCGGATCGACCTGCAAGGTCTTCAGGATGGCGCGACGGCGTTCCATGGCCGTGCCCTCGATGTCCGGCACGTCGGGCGCGAGCTGATACGAGAGGCGTGTGCTGGCGGGCACGACGTAGCTGCGATACCAGACATCGCTGCTGCCGAGTTGACGCATGTCGTCGTAATCACCCGACGGCGCGCCGAGAATGCGTACGCTGCGCGGGTGGCCGCGCCAGAGGAACGTGACCAGCGATGTGTTCTCGGTCTCGCGGCCGAGCAGCGAGGCGGGTTCGTCGCCGGTGACTGCACCGGCAGGCACGGTCTCGATCAGTGGCGTTCCCTTGATGCTCACGTCCTGCCAGAAGGCATCCGTATTGGCGCCGGAGCCGCCAGCACATAGCGTCGCATTCAGTGCCAGCAGACGCGGGCTCACAAGGCCAAGTCGATACTTGGGCGCTGCCGGGTCGCCCGCGCAGGCGCCTTGCGGCGGGGCTGGTGCCACGTTCACTGGTGCAGCATGCGTCGCATGGACAGCGAGCGAGAGGAAGAGTGCGGCAGCGGCGCTGGCGGCCTGCGCTGCACGAGGTGTCTGAGGTGTCGAAGGTGTCGGATGAGTCATGTCGAACCTCAGAAGTCGATGCTGGTCGAGAGCTTGACCGTGCGGGGGGCGTTCTGAATCACGTAACCGTCGTTGAACGTGCCCGACCACGCGATGCGGTTGGTCACGTTTTCAACGGCAGCACGGAACACGACGGCCTTGCCGTACACGCGGGTGGCATAGCGCGCGCCGATGTCATAGCGCGTAAAGCCGCCGATGCGCTGCGTGTTCGACGAGTTCACGTATTGGGCGCTGGTCGTGATCATGCGGCCCGAGACCGTTACGCCGGGCACCCACGGCAGGTCCCATTCGGTGCCGAGGTTTGCGGTCCACTTGGGCACGCCGTACGGGGTGTTGCCGTTGTAGAGATTGCCGGCTGTCTTGGTCAGCTCGCCACGGGTGTACGCCACGCCGCCCAGCACACGCCAGTGCGGCGTGAATTCTCCGAACAGATTCCATTCCACGCCCCGGTTGCGTTGTTCGCCGTCCGGGTTGTAGGTGTTGGTCGCCACGTCCTTGATCATGCTCGGCTTGGTGATCTGGAAGAACGACAGCGTGTTCGAGAAGCTGCCGGCATCCCACTTCACGCCGACTTCCGCCTGCTTGCTGCGGTACGGCGCAAAGATTTCACCGTAGTTGGCGGCGCTCACGTCGGTGACCATGCCGCCTTGCGTGAGACCTTCGATGTAATTGGCGTAGAGCGACACATTCGGCCCGAATGGCTTGAGCACAACACCGAACGCCGGGGTGATGGCGTTCTCGTCATAGCTCGACGTCTGCTTGCCGGTAGCGGCCGCAAACGCCTGCGCCCGCACGCGCTGACTGCGCACCCCGGCGATCAAGGTGACGCGGTCTTGCCAGAACGACATCGTGTCGGCCAGCCCGAAGCTCGACAGCGTGGTGGTCGACGTCTTGGGCGCACTGCCCGGGTCTTTGGCCAGCGCCGGATTGACTGGCGCGTAGATGTTCGAGTTGTAGTTGGCGCTCGTGGTGAAGACGTTGCCGCTCGTGATATCGAGCGAGGTCGCCGAGAGTGTCAGTTCGTGCTTGACCGGCCCGGTGCGGAACTTGGTTCGCACACCGGCATCGAGCGAGAGCGTGTCGGTCCAGCCGCGCTGGAAATACGTGGCGCCGGTGTAGCTGCCGTCCGGTTTGATCGGGCCCGTGCGCGTACCGGTAATGAACCCGGAGTAGCGGTAGCTGAGCGCGCCGATGCCGGCGTATGCCGTGATGGCGTCGGTCACGTCCACTTCACCGCGCAGTTGCACACCGGTGCTTTCGATATCGCCGAACTCGCCGCGCAGCACGTTGGTGCCGGCCGAGGGCGGGGCAACAACCTTGGTCGCGAACGTTGCCATCCACGGGCTGCCGCCTCTGAATTTCTCCGTGTCGGTGTAGACATCGAGGCCGAAACGCGCGCGGTCGGTTTTCAGGTCAAGGGCCAGCGAGCCGAACTGGCGTTGCTTGTTCTGGCCGTCGAGCGTGGTGCGTCCGTCGCGCAGCGAGCCGTTGAAGCGGATGCCGAACTCCTCGTTGTTGCCGAAGCGGCGCCCGACGTCGGCCTGCACGCCGAACTGCGAGTCGGACAGATAGTCGGCCGTGATGCGCGCCAGCGGCGCACTCTCGGCTTTCTTCGTCACCACGTTGATGGCGCCGCCCACAGCGCCCGACGGCGACATGCCGTTAAGCAGCGCGTTTGGGCCCTTGAGCACTTCCACGCGTTCGATGAATTCGACCGGCAGGTGGCCGTAAGGCGACACGCCGTACATGCCATTGAGCGAGACTTCGTCGGCCGTCAGCGGAAAGCCGCGAATGCTGAAGTTCTCGTACATGTGGCCGCTCGACGTGGTGAAGCGCACCGAGGGGTCGTTATCGAGCACATCGGCGAGCGTGGTCGCCTGCTGGTCCTGAATCGTCTTCGCGGTGTAGGACGTGATGCTGAACGGCACGTCCATGTAGTCCTTGTTGCCGAGCAGGCCGAGGCGGCCGCCGCGCGCGACTTGACCGCCGTCATAGGCTTCCGGGAGTCCGACCGCCTGCGCCACGACATGAGTGGTCGGCAGCAGCACGCCGCCTTCGGCACCGGGCGTCGCGGCGGCGCTGTCTTGCGCAGCGGCGCGCAGGGTGTACACGCCGTTGCTGCCGCGCATCGCCTGCAACTGATGCGGCGCGAGCAGTTGATGCAGCGCGTCGTTCAGCGTGTAGTCGCCGTTGATGCCCGGGCTTTGCCGTCCTTGCGTGAGTGAGGCGTCCACGGCCAGTTCGATGCCGGCTGCGTTGGCGAAGCGGTTCAGCACCGCGTCGAGCGTGCCGGGGGCGACTTGCCAAGCGCGTCGCACCTCGGAGGCGGCTTGAGCCGACGGCGCCGCGGCGGGGGCGGCGTTTGCGTGTGAGGCAGCACCGGCGGCGGCAAAGGCGATGAGCAGAGCAATCGCCGGACGCAGAGCGGCGGCAGAGGCGGTAGGGCGCAAGGGAACGGCTTCGGAAATCAACATCGGCATGCCTGTTGGTTCGGATCAAGGGATACCGGCGGCGGTTGCGGTGACACGAAGTCACACGTTGGCGCCGGTGCATGCTTGGTATTCCGAACGAGATCGGCAAACCCGCAATCGAAAATGCAAAAAAGTTGAAATATTTTTTGAGAGGCGGCGCTCCCGCTGCTGCACCGCCTGCTGTACCCGCTACTTCGCCTTGACGGTCACCCAGTAGCGGGTGCGATACACCGTTTCGACCGGCAGGCCGACAGCCAGACTGGCCAGCGCGCGGTCGGTATCGGCCAGCGAGAACACGCCGCTCACGCGCAGATCGGCGACGGCGGCGTCGCAGCGCAGCACGCCATGCCGGTAGCGGGCAAGCGTGTCGACGAGATCGCCAAGGCGAATGCGCTCGACGATGAGCTGGGTGCGCGTCCATGCGTCTGCGTCGGCGTTGGCGGCTTCGGGCGGGTCGATCGCATCCGCCGAGAACCGTGCGAGCTGTCCGGCATCGAGTCGCTGCGTGCGACCGGTCTCGGCGGTACGCACGAGCACGATGCCGTCATAGACGGCGACCTGCGTGCGCTCGCCCTCGTCCCGTACCGAGAAGCGGGTGCCGATGTCGCGAATTTCGCCTTGGCGCGTCGCGACGATCAGTGGCACGTGCGAAGCGCCGGAGGCGGTTTCGATGCAGATTTGTCCGCGTCGCAACGTAATACGCCGTTCGCCGGGCGTCATGCGAACGTCGACCGCCGATGCGGTGTCGAGCCACAAACGCGTGCCGTCGGCGAGCACGAGGCTGCGAACTTCTCCAACCCCGGTGGCGTAATCGGCGGCGGCGTATTCCCAGACGGAAGACCGCTGGAGCGCATAACCGGCGCCCGCGAGCGTGAGGAAACCGCCGAACACGCGCAGTGCGCGACGGCGTCCGGCGGATGAGACGCGTGGCGTGGGGCGGGCGGTCAACGTGTCGAACGCGACGCGTGACGGCACCGTCTCAAACTTGCGGCCAATGGCGCCGAGCCGTTGCCAGGCGCGCTCGTGATCGGGATGTGCGGCCCGCCAGCGGTCGCACGCGGCAACATCGTCGGCGCTTGCCGAACCGGACCAGAGCCGCGCCAGCCAGACACTGGCCCGTTCAATCACTTCGGGGGAGAGCGGTGCCTGAGGTGCTTGCTGCGAGGCGGATGCTGGAGAAGCCGGGCGGCCTGCGCTCATGTGTCACTCCCGTATTGCACGGCATAGCATTCGCGCAGGGCGTGTGCGATGTACTTCTCCACGGAGGAAACGGAGACCTGCAACCGTTCGGCAATCTCGCGGTATTCGAGCCCTTCGAGCTTGCACAGCAAAAAGGCAGTGCGCGCCTTGGTCGGCAGGCGGTGGAGCAGGGTGTCGATTTCAATGAGGGCTTCGAGCACGAGCGCACGGGTCTCGGGCGAGGGCGCCACTGGCTCCGGCAGGGCGGCCAGCGTTTCCAGATAGGCCGCTTCGATATCCCGACGGCGAAACAGGTCGATCACCAGACAGTTGGCGATGCGGGCGAGATAGCGGCGGGAGTCTTCGGGTTGCGGCGCGCGTCCGCTCGAGAGCACGCGCAGATAGGTGTCATGCGCCAGATCGGCCGCGTCGAGCGTACTGCCCAGTTTCTTGCGTAACCAACCACGCAGCCAGCCGTGATGATCGCTATAGAGCGCACTCACCTCGCGCTGAAAATGACTTTCCATGATTCCCCGTGTTCGCATGGCGCGAATGCCTCGGACAACGCCTTAGCGTGCTCGGGACAGACCGCTTGCGCGGCCAGCCAACGGCGGGATTGCGCTTCTCTGCGAATGATAATGATTCTTATTTATTCTAATCGGGAATGACGGGGCGACGCAATAGGCGTGACAGGCGATACGGGTGAGGCGGGCGCGGCGCGTGGGACATTACGGCGCGATCAAGCCAAGCCCGATGGCGCGGGCGACGGCGGCGCGGCGATTGGTGGCGCCGAGCTTCTTGACCGCATTGGTGAGATGAAAGGTCGCCGTGCGCTCGGAAATGGCGAGAATGCGCGAGGTCTCCCAAGCGGTCTTGCCCGCAGCGGCCCATTGCAGACATTCGGTTTCGCGGGGCGTGAGGTGGATCGCGGGCGGTGCACTGGCGCTGGAGCCGATCATGTCCTGAAGGCGAACCAGCGTGAGGAGAGCGAGTTGTGCGAGTGCAAGGGCGGGCGCGTCAGCGCTATGGGGTGCCTCGGCGACGCCGGACGTTTCACGCGCCAACGCCGCGATGGCTTTGTCGATGGCGGTGTCGAGCAGGCGGTATTGGGGTTGTTGGCGAAGCGTCTTGCGAAGGCCGTCGGTCATGGCGTCTCACGAATCAGAGAGTGTCGATACCCTCTATTCGGCGTGCCGGGAGAAAAGCGGAAGAATTTTCGCGATGAATGTTTCGTTTCTGCGCGTCACGCCGCCCGCGCCGGTGCCAACTGCTGCGTGAGCGTTGCGAGCACGTCGTCTTGCGAGAGGTCTGACGTATCCACCGTGACATCGGCCAGCCGGTACAGGGCCTCACGGGCGTCGAGCATGCGGTGGATATGGTCGAGCGCTTCTTTGCGCAGGGCTTCGGTGGCGATACGGGCGTCGTTCTGCTGCATCACGCGCTGGAAGTGCACTTCGGGACGGGCCTTCATCCATACCGTTCTGAATGTTCGCAGCACCCGCTCGTATGTAGCCGCTTCGGAGACGATGCCGCCGCCGGTGGCGAGCACCACATGCTCGTGCCCGGCAATGATTCGCTCGATGCACTGGCGCTCGATGCGGCGCATGGCCGCCTGACCGTACAGCGTGATGACTTCGCCGATGGCGATGCCCGCTTCGCGCTCAACTTCTTTATCCAGTTCGATGAACGGTGCCCCAATGGACGCTGCCAGTCGAGGCCCGAGTGTGGATTTGCCCGCGCCGCGCAAGCCGATCAGCGCGATACGGTGGCCGCGTGCGGGCACGCCGACAGCGCCGGGCGTCACAATCTGGCGTCGCAGGCGGGACAGTGCCTCGGGCGATTGCTGGCGAAGATACTCAACCAGCATCAACAGATCGCCGTCGTAGGCCATGCGCTCGGCGACCAGCGTTTCGACGGCGACGTTCAAGGCGTCGGCCAGCTTGTGCAGCACGGTGAGCGACACATTGCCCGTGCCGGCTTCCACGCGCGCGAGATAGGGCAGCGAGACGCCCGATTGCGCCGCGAGTTGTTTGCGCGTCATGCCGCGCTGGGCGCGCAACGTGCGCACCCGCTGCGCCAACGAAGCCAGCCGCGACGCGACGGTGGCGTCGACAGCGGCGTCACTGGCATCAACAGTTTCGGCAGCGTCGGACAGGCGTTTGACCATGGCTAGATAAGGGGGCGATAGCCCCTCTGGGAATTTCCGATAAATATACTATGAGATATCACGCTGGCGATGCGTGATGTTGCCCAAAGACGTGCATACGTTGCCTGAAAATGCATTAAATTGCCTAATAGGCGAAATGATCCCTGTTAACCCTGAATTGCATTGCACAAGTCGCGCAAGATGAAAAATATCTTATAAGATACTTTTCACGATTTGGAGCTGATGCAAAACATGACCTATCCCCACCTGCGAGTGCGCGTCGACGACGCCATCGCGTATGTCGAACTCGACCGCGCCGCCAAGCGCAACGCCTTGTGCAATGCCGCCATCGATTCGCTGGACGCGGCCTTTCGCGATTTCGACGACAGCGTGCGTGCCGTTGTGCTGACGGGCGCCGGCGAACACTTCTGTGCCGGGCTCGATCTGGCGGAGAACAGCACCCGCGATCCGCTTGACGTACTGCGTGTCTCCCAGCGCTGGCACAAGGTCTTTCACGACATGCAGTTCGGTGGCCGTCCGATCGTCGCGGTGCTGCAAGGCGCGGTGATCGGCGGTGGCCTCGAACTTGCGCTGGCCGCCCATGTGCGTGTCATCGAGCGCAGCGCATTTTTCCAATTGCCTGAAGGCAAGCGCGGCATCTTCGTCGGCGGCGGCGCGTCGGTACGCGTCGCGCGTATTCTTGGTCCTGACCGGATGACGGAAATGATGCTGACCGGCCGCCGCTACGACGCCGTGGACGGCGAACGGCTTGGCCTTGGCCACTATCTGGTCGATGCGGGAGCAGGACTCGCGCTCGCATCGCAACTCGCCCGCGAGACGGCGGCCAACAGCCCGCTGTCGAACTGGGCGACGATTCACGCACTCTCGCGCATTCACGACATGTCGATGGCCGACGGCTTGTTCACCGAGTCAGTCACCAGTGCGCTGATGCTTGCCACGCCGGAAGCGCGCGAGCGGATGGAACGATTCCTCGGCGGCGCATGACGCTGACGCCTGCCGAGCCGCCCAAACCCGGGCGGCATGCCTTCAGGAGACGAATGTGAAATACGACAGCATTGAACAGGTCGCCGTCATCGGCACCGGTGTGATCGGTGCGAGCTGGGCGGCTTACTTTCTCGCGCGCGGCCTGCGCGTGTCGGCTTGGGACCCGGCGCCCGGCGCGCGCGAGCGGCTTCGCGAGACCGTCGACGCGCATTGGCCGACGCTGGTTCGCATCGGCCTCGTCGCCGACGCGTCACGCGACGCCCTGACGTTTCACGACACCCTCGAAGGGGCGTTGCAAGGCGCGGACTTCGTGCAGGAGAGCGGCCCGGAGCGCGAAGACCTGAAACAGGATCTCTTTCGCCGCATGGACGCGGCGCTGCCGCCGTCGGTGATGATCGCATCGAGTTCGTCGGGTTTGCTGATGAGTCGCGTGCAGTCGGTGTGTCAGCACCCCGGACGTGTAGTGCTTGGCCATCCGTTCAATCCGCCGCACCTGATCCCGCTGGTCGAGGTCATTGGCGGAGAGCAATCGTCGGCCGAGGCCATCGCTACTGCAATGCAGTTCTATCTCGCGATCGGCAAGCGTCCGATCCACGTGCGCAAGGAGGTCAAGGGCCACATTGCGAATCGCTTGCAGGCGGCGCTCTGGCGCGAGGCGATTCATCTGGTCGATACCGGCGTGGCGTCGGTGGCCGACATCGATGACGCCATCGCCTACGGCCCGGGGCTGCGTTGGGCAGCGTTCGGTCCGTTCCTGAACTTGCATCTCTCGGGCGGCGCAGGCGGCATCGGTCATCTGCTGGAACATCTCGGGCCGCCGATCGAATCATGGTGGGCCGATCTGGGCGAGCCAACGCTGACCGACGAGCTCAAGGCCCGCATCGTTGCTGGTGTCGACGCCGAACTGGCCGGACGCGGCAACGCGCGCATCGAAGCGCAACGCGACGCGGTCATTCTCGGCATTCTCGCCAACAAGCCATAAGTCGCAAGTCGAACGTCGTCGGTCAAAAAACGATAAGCCGTAAACCGGGCTGCCTCGCGAAGCCGTCGCGCCCGTACACATCAGGAGACAGGCATGAGCAAACCGAAGGTCATCGTCACCATCGCGCCCACGGGCGGCATGGCGTACAAATCGCAGAACCCCCATCTGCCCACGCAGCCCGACGAGATCGCGCGCGATGTCTACGACTGCTACAACGCGGGTGCCAGCGTCGTGGCGATCCATGCGCGGCGTCCGGGCGACGACGGCGCTACCTGCGACCCGGCGATCTATCGCGACATCAACCGCCGCATTCGCGACAAGTGCGACATCGTCATCAACAACTCCACCGGCGGTGGCGTGCACGGCGACATGATCGGCCAGCACGACAGCGGCTACTGGGAAATCCTCTGGGAAGAGCGCCTCAAGGGCATGGATGCCGGCGCCGAGATGTGCACGCTGGACGCCACCACGATCATCGCGAGCTTCGGCGGCAAAGAGCTGCTGATGCATACCTCGCCCGAGCGCTCGAAGCATCTCGCCATCGAGATGAAGAAGCGCGGCATCAAACCCGAGTGGGAAGTCTTCAGCCCGACGCACATCGTGCAGGATCTGGCCACGCTCACGGCAGCCGGCTTCGACGATGAGCCGTTCTTCGTGAATCTGGTGCTGGGCGTGCATCGCGGTTTCCAGAACGCCATGCCGTACACGCCGCGCGTGTTGCAGTCGATGGTCGATCTGTTGCCCAAGGGCAGCATCTTCTGCGTGAGCGGTATCGGTCCGGCGCAACTGCCGTCGGCGATGAATTCGCTGCTGCTCGGCGGCCATGTCCGTGTGGGACTGGAAGACAACCTGTACTACGAGCAAGGCGTGGTCGCGACCAACCAGCAACTGACCGAGCGCGTCGTGCGTCTCGTTCGCGAGATGGGCTATGAACCGGCGACCCCGGCCGAAGCCCGCGAAATCATGGGCCTGCCGCGCAATCGCGAAGTGTTGCCGGAGTTTGCCGTGCGTTGATGTTTCGTCGCGCGTCGCACGCTGTACGGCCCCAAAAATACAAGACAAGGAGACATGTCACATGGCGGCAAACAGGTTCACACGCAGTTACTCGTTTTCGTCGGCGTTCTCGTTGGCGTTCTCGCTGAGCGCACTGTCGCTATGCGTCGCCGCGTTGGCTGCGCCGACGCTGGCGCATGCACAACCGGCCGCCGTCACCATTGGTGTGACGTTGTCGACGACGGGGCCGGGCGCATCGCTGGGCATTCCCGAGAAGCAGGCCATCAGCATGTTGCCGCAGACATTGGGCGGTGTGCCGGCGCGCTATATCGTGCTCGACGACGCCACCGACCCGACCATGGCGACGAAGAACGCACGCCGTCTGGCGACCGAAGACAAGGCGGACGCCATCATCGGCTCGTCCACGACGCCCGCGTGTCTGGCGGTGGCGGCCGTGGCGCTGGACACGCGCACGCCGCAGTTGGGGCTGTGCCCGTTCGTGCCGAGTGCAGCGCAGATGCGCTACGTCTTTTCGCTGCCGCAGTCGGTGGCCGTGATGGCCGATGCCGTGCTCGACGACATGAAGGCACACAAGGTCAAGACGCTCGGCTTCATCGGCTTCTCCGATTCGTATGGCGAAGCGTGGCTGAAGGACATTCAGGCACGGGCGGCGGCGCGGCAGATTCAGGTGGCGCCGGTTGAGCGCTATGGCCGCAACGACCAGTCGGTCACGGCGCAGGTGCTCAAGCTGCAAGCGGCCAACGTCGATGCCGTGATCATCGCCGCGAGCGGTACGCCCGGCGCGTTGCCGATGAGCACCTTGCGCGAGCGCGGCTACAAGGGACGGATCTATCAGACGCACGGCGTCGCCAATAACGACTTCCTGCGCGTGGCGGGCAAAAGTGCCGAAGGCGTGATCCTGCCGGTGGGCAATATCCTTGTCGCCGAACAACTGCCCGGCAATCACCCGGGCAAGGCCGTGGCGACCGACTTCGCCAAGCGCTACGAAGCGCAATACGGGGCCGGGTCGCGCAACCTGTTTGCGGGCTACGCATACGACGCTTATCTGGTGCTCGATCACGCGGTGGCCATGGCGGCCAAGCAGGCGCAACCGGGCACGCAGGCGTTCCGCGATGCACTGGTGACGGCCATCGAACAGACGCGCGGGCTGGCGGCCACGCACGGCATGATCAACATCAACGCACAAGACCATTCGGCGTATGGCGAAGACGGTCGCGTGCTGGTTACGGTCAAGGGCGGCAAGTGGACGATCGACTGAACGTGCAGCAGCGCCGGCTCGCCGCGCCGGACATCGAGCGCGACATGCGGGCGGACGGCAGCTTCGTGATCCGCTCACGCGCCACGCTGGGCGAATTCTCGCGCAGCCCGGCCGACTGGCTCGTGCAATGGGCCGGGCGCACGCCAGACGCGACGTTCGTGGCGGAGCGATGGTTCGGCGGCGCTGATGCCGCGCGTGGGTTGTGGCGGCGGGTGACGTACGGCGAAGCCCTCACGGCGGCACGGGGTATCGGTCAGGCGCTGCTCGATCTCGACGTGCCCCGCGACCGGCCGGTGGTGATCCTGTCGGACAACAGCGTGAACCATGCCCTGCTGGTGCTGGGCGCGATGATGGCGGGGCGCCAGACAGCCATTGTGTCGTCGGCGTACTCGCGCATCGCCCGCGACATGAGCAAGTTGCACGGCATTCTGGCGCGGCTCGACCCGGCACTGATCTATGTCGAAGATGGCGAGACGTACGCCCGTGCGCTCGACGGCGCACCGGTGCGCTGCCCGGTGGTCGCCACCCACAACGCGCGCCCGGGGTGGCTGCGCTTCGACGATCTGTCGTCGACGCACGCCACTGCCGCACTCGACGCCGCCTTCGCGCAAGTGACGCCCGACGATACCGCCAAGTTGTTGCTGACGTCGGGCTCGACCGGCAAGCCGAAGATCGTTGTCAACACGCACCGCATGCTCGCGGCGAATCAACAGATGATTGCGCAGTGCTGGCAGTTCATCGACAACGCCGCACCGGTGGTGGTCGACTGGTTGCCGTGGAGTCACACGTTCGGCGCGAATCACAACTTTCATATGGCGCTGCGCAATGGCGGGGCGTTCTATGTGGACGATGGCCGCCCTGTGCCAGAGTTGATCGGCCGTTCGGTGGAGAGTCTGCGCGACGTATCGCCGACGCTGCACTTCAACGTGCCCAAGGGGTTTGAGGCGCTCGCGCCGTATCTGGAAAGCGACGACGATTTCGCCGCGCGCTTTTTCGATCGCCTGCAAGTGTTGTTTTACGCGGCGGCGAGCCTGCCGCCTGCGGTGTGGCAGCGTTTCGAGCGGCTGGCGGCAAGGCATTGCCGCGAAGGCAGCGCGTTGCCGTTCTTCACCTCGGCGTGGGGCGCGACAGAAACCGCACCGCTCATCACCAGCGTGCATTTCCCGATTCCGGGGGCGGGAAACATCGGTGTCCCGGCACCGGGCAATGAACTCAAGTTCGTGCCTAATGGCGACAAGCTGGAAATGCGCGTGCGCGGCCCGTCGGTGTTTCGCCGCTATGCAGGCGACGAACAAGCCACCGCCGCCGCGTTCGACGACGAGGGCTTCTATCGCACAGGGGATGCCGGGCGTTTGAGCGACCCGGGCAATCCAAACGCGGGCGTGATCTTCGATGGCCGCGTGTCGGAAGACTTCAAGCTGACGAGCGGGACGTGGGTGTCGGTGGGCGCATTGCGGTTGCGCGCCGTGACCGCACTCGCGCCGTTTGCCTCGGACGTCGTGATCACCGGTCACGACCGCGACGAAATCGGTCTGCTGATTTTCCCGTCCCCCGCGCTGCGCAAGACCGCAGGCGATGCGACGGCGCAGCACACGGGCAAGTCGCTGGCGTCACACGAAGCGGTACGTGCGCTGATACAGCAGGCGCTTGCGGGACTCGCGGAGGACACCGGCACGTCGCAACGTGCCGCACGCGCCGCCATTCTTTCGTCGCCGCCGTCGCTGGAGCAAGGGGAGATTACCGACAAGGGCTACGTCAATCAGCGCGCGGTGCTGAATCTGCGTGCCGAGGATGTGGCACGGCTGTATTCCGATTGCACATCGGTGATCCATCTGCCGGTGCCACTATCGGTGTGAAGCAAGGTTGGGGGAAGTGGTGCAGAAGCGGCAGCGCGCCGACGGCAATCTGAGCCGTCGGCGCGCGAAGTCGCTTGAAGTTGAATAGACGAAACTTGTCAGGCCAAGGCTTCGCCGTGACTTTCCGGCAGGAAGAAGTAGACGATGATGGCCGCGAGCAGGAAGAACCCGGCCGTCGCGCCGAGGGCCGCACTCACGTTTTCACCGCGCGACAGCAGACCGACGGCAGCCGGCGCCAGCGCACTGGCCGCGCGCCCGGTGTTGTAGATGAAGCCCTGCGCCGTGGCACGCACTTGCGTCGGAAACATCTCCGCAAAGGTCGGTGCAAAGCCGCTGTAGAACCCCGTTCCGAAGAACGCTACGACCGGGCCGAAGGCGAGCAGCAGCATCGGTTCGCGAATCGCCACGTACAGCGGCACCGTCACCGCCGACACCAGGAAGAAAAGCAGAAACGACTTGCGGCAACCGATGCGGTCGGCGATGTAGCCGAAGCACACAAAGCCCGCTGCCGCCCCGATCTGCATGATCACGATCCACGTGGTCGAGCGCATCAGGTCGAAGCCCGGGCCGCCCTGATCGATCGGCGTCGACAGATACGCCGGAATCCACGTGAACAAGCCCCAGTAGCCGCACATGGCAGCCGCCGTGAAGGCGAGTCCGACGAAAGTGCTGCGGGCATAGGGGCCGAACAACATGCTGAGCGTCTGACCGAGCGTGAGACGCACGCGCTGTTCGCGCCAGATCGCGGGCTCTTCCACATGGCGGCGCACCCAGAACGCGAGCACCGTCGGCAACAGACCGAAGGCAAACACCCAGCGCCAGCCGAAGTGCGGCAGGATCACCGCCGCGACGATGGCCGCCACCGCATACCCGACGGCAAACGCGCTCTGCACCCACGCCATGACTTTGGCGCGATGCTCGGCAGGCCACGTTTCGGTAATGAGCGCTGCGCCGGCCGACCATTCGCCGCCAATCCCCAATCCCAGCAGAAAGCGGAACACGAGCAACTGCGTGACTGAATCGGCGAAGCCGCACAACGCGGTGCCGATGGAGTAGCAGAGGATCGAGAGAATCATCGAGCGCGTGCGGCCGATACGGTCGGCGAGAAAGCCGAAGAACAGGCCGCCGAACGCTGTTGCCAGCAGCGTGAGCGAGGCAATCATGCCCGCGACGCCTTTGTCGAAATGCAGATCGACGCTGATGTAGCGAATCACCATCGCGAAAAGCATCAGATCCATGATGTCGAGCATCCAGCCGATATAGGCCGAACCGAATGCCCGCCATTGCGCCGGGCTAGCGCCGCGATACCACGCCCGGCCCGCTGCGCCCGCCGGTTTCAGGGCGGTCGTACCAGTGTCCATTCTTGTCTCCTTCATGAAACTCATCCTAATGTCATGTCTCGTGTATCGACTATCGATACGCATGGATATGATTTCGTTTGAATGGTAGCAGGTCGCTTCGACGTGGTGTCTCGTTGTAAACCATAAATAGTGCTTTGCGTATCGATAATCGATACTTAATGCGAAGATTGTTCCGAAAGTGGAGCAGTCAGGGTTCAGAAAAATTCAGCGCCACGCGGACGGGTTGTCTGGCGGGCAGGTCTTAGGAGATTGAGAAGTGAAGCCGTTTCAATTGCGTTTGTATGAGGATGTCATTGCGCCGAACCATCCCCCGGTGTATCTGCCGGCGGCCCGTCGGGCGATTTACGTCGTGCGTGGCGATGTGGCGATCGAGTTCGACACGGGCGCGCAGCATCACGTGGCGGAAACCGCGTGGCTGGGTGAGGACGATGTCGCGCTGATCGCGGGTGGCGAGGGTGTGACGTTGTGGCGTTGGGAGTTGATGTCGGGCGACGCGCCGACACCGGGAGAAATCGCTTCGGCACCGGGCGCGTCGTCGACGCTCAAGCTCGATGCGCCGATCGAGCTGGACCCGCGCCAACGCTGGCTCATGCGCTGTGACAAGGTACAATTCCCCCCCGGCGGCGTGGCACATACGCACGTGCATCAGGGCCCCGGTGTGCGATGCACGCTCGAAGGCGAGATCACGATCGAGACGCTCGGTGCGTCGCACACGCACAAGGCGGGCGAGGCTTGGCTGGAACTTGGCCATGCACCGGTGCTGGCACCGACGACCGAAGCGCGCGATACGACGTTCATCCGCTGCTTCATCCTGCCGCGCGCGTGCCGCAATCGCAGTTCGATCCGGTACGTGCGCCCCGAAGACGCGAACAAGAACAAGCCGCAGCGCTATCACGTGTTCGGCGAGCGTTTCATCTCGCTCGACGCGCAATAGCCGCTACGCGACAGTGACAAAGGACACGCAGTGAAACGATCGAAGGACACTCCGGCAGACGTCATGTCGACGCCGCGCAGCACGCAATCGACGCGCCCGCCCGAGCAGGGCGGTGCGATGACGGGTGTTGCCGGCGATGAACCCAACACGTCGTCGACTTCGGTCATTTCGCTGCGCATTCTGGAGTTGCTGGCCGAGCGCAACGCCGAGTGCGGCGTGACGCATCTCGCCGAAGCGCTCGGTGTACCCAAGGCGCGCGTGCACCGGCATCTGACGGCATTGCGGCAAGAGGGTTATGTGGTGCAGAACCCGCGCTCGAGCCGCTATCGCATTGGCTGGCGTCTGTTCCTGCTGGGTCAGAAACTGGTCAAACAGTTCGACGTAGTCGGGCTGGCGCGTCCGGTCATGGAGGAATTGCGCGATGCGGTCGGCCAGACCATCGTCATCAGCTCATTCACCGAGACCGATGTGGTGGTGCTCGACGTGATGCGCGGTCGCAGTCCGCTGGAGATTCTGTTGCACCCGGGCACGCAGTTCAAACTGCACAGCGTGGCGCAGGGCAAGATCGCGCTGGCGTTTGGTGCACCCGAACGGCGTGATGCCGTGTTGGCCGGGCCGCTCGATGCTTGCACGCCGCATACGATCACCGACACGATGCGGCTCTCGCATGAGCTGGCGTTGGTGCGCGAGCGCGGCTGGGCCGATGCGCCGGAAGAGGTTTTTCTGGGCGTGAATGCATTGGCCGCGCCGATCGTGCAGGACGATGGGTCGCTATTCGGCACGCTCGCGATCGTGGGCTCGATCCACTATCTGCCGGCGCACCCGAATCCTCAGACGGTGGCCGCGTTGACCGACGCCGCCAAACGCATCTCGCGATTGCTGGGTGGTGAGCGGGGCGGTTGAAGATACGGCAGTGATGCGGCGCGCAGCTGGCGCCGCTGTCGCTTACATCCGCAGCAGGGCAGCGGCGGCGATCGTCAGCACGAGCAACATCATGTGCGTGAGTTGCAGCCCTTCCTGACGAATCCAGTACCCGAACCACAGGCCGCCGATCATCATCAGCAGCCAAGCGGCAGCCAGTGCCGTGAGTCCGAACATTCCCCAATGCATTCCAGCGGCGTCCGACCCTCCGGACGCCAGCGCAACGGCCAGCTGCATGCCGCCATAGGCGAGGCAGATCGCCGCCATCCCCTGCAAGACAATCATCACGATCAGGGCCATTACGGCCAGCCCTTTGGCATCGACTGCGCGGCGCACTATGGGGATGTCGATGGCGGGCGCCTCGCGCAGTGGCGCCATGCTCAGGGTTCTGCCGATGGCCCCGCTGGATGCGCCGAATGCGACGAGATTATTGAGTGCCGCGATCGCTGACCAGAGCGCGAGGCCGAGGATCACTACGCATTTGAAGACGACAAAGGCATCGACCGAATCAAACATCCAAATCACTCCTGCGGCGGAAAAGGCTCGGCTTTTGTGGGTAGGCCAAAGCATAGGGGAGTGAGGAAAATTATGCAATATGATGCTTGGATAATTGATGGGGAGTGAATATCGGTACTCAACGAGCCTGTGCCGGCGAATCGAGTACCGCCTTTGTACAAGTGCGTCTGAAGATTCAAGCGGCTGCCGACCGGTGATTCTTCGGCAAACACCCCAACCCCTTGAGCGTCGCATGCACCGCTTCATCGAGCGGGGTATGCGGTTCACGCCCAAGCGCATTGAGAAGGTGCGTGTTGTCCATGCGCACCGGGCGCGACCACAGGTAACGCATCTCCAGCAACTCGCGCAGCGTCGTGACGAACGGCGCGGCGGCCCACACGACCCACCACGGAAAGCGGCGTGATTTGACGTCGACGCCGTACCGTCCCATCACGCGTGTAATCGCTCCCGCCATTTGTGAACCGTCGCTATCCCAATGGCCGGCCATATGGAAGTTGGAAAACGTCGGCAACGTGTCCCGGCGCTCGATCAGCGCAACCATCGTGCGTGCCACGTCCGGCAGATACGACCATTGATGACCCACACCCGGCGCGTTCGGCACTTGCACGATCTTGGCTGTCTGCCCCGGCTTGACGAGCCCCTGACCAAACCAGCTATTGCCTGCGTGCGGCCCGAAGAAGTCACCGGCGCGTACGATGATCGTCGCCACACCCTGACGGCTGGCAGCCCGCAGACGTGATTCCATTTCCACGCGAATCTTGCCCTTACGCGTCAGCGGGTGTTGCTCGGCATCTTCACGCAATACCGGAAACGCATCCGGCCCGAAGTTGTAGACGGTGCCCGGCAGCACGATGGTCGCGCCATGCGCCGTGGCAGCCGCGATGGTGTTGTCGAGCATAGGCAGCACCTGCGTCGACCAGTTGCGATAGCCCGGCGGGTTGACGGCATGCACGATCACGTCGCAATCCCGCGCGGCACCCAGCACGTCCTCGGCATTCATGGCGTCTCCATCGGTCCATTCAATGCCGATATCCGGCGCATCGTTGCGCGGCGCACCGCCACGGCGCATGGCCCGAACGCGCCAGCCGGCCGCCAGCAATTGCACGGCCACTTCGCCGCCGATTCCGCCCGTTGCCCCCAGCACCAATGCGCGTGACGCTTTCTCGTGGTTCATGATGTCGCTCCCAAAACGTTGTCGATGGAGCCATTCTCCGCGCGAACGGATTCAAATAAAATTGCCTAAATCCGTCCATCGGCTATACATTTTTGTATGACATCAAATCTCAGTTGGGATCTCTGCCGGACGTTTCTTGCCGTGCTGACCGAAGGGTCGCTCTCGGGCGCCGCACGCGCACTCGGCATCACGCAACCCACTGCCGGCCGTCACATTGCTGCGCTGGAGGAGGCGCTGGGCCAGACGCTGTTCACGCGCTCGCAAACGGGGTTGATGCCGACCGACGCGGCAGAGTCGTTGCGCCCGCATGCGCAGGCTATGCAGCACACGGCGTCGGCCTTCGCACGCGCGGCGGCGAGTCGCGACGATGGCGTGAACGGGGTAGTGCGAATCTCCGCGAGCGAAGTGGTCGGGGTAGAAGTGCTGCCGCCCATGCTGACGGCGCTGCGTCGCGCGCATCCGCTGCTGTCGGTCGAACTGGTGCCGACCAACCGGATACAGGATCTGCTGCACCGCGAGGTCGACATTGCGGTGCGCATGGCGCCGCCGCAGCAAGATGCCTTGATTGCGCGTCGCGTCGGCAGCATCGACATCGGCCTGCATGCGCGCGACGACTATCTGGCCCGCTACGGTGCGCCGGCCACGCTGGCCGATCTGGCCAACCACACGCTGATCGGCTTCGATAGCGTGACGCCGTTCATCCGGGCGGCGACGGCGGGGGTGCCGGAATGGTCTCGCGACGCGTTTGCATTTCGCGCGGACAACGATCTGGCCCAACTGGCCATGATCCGGGCAGGGTATGGCATCGGCGGTTGTCAGGTGCCCATTGCGCGGCGCGATACACGACTGGTGCGCGTGCTGCCCAACGCTTTCCGCTTCAAGCTCGTCACTTGGGTGACCATGCACGAAGACCTGCGCCAGAGCCCGCGTTGCAAGGTCACGTTCGACGCATTAGTGGCCGGATTGTCCGCCTACATGGCCGTTTGAGCCCAAATATCGCGTGTCAGCCGTTAAATTTGATGATATACAATATATCAATAATTTTAACGATCACGAGACACTCACTGCGCCATGTTCGATCCCGCATTGTTCGGTCGGATGTCGCCCGGGGTATTCACGCCCGGGCGTCCCTTGGCGGCGTCAGCGCAAGACGACGCCACTTCAGCCAATTCAGCCACCCCGGCGTCGGCACTCGCCGCGTCTTCATCACCCTCTGAATCATTACCGCCCGGGCGTCATCCCCTTGGGTTGAGCGACGTGCGTGACGCGGTGCTGTATGTGCCACCCAATCTGCCGAAGGATAAACCCGTTGCGCTCTTCGTGATGTTCCACGGCGCGGGTGGCTTTCCCGAGAAGGTGTTGCCGTTCATCGAGCCGCATGCCGACCGTCACGGGTTTCTCGTGCTCGCGCCGCATTCCACGTTTCCGACATGGGACATCGTGATCGGCGGCAACGGCCCCGATCTCGAACGCTTGCAGCAAGCCCTCGGCATCGTCGCATCACGCTATTCGATCGACACCTCGCGCGTCGCGTTTGCGGGCTTTTCGGACGGCGCAAGCTACGCGCTTTCCATCGGCGTCACCAATGGCGATATCGCGAGTCACGTCATCGCGTTCTCCGGCGGCTTCATGTCGATCTTCGTGCAGGAAGGGCAGCCGCGCGTGTTCATCGCCCACGGGTTGATCGACGAACAACTGCCGATCGCCACGAGCGGGCGCAACAACGCCAACAAGCTCAAGGCGTCAGGCTACGACGTCGAGTATGTCGAATTCGATGGCTTGCACATCATCGAACCGGGTGTGGTGGCACGCGCCATCGACTTCTTCCTCGCCTGATCGCACGCGGCCGACAGGCCATGCGGGCGCGGGCTCCACGCATTACGGGGAGTGCCGTACATGGATTTCGAAATTCCGGAGTCGTTGATTCATCCGCTGTTGCAACTGATCGGTACCGACTCACCGCTCGGCAAACAGATGACCGCCTATGGCGTGTGCCGAGGCAACATTCTGGTGTCGAGCGAATGGTTCGACGCCAAGTCGCTCAACACGCTCTACGTGCTCTGCAAATCGCAGAACGAGCGCGCCCTGATGTTCCAGATGCTGGCGCTCGATAACGTCTACAACGCCCCGCAGGCACGCGTGATTCCGAGCCTCGACAAGTTGGTGCCGGGGCTCGTCGCCTATCTCGCACGTGACGTCATTGACGGCTGGTTGTATCAGCGGCATCGAGACGGTGCGCTGTTGCCGTGGCTGGTGCGCCGCCTGCGTTATGTCGAGCCGGAGCAGGGCTCGCCGTATGTCGTGTTGGACATGCTGGCCAACACGATGCAATCGGCCAATTTGAATGCGTCGGAACATCGTCCGCGTCGCTCGGGCATGACGACCTCGCTCGTGTTCACGCGCGACGACATCGTCAATCGAACCATTCCCGAGTTGCTTGCCGAGTTCGGCTTCTACAAGGAATGTGCGGAGTTCAAACACGAATACGAGCAGCACGCGCAGCGCTTTCTCAAGTTGCAGCGCGCATTCGGTGCGCAGTTCGTAATGCGCCGTGCGGCGTTTTCCGTCGATCCGAAAGGCGTCACCGAACTGGTGCGTGTGGTCGAGGGCGTGACGGCCAAATGCGTGAACGACGAGGAGCGGCTGGAGCGGAATTTCGAAATGGCCTGCGATGCGGATTTCTGGCGCAATGCCGAGATCGCCTCGGCGTTCGAGACCATTCCGCTGCACTGCTATGTGCACGTCTTCCATCTGGACTGGCACCGCAATCTTTGGGTGCACGTGCAGAACATCACCGAGTACGAATACCAGCCGGCATTGCGCGACAAGCTGGTCCTGCCCGCGCATCATCACGATCTGATCGACATCCTCACGTCGAACATGGACACGATGATGCCCGACTTCGTGCCGGGCAAATCGGGCGGCGCGACGATCCTGTGCCAAGGCGCGCCGGGGCTGGGCAAGACGCTCACCGCCGAGATCTATTCGGAAGTCGTCGGCAAGCCGCTGTACCGCGTGCATTCGGGGCAATTGGGCACGACGGCGGCGTCGGTGGGCGCCACGCTCATGGGCATTCTGCGCCGCGCCATGCGCTGGAACGCGATCCTGTTGCTCGATGAGGCCGACGTCTACATTCGCCGCCGCGATAACGATCTCGAACACAACGCCATCGTGGCGGAGTTTCTGCGCTCGCTGGAGTACTTCCACGGCCTGCTGTTCATGACGACCAACCGGATCGGCGACGTGGACGACGCGATTCTCTCGCGCTGCATCGCGACGATTCACTACGAGACACCATCGCCCGCCGACGCGCGGCGTTTGTGGCGCATGCAGGCGGATCAGGTCGGTGCGTATCTCGACGACGGGCTGATTGAAGTGCTGGCCAGCCGATATCCCGATGCGAGCGGGCGCGACATCAAGGAACTGATGAAACTCGCGAGCCGCTATTGCAAGGTCCGAGACCTGCCGTACACGGAGGATGTGTTCCGGCTATGCGGGCTGTTCCGGGGATATCCCGGGTAAGGATCCAGCGGACGAGAGGCGCGTGAGTCTCGCTGACCGCGCATCAGGCCCGCACGTCCGCCTTCAACCGGTCAGCCTTTCGCGGGCGTCTGTCGCCGAAGCACGACGTGCGTGGCCTTCTCCGAGGCGACAGATTTCACGCATTCGTAGCCCAGCGCTCGCAAATCAAGGCCTTCGAACAGCGCCTCGCCACGGCCAAGCAAGATCGGCGAGATGGCAATGTGAAGCTCGTCGATAAGACCCTCGCGAAGATATTGCCGAAGGGTGTCCGCGCCGCCGCCGATGCGCACGTCCTTGCCGCCTGCGGCCTCGCGTGCACGATCCAGTGCCTCGTGAATGCCGCCTGTGACGAAGTGGAATGTCGTGCCGCCCGCCATCTCGAGCGACGGGCGGGCATGATGGGTCAGGACGAAAACCGGCACGTGATACGGCGGGCTGTCGCCCCACCAGCCTTTCCAGTTCAGATCGGGCCAGTCGCCACGAATCGGGCCGAACATGTTCCGCCCGAGAATCCATGCGCCGACATTCTCGAAGCTTCGGGCGGCGAATTCATCGTCGACGCCGGTGGTCCCGCCGTCCTTACCGAACAACTTCTGCTGGAAGGTGCGTGTCGGCAACAGCCACTGGTGCAGGTCGGTCCCGCCGATACCGAGCGGATTGTTGATGTCCTGATCGGGCCCGGCGCCGTAGCCGTCGAGCGAAATGGTGAAACCGTTAACGCGAACTTTCGTCATCGTTTGCCTCCGTTGGGCGTCTGGCAATGCATCGCCAGCGGTGATTGGATACCGCTTTACGGCTCATGACAATAAGTCATGAAACACCGCAACATCCTGATATGCGGGAAAACTAGAGGCGCGCGCGAGCGCGGGTCTGGATATATTGAAGCCAGACCGGCGCCGGCATGACGGCCAGCTCTCGCAAGCCCCTCAGCCAGCGCCCGGACGCTCCCACAGGAGACGAGTGGCCGCCATGAGGGCGGCCCGGCGAGGAGACGCAGTGGAAACGCATGGCGAACTGCACCGGGCGATACTGAACAATATCCCGGATCAGGCGTGGCTCAAAGACACCGAGTCGCGATATATCCTCGTGAACGACGCCTTTATGGCCGCTTGCGGCCGTCCCGAGAAGGACATCATCGGCAGCACCCCCGACAAAGTCTGGTCGTCCGACTGGGGGCGCGTCTATCTGTCGACCGACCGGGCCGTCGTCGTGAGCGGCGTGCGGCGCCGTTACGAGGAAAGCCGCCCCGGTGCCGATGGCGCCCCGCGCTGGTTCGATACCGTCAAGATGCCCGTGCGCGACGAACAGGGCCGCATTGTGGGCACCGTCGGCATCTCTCGCGACATCACCGACCGCAAGCGCTCCGAAATGGCGCTGCTGGATTCCCGCGCCCAACTGCGGCAACTCTCGGCCTACCTGCAATCGGTGCGGGAAGCCGAGCGCACCCGGCTATCGCGCGAGCTGCACGATGAACTTGGGCAATGGCTGGGCGGACTGCGTCTCGGCCTCAATTACCTCGAAGCCCAGCCGGGCACCGTGCCGCCCGATCAACCGGCCCATGTGCAGATGCTCAAGGAACTGGTCGACGCCACCATCGACGCGGTGCATCGCATTGCCGCCGACCTGCGTCCGGCCGTACTCGACGAACTCGGCCTGCATGCCGCGCTGGAATGGCTCACCGAATCGTTCACGCAGCGCCACGGCCTGCCATGCGCGCTGCATATGGCCGAAGACGTGACGACCGGGCTCGACAGCGAATGCAGCACGGCCATCTTCCGCATCGTGCAGGAGTCGCTGACCAACGCGAGCCGCCATGGACAGGCGTCGCAGGTGACGGTCACGCTGGATATGCGCGACGGCCACTGTCACGTCACCATTGCGGACGACGGTCGCGGTATGGACACCGCTCTCGCAGGGCATGGCCAGCGACTGGGCCTGATGGGCATGCGTGAGCGCGCCCTGATGCTCGGCGGGGCGTTCGAGATTGACAGTCAGCCGGGGCAGGGCACGCGTGTAGTTGCGCGCATCCCGCAGCATCCGGCAGGCGCTGACGGAGTGCCACGGTAATGCGCATCATGATCGCCGACGATCACGCGATCATTCGCGACGGCCTGAAAAAGATCATCTCGACCTCACCCGACATGTGCGTGGTGTCCGAAGCCGTCGACGGTACCGACGTGCTCAACCGCCTGCGTCTGACCACCGTCGATGTATTGCTGCTCGATATGTCGATGCCTGGCAAGAGCGGCATCGCGCTGATCCAGCAGATCAAGGCGACCTATCCGGCATTGCCGATCCTGGTGTTGAGCATGTACCGGGAGTCGCAATACGCGGTGCAGGCCATCCGGGCGGGCGCCGCCGGTTATCTGACGAAAAACGCCGAGTCGGAGCAACTGATGGGAGCGATCCGGCGCGTGGCACGCGGTGGCACCGTCGTCTCGCCGCTGGTGGCCGACAAGCTCGTGCGCCAGTTGCAGCAACCGGCGGAAGTGCTGCCGCATACGCGCCTCACCGCGCGTGAATTCCAGATATTCCAGATGCTCGTCGAGGGCAGCGGCATCAACGACATTGCGCGTTGCCTGTCGCTCTCCAGCAAGACGGTCAGTACCCATAAGGCGAACATACTGACCAAGATGGACATCGCCTCCACCGCCGGGCTCGTGCACTACGCCATCGAGCACGGGCTGATCGTCGCCGGCACCGACGCCTGAGGGCGTTGTTCGTACGTTTCCAACGCATTGCTACGTTGCCCCGACCTCCGTCGGCGGCCAGCGTATGCACGCCCATTTGCCTCGCAAACGCCCTCGCAAACCAATGCTGCACCGCGTCTAGGGAAATTCTTAGACGAAAACCAGCAAATCCCGATGCCCCGCGTCGAGGCACTCCCATAACCTGAGTATCAGTACAAACCAACCAAGGCCAGTCCAGTCCCGCCCCGCGGGGCGAATGCCGAATGCCACCCCGGCCGCCGTTACACCGCACTTGCATCCCTATCAACAACAACATCGACAACATTCGAGACCTGAGGAGACCGCACCATGCATGTGGACCTGCTGATCAACAACGTGTGCGTGCGCGATGAAGCGCCGCTCGTGGACATAGCAATCAAAGGCGGGCGCATCGTTGCGCTGGAGCCCGGTATCGACGCCTCGGCGGACGAGATCATCGATGCACAGGGGCGGGCGGCGATCCCCGGTCTCATCGAAGCTCACCTGCATCTGGACAAGGCGCTGCTGCACCGCCGCCTGCCGGCGCGCTTCGGCACGCTCGACGAAGCCATTCGCGTGACCGGCATTCTCAAGAGCAAGCAAGAGCGCGAAGACGTGCTCGACCGCTCGCGTCAGGTGCTCGACATGGCGGTGAAGCACGGCACGGTGGCCGTGCGCGCTCACCCGGACGTCGATCTGATTCAGGGTCTGATCGGCGTGGAGACGCTGCTTGCGCTCAAGGACGAGTACAACAGCCTGCTCGATTTGCAGATCGTGGCGTTTCCGCAGGAGGGCATTCTCAAGTCGAAGGGCACCTACGAGTTGATGATCGACGCGCTGCGCATGGGGGCGGACGTGGTCGGCGGGTGCCCGTACAACGAACTGAACTGGGACGACACCAAGCGCCACATCGACATCGTGTTCGAGCTGGCGCAACGCTTCGATGCGCCCGTCGACATGCACGCCGATTTTGCCGACGACACCAGCGATCAGCGCTTCGCCGCCATCTCTTACATCGCGCAGAAAACCATCGAGACGGGCTATCAGGGGCGCGTTTCACTCGGTCACGTGACGAGTCTCGGGGCGCTCGACAACGACACGCTCGCGCCCGTCATCGAACAGATCCGGCTCGCCGGCATCAGCATCGTGACGCTGCCGGCCACCGACCTTTATCTGGGCGGCCGCAAGGACCAGCAGAACCAGCGTCGCGGGCTCACGCCGGTCAAGGCACTGCACAGCGCAGGCGTGAACGTCGCGTATTCGTCGAACAACGTGCGCAACGCGTTCACGCCGTTCGGCAAGGCCGACATGCTGCTCATCGGCAACCTGCTCGCCCACGTGGCGCAGTTCGGGGTGCCGGAGCATCAGCAGGCCATCCTCGACATGGGCACGCATAACGCCGCGCGCGCCATCGGTCTGTCGCACGACTACGGCATTGCCGTGGGCAAGCAGGCCGACCTCGTCATTCTCGATACCTACAAAGTTGCCGACGCGCTGCTCGATATCCCGCCTCGCTCATGGGTGATCAAGCGCGGGCGCATCACGGTGGTGACGGAGCATCGCTGCGAAATCCACCGCCATTCATGTTGTTGTGCGCAATGAAGTGCTTATAAAACTCAAGGAGACAATCATGAAGAAGCTGCCTGCGGAAGTTGTTGCCTCGCTACTTGCTGTCACGACCATCCCGATTGCCATGCTGCCGCTGCACCTGCCGCCGTGGGCGATCTTCATCAGCTGGGCCGCCACGTTCGCCATGGGCGGGCCGAGTCTGGTCAATCTCAAACGCATCTGGGCCACGTTGCCGGTCGGGTCGTTCTTCGCGTTCCTGATCGTGCTCGGTTTCAAACAGGCCTCGACGCAGTTCACCGGCAACACGCTCGTGCTGGCCGAGATGGTGATTCTCTTCACCGGTAACGGCACGATGATGGCGCTCGCTCGCGTGTTCCCGGGCCTGAACTTCATTCCGGGCATGTTCTTCGGCTTTGCCACGTACTTCGCCACGTTGTTCGGCGGCTTCGGTCCCGTGCCGCAAGACCCGATGGCGGCGCTCGGTGCGGCCATCGCCATGAACGCGCTCGGCCCGGTGTACGCGTGGGTGAAGGAGCGCTACTCGGCCCCGGAAGTCACGCATCACCGCAACTGGAAGGGCTGGAAGGCCGAAGTCTGAAGCCCACGACTGAGGCAGACGACTGAAGCACATCAGTCTGCATGCCATCGCATGTGGCGGCGGGGCGCTTGCCGGTGTCGGGCGCGTCTCGCCGCGAGATAACACCACGCAGGGAGGGGGTATGACGTTCGCAGGAAAAACGGCCGCCAGGCCGTCGACGACACAGGCAACGGCCGCAGGGCTGTCAGCGACACATTCGGGCATGACGGGGGACGGCGGGACCACGCGCCGCGATTTTCTGATGAGCACGGCGGCACTGGCCGGCAGCGCAGTGTTGCCCGTCGCAAATGCCGCAACTGCCGCGACCGCTGCGACCGCTGCGACCGCCGAGGCGGCTACGGCAGCACCGGCAACTGCGGCGTCCGCAGCATCCGCCACACGTGGCGATCCGCGTCTCGCGCAATCGACGCGCGGCATGGTCACCAGCCCGCACGAACTGGCCAGCGAGGCCGGTCTTGAAGTGTTGCGCGCAGGCGGCAACGCCATCGAAGCCGCCATTGCCATCGGTGCCGTGCTGAGCGTGACATATCCGCATTTCACCGGGCTGGGCGGTGACGCGTTCATGGTCATCAGCGATCGCGATGGCAACGTGCGCACGCTCTCCGGCATCGGGCAATCGGCGGCAAAGCTGCCGGCCTATCGCGGGGAGATCCCCGTGCGCGGCCCCGGCGCGGCACTGACGACGGCCGCCACCGTCGCGATCTGGGAGAAGGCGTTCGAATTCGGCCGCACGCAATGGGGCGGCAAGCAGGCGTGGTCGTCGTTGTTCTCGCGTGCGACTGAATACGCGGCCAATGGTTTTCCGGTCACGCCGTCGCAGCAATTCTGGCAGACGCTGCGTGCGAACGAACTGTCGGGCTGGGAAGGCTTCGCCTCGGTGTACATGCCGAATGGCCGCATTCCGCAAGCCGGAGAACAGTTTGTTCAGCCCGCACTGGCGCGCAGTCTCGACAGCATTGCGACCCACGGTGGACGCGAATTCTATGAGGGCGATCTGGCCGCGCGCGTCGCGGCGGGACTGAAACGCGTCGGCTCACCACTCACACTCGACGATATCGCCAAGACGCAGGCGCGCGAGGAAGTGCCGCTGCGCGTGGCGTATCGCGACGGCGAGTTGCTTGGACTGCGTCCGCCCACGCAAGGGGTGACGACGCTCGAGATCATGGGCATTCTCAATCGCTTCGATCTGGCATCGATGCCGGAGGGGAGCGCGGACTATTACCACGTGCTGGTCGAAGCGGTGAAGCTTGCCTTCATCGACCGCAACCGGTATGTCGCCGACCCGGACTTTGTCGATGTGCCGGTCGATCGTTTGCTGGCAAGTGCGACGCTCGACGCCCACGCGAGAAGCATCCGCATGGATCGCGCGATGCCTTGGCCGCATGTGTACAAGACGGGTGATACGGTCTACATCGGCGCCACAGACAGTGAGGGCAACTGCGTGAGCATGCTGCAAACGGTCTATTTCGACTGGGGCAGCGGCGTGGTGCTGGGTGACACGGGCGTGCTGTGGCACAACCGGGGCGCGTCGTTCAGTCTCGACGAGAGCAGTCCGAACGTGCTGCGTGCCGGCAAGCGCCCGTTCCACACGCTCAATCCGGGCATGTATCTCAAGCAGGGGCGGCCGCACCTGCTCTATGGCACACAGGGTGCCGACGGTCAGCCGCAGACGCTGGCCGCAGTGCTCACCCGCCTGATCGACTACGGCATGGACCCGCTGACCGCGCTCGGCCGCCCGCGCTTTCTGCTGGGCAAAACGTTCTCGGACAGCCGCGATAGCCTCAAGCTTGAACAGGATGCCGGGACGGGCGTGTTCACGGACCTTGCTGCGCGTGGGCATGAGATGAGTCCGTTGCCCGCGCAGAGCCAACTGGCCGGGCACCCCGGCGCCATTCGTATCAGCGCGCAAGGGCAGATGAGCGGGGCGCACGACCCGCGCAGCGACGGGCGTGCCTTGGGGGTGTAACGCCGTACGATTCGAAATTCAGCGGAAATCGCAGGAAAGGGTGCCCGACAACGCCGTGAAACCCCAGTTGTCGGGCACCTGTCGTGCGTGATACAAGATCGACTGCCCATCGACAATTCAAATAGTAACTATGCCCGGCAGTGCGAAATCGAATCGACCGCTTTTCGATCTGGATCTGTTGCGCTCCATCATCATGGTGGCTGACTGCGGCAGTTTTACGACGGCTGCCGCACGGCTGCACTCGACCCAGTCCACCGTCAGTCAGAAGGTGCGCCGGCTCGAAGACATGGTCGGACACAAGCTGCTGGATCGCGGCAACCGCGAAGTCCACGCCACCGATGCCGGTGAAATGCTGCTCGGCTACGCGCGTCAGATGCTTGCGCTCAACGATCAGATGTTCGAAGCGCTCTCGGGGGCCGTGGTTGCCGTGACGGTGCGCCTCGGCGTGCCGGAGGATTTCGCGACGGGGGCGACGACGCAGGTACTTGCGGGTTTCAACCGGCAGTATCCGCAAGTCAAACTCGAAGTTACGAGCGGCCTGAGCCGCGATCTGCTCGGCAGCTACGATCACGGCGAGCTGGATCTCGTGCTCGTCAAACAGCGGCGCAACAGCCGGGAATCGGTGGCATGCCGGCCGGAAAAGCTGGCGTGGATCGACAGTGCGACCCATCCCTCGTTTCAACTCGACCCCGTGCCGCTCGTCACGTTTCCGACGCGTGGCCTGTATCGCGACGACATGATCAACGCACTCGAAGCCATGGGCCGCAACTGGCGCATCAGCTTCACGAGTTCGAGCCTGAGCGGCATTCAGGGGGCGGTGGCCGACGGTATGGGCGTCAGTCTGGTGCCGCCGCGCGCGGTGTTGCCGGGCCACGTCGTGCTGGGGCGCGCACAGGGGCTGCCGGTGGTCGACACGTTCGAGCTGGCGATCTTTCATCGACCCACGGCGGACGCGATGGTCAAGGCACTCGCCAAGGTGCTGGTCGGTATGCTGGAATCGAAAACACGATCCGCGAAGTAGTGCCGCAATGCATGAAAAAAGGCCGGTGCGGCGTGTCGCCGACCGGCCTGATCCATCGCGATGTGCCGCTAATTTGCGACGGCTCCATCCCGCATGATCCTTAACGCGGCTGTGCGCCCAGCGTCAGATTCATGTGACGGTTGACATCCTTGTACAGCAGGTAACGGAACGGGCCGGGGCCACCGGCGTAGCAAGCCTGCGGGCAGAACGCGCGCAGCCACATGAAGTCACCGGCTTCCACTTCCACCCAGTCCTGATTCAGACGGTAGACGGCCTTGCCTTCGAGCACGTACAGGCCGTGCTCCATGACGTGCGTCTCGGCAAACGGGATCACGCCGCCCGGCTGGAACGTGACGATGTTCACGTGCATGTCGTGGCGCATGTCCTGCATGTCGACGAAGCGCGTGGTGACCCAGCGGCCGTCGGTGCCCGGCATGGCAATCGGTTCCACGTCCTGCTCGTTCTTCACGAACGGCTCCGGATACGGCAGACCTTCCACGGCCTGATAGTGCTTGCGAATCCAGTGGAAGCGCGCCGTGCTCTGGCTCTGGTTGCGCAGTTGCCAGTCGGTGGCGGGCGGGATGAATGCGTAGCCGCCCGGCGTGAGCGTGTTCGCCTTGCCCTGAATCGTCACCGTGATCTCGCCTTCGACGACGAAGAGCACGCCTTCGGCCTTGTCGTCCTGCTCAGGCTTGTCGCTGCCGCCACCGGCGCCCACTTCCATGATGTATTGCGCGAACGTCTCGGCGAAGCCCGAGAGCGGACGGGCCAGCACCCACAGGCGCGTGTTGTCCCAGAACGGCAGATGGCTCGTCACGATGTCGCGCATCACGCCCTTGGGGATGACGGCATACGCTTCGGTGAACATGGCGCGGTCGGTGAGCAGTTCCGTTTGAGCCGGATGCCCGCCGTGCGGCGCGTAATACGTGGTCTTCGACATTGCTAGTGGCTCCTGATAACGCTAGTTTTTCTCCCCATCGCTCGTCTTCGACTGCCTCGGCTACACCCTGCGCCTGGGGGCGCGCGCAGTGTGCTTCACCTCGGCGCGACGAACGCCAACGGTGCCATGACCTCGCGCAGGCCCGGCACCGCGCATGACAGTCAGGTCGGGGTGGACCCTGCTGTGTCCTTCAACAGGGCGGCGTCCAGCGCGAGTTGCGCCGGGCCGCCCCAATAATGTCCGTGACGAATCACCGCGCGGGCAGCCGGTGCGGCGGCAACGGCGGCGGCAGCGTTGGGTGCGTCGAACACGATGAAGCTCGCTTCACTGCCCACACGAAGACCGTAGTCGGCCTTGCCGATCACGGCGGCGGCGGCAGACGTGCCCATATCGAGTGCGACTTGCAGGTGTTCGTCGGTATAGAAGCCCGAGCGATAGCCGATCAGCATCGCGCGTTGCAGCATGTCGCCGTTGCCGTACGGCCACCAGCTGTCCTGAATATTGTCGTTGCCGGTGAACACCCGCACGCCCGCTTCGCGCAGCCGCAGAATCGGCGGGAAAGCGCGGTCGCCGGGGGCGTTGGTCATGATCGAGACACCCGCATCGGCCAGCGCACGGGCGATCACGTCGAGTTCTGCGGGGCCGATATCGCCCAGCCCGTAGGCATGACTCACCGACACACGGCCTTGCAAGCCTGCCGCCTGCGTCCGGGCGGCGATGCGATGCAGTTGCGCGAGGCCCGTCTCACCTGGTTCGTGCAGATGAATGTCGATCTTCGTGCCGTGCTTCTCGGCAATGCCGAACACGACGCTCAGTTGCCCTTGAGCGTCGCCATCGAGCGTGGTCGGATCGATACCGCCCACGACTTGCACGCCTTCACGAACGGCGGCTTCGAGAACCTCGGCCGTGCCGGGGCAGGTCATGACGCCCGCTTGCGGGAAGGCCACGAGTTCGATGTCGAGCAGATCGCGCCATTGATCGCGCATCGCCATGACGGCTTGCAGATGCGTGAGGCCGGTGCTGGCGTCGACATCCACGTGGCAGCGCATGGCCACGGTGCCGAAGGCGACGCACTGGCGCATGAGCGCGTCGGCCCGTTGGGTCATCGGCGCGGCGGCGGCGATTTCCTCTTTTTCAGCGGCCAGCCGGTCGCGCAGCGTGGCGGCCGGACGATGCGGTCGCCAGCGGTCACCGAGAAAGCTCTTGTCGAGATGGATATGCCCGTCGACAAAGCCGGGCAAGACCAGCTTGCCTTGCAGATCGATGACTTGAGCACCGCCGGTGTCGGGGGCTTGCGGGCCGACGTACGTGAAGCGTCCGTCGCGAGTGGCGAGGTGGAGGGGATTGCCGTCGGCACCAACGGCGCCGACGAAAACGCGGTGAGTCATGGAGCGGCCTCTATGCTGCCCGGGGCCTCGCTGGCGCTGCCTTCCTTCAGGTTGGCTGGGGTTGGCGCAATAGCGCCGCGGGGTCGCGTGGGGGCGTGAAGTGCGGGGAAAGACTTACAAGATAGCGAACGGACCGCGCATCGACAAATTAAATATCAAAATGCAGGGCATTCGATTTCTAAATAGTTGAGTGATGCCCGGACCTCCCGGGCGATGACCTCAGCCGACGACGATGCTCAGTGGCCATTCGAACGCACCGGCGATTTCCGCGTCGCGATCCGTCACGATGGCCTTTAGCGTCAGTTCCACGCTGCCTTCGGCGGCGACGTCGAGTTGCCAGAACGCATCGTGTGCGGGACGCGCCTCAATTTCGCCCGGTTCTCCCATCTGCGGCACTAGGACGGTGGCCTCGGGGTGACTTTGCAGTGTCAGATTCGTCAGCACGTCATCGTTGGCCAACTGCAAGTTGAGCAGTACGGCGTGCTCGCCGCGTACGGCGGTCGGCGACCACCTGACGCGTACCTGTGCGCCGGCCACGGCATTGAGATGAAGTTGCCCGTCGTTGCTTGTCAGTAGCGAGTCCAGGCCGTTGCATAGTGCGTAGCAACAAGCGGGCTCGGATTCCCCGGCGAGCAGCGCGCCGGTATCGATGACGAGCAATACGTTAGCACCGGCGGCGTTCGCCTCGCGCGCGTGGGGCGGCTTGTCTTTGGTCATCGTGAATTCCTTGCCGTGGGGCGTGAGGTCGCGCGATCCACCGAGCGGTGGATCGCCGCCAAATGAGGAGCGGGGGTTCAGTCAGCGCGCTCAGTCGTTACGAATGCTGATGAACGGATCCCATTGATAGCAGCCGCAGAGATTGCCGCTGCGATCCAGAATTTGAAACTGAAAGTGATACGTCACACGGCCGGTCTTGAGCGTTTCGCAAGACCAGAAGTAGTTCGAGACCTGTTGCTTCTTCGGCTTGGACGGGTCGTCCGGATTGGGCACGGGAATTTTGACTTCGGCCTCGCGCGGCGAGGGATCGGAGATCAACTTGACCTGAGTGCTCACGAATTTGTAGAAGATGCACGACTCTTCGAAGCCCAGCGAGAGCGAATTTTCCCGCCAGCGAATCACGTCGCCGATACGTGCGGCGACATCAAGCTCGCCGCCGGCTTGGCCGCTGACAACGTTCTTCTGCGTGACGATCATGAACACGTGCTTGGCGTCGATCAACGGCGGATTCGACATGCTGCTGTTCCGGCCATACCGATCGAGAACCGCCTTGGTGTCGATCGCGACGAGTACATCAGTAACTTCAGACATATAAGTCTCCACAAATGGGTAGAGCGAGATGCCGTCAGTCCGAGAGGCGACGGGCACGACGCGCGGCGAAAAGCGATGCCTCGCGTTTCATTTGTGGAAGCTAGAAGGCGGGAAAGGGCGCGACAACCTATCGGCGTTGCACTGCGCTGAGACTCATAGGCGACGTTTGCGAGCAATACGTTGAGAACGTTGGCTTCGCGCGTCGTGAGGTGCGATCCGTCAAAAACTACAAAACGGCGGATTGAAACGACGCCGCCCGGACCGATGCGGCCCGGGCGGGTATGGATGAAGGCTTACGAATTACGGTTGTGTTGCAGGCGGTCGAGCACATGAATGCTCAATCGCGCGGTGTGGCTGCGCATGGCGTTATAGGCGCCCTCGGCATCGGAGGCGAGCACCGCTTCGACGACTTTCTCGTGCTCGTCGAAGGACACGGTGAAACGTTCCTCGACATCCGATTGCGCGGCGCGGAACGGCGCCAGACGTTCGCGATGGCTGTCGATCAGTGCCATCAGCGTCTTGTTCTGCGTACCGGCGCTCAGCAACTGGTGAAACTCGCGGTTGAGCGCGAGATACCCGGCTTCGTCACCGGCATCCATGCATTGCTTGCTCTGAACGTGGAGCATTTCCAACTGCTTCTTCTGCATGGCGCTCATGCGTTGGGCGCTCAGACGGCAGCACAGCGCGTCGAGTTCGCACATCGCTTCGAGCATGTCGGACAGATCGTCGACGCTGATACTGGCGACGACCCCGCCCTTATGCGGCGTGAGTTCAATCAGGCCGCGCGCGTTCAACTCGCGCAGGGCTTCGCGAATGGGCGTGCGCGAGGCCTTGAAACGTTCGGCCAGCACAACTTCTTCCAGCTTCCGTCCTGGCGGCAGGCGACCGTCGATGATCTCGTCGGTCAACTCCCGGCAGATTCGGGCGGCAATGGTTTCGGCCATGGTTAGTTATCTCGTTGCGTGGACGTGCATTATTTTTTGAATCGACTTGAATTGGCTCGGATTGTATACATGCGGATTATAAGGGTATTTTTTCCCGAAGTTGTGGCCTGACGCCCCATTCGAAGGGAATGGCAGGAGATTTTGTTGATCGGTATCGCAATGTTGTATTCAAAAATGCATTTTGGAATGCAATTCACTGAGATAGTATACATGTGAGTTTGCCGGCCCCCGGCAAGCCTCTGTTCGTCACACACGTGACCTATCGATACGAAGGAGACATTCCATCATGGCCAAACTGCGTCATATCGCGCTTTCCGTGCCCGACCCCTGGAAGGCGGCCGAGTTCTACATGCAGGCGTTCGACTTCAAGAAAGTTGGCGAAACCGACTCGTCGCTCGCCCGTGGCGTGTACCTGTCCGACGGCGTCATCAACCTCGCGTTGCTCAATTACAAGAACGATGAAGCCGCCGGCGACCGCGGCCGCGAGTTCGTTGGCCTGCATCACATCGGCATCTGGGTCGACGACGTCGAAGCCACGCGCACCAAGATCGAAGCGGCCGGCGGGCGTTACTACATGGGCGAAGTGCCGGTGAAAAGCAACATCTTCTACGAGGTCAAGTTCTTCGACACGAACGGGGTGATCTTCGACGTGACTGCCCACGGCTGGGGCGGTGCATCGAAGGACGGCACGGGCAAAGACGACGCGCCCAAGCTGCGTCACGAGGGTCTGCAAGCCGACCGCAAGGGTCTTTGATCCGCATCACGCGCCGCTTGTTTTGGGGCGCCATTTCCCCGCCGGCCACGGTGTGCCGGCGGTGGACACCGCATATCAGGGGTAACCCGCTATAAAAAAACAGCTCGTTTGTATAAACAAATAGCGGTAGAAATTCAATTTCTTTGCTATGTATAATCATTCGAAAGATTGTATACATACAACGGGCGAGCGGCAGACACCCAACAAGGGGCGCCGCAAATAAAACGAGAATTCTCAGGAGACGGCATGAAGAAGCGAGTGTTAGGTGCATTGCTACTGGGCGCAATGCAAGGGGGCGCATACGCGCAATCTTCCGGAGGCGTCACGCTCTCGGGTTTTGTGGACTTGAACATCGAGCAGTTGTGGCAATCGGGCGCTAATGGCGGCAAGGTCACCCGCATGTCGAGCGGCGGTCTGAACAACTCTCGCTTCAATTTGAGCGGCTTTGAAGAACTGGGCGGCGGTAATCGCGCCTTCTTCACCTACGAGCCGATGTTCTCGGCGAACAACGGCACCCAATCGGCACAGGCGCGTCAGTCGTTTGTCGGCCTCAAGGGCCCGTGGGGTGAAGTCTCGCTGGGCCGCCAATTCACGCCGTCGTACTGGATTGCCGGTTATGCCGACCCGAGCTGGGCGGCCGACTTCAGTATGGTCAACAACATGGAGTTCTTCTACGCGTCGTACCGCGTGGACAACGCCATTTCGTACAACACGCCGCGCTGGAACGGCCTGATGGCGCGCTTCATGGCGACCACGGGCGTGGGCGATACCACGCGCGCCGGGCGCTTCCTGTCGGCCGCCGTCGAGTACCGCAACGGCGGCATCTTCCTCGGCGCCGTGAGCGAGCTGCAATACACGCGCGACATCTACTCGCCGAGCCAGATTCACTCGTCGCGCGATAACTACTTTGCCGCGACCTACAAATTCGGCAGTGTCGAGCCGACCCTGATCTATCACACGTACAACGGCTACTACGCGTACCCGCCGTACGTCGCGTTCAACGTGCGCGGCTGGGACGTACAGGCCGGGGTTCGCTACGCGCTGACCGACCGTCATCGCTTCTACGCGAGCTTTGTCCACCGTCAGGACGACGACAACAAGGCGCTCTCGAACGCCAACGGTTTCGTGATCGGCTACATGTACGGCATGTCCAAGCGCACCACGCTTTACGCGACCTACGCGCACGTGCAGCACAGCAACGACACGACGGTGCATTACCCGGTGACGTTCCAGGTCACGCCGAACGGCAATCAGAATCCGTCGGGTGTGCAACTGGGTATCCGCCACGCATTCTGATCCACGTATCTGAATTCACCAGAATCCACGCCGCCGGCACGCGCTGTGCCGGCGAGAAGACTTTGAAACGAAGGAGGAAGACATGTTTCGCAAGCCCACACTCGGCGTATCGCTCACCGCCACGGCGGTACTCGCTGCGCTGACGATGACGCTCGCTGCCCACGCATCGGCACCGGAGTCCGAACCTGCCGCGACCAATGCAGCCCCCGCAGCACAAGCCGACGCGCAACCGTCGGGCACGCCCGGCACGCCGAACGTGAAAGACCCGTATCTGGCCGGCTGGCTGCGCCTGACCCCGGATCGCTCCCCCAAGCCGCTCAAGCCCGGCGTCGACTACGGCATGGACCCGGCCACCGGCAAGTTCATCTGGCCGAAGGCCACGCCCGAAGTGCACACCGGTCAGAAATTCCCGGGTGAGCTGCCGTACTGGGACAAAAAGAGCTACACCAAGAACGTGAAGGTGCTCGCCTTCTACCCGGGCGTGGATTCGCCGTTCCATGCGTGGAACAACATCGCCGACTTCAACGGCAAGCGCTATCTGTACATCCACGACCGCGACTACCTGCGCATCATGGACGTGACCGATCCGGCCAACGGCAAGGTCGTGTATTCGAAGGGTGGCGTGTGGGGCCCGAAGGGTTCGAGCGAGAAGTTCGACCCGAACAACGTGCACGACTATCTGGGCGGCGCGACCATCGTCTGGAACAAGAAGCTCGGCAAGCCGATTCTCGTCGCGTCGTTCGAAATCGGCCGCTATGGCCTGATGACCGACAAGTCGAAGCAGCCGGACAAGGTTGCCGCACAGCGCAATTACAACGATCTGAAGGGCTTCAAGGTCTTCGAGATGAACGGCCCGCTGCCGTCCGACTGGAAGCTGATCGCCACGCGCACCACCGACTACACGCGTCCGAATGCGCCGGTGGGCGAGCAACGCGGTTCGGGCTCGCTCGATTCGCCGGAGTTCTACGGCGGCAAGTACATGATTCTGTCGGCGGCACCCGACGACAGCTACGCGCTCTCCGAATACCCGAACTATCTGTATTCGCCGGGTTATCAAGTGTGGGATATGTCGGACCCGGCCAACCCGAAGTTCGTCTCGCAGATTTCGGTGCCCGGCCAGATCCTCGGCAACGCCGAGCATGAGCAGGCATATCTCCAGAATGCGCGCGCAGGCAATCGCACGTCGTGGATGGGCTCGCGTATGCCGATCTTCCTGCCCAAACCGCTGGAGCAGGGCGGCAAGGTGGGCTTCGGTGCGATGGGTGGTCTGGGACTGTGGTCGTTCGATCTCGCCGATCCGGCGCATCCGAAGGTACTCGGCAACGTGAATACGGCCCCGAGCTTCGCAGGCACCGAATACGACAACGCGGACGTCAGCCAGTACGAGCGCACCGGTTACGTGCTCACGAGCGGCTACCCGATGAACCGCGATTGCTACGAGCCGTACAAGGACATCTTCGTCGTCGACGCGCGTAACCCCGCCAAGATGAAGGTCGCGGCCAAGCTGCCGGAGCCGGAGGTGCCCGAAGGCGCACCGTTCACCAGCTTCTGCCAGCGCGGCGGCAACTACGGTCCGAAGCGTTCGAACTCCATCGGGCAACCGGGGACGTGGCGTCAGGGCATCGTGCCGTACTCGTTCTATAGCGCAGGCGTGCAGATCTTCGACGTGAAGGACCCGGCCAAGCCGACCATCGCGGGCTACTTCGTGCCGGGCCTGGCCGATGAAACCGAGCTGCCTGTGTACACGTTGGGCAAGGGCGTGTTCGCGATGTACACCGAGTACGACCGCAACATCATGTGGGCTTTCACCGAAAACGGCGCATATGCACTGTCGAGCCCGCTGCTGGGCGAGCCGGTGATGGGTGCCCCGGCCAAACCCTGGCCGGCACGGTAAGCGCAGTTTGATTGAACTGGTGTGATTTGGCGTGACGCTGCGGCACGCGCTGGCGAAGTCTGCCAATGCGTGCCGCCACCGCTGGCGACTTCACAGGACCTCCAAGGTGAAGTGTTGAGGCGGGCAACCTCCGATGGTCTCCCGGTTGCCCGCTTATTTTTTTATCCGGACGTTCTGTTACCGCGCACGGTGTTCACCGCAGCAAACAACGGCAGACGAGAGAGATGGGCGCGCACGTTGGCCAGCAGGACGTCGATCTGCGCTTGCAACGCCGCAGGTGAGCGGCCTGAGATGTGCGGCGTGAGCACGACGTTCTCGAGCATGCGCAGTGCCGACGGCACCTCGGGTTCGGTCTCGTAGACGTCGAGCGCGGCACCGGCGATGACGCCGTCGCACAGCGCTTCGATCAGCGCCACGGTATCGACCACGCTGCCACGCGCCACGTTCACCAGAAAGCCTTTCGGGCCGAGTTGCGCCAGCACCTCGGTGCTGACCAGATGATGCGTGGCGGGGCCGCCGGGGCAGGCCAGTACGAGGAAGTCGCTGTCGCGGGCCAGTTCACTGACGTTGGCGTAGTGCTGCCATGCGTGGCTTGGACCGTCCGTGCGTGGCGTGCGGGTGTGATAGCTGATCGACATGCCGAAGCCTGCCGCGCGCAGGGCGATCGCCTGACCGATGTTGCCGAGACCGACGACGCCGAGTCGCGCGCCGTTGAGCGTCGGACGAGGCGCGCGATGCGACTCCCAGCCACCGGCTTTCACGGCGCGGTCGAGGGTCACGAGGCCGCGCGACACGGCGAGCATCAGGGCCAAGGCGTGATCGGCCACCGTCTCGCCGTTGGTGTTGGGCGCATGGGCGACGGCAATGCCGCGTTCCGTGGCGGCGGTCACGTCGATGTTTTCGAACCCGGCGCCAAAGGCGCAAACGAGTTCGAGCTGCGGCAGCGCCTGCATCTGTGCGGCGGTGAGTCCGGTCGTGCCGTTGGTGAGCACCAGACGCGCCGAGGCGATGGCAGCGCGATCGGCGGCATCGGTGGCGTGGGCGAGCGCACTTGAAGCCGCCAGCGCACGCGGGTTCACGTCGTGCAGCCGCACGCCGGCGGCCAGCAATTGCGCGCGTGCCTGCGGGGCCAGTGCGATGAGATTGAGCATCAGGGGAGCGTCGTTCATGGGTGCCTTGTTCGCTAATTAATCGCTGCTTGGTTGCTGCGTCGGGAAGAGTTGAAAAATAAAATACAAATTAATTGCCATGTATACATATGCTATGTATTGTATGTTCATAGAGCAATCAAAAAGACAACCGATGCGCGTAAGCGACATCGAATTTCAGTAAAGAGATAGGAGGAAGGTGTGACTTGGTTTGGTATCGCAACTTATGAATCGCTGGCACCGGGAGCCGGTGCTGATCGCCGTACGGCACTGGTGCAACATGGCCGCCTGTACGATCTGGAAGCCGTGCTGCGCCACACGGGCGCAGGTAACGACGACGGCGCACTGGCGGCGCAGAATCTGACGGCGCTGCTCTCCGACTGGTATGTGCATGGCGAGACCGTGATGACGGCTGTACGTCAGGCGCTGGATGCTGGTGTGGTGAACAAGGTCAGCGCGTTGGAAACGAGTCAATACCGCCTGTGCGTGCCGTATCAGCCGGGCCGGATCTTCGCCACCGCGTCGAACTTTTACGAACATGCGGCCGAAATGGGCACGAAGCTCGCGCCGCGCAGCGAAAGCTCGCCCTACATGTTCATGAAAGCCGAGACCAGCGTGACGGCCACCAACACCGACGTGGTGCTGCCGCCCAATGCCGAGCGCGTCGACTGGGAGGTCGAACTGGCCGTGGTGATTGGCCGTCCGGGCCGCCACGTACCGGTGGAACAAGCCCACGAGTGGATCGCGGGCTACACGGTGATCAACGACGTGAGCGCACGAGATCTCAACCGCCGCACCGACTATCCGTTTACGCACGACTGGTTTCGCGGCAAGAGTTTCGATACCTTCGCTCCTCTGGGGCCGTGGTTTGTGCCGCGCGATGTCATTCGCGATCCCCAGAACCTGCGCATGACGCTGTCGGTCAACGGCGAGTCGATGCAGGACGACACGACGGCAGGGATGATCTTCAACATTGCGGAGCAGATCGCTTACCTGTCCGGCATCCTCACGCTCAAGCCCGGCGATCTGATCGCTACGGGCACGCCGACCGGCGTGGGCATGGGGCGTGGCGTGTATCTCAAGGCGGGTGACGTCATGGTGGCGGGCATCGAGGGCATTGGCGCTATCGAGAACCGCGTCGTGGCACAGCGCAAATAACAAAGGCCGCTAGAGCGGCGGCCAGGAGGAGGCAGCAATGCAGCAGTGGCAGTGGGCAAAGCGTTGGTGGACGGCGCTCGCGTGCGTCGGAACTCTCGGATCCATCGGAACCATCGGTGCCGTGGGCGCTGGCGCCCTGTGGGCGACGCCGGTCGCCGCGCAGGAGAAAGTGAAGTTCAACCTCTCATGGCTGCCGCAAGGCAGTACCGGTGGCGTGCTGGTCGCCATCAACAAGGGCTTTTACCGCGAGGCCGGGCTCGATGTCTCGGCCATCGCCGGTCATGGCGGTCAGCGCACCGTCAACGAAGTCGATCAGGGACTGTTCGACTTTGGCTATGGCGACCCGATCAGTGTGATGCTCAATCGCGCGCAGGGTGGCAAGACGGTGATGGTCGGTTCGGTCAACGTGGCTTGGCCCGGGGCGATCTGCTATCTCGTCAAACCCGGCCGCACGATTACCAAACCGGCTGACCTCAAGGGCCTGACGATGGGCGGCGGCGGGGCATCGCCGCTGCAAAACATCGTACCGGCATGGCTGAAGGCCAATGGCTTGCCGCCGACGTCGGTTAAGCTGCTGCGCCTTGATCCGTCGACCATCAATCCGTCGTTCCTGCAAGGCCGAATCGACCTGACCGAGTGCTGGGAAGGGGCGAACCTGCCCGTGCTGCGCGCGTTGGCAGCCAAACAGGGCCGCGAGATCGGCATGCTGCGCTATCGCGACTTCGGTCTCGACATGGTCGGCAACGGCCTCGTGACGACCGAAAAGATGATTGCGCAGAAGCCCGACGTCGTGCGCCGTTTCGTGCAGGCGACGTATCGCGGCTACGCGTGGCTGCGTGAGCACCCGGAAGAGTCCGCCGGCATCATCGCGTCGCAATACCCGATGCTCGACAAGCAGGTCATGCTCGAACAGGTCAAGCAGATCAACGGCTTGGGCAGCGATGCGGAAACCAAGGGCCACAAGCCCGGCTGGGTGCCCGTGCCGCGCATGGAGGCCACCGCGAAGTTCGTGCGCGACGCGTTCAACCTGCCGCCCACGCTGAAGGCCACCGACATCTACACCAATCAGTTCGTCGAGTGAGGCGCCGCAGAAAGCCTCTCGTAACACCGTAATACCCTTCGCAAGCCCCCGATTAGAAGCAAAGCAAGGAGTGGAGATGACAAGCCTCAAACCCAAGCGTCTCGGCCATCTGGTGCTGGTCGTGCGCGATATCCAGAAGTCGGTGAAGTTCTATACCGAAGTGCTGGGCCTGACCGTGTCCGACTGGATCGACGATCAGATGGTCTTTCTGCGTGCCGGCAGCGATCACCACGATCTGGCGCTCTCGCAGATTCCGAAGAACTCGCCCGACATCGATGACCTGCCGCGCTACAGCCGCCCGGGCATGGAGCACTTCTCGTACCTCGTCGAGAGTGTGGAAGAGATGGAGAAAGCCGTCGACGTGCTGCGCGCGCACAACGTCGAAATCGTGCGCGGCATCGGCCGTCACGGCCCGGGCGCGAACTACTTCCTCGTGTTCAAGGACCCGGACGGCAACAACGTCGAGCTGTATTGCGAGATGACCCAGATCGACGCCGAGCATCCGTACGAAGCGAAGGTGTGGGAGCGCAATATCGAGAGCTTCGACCGGTTCCGTTTCGAGCGTTTTGTGGTGCCGCCCCCGCCGGGGATGGTCAAGGATAAGTCGGGCGGCAAGTCGTAACGCGCCGGCAATCTGGAGGAGACATCACATGAAACGCATCGCACAGACGATCGTATTTTGGGGCGTACTGCTCGCCCTGTGGGAACTGGCCGTGTCGTACTTCAAGGTGCAGTCGTACCTGATGCCGCCACCGTCGGCGATCTTTCGCGCCGCCTGGGAAATCCATCCGCAGATGCTGGCCGATACGTGGGTCACCACCGTTGAAGTGCTGACGGGCTTCGTGGCGGCGGTGGCGGGCGGCCTGCTGATTGGCGTGGTGATCAGCTACAGCGCCTTCGCGCGCCGCACGCTTTACCCGCTCGTCACGGCGCTGCAAAGCATGCCGAAGATCGCGCTCGCGCCGCTCATGATCGTGTGGTTCGGCTACGGCTTCGCGTCCAAGCTGGCGTCCACGTTCCTGTTCGCTTTCTTCCCGGTGGTGGTCGCCACCATGGGTGGCCTTGCCTCGGTCGCGCGCAACCTCGATGAGCATTTCCGGGCACTGGGTGCCAGCCCGTGGGACACCTTCTGGCGGCTGTATCTGCCGGCGGCGCTGCCCGCGTTTGCCGACGGTCTCAAGATCGCCATGCCGCTCGCGGTGATCGGCGCCATCGTTGGTGAGTTCATCGGTTCGGAAGAAGGGCTGGGGCATCTGATCGTGTTCGCCTCGGCGGCGGCCCGTACCGATGTGATGTTCGCGGCGATCCTGATGGTGACGCTGCTGGCCGTGGTGCTGTATTGGGTGATCGAGCGTCTGGCACGCATGGTCTGGTGGCGAGGAATCAACGTATGAATACCGTGACGAAACTGCACACGGCGGCGCAGGCCGCCCCTTCGGTGGATGCCGGTCGCGCACCGGCGGCCCAAACCGATGAGGCGATGATCGAGATTCGCCACATCGACAAGACCTTCGCGGGCAAGGCGCGCAAATCGGCACCGGTCCGGATTCTCGACGACGTGTCGTTGTCCATCGCCGATCAGGAGTTCGTGTCGATTCTCGGCGCGAGCGGCTGCGGCAAGAGCACGCTGCTGCGCATTGTCGCGGGGCTGGTGCCGCACGACGGCGGAGAGATTCGCGTGGCGGGGCAGCGCGTGACGCGCCCGGTGCCGGAGATCGGCGTGGTGTTCCAGACGAGCAACATGCTGCCATGGCTGACCGTGCGGCAAAACATGTTGCTTGGTACGAGCCTGCGCAAGATTCCGAAGGAGAAGAGCGAGCCGCGCGTGGCCGCGTTGCTGGAAATGCTAGGCCTGTCGCAGTTCGCGGATCACCATCCGCACGAACTGTCGGGCGGCATGCGCCAGCGTGCGTCGATTGGACAGATTCTCGCGCTTGAGCCGAAGGTTCTGCTGATGGACGAACCGTTCGGCGCGCTTGACGCCCTCACACGCGACAACCTCAACGTCGAGCTGCTGCGCATCTGGCAGGAGCACCGGCAGACGGTGCTGCTGGTCACGCACAGCATCGAAGAGGCGGTATTCCTGTCCGATCGCGTTATCGTGATGTCGGCGCGTCCCGGCAAGATCGTGGAAGAGGTGACGATCGATCTGCCGCGCCCGCGCGCACCGCAGACGATCAAACAGCACCCGCGCTACGCCGGCTACATCGCGCAGCTCTCGCAATTGATGGGAGTCTACTGATGTCGCAGGCAACGCCCCCGGTGGCCGACTGGCAGATCGCGCGCGAGGTGATGCGCGCGCTTGGGCCTGTGTGGACAAACGATATTGCTGCCGGCCGCCGCGCGGTACTCGACGCTTATACGCCGCTGCTTGAAAAAGCCGACGCCGCAGCGACCGATGGCTACGACGTCGTACGCGACGTAGCTTACGGCGCGCATGCCCGGCATCGGCTCGACGTGTATCGGCCGAACCCGATGCCCGATGCGCCGATGCCGATCGTCGTCTTCGTGCACGGCGGCGGGTTCGTGCGAGGGGACATGAATGCCAACACGCAGATCTATGGCAACGTACCGCGCTATTTCGCGCGTCATGGCTGTCTGGCGGTGAATGTGGAATACCGGCTGGCGCCGGAAGCCGCATTCCCGGGTGGCGCGCAGGACGTGGCCGACGCCATGCGCTGGGTGCATCGTCACATCGGCGAGTACGCGGGCGCAGCGGGTGCCGATATGTCGCGCATTCTGCTTATCGGCCATTCGGCGGGTGGCTCGCATGTGGCCAGCTATCTGTGCGATCCGCGTCTGCGTCCGGCCCAACCGGAAGTGGCGGGCACGGTGTTGATCAGTGCGCGCCTGCGTGCCGATGTGTTGCCCGACAACCCGAATGCGCCGGGTGTGGTGGCGTACTACGGCGCTGACGCGGCGCGTCATGAGGCGGACGCGCCCATGGCTCATGCCGATGCACTGCCGGTGCCCGTGATGGTTGTCGTCGCGGAATTCGAGAATCCCCATCTCGATACCTACGCGCTCGAGTTCTGCCATCGACTGTCGCAACGTGACAAGCGCGCACCGCGTTTTGTTCAGGTGCGCGATCACAACCACACGTCGGTCGTTGCCCACATCGATACGGGGGATGACGCCCTCGGTCGCGAAATTCTGCAATTCCTGCACGAACTCAACCCATCGCCTTGATGCGGTCCGCGTCTGCCTGACGTGATGAAACAGCGGTAGCAAGCACACAGGCAGCGCAACACCTCTCTCCCTACCTCCAAGGAACTGTCATGGTCGATCAAGCATTGACCGGGGCGTTTGCGCCCGTCGTCACGCCGTTTCACGCGGATCTGACGCCGGATGCCCCCCGTTTTCTCGCGCATTGCGCATGGTTGCTGTCTCACGGCGTCGGGCTCGCCCCGTTCGGCACGAACAGCGAAGCGAACTCATTGGGCACGCAAGAGCGTATGGCCTTGCTCGATCATCTGATCGATGCGGGGCTGGACCCGCGACGCATGCTACCGGGCACCGGCTGCTGTGCACTGCCGGAAACGGTGGCGCTGACGCGTCACGCCGTGGCGCGCGGTTGCGCCGGCGTGCTGATGTTGCCGCCGTTCTTCTACAAGGGCATTACCGACGACGGTCTGTACAGCTACTACGCACGCGTGATCGACGCCGTGGCCGACGACCGTTTGCGGCTGTACCTGTATCACATCCCCGCGCTGTCGGGCGTGCCGATCACGCTGCCGGTCATCGAGCGCCTGATTCGTGATTTCCCGAGCACAGTCGTCGGCATCAAGGACAGCTCGGGCGACTGGCAGAACCTGAGCGCGATGCTCGATGCCTTCCCGGGCTTCGGCATTTTCCCCGCGTCGGAGTCGCTGGTCTCGCGCGCTTCCGCGAAGGGCGCGAAGGGTTGCATTTCGGCAACGGTCAACATCAATCCGGCCATCATCGGCCAACTGTGCCGCGAATGGTCCGGCGACAACGGTCCGGCATTGCAGGCGCAAGCCGATGCCGTGCGCAGCGTGGTGCAATCGTTCCCGATGATTCCGGCGCTCAAAGCCGTGCTCGCGTCACAGCGCGACGATGCCGCGTGGGCCCAACTGCGCCCGCCGCTCTCGCCGTTGAGCGAAGCACAACACGCGGCCTTGCACGCGCAATTGGCGGCGTGCGGTTTCGCGCTGCCGGGCTGACCGGCGATGCGCGGCGCGTTGCGGTTTTCTCAAAGGCCGGGCCGGCAGTCGACGCGGCGACGGGCCATGGCCGGGCACGCGGGGGCGCGTGTGCTGGGTGTCGTGCTCGGCATGAGCGTGTATGAGATGTCGCACGCGCAGGTGCAGATTTACGGGCTACTCACGCCCATGACCGATGGGGTCAGCGTGAGCGGGCGCCATGTGCCCGCCGGGACGCCACGTCCGACGCAAGCGCCGGCGGGGGCCATCAATGTCGGCGAGGCGACCAGCACACGCATGATGTCGAGCATTTCGTACTTCGGCATGCGCGGCAAGGAAGATCTTGGCGACGGGTATTCGGCGATCTGGCAGATCGAGACGCCGGTCGCCATCGACGGCAAAGCGGCGGGCGTCTCCATTGCGGGTCGCAATACGAACGTGGGGCTGGCGGGGCCGTTCGGCACGGCGTTTCTCGGCAACTGGGATACGCCGTATCAATGGTCCACGCTGTCGGTCGGCTCGCCCGTGCGCAATCCGTACACGGGCGATCTGAGCACGATTCTGAGCAATCCCGGGTTCAACGTGCCCAACACGACCACGCAATCCGGGCGCGTGAACAACGCGGCCGATGCGACGTTCAACCGTCGTCAGGGCAACAGCATTCAGTACTGGACGCCGGATTGGGCCGGGCTGCATTTGCGATTTTCGTACTCGCCGTCGCAGGGCAAGGTGACGACGCCTGCGGGCGAGATCTCGCCACAGGTCTTCGGTGCCGGTCTCGAATACCTGAATGGTCCGCTGCGTGTGCGCTACGCCTATGAGCTGCACAAGGACTATTTCGGGCTGGCATGGCTGGGCGCTCCGGCATCGGGCAATCCGTCCAACGCAGGTTCGCGCGCGACGGGCTCGACCGACGACGCGCACAAGGTGCTCATCACGTTCACCTATGCGGGAACGAAATGGGTGGCCGGGTGGGACCGCCTGACGTATCGCACCGACGACGGCACCGTCGGCAACCTGAATCGCTACCGGCGCGATGCGGTCTACGCGATGGTGCAGCACTGGTTCGGCGGCGGCCAGCATTCCGTTTGGATCGGCGGGGGCTATGCGATGGACGGCGCGTGTTCGCGCAGCGGCGGCGGGGCGTGCAGTACCGACGGGTTGGGGGCCACGCAAATGAATCTGGGCTATCGCTACGACTTTTCGCGTCGTACCGATGTGTACGTGGCGTATTACCAGGTGATCAACCGCGCGTGGGGCAGCTACGGATTCTCACCGAGACCGATCTCCGGCAACGGCGGCAACGCACCGCCGGGCACGCATTATCGCGGCGTGGGTGTGGGTATCGAGCACAGCTTCTGATGGCGGAGTTTCATCCACGAAAACCATGGCGTTCAGCTATTCCCAAACCCCATACCCACCGATGATTTCTTGATTGTACATAGCGAAAACGGCTGACTAGACTTGCCAGCACGGTAGTGGGTGAATTTTGTTCGCATTCCTTAGCGATGATGCGACAGCCCGCCACGCAACAACCTGACGCCGCACTGGCGTGAGTACTGAAAGACAGAAGAACAGGAGACGAAATTGAGTACAACCAAACCGGGCTTCGACAGCATTGTCGAGCGGGAGAAGGGCCTGCACCGCGGCCTGACGAGCGGCCAGTTGTCGATGATCGCCATTGGCGGCGCCATCGGCACGGGGCTGTTTCTCGGCAGCGCGTTTGCCATCGGCTTCGCCGGACCGAGCGTGCTGCTCAGTTATGCCATCGGCGGTGCGATTGCGCTGTTGCTGATGGGATGTCTGGCGGAAATGACCGTGGCGCACCCGACGTCGGGCTCGTTCGGCGCTTACGCGGAACACTACATCGGGCCGCTGGCCGGCTTTCTGGTGCGTTACGCGTACTGGTCGTCGATCGTGTTCGCCGTGGGCACGGAAGTCACGGCGATCGCCGTGTACATGAAGTACTGGTTTCCCGCAGTGCCGGGCTGGTACTGGATCGTCGGTTTCTCGGCGGGGCTTATCGGCATCAATGCCGCCAGCGTGAAAGTGTTCGGCGCGGTCGAGTATGCGTTCTCGATGCTCAAGATCGTGGCCATCGTCGCTTTCCTGATGCTGGGCGCTTACGTGGTGTTTCGCGCACCGGCCGAGAGCGGCATCGGTATCGCCAACTACACGTCGCACGGCGGGTTCTTCCCGAAGGGGGCGTGGGGCATGTGGGTGGCCGTCATCGTGTCGATCTTCAGCTATCTGAGCATCGAGATGATTGCGGTGGCGGCGGGCGAGGCGCAGGATCCGCAGCGCGCGATCACGCAGGCATTTCGCGCGACCATGTTCCGCCTGGTGTTTTTCTATCTGCTCACGCTGGCGTTGACGCTGGCCATTGTGCCGTGGAGCGCTGCGGGTGAAGATGGCAGCCCGTTCGTGAAGGTGATGGCCGCCACGCATATCCCGGGTGCCGCCGGGGTGATCAATCTGGTGATTCTGGTCGCGGCGCTCTCCGCCATGAACAGTCAGCTCTATATCACCACGCGCATGATGTTCAGCCTGTCGCGTGCCGGTTATGCACCGCGCCGCTTCGGTGAAGTGAGCCGCAACGGTGTGCCGGTGGCCGCACTCCTGCTCTCGACCATCGGTATTGCGCTCGCCGTTGCGCTTAACGTCATGGCGCCGCAGGCATCGTTCACGCTGATGATGTCGGTGTCGATGTTCGGCGCGATGTTCACGTGGCTGATGATCTTCGTCACGCACCTGTACTTCCGCCGCCGTCATGAGGCGAAGACGCTGAGCTTTCGCATGTGGGGTTATCCGTATGCGAGTCTCACGGGGGCGGTGTTGATGCTGGCGACGCTCGTCACGACGTATTTCACCGACGAGTTCCGCATGACGCTGGTCTACGGCGTGCCGTTCATCATCGCGCTGTCGGTGGTGCACTTCGTGTGGTATCGCGGACGTGCCGTGGCAGCCGCGCCTGCTGCGGAGATTCAAGGGCAGGGGAACTGACGGAAGTCGATTTCCGTTCCCCTGTTTTCCCTTCGTCCGCTACTGCATCAGACAGACCCGGCAGGTCTTACGAGATCTTCGCCGGGTCGATTTCGAGCGAGATGAGTGCCTGAGCTGCCCGACGCGAGGCGTTGTCATTCTCGACGTTGGCTACGTCATTTGCCGACTTGCCTGCCTCGCGCTGCATGGCCGATTGCAGCAACGACGTCAGGTTGCTGATGTGCGATGCCGATGCGGGCGTGGTCACGTCGCTGACCAGCTTGGCCAGTTCATAGCGTTTGACGTTCTTCGACTGGCTGGCCGAGCGGCTGGCCGTCGCGTGGTCGAGCAAGCCGTCGCGATAGCCGATGTCGGTGACGCTCTGCGCCGAATCCTTCACCGTCACGTATTCGTAATTCTGCGTCTTCGGGTCCGTCGTCAGGTTCAGCGGCACGCCCACCCACAACGAGCGATGGTAGCTCGCGCTCAAATCGGCCTGTGTCTGCTGCTTGATCGTGCGGTTGAGCATGTCCTTCCCGCCGATCGCCGTCTGCTGCGAAATCTTGTAATCGAAGCCGTCAACCTCGTTACGGTGCAGCGGGTTGGGCGAGTGCTGCGTTTGCGAGATCGATGCCGTGAAGTCGGCCAAGCCGCTCAATGTGGCGCGATCGGTGCCGCTCAGGGGAATGCGCGGCAGGGGCGGGGCAGGCGGGTAGTTGCTGTTCATCGCCGAGAAGGCCGACTTGAACATGGCCATCGTGGCCGCGTCGCCGTTACCGCGCGTCTGTGCCGTGTCGAAGCGGGTCAGCCACGCGTCGATCGCTTCGGCCTGAGCCTGCTTGCTGCCGATCACCTGAAGATTCGTCAGGTCGACCTTCACATCGAACGTGCCCACCGCGCCGCTTGCGCTGAGCGAGCGCTGCGTCGCGTCGGCATGAAACGCGAAGGTTTGCGGCGTACGGTTCGCGTCCAGTGTTGCGTTGAGATCGACCGACGTCAGCACCGAGGTGTCGAAACCTGTCAGTCCGCTGAAATCCACCGTAGGCGGTTGCTTGGCCAGACCGGTCACGGCGCTCTGGAACGCGTCGGCGAGTTTGCCGATGGCATCGCGCTCCGTGTCGGTCAGCGTGCCGTTGGCGACCGAGAACGTCGCCGACAACCCGTCGTCGTTGCTGCCCAGACTTACCGAGACCTTGGCGCCGCTTGCGGTCGTGATGGTCAGCGCGAACCGATTGTCGGCGTTGGCCTGCAATTGCGCTTGCTGCACGGCCAGATCGGTGTCGCTCGGCGGTACGGCCGAGGTCGAACGGATCACCGTCTGCGTGTAGGACGTGGTGCCCTTCGCAATGGCATTCAACATTCCCGAACCCAACTTTTCGAGGCGATTGCCCAACGCGGACGTGGTGACGTTGCCCGACATCAGCAGGGAAAGCGAATCGGAGGGCACCTGCTGCCAGAGCAGCGTTGCGCCATTGGCGACGGGTTGGCTGTAGGTCGGCCAGTTGGCCGCCGACGGGGGAGGGGAAATGGTGACGCGAGTCGATTCGGGCACGGAAGACGCGTTGGCATCCTGAGGGCCCGCCGTGACGGCGGCCGCGTTCGAGCGGGAAGCGACTGCGCCAATATTCAGGGTGTTCAGTGCATTCGTGGCATTCAGCCCCGAAAGGGAAGTCAGTGACGTCATCTGGGGGGGATCGTCGGAAGCGCCTCGTCTCAGCGCGCCTCACCGTGATGGTGCGGTTTTCGTAAGCTCCGGTAAGGAAACGGAGCGCCCATACGGTTTATCGACATCTCGCAGTCGTTATTTAGGGTTCGCCTGATGAAATCGATTCACTTGCGCGTGAATCCTTTGCATGACGTTTGATGGACGGCGCGCTTGCTTCGGATGATCGGTGCGTGGCATTATGCAACATTAGAAGTTACGTAAACCGCACGGCGAGGGCGAAATGGACCAGACAATGCAGCAAGACGTGGATCACAAGGCCAATCAGGAAGCGACGATTGCGATGTTCGATCAGCACGCGGCGAACTACGACAACACCTGGCGCGCCATGTTGCCGTTGCGAGAGGCGATGCAACTGGTCATCGGCTACGTGTTTGCCGGGCTCCCCGCCGATGCGCATGTGTTGAGCGTGGGCACGGGGACTGGCGCCGAGATTCTTCATCTGGCCGAGCGCAATCCCGGCTGGCGCTTTACGGCGGTCGAGCCGTCTGGGCCGATGTTCGATGTGTTTCGTCAGAAGGCGGAAGCGGCGGGCATAGCCGATCGATGCGTCTTTCACCGTGGCTATCTCGACACGTTGCCGCCGAGTGAGCCTTTTGACGCGGCTACATCGTTGTTGGTGTCGCAGTTCGTGACCGACCCCACGGCGCGGCAGGGGTTCTTCCGTGGCATTGCCGAGCGGCTGCGCCCGGGGGGCTATCTGGCCAGTGCCGATCTGGCTTGCGACATGACCACCGACCCCGGCCGAAGCCTGCTGGATGTGTGGTTCAACATGTTGTCGGTGGCGCCGGAGATGCGTGAGCGCTCGCGCGAAATGTACGGCCGGCAGGTGGCGGTGGTGCCGCCCGATGTGGTGAGCGAGATCATTGCCTCGGGCGGCTTCGACGCGCCGGTGCGGTGTTTCCAAAGCGGCTTGATTCACGGCTGGTACGCCCGTCAGGCACTTGACGCGTGAGGGCACGATGAGAAGCGATAGCCGACTCTCCCGCATGTTGCACGTGCTGTTGCACATGGCACGGCACGACGCGCCGTTCACGTCCGAGCAACTCGCTCAGATGTTGCGCACGAACCCCGTGGTGGTCAGGCGGACGATGGCAGGTCTGCGCGACGCCGGTTACGTTCGCTCGGGCAAAGGTCACGGCGGCGGATGGTCGATTGCCTGCGACTTGCGCGACATCACGCTGCTCGATATTCACCGCGCCGTGGGCGGCCCGCACCTGTTCGCCATCGGCGTCGAGAGCGACAACCCCGAATGCGCCGTCGAGCGTGCCGTGAATGCGGCGCTCGACGGCGCATTGCGCGACGCGGAGGCCATCCTGATTGCGCGCCTTGGCGCGATCACACTCGCCGATCTGGCGCAGAACTTCGACGCCATGTGCCGTGACGGCGGCTGGCCGGCCGAGGGACCCGCCGCCTGACCATCGGCGCGGTGCGACTTACTGCGCTGCGCCGAGTTGCGCCTTGATGGCCGCCTCGGTCTTGTCGTAATCGCCTTCGCCGAAGTGCGTGTAGACGATCTTCCCCGTCTTGTCGATGAGGTAGAAGCCCGGCCAGTACAGGTTGTCGTAGGCTTTCCAGGTTGCATAGCGATTGTCTTGCGCGACCGGGTACGTGAGGCCGAAGCGGCGAATGGCATCACGCACATTGCCGGTGTCGCGCTCGAACGCATATTCCGGCGTGTGCACGCCGACGACGACCAGCCCCTGATCCTTGTACTTCTGATACCACTGCTGCACGTGCGGCAGCGTGTGGATGCAGTTGATGCACGAGTAGGTCCAGAAATCGACGAGCACGACCTTGCCGCGCAGTTGCGACATCGTGAGCGGCGGGCTGTTGAGCCACGTGTCGATGCCGGTGAACTCCGGCGCGACGGTGTTGCGTGCGGGGCCCGCAACCGAGGGCGTGCAGGCGGCGAGGCCGGTGAGGGCGAGGGCGGCAAAGGCGCTTCTGAGCAGGGATAGCATGGCGTGAGTCTCCGGGGTAAGTCGGGATGAGGTGACTGCCACCGTGGATGGCAGCGCATCGATTCAGAAGAATCAGTGACGCCATTTCACCGCCCGGGCGTATCCGGCATGTGTGCGTCAGACCACGTTCCTGCAATGTCATGTATCGGGATACAGGCCAGATACACAGAGATACAAACCGGTTTTCCGATTGGGCTATAAAGCAGACATCGAGTGCGCTGCGAGCGCACCTTCCCCATTCAATGTAAGGAGGCAAGAGATGTCGTCCCAACCGCTGCAAGGGTCCTGCCACTGCGGGGCCGTCCGTTTTGAAGTCCAAACACCGGTCGAGCCGGCCGCCCGCTGCAATTGCAGCCTTTGCCGTCGCAAGGGCGCTCTGATGTCGCCGGCGTTTCCCGAAGCGAGCCTGCGCATTCTCAGCGGCGCGGATGCATTGACCTGCTATCAGTTCAACACCCGCGTGGCCCGTCACTATTTCTGCAAGCACTGCGGCATCTACACTTTCCATGCGTCGCGCACAATGCCCGGCATGTGGCGGGTGAACATCGGATGCTTGGAGGGGATCGATCCGTACGCGCTCGATGCGTCCGTAGCCGATGGCCAATCGCTTTCGGTGGTGGAGGACGCATGAGACGCTTGCTGAGTCTGTTCGCGTTTCTGGCGGGTGGCGTTTGCGCGGAACTTGCGCATCCGCTGCAATGTGACCTTGCGCCCGCGAGCCGGGGCATGCAGCCGGTGCCTGAGCGCGGTCGTCGGCGTCTGCCGCTGGATCCGACCGGTGATGCCGACGGCAACCCGGCCGAAAACTCGTCGCTATAATCGCCCGCATGGACAAGATCGATCATGTGTTGATCGTCGACGACGATCGCGGTATTCGAGAGCTGCTCGCCGACTATCTCGAAAAGAACGGCATGCGCGTGAGTGTCGCCGCCAACGGGCGCGAGATGCGCACGGTGCTGGCCGATGGCGCACCCGACCTCATCGTGCTGGACCTCATGCTGCCCGGCGAAGATGGCCTCGTGCTGTGCCGGGAACTGCGCGCGGGCAAGTTTCGCGCCGTGCCGGTGCTGATGCTCACGGCGCGCAGCGAGGAGACCGACCGCATTGTCGGGCTCGAGATGGGGGCCGACGACTATCTGGCCAAGCCGTTTGCCGTGCGCGAATTGCTGGCCCGCATCAAGTCGGTGCTGCGCCGCACGCGCATGCTGCCGCCGGGCATGCAGATCACCGAGACGGCTGAAGTGTTGGGCTTCGGCGAGTGGCAACTCGACACCACGGCACGCCATCTGCTCGATACCGACGGCACGCAGGTGGCGCTCAGCGGCGCGGAGTACCGGCTGCTGCGCGTGTTGCTCGATCACCCGCAACGTGTGCTGACGCGCGACCAGTTGCTGAACCTCACGCAAGGGCGGCAAGCCGATGCCTTCGACCGCTCGATCGATCTGCTGATTAGCCGTTTGCGGCAGCGCTTGCGTGACGGTGCTCGTGAGCCCCGCTATATCAAGACACTTCGCAACGAAGGCTATGTATTCTGCGCGAACGTCACTGTAGTTTCTGCCCCGGAATGACCCAAACGACTTCGATTCGCCATGCCGTCTGGCATTGGCCGCGTTCGCTGTTCGCGCGCCTTGCGCTGATTCTCTTTGTCGGGCTGGCGTTGGCGCAGGGGCTTTCGTTCTGGCTGACGATGACCGAGCGCAATCGCGTGACGAACAACATGATGAGCATTTACATCGAGAGCGAAGTGGCCAGCTCGGTGGCGCTGCTCGATCATTTGCCCCCGGCAGAACGTGCGAAGTGGTTGCCGCGACTGGCTCGCCGCAGCTATCAGTTCGAGTTGGGGCAGGGTGTGCCGGGTGGTCATCCGGATAGCGAACTGGCTGCGCAGGTCGCGCGCGTCATCGACGATGCGATTGGTGTTTCGTATCCGCTGACGGTCAATAGCGTGCCCGGCGACCCGGACCGGCTGCAAGTGCATCTGCGTCTGACGGATGGCTCGCCGCTGACCATTGACGTGCTGCCGATGCCAACGATGCCGCTTTCCGGTTGGTTGCCTGCGGTGCTGGTGCTGCAACTGCTCATGATTGCCGCATGTTGCTGGATGGCGGTGCGCGTAGCGACACGGCCGTTGAACGCGCTCGCAAAAGCGGCGGACACGTTAGGGCCCGATTTGCGCGCGGACCGATTGAGCGAGAAGGGCCCATCTGAAGTCGCACGTGCGGCGCGAGCGTTCAATGCGATGCAGGACCGCATCGGCAGTTACATGACCGAGCGCATGCAGATTCTCGCGGCGATCTCGCACGATTTGCAGACGCCGATCACTCGCATGCGCTTGCGTGTGGATACGATGGACGATCAGACGTCAGCCGTGCGATTGCAGCAAGATCTGCGCGAGATGGAAACACTGGTCAAGGAAGGCGTGACGTATGCGCGCACGTTGCATGGTGCGTCGGAAGCGCCGTGCAAGGTCGACCTCGATGCGTTGCTGGAAAGTCTCGTGTACGACTACGTCGACGCGGGGGAACCTGTCACGCTAACTGGCCAGATTGGCCGGCCGATGGTGACGCGGCCGCAGGCGTTGCGCCGCATCGTCGGCAATCTGATCGATAACGCGCTGAAGTATGGCGGTGACGCGCAGATGGAAGTCTCGACGCATGCGCAGGGTGTCGACATCGTAATCAGCGATAAGGGCCCCGGCATTCCGGACGAGATGCTCGAAGCCGTGTTCGCGCCGTTCGTGCGGATCGAGACGTCGCGCAACCGGAGTACGGGGGGCACCGGGCTGGGACTGGCCATCGCCCGGCAGTTGGCGCAGGCGATGGATGCGACGCTCACGTTGCGCAATCGCGAAGGCGGGGGGCTGGAAGCGCGGCTTTCGTTGCGTTAGTCAGGGTATTCGGTGGTCGGGGCGTTAGCGTTTGCCGCGGCCGCCTGCGGGTTTGCCAGCCGGTTTGCGTGGACCTGCGCCCGGCTTGCGTTGACCCTGACCAAGTTGTGGTCGCGGCTTTTTACTCGGCGCCGTTTTGGCGCTCGGCAGCGGTTGCAGCACCTTGGGCTTCTTCGGCTTCTTGGGTTTCTTGATGATCTCGCCCGTCGCACTGGTTTGCGGCACGCGGTGTTCGGCTTCAAAGCCGGGTTCTTCTTCGCGGGGCAGAGTCTGCCGGATCAATGCTTCGATCGCAGCCAGTTGCGGCGCTTCATCGGCACACACGAGGGACACCGCCACGCCGCTGGCGCCCGCACGGCCGGTGCGGCCAATACGGTGCACATAGTCTTGCGCGACGATGGGCAGATCCACGTTGATCACCAGCGGCAGGTCATCGATATCCAGACCGCGCGCGGCCACATCGGTGGCCACCAGCATCGACACTTCACCTGTCTTGAAGCGCTCCAGCGCGCGCATGCGCGCGGGCTGCGGCTTGTCGCCGTGGATGGTGTCCACTGAATAGCCCGCCTCATCCAGAATGGCCGCCAGATAATCCACGCCATTGCGGGTTTTGACGAACACCAGCGCGTGCTGCCAGTTGTTCTCCGCCACCAGATGCATGAAGAGGTCCGGCTTGTTCTTCTTGTCGACCGGCACGACCCATTGCTTGATCTTGCTGGCCGTTGCATTGGGCGGACTGACGCTGATGTTGATCGGATCGCGCAGAATGCCGGCCGCCATGGTGCGAATTTCGTCGCTGAACGTGGCGGAGAACAACAGCGTCTGGCGCTTCGCCGGCAGGCCAGCGAAGACAGCGTTGAGTTCGCGCTCGAAGCCCAGATCCAGCATGCGGTCGGCTTCGTCCAGCACGAGTGTTTGCACCTGATCGAACTGCACGGCGTTCTGGCGGTTCAGATCCAGCAGACGGCCGGGCGTGGCGACGAGTACGTCCACACCTTTACGCAGCTTCATCATCTGCGGGTTGATGCTCACGCCGCCATAAGCCGCCAGAAATCGCAGATCGAGGCCCTTGCCGTACTCAACAAAGCTTTGCAGCACTTGTTCAGCGAGTTCGCGCGTGGGCACCAGCACCAGAACACGCGCGCGATTGCTTGCGACAGCCGGGCCGTGTTGCACCAGCCGTTGCAACAGCGGCAGTGCGAAGCCTGCTGTCTTGCCCGTGCCCGTCTGTGCCGCAGCCATGACATCACTGCCACTGAGCACAGCCGGAATCGCCTTGGCCTGCACCGGCGTAGGTGTCTGGTAGTTGCGTTCCTGCAAATTGCGCAGCAACGGATCGATCAGGCCAAGTGAGGCAAAAGACATGGACGTATTTCCGGCTAAAACCGTAATTCTAGCGGTTAGTCGTGGGGGCGAGCGCTCTGGCAACTTCCTTGCGGAAGCTGCCAGCGGCGTGATAACTCAGGCGAGTGCTGCCTCTTCGCGCATGCGGCGGGCTTCGTCGCGCAGGAACTGCTGGTAATCGTCCAGATCGCCGTCGAAGGGTTCGACGCCGCCCTTGGTCACGAGCCAGAACTCGTCGCACACCGCACGCAGCAGCGACCGGTCGTGGCTGACCAGCAGCACCGTGCCTTCGAATTCGTTGAGTGCCATGCCGAGCGCTTCGCGTGTGGCCAAGTCGAGGTGGTTGGTCGGCTCATCGAGCAGCAGCAGGTTGGGGCGCTGCCACACGATCATGCACAACACGAGGCGTGCCTTTTCGCCACCGCTCATCGTGCCGACCGCCTGATGGACCATATCGCCACTGAAGTTGAACGTGCCGAGGAACGTGCGAAGCGATTGCTCGGTGCCACTCTGGCCGGGGGCGCGCATGTGCGATGGCGTATCCCGGGCGAGGCGGATCATGTGTTCCATCGGCGTGTCGAGCGGGCGCAGCACGTCGAGTTCCTGCTGGGCGAAGTAACCGATGTTCAGGCCCTTGCCTTCGCTGATTTCGCCGGCAATCGGGGCCAGTTGGTGCGCCACCGTCTTCACCAGCGTGGACTTGCCTTGGCCGTTGGCACCCAGAATGCCGATGCGCTGCCCGGCCAGCACGGAGCGGTTGATGCCTTTGACGATGACCGTCGGCGGCGTGTTGGCCGGTGCGTCGGTCGGTGCCGGGTAGCCGAAGCTCGCGTCCATCATCGACAGCAGCGGGTTCGGGACGTTGAGCGGTTCCTTGAACTCGAAGGTGAACTCGGCGTCGGCGAGCACCGGCGCGATCTTCTCCATGCGTTCGAGCGCCTTGACACGGCTCTGCGCTTGCTTCGCCTTCGAGGCCTGCGCCTTGAAGCGATCGATAAACTTTTGCAGGTGGGCGATCTTCTCCACCTGCTTGGCCATGGCAGCCTGCTGCAACACCAGTTGCTCGGCGCGCATGTCTTCGAACTTGCTGTAGTTGCCGCCGTAACGCACGAGCTTGGCGTTATCGACGTGCACCGTCACTTGTGTCACCGCGTCGAGGAATTCGCGATCGTGGCTGATCACGACCAACGTCCCTTGATAGCGCTTGAGCCACGCTTCCAGCCAGACCAGGGCGTCGAGGTCCAAGTGGTTGGTCGGTTCGTCGAGCAGCAGCAAGTCGGACGGGCACATGAGTGCGCGCGCCAGTTGCAGACGCATGCGCCAGCCGCCGGAGAAGCTGTTCACCGGCTGGCTGAGCTGCGCATCGCTGAAGCCGAGGCCAAGGATCAGTGCTTGGGCGCGTGCAGGCGCATCGTGTGCGCCAGCGTCGTGCAGCGCCATGTAGGCGTGCGCCATGCGCATGCCGTCGTCGCTGGCTTCCGCCTCGGCGACTTCGGTCTGCGCGGCCAGCAGTACGGTATCTCCCTCGATGACGAAGTCCGTCGCGCTCTGCTCGGTCTCGGGCATGTCCTGCGCGACCTGCCCCATTTTCCATGCGGCGGGGATCGAAAACTCGCCACCGTCCTCGTGCAGCGTGCCGTTGAGCAGGCCGAAAAAGGACGATTTGCCGGCGCCGTTGCGGCCGACAAGGCCAATCTTTTCCCCGGGGGTGAAGGTGACGGACGCGCGGTCGAGCACGACGTTGACGCCGCGGCGCAGCGTGACATTACGGACGGAAATCATAGGGGGCTACTTCGAAGAGGATAGGCATGATAGCCGACTGGACGTGCAGGGCGCTGCTTTTGTGGTCGTGCGAGTGACGAGCCGGGGGGTATTTTGCGCTGTCGATCGACCGGAAGGCCCCGTGGAGACTGGCGCACCGAGTGTTCCGTCTGTTGACGCCTACCGTCGTCCGGATCCTCGGTGCGCTGGTTTCGACCGGTTTTGGATCGAATCAGTGGTTCTCTTTACAGCCCCCAGTGCCCCAAGTCGGGATTGACCGGCCCCGGAGCTTGCAATGCGGGTGCCAGCGCGGCGGCGGCAGCCAACAACTGACGGTCAGCCAGTGGCGGTGCCATCAGTTGCACGCCGACGGGCATGCGGCTGTCGTCAAAGCCCGCGGGGAGCGCAATGGCGGGCGTACCAAGGAAATTGCCCGCGCGGCAGAAGCGGCCGATGCTGACGTGGGCGCTATCGGCCGGGTCGAGTGGCAGGGCACCGTGGCCAGTGGCCGGAAGCAGCAGCATCCCTTCGGGGCCGATGGCCTCGGTGAATGCAGCAACCACCCGCGCGCGGCGGGCAAGCGCCTGTTCGTACTCGGCGCGGGGAATCTTCCCGCCCGCCAGAATGCGCTGGCGTACCACGTCCCACAGTGGCTGCGTGGCGTCTTCCGCCAGATGGCCGTGCAGTTGAAAACCTTCGTAGCCGAGGATCACCGAGTTCGCTTCGGAGAGATCGCCGATGTCCAGACCTGCCGGTGGCGTCCAGAATTGCAACGTCCATCCGTCCGAGGTCAAGCGGGCGAGCGCATCGTCCCAGACACGCTGCGCACCCCCCGACAGCGTTGCCGGGAAGGCGCGTGGGTCTAGTACATACAGCACGGGAAGCGTTTGTGGTGTGACGATGGGCAACGCGTCGCGCAGGCCTTCGCTGATGGCTGAGGGAATCTGCTGCGATAGCGCATCGTCGGCGTCCGGGCCAGCCAGAATGGCGGTGAGTGCGTGTGCATCGGCGACGCTGCGTGCGATCGGTCCGAGCACGTCCAATGTTGGTGCGAGCGGCACGACGCCCGCACCGCTGATCACGCCGCTGGACGGCTTGAAGCCAACCAGATGATTGAGCGTGGCGGGTGCGCGCACTGAGCCGCCAGTGTCACCGCCGACGGCAATGGGCGCCAGACCCGCCGCGACTGCGGTACCGCAGCCGGACGATGAGCCGCCCGGCGCGCGATGTTGTGTGGCGTCCCACGGGTTCCACGGCGTGCCGCGTGTGGGATTCTGCCCGGCAAGACCAAAGGCGAACTCGGTCATGTGGGTCTTGCCCAGAATGACCATGCCGGCGGCGCTCATGCGCTGCACGGCGGTAGCTGTGATGTCGCTGGTAATGTTCAATCGGCTGAGCGAGCCGGCCGAGGCCGTGCTGCCAGCGACTTCGATGCTGTCTTTGATCGCGACCGGTACGCCGTGCAGCGCGCTGCTCGGGCCGGGGCCGCCGGGGCGCAGCGCTGCGTCGGCGGCATCGGCTTGGGCCAGTGCCTGTTCGGCGAATACCACCGTGAAGGCATTGAGTCCGTGGGCGCGAGCGATGCGATCAAGGAAGTGCTGTGTAACTTCACGCGAAGTGACTTGTCCGCTGGCGATTTGGCTGGCGATCGACAGGGCGCTTTGGAAATGAAGGGGGGCGGAGGTTTCGCGCATAACAATTGGCATGAAATCGGAACCCGCCGCCCCGGTGTAGCGGGGCGACGGGCGGAAGGCTGGCGTCGCGATATTCGCGATGGTCGCGTTACTTCAGCGGCCGGCCATTGGTTTCCGGCATGCGGATGAACGTGAGCAGCGTGATGACTGCGCCTGCCAGCACGTAGTAGAAGAACCAGCGTTCTTGGCCGATGCTTTGCAGCCACGTCAGCAGGTAAGGCGTCGTGCCGCCCAGCAGGGCCACCATGAAGTTGTACGGGGCGCCAATACCGACGGCGCGCACGCGGGTCGGGAATTGTTCCGACATGATGGCGGGCGCGATCGACGTATACAGTGCGTACAACACCAGACCGAACAACTCCACCGCCAAGATCGAGGCGAACGTCGGCTGCATGCTGGTGATGACCGGGTAGAAGAACAGCAGGTAGCCAGCGGCGAACACGATGAGCTGCGGCTTGCGGCCAATGCGGTCGGAGAGCATGCCGAGCAGCGGATGCAGCAGCATGAACACGATCATCGCGATGGTGTTGGCACCGAAGGCGACCCGGGAGTCGGCGTGCAACGCGCGGATCGCATAGGTCGGCACATAGGCGACAAACAAGTAGAACGCGAACGTCGTCAGCACGGAGAAACCGATGATGCGCAGCGTTTCGCGCGGGTACTCGCGCAGCAGCGTGCGCAGCGGTTGCTTGACGGGTTGCTGCTTGAGTTGCTCGGCGGAGGCTTCCGTCTCAGGGATGGAGGTGCGCAGCCACATGCCGGCCAAGCCACCCAGCGCGCCCAGCAGGAACGGGATGCGCCAGCCAAACTCCTTCATCTGATCGATGGAGAGATAGGTAGTGAGCGCCCAGCCGATGGCCGAGGCAATGAGGATGCCGGCTGCCGAGCTGAAGAACGCGAAACTGGAGAAGAAACCACGGCGGTGGTTGGGCGCCATCTCGGCAAGGAACGTCGAAGCCGATGCATACTCACCGCCCAGCGACAGGCCTTGGATCAGTCGCGCGATCACGAGCAGCACAGGCGCGGCGAGGCCGATGGTTTCGTAGGTCGGCGTGATGCCGATGATCAGCGAGCCGCCGGCCATCATTAGAATGGTGGCCGCGAGCGCAGCCTTACGACCGTAGCGGTCCGAGAAGATGCCCAGTGCCCAGCCGCCGACGGGGCGCATGAAGAAGCCCACGGCAAAAATGGCGAAGGTTGCGAGCAGCGAGGCTGTCTCATCGGTCTTCGGGAAGAACTGCCCGGAGAAGAACACTGCGAAAGACGCATAGATGGTCCAGTCGAACCATTCCACGGCGTTGCCGATGCTGCCCGCGGCAATCTTGCGTGCGTTGGATGCCTCGGCCCGCACCGGGGGAGCCATCGAGGTTGCTTGGGTCATGGAAGGAGCCCTTGTCTCTGTTCGGTTGTTGAATTTTGTCTTTGAAATGCCAAATTACGTTTAATATCGACATTTAGTATGAATGCTACATCGAATATGGACAATCGTGTGGAGACTTTGTCAGAAGAAGGGAATGTCGAGATCGACGCCACCGATCTGGCGTGTCTGGCGGCGTTGCAGGTCAACCCGCGCGGGACGTGGCGCGATCTGAGCGCTACCTGCGACGTGCCGGAGCGCACGCTGTCGCGTCGGTTGCAGCGACTGATGGAAGGTGGCTATGCCAAGGTGATCGGCGAACTGGACCCGGTGGCGGGCGGCAGCGGCCCGGTGCTGCACGCTTGGTTACAGGTGGAAAACGGCAAGGAGCAGCAGGTCGCCTGCCATCTCGCGAGTCTGCCGCAGACACAGGTGGTGCTGGCGACGACTGGCGCGTCGGACTTGTTCGCTGAGATCAATACGCAGAGTCAGGACCAGTTGTCAGATCTGGTGGTGCGGGTGCTGCCGCAGGTGCCGGGATTAAGGCAGGTGGAGTCACGCATCGTGCTGCGTTCGTTCCGGCGCGCAAGCCGCTGGCGCATTGACGGCTCGGTACCAGTGGAACCTGTGCCGCCGGGTGATGGACGCTTCGAGCTGAATGCCGAAGAGACACGTTTGCTGGCGGTGCTGGCGTCAGACGGACGGGCCAGTTTGGGCGTGCTGGCGGAAGCCTGCGGTGTTAGCGAGCCCAAGGTGCAGCGAATGATCAGCGGGTTGGTTGAACGCCATGTGCTGACGTTCCGCGTTGAGCTTGAGCCTTCGCTTGTGGGTTACGGTGTTGAAGCGATCTTGTCGGTGCAGACACGTCCCGGGCAAGCTGAATGCATCGCGATGGAACTGGCGAAGGATAAGCACACGCGTTGCTTGTTCGGTACCAGTGGCAACACGCAGTTGTTCTGGCACGTGTTGTGCCACGACATCCATGACCTGTGGACGGTGTCGACCGAGCGAATTGGCGCGCTGGAGGGTGTGCTGTCGTGTGATGTGAGTACGGTGGTTAAAGCGTATAAGCGTGCCGGGCGGTTGAGGCATGGGTTGAGGGTGGAGTAGGGGCGCGACACGTTCCGAGCGTCAAAGCGGGCAACGGTGGTTGTCGGCATTAGACATAGCACTATGAGCGTGCCCAACATCAACGGATTGGGCACGCTCATAGCCTGTGCGACAAAGTGGAGGTGCAACTCGACTGCCACACAAAGCAGCATGAAGGCGAGGGGAAGCAAAAGATGGCCCCCAACTTAGCGACTTAACGTGATGGTTTTAAACTATTAGGTTAATACGGATCCTTCGTCGTATTCGTGAAAGTACCCGTAAGAGAAAGCAGGGTTTGGAACTCATGAGATTGCCGCTCGGGGACGCGCCCCACTTGATGGCATCCCCGCTCATGGAACCAAACATATACGGATTATCCCCGTCGATCAATCGGTTTCAAGTGGTCGGAGTTCTGCGGGATATTAAGGAGCTTTGATTTCGAGGGAGCGAGCTTGGGGGTTGAACGGTCGGCCTACAACTAAGTCCGTTCCCTCGAGTTCGGGGCTGATGTCGGATGTGGCGAAGATAAGTTGGAAGTCCACCTTGAAGTTCGCACACTCGTTCACGATGATTTCCTGCAGTTTATGACTTCGGTTCTTTTCCATGCCTCCGTCATCGATCCCGTCCAGCATCATGAAGCGAGGTACGCGCATGTAGTCCTTTTGAGTACTTGTGGTGAGGAGGGCCAAATGAAAGATGTGCCGCAGGACAACAGCCGAACTCTCGGAAAAATTGCGTGTGTCGTTCACGTAAACCGTGTTGTTGTGGAACGAGAATGTGACCTTCCTCGCGTTCACGAATTCTGGCTGCAACGGCAAATCTTGCTTAAGCAAGCGAATCATGCTGTTTTCCACAGCTCTATCAACTTCCGATTGCCGTGCCACCTGCCGCTGCTTCAGCGAGGATATGCGGTCCTCCAATTTTGCTAGATCGGACATCAACGTGTCGCGGTTCGCTTGTAAGTCAGCGATCACCGCCGCGAGTTTCTGGTGCTCGTGTGCTTGTCGAATTTCTTCGTCGAGTACGCCAAGTTTGCGCGACATTTCTTCAATAACGGTCTCGACGTCGCTGGACCAAGAAGAGGCCACCGTCGCATATTCGCGCTCGTAACGTTTAATCTGTTCCGTAAGGGCAGGGATTTCACGTCGTAGTTCGTCGGCCTTTGCGGTCCTGGTCTCAATTAATGTCTTTGACTCTTTCAACTGAATCGAGAGTTCATTCCGCATTCGCAACAACTGACTTTCTGCGCGGCCATCTCCGAGTGCACTTGTGCAAAGGTGACAGTGATGTTGCGCCACGCGCTCATCGGTTAGCTCAGTGAGGCAGCTTGGACAGAACCTGAATTTCAGGTTGCCAAGGTAAGTTCGGGTTTCCTTCGATTCGTCGAGATTCAGGATTCTTGCCTCGAGTTCTCGAACAAACAGCAGTGAGTCACCCAGATCGAGTTCGACCGACGCGAGTTGGTCGTTGAGCAACGACTGCATTTTCCGAGCTGCATTCATCTTGGCGCGAAGATCGTCGGCCTTCGTGCGCGCCTGGTTCGACTCCTTTCGGGGCAGAGTCCGCTCTTCTTTTAGCTTGATAATATCCGCAGTTAGTTTGTCTCGTACGACGTTAAGTTCCTCAATCCGGTCTCTGGAGAACTGAAGGTCGGGAGTCTGACCGGACTTCCCAAGCACTTTGTAGATTCCCCTAAGTTCAGATTCATACTTGCTTAGTTGCGTTTCGAGTTCGCGAACCTTGAGTTGAGAGGAATAGAGCTCATCGTCATATACTCCTGACAAATAGCCACCGACCATCTCCCGCGTGAGGGCGCTATCGTACACGTCGTCACGAAAGATTGGACTGTGAATCGAGGGCTGGTCCGCGTACAGAACGCGCAGCAATTGATGAAGGGTTAGATTGGACGCCCCGTCGCCCTTGGCCAGGGGCATCTCCAACGCGGTCAAGATGGCTTGTGAGAAGCTACTTTGACTCTCTGTTCGTCGAAAGGAGTAGCGTTCCCACTGGTGGCCTCCCGCCCTAAGGGCTGCCTCCATTGGTCCCCAAAAAATGTACATGGGACGCGCAGCTTCTTCGCTGATCTCCCTACCAAGACACGCGACTCCTTCGTTCAGTTGCACCTCAACAATGGTTTGAGTGCAGAGTAGCGCCTCCGGCTTCCACCGAATGTTCTCGGCGCCAAGGGAGAATGCCAACAGATCCATGATTGTGGTCTTGCCGGAACTGTTTCTACCGCGAAGTACATTTACGCCTTGGTGAAACTCGCAATCAAATGCGTGGTGTCCCCCTTGAAGTACGACAAGGCGCTTGACCTGCAGAGTCGGTTTAAGCAACGTCATATCTGTATTCCATGAGCGCGGTACGGTGCTTTAGGCCATCATGTCCGCGCAGCGGGATCGCGCTCAGGCCGTAAAGTATTGTTTGGGCAAGTGGCTGACGTTGTTCCAAGAACTCTTCAACGCGCAATTGAAGCTCATCGGGAAGCGGTATCTCGGTACGCCTAACAAATCCGGCCTCGAGTCGACTCACTTCAATCAGTCCGGACGCCGCTATGCATTTGAGTGCGGATTCCTGAATGTGACGCAACTCGCGGAATGTCGTCGCCGGACTCAAGGGGTCGTGGTACTCGTTGGCAAATGACTTTGCAGCCTTGCGCGCTTCTCTGAGAACGGGAGGGAGTCGTACGGCACTGACGGCGGACGGGAACAGCAGATAGAAGTCGAGTAGTCGAGCTTTTTCCACTTCCAGTTCTGGAACGTTCTCCGCTACGGCGAGCATGCGGAAGACGCAGTGGTAGGCGTCATACGCGGGGTGATAAATTAGCATTTATCCCACCTAATGTGACAATTTCCGCCGAGAAAGTATAGAAGGGCCCATAGATCCCTCACACTGATTTCCAGCACATTCTCACCTAGCATTATCTTCGTGTTTTGCAATAGGTGGTGGATGCGCTGGTCCACGTCAACTCTGGTTGCCCCCGCTTGAATTATAGGGGCCACCGTGAGCGAGAAATTTGTGTACAACTCGTCCAGAATGATGGTGTAAATGCGTTGGGCCGTCCGCGACGTTTGATGTCGCATAACTGCCTTAGTGGCCTGCTCCTTCATCCGCATCGCGGCTGAGATTTGGTCCTCTCTCCCGCTTTCTCGAAGCTTGGATTCAAGCCCACGCACGTCGCCGTCGGTGCTGGCGGCAAGGTAATGCTCGAGCTGCTCGCAAAACGTTCCACCGGAAGATTCGCCGACGCCGTCGCCCTTCATCGTGTCGTAGAGACGCGTGAGTTCGTCGATGGTCTGCGCGTTGATGAAGTTGAAGGTTGTTTCTGATTTGTTGCCAGCAACCAGATCGCCGTCAACAGAGTTATTGTTTTGGCGTACGAAGTTCACGACATCTACTCGCGGCTGTTCGTGGTTTTGTCGCCGCCGACGATATCGCCCCCAGCCTGATTATATTTTTGGGAAACAATAGTCGTTCGGCGCGATTTTGATGAATTACTTTTAATGACCGATTTCAACTTCCATCCACCACCTAACCCGGCGAGAAATGCAACGACGTGAGTAAGCCAGTCCATAACGTCCCCGAAAACACGAAAATTATTCTGTGCGAAAATTTTTTGAGCATTGTACGTTGACGCGGCGTACCAAGCAACTTTGATGACGATGTGGCTTTTCTGGGTGGATAGGGTTCCGAATAAATTGGAGTGCACATGCACACACCTTGCGCGTCAATGCGATGATCTCCTGTTTCCTACTCGCGTGAACGGAGCTTCTCTGCAACCCTAGAGTTTGGCGGCGAGCCAACGGCTGACCATGCATGTTTCGGAGAAATCATTGTCAAGCGGATCCGACTCTCCGTATGGATCTAATGCGGTTCCGATAAGGGGTATAAATAATGGTTTTTTCTTTCTCAGTGAAAAATATACTATTAAACTACGGTTGGCTGTGTGCGTTGTGGTCGAAAAAGCGGAAGCGCGCATGCGACTTTACGTAGGGAAGACAGGAGATAGTCGGGACGGCTGCAATCCGTTGATTTCCCGATGTGGCAGCCATTTTTCGTAAAACAAGGTGCACAACCGGCTATGTAATATGCTGGAAGACCACGAAGAGCGAGACGACACGTATGTTTTCGACCATTTCGACGAATACACTGCCGACGAGGCTTTGCGCCGGACATGTGTCGCGTGAGTAAACGAGATGGAGTGCTGGCCAAATGAGGAAATTCAGGCTGTATGCAACGAGTTCGGTCGAGTCCATCTGTTGAATCCAAACTTCGGATCCTTCTTCGTTATGTAATAGTGGCGAATGAATCGTATAGCCTTCTGGGTCGATGAGAATCGAGAGAGGATCAATGAGATCGTCACTACAGTCCGCAAGATGATTGTTTTGTAACGGAGCGACGGCACTCAACAGAGCATGGTGCTACGGAATTCAGATTTCCCCACCCGAGACTAAATTCGCTTCGAGCACCGGGGGAACTCAGTGTCCGCTCGCCTCTATGTTCGTCCTCAGGATTAGAGTACATCGCGTAACATGGAGGGCGCTGTTGGAGGACTGCTCTTGGTTGTGGATTCAACCGGTCGAACTCCATTGCCATTCCAGCACTTTAAGCCTGACAGCAATCTCCCCCAACTTTGTATCTCCACGTATCCCACCCCTCGGCGATACATACAATCACACCCGACACCTTCCCAGACAAACGGCAGATACCTCCCGAAGTTTAAATAGCAACAACGGCGGATCGATGCGGTGGCATCGCAAAGCAGCCCACGATCCGCGCGTTGCCCTATTTGAACCTTTTGGAGAATCACCATGAAAGCACTGATGATCGCTGTTACCCTCGCTACCCTTGGCACCGCAGGTGTGGCGTTTGCTGCTGGCACGAACGACGTACTCACGAGCACTGGCAATGCTGTGCAAGCGGCACACTGGACGCCGGAAAACGGTCCGGCACTGAGCGCTTCGCAGGTCCACAACCAGCTCGTGGCTGCTGAAACGTCAGGTCAGATCGATCACCTGAACATGACGCTGTATAAGGGTGCGTGAGCAACCAAAGGTTTCGAAACGCAAGACATGGCTGTCGCTCACGCGGCAGCCACCCGAAACAAAAAAGGCGGGACGACATATTTTTCATGTCGTCCCGCCCTTTGTGTTTCTAACAACGCCGCAATAAAACCGTCCGGTGCCACCTCCCCATCAACCACTCAACGGGAAACAGCACCGAACGATCCCACATCACACCAGCGTAATCGTCACGCCAATATTCCCGCGCGTGGCCTTCGAGTACGGGCAGGTGTTATGCGCGGCATCCACCAAAGCCTGCGCCGTGTCTCGCGGCACGCCGGGCATGCTCACATTAAGACGCGCTTGCAGCGCATACCCATCACCCACACGGCCAAGGTCGACCTCGGCATCGACCGACAAATCTTCCGGCAGCGCCACCTTGGCAGCTTGCGCCGCCAACCCGATGGCACCAATGAAGCATGCCGACCAGCCAGCCGCGAACAATTGCTCGGGATTCGTGCCGGTGCCCTTGGTGCCGGGGGACGACAGGGCGATATCGAGCCGTCCGTCGTCGCTGCGTGCGGTGCCGTCGCGGCCGCCCGAGGTGGTGTGGGTGCGGCCGGTGTAGAGAACTTTGTCGAGTTGGGTCATGAGGTGCCTCCGCTGAGTACTAAGTACTGAGTAACGAGTAATGCGCCATGGATCGACGCGAAAACGATGTCCGTGCCGGGAACGTCCCGGCCCTTGCAACATCGACTTCTCGCATTGAACTAAGCGGCTGTATCGGCCATGTGTCTGCACAGCGCTCGCAGGCAACGCTTTGTGTCCGTGCCCGCGTCGGATACATAGCGATACAAACTCAGCAGGGTCAGCGGGGCTGCCTCACAGCAGGTCGGTTACTTGCGGGTGCGATTTGACCGGCGAAAATTCGATAACGCGGTAGTCCGCCAGACCGTGAATGTGGAACGGGTCCTGCGCGATGAGCGCATCGAGCTCGGCGCGAGACACCTTGCCGGAGACGACGATCACGCCGCCGTCGCGCGGGTTCTTGGGACCGGACGCGATGAACAACCCGCGCTCATATTGCGTGGCAAGAAACTCACGATGCGCTACGAGTTGCACGTCGATCGCGCTCGTGGGTTGCAGGTAAGTCAGTTCGACGATGTACATCCTGTGATCCTGTCCGAGTGGGGGAGTGAAGTGCGGCATGGCGCCGCAGTCGGCCAGTGTATCAAGCCGGGTTGCAACGCGTGCAACCCGGGCGTCATCCACCCCATGAGCCGGTTGCATCGCCCGAGCCATCGCCTCAGCACCTCGGACCGCCTTGCCTTGTTAATTACTTGGCATGCCTGACGACCGTCCCGAAAACCACTATCACGGCGGATGAATGATGAACATAGGTCGTCATTCGCTTGCCAAGATTTTTACTTTCCCCTACGCTGCCTCCGCCGTTGTTTGTTTCATACGGCGCAACCGCGTCCGCGCGATCCGCTCCCGATTTGCCACCACCGGACCCTGAAGGGTTCTGGCGCGTCGTTTCGCGTCCGGCATTTCGCGCGACTATCGTTATATAAGTCGATATATAACGACTAACAACAAAACGAAGAGGGGACAAAGCAGTGCGTTTTACGATGAAGAAGTTGTCGAAGCGTAAGCTTCCGTTGATGGTGGCGGCAGCGATGTCGTCGACCATAGGGTATGCCGCAGAAGAACCGGTATTCGAGTTGGGCCGCGTCGACGTGACCGCGAAAAGTGATCGCATGCCGATCGGCACGCAAACGCTCGACGCCGACCAGATCGAGCAGGCCAACCGCGTCACGGTTGGCGCCGCCCTCGACATGATGCCCGGCGTGAATATCTCGAAGGTCGGGCCGCGCAACGAAGAGATGGTGTACGTGCGCGGTTTCGACATGCGTCAGGTGCCGGTGCTCATCGATGGCATCCCCGTCTATGTCTCGTACGACGGCTACGTCGATCTCGCACGCTTCACCACCTTCGACATCGGCGCGATCGAAGTCCAGAAGGGCTACAGTACCGTGCTGGCCGGTCCGAACACGCTGGGCGGCGTGATCAATCTGGTCGGACGCCGTCCGCAAAGCACCTTCGAAGGCAACATCGGCGGCGGCCTCGTGTTCGACCGCAAGTTCGCCAACAACGGCTATCAAGGCAACTTCAACCTCGGCAGCAATCAAGGCCTGTGGTACTTCCAAGTCAGCGGCTCTTATCTGGAGCGCGATTTCTACACGCTGTCCGATGCGTTCAAGGGTGCCCCCGCGCAAGCCCCGGGGCGTCGCAACAACTCGGACAATCGCGACAAGAAGATCAACGTCAAAATTGGCTTCACGCCGAACGCGACCGACGAATACTCGCTGAACTACATCAATCAGGTCGGCAGCAAGGGCAACCCGCCTTACGCCGGCACTGACCCCACGCAGAACGTGCGCTACTGGCGCTGGCCGTACTGGGACAAGGAAAGCCTCTACTACATCTCGCGCACGCAACTGGGCAGCGACAGCTACCTGAAAGTGCGTGCCTATTACGACCGCTACAAAAACGGTCTGAGCATGTACGACGACGCCACGTACTCGACGCAGCTCAAAAAGTCGTCGTCCAACTCGTCGTATGACGATCACACGTGGGGCGCAAGCGCCGAAGTCGGCACCAAGCTCTTCACGGCCAATACGGTGAAGTTCGCGGCGCACATCAAGAACGACTTCCACCACGAAATCAATCCGGGCAAACCGGACCAGCATTTCGAAGACGCCACGCTGTCGTTCGGTCTGGAAGACACCCACGAATTCACCGACCGGTTTGCCGTGCAAGGCGGCGTGAGCTACGACAAGCGCATCACGCGGCGTGCTGAAGACGTCAATGCCGCGAACCAGATCATCGGGTTCCCGAAAGACAACGTCGACGCGTGGAATCCGCAACTGGGCATGGTGTACAAGACCTCGCCGACCGGCAAGCTGCACCTCGGCGTCGCTGAGAAGAGCCGCTTCCCCACGATCAAGGATCGCTACTCGTATCGCATGGGCACGGCTATCCCGAATGCCAGCCTGCGCCCCGAGCACGCCACCAACGTGGAAATCGGCTACAGCGAGCGCATCGCGCCGGGCACCACAGGGGCGGTGAACTTGTTCTACAGCGATATCCGTAACCTGATTCAGGCCGCATCGCTTCCGGCCAGCGCTTGCAGCAGCCCGCCGTGCACGCAGATGCAGAACGTCGGGCATGTGGTGGCGCAGGGTATCGAAGCCTCGGTGAATAGTCAGATCGGCGACGACATCGAAGTCGGCGGCAACTACACGTACATCAATCGTCAGAACCGCAGCGATCCGTCGATTGTGCTGACCGATGTGCCGCGCCATAAGCTGTTCCTGTATGGCAAGTGGAACATCACCTCGAAGGTCGCGGTGAGCGGCGATACGGAATTCACATCGTCGCGTGTCAGCTCGAGCGACGGGCGTCGCGTGGCCGCCGGGTTCGGTATCGCCAACGCGAAACTCGCGTGGAAAGTGGTGCACAACGTGACGGCGGAATTCGGCGTGCGCAATATCTTCGATCGCAACTACGCCTACACCGAGGGATACCCGGAAGCCGGTCGTAACTACTACGTGAATCTGAATTACGCGTTCTGATGGAGCAGGGTATGCAGGCAGTGGCAGGCAAGACGATTCGAACGTTCGCATTGGCAGCATTCGCGGCGATCACGGCATTTTCAACACTCTCGACGTCGGGCGGCGTCATGGCAACGGCCCATGCGGCCGACGCCCCGGCGACAGTCGCGCCACCGAAGGCCGCGAGTGCATCACAACGCGAAACCCTGACGGTGCTCACGAGCTATCCGGAGGAGGTGGTCGCGACCTTCGAGCGTGCATTCGAGAAGCAGCATCCGGAGATCGCGCTGCAAATTCTGTGGCGTCAGCATCGCGATGCCTACGATTACCTGCAAGGCCCGAAGCAGGGCGGGGTCGACGTTTATTGGTCACCCGCCGTGCGCAACTTCGCCGATCTCGGGCAGGAAGGTTCCCTGCGCAAGCTCGACGTCGATCTCACGGGCTTGCCGTCTCACGTCGGCAAGTTCCGCATCTCCGATCCGGACGGGCGATTCGTCGCGTCGGAAATTGCCGGGTTTGGCTTCATGCTCGACCCGGCGGCGCTCGCCCGTCAGGGCCTGCCCGCACCTACAACGTGGCAGGACCTCACGCAGCCGCGCTATCGCGGACACATCATGTTCCCGGTGCCGAGCCGTGTGGGTTTCGCGCCCACGTTGCTCGACGTCGTGCTGCAAGCCGAAGGTTGGGACAAGGGCTGGGCATTGCTCTCTGAGGCGGGGGCGAACTTCGTCTTCGCGGAGACAGGCGGCGCGTTCGCCAGCTTGTCGCATGGCATGCGTACGCCGATTTCGGTAGCGGTCACCATCGACTTTTTCGCGAGTTCCGCCATTGCGAATGGTGCGCCGCTGACCTTTGTGTACCCGCCGGGCACGGGCTATTCGCCGGCGCACATCGGCATTCTTCGAGATACGCCGCACCTCGGCGCGGCGCGCACGTTTGTCAGCTTCGTGCTATCCGACGCCGGGCAACGGCTGCTGTTCGCACCGGACGTGCGCAAGCTCCCGGTACGCCCGAGCGTGTATCGCGATGCCCCGAAGGGGACGTACGACCCGTTTGCCGCCAACGCGGCCACAGCAGGCGTGACGTATGAGGAGACGCTGGGCCTCGCGCGCTATTCACTCGACAACGCGCTGTTCGACGTATTCCTCACGCGTCGCAAGGCCGAACTGACCGAACTCTGGACACGCTGGCATCAACTCGCCGGCACGGAAGGCAACGGTACCGTGAAGCCGGTGGCGGGCGTCGATGCCGTGTGTCTCGAGAAGGCGCGCGCGTTGCTGACGCAGCCGCCGATCGACGCCAGCACGGCCGCCGATCCGGCGCTGCGATCAACGTTCGACCGTAGACGCCAAGACCCCGCTGCACAGACGAAGGCCAGTGCGCTGGAGGCGACTTGGTCGCAGGCATTGAACGCTCGCACGGCACACGTGCGTGAATGGCTCGCCGACGGGGCAGTATGTTCAGGCAAGTAGCGCAGGCAGGGCAACGCCGGTGGCGAGGACGTCTGTCGGCAATTGTGGCGAGCATGGTGAGTGTGACGGGCGTTGCAGGCAGTCTGACGCCGCTCGATGCCGCGTCGCAATCCGTTGCCGCGCCCATCACAGCGCCCACGGCGGCACCCGTGACACGCGAAGCGTTCGGCATGCCGATGGCGTCCGTGGTGGACGACGACGCGTCACTCGCGCAATTTGCCGAAGGGCGTTCGCAGTTCCGGCAGAGTTGGGTGGTATATCCGTCAGCCGACCGACGTATTGCCGGACTCGGTCCGGTCTACAACCAGATATCGTGCATCGCGTGTCACGTGAAGTTCGGACGCGGCAACGCGCCGCTTGGCCCGGACGAAGCGCCTCGTGGCCTGCTCGTACGTTTGAGCGTGCCGGGCAGTACGCCGACGGGCGCCCCGCGCGAGCATCCAAACTACGGCGATCAACTCGGCGACAAGGCCATTCCGGGCGTACCCGCAGAAGGGCAGGTGCGCGTGCGCTACACAGAGCGGATCGAGCGGCTGGCTGGCGGAGAAACGGTTCGCCTGCGCGTGCCGCAACTCGTGTTCAGCGATCTGGCGTTCGGACCGCTCGGGCACGGCACGATGACATCGGCGCGGGTGGGTTCTCCGGTCTACGGACTCGGCTGGCTTGAAGCCATCGACGACGCGACACTGCACGCCTTGGCCGCTCGCCGTTTGCCGGATAGCGTGCGTGGGCGCGTCAATCGCGTGTGGGACGTGGCCGCCAAGCGGCTGGTCGTCGGGCGTTTCGGCTGGAAGGCCAATCAGCCGTCGATACGTCAACAGATCGCAAGCGCCTTCGTCGGCGATCTGGGCATTACGTCGCCACTGTTTCCCGAGAAGACTTGTCCCGCAGTGCAGACCGCGTGCCGTGCGGCCCCGACCGATGGCCAGTCCGATCTGACCGCCACGCAACTCGACGCCATCGAATACTTCCAGCGCACGTTGGAAGTGCCACCGCGTCGCGATATCGATGACGTGCAGGTCAAGCGCGGCGAGCGGCTCTTCGCGCAGAACGGATGCGCCGCATGCCACACGCCCAGCGTGCGCACGGGGGCGTTCCCGCCGTTGGCTGCCATGGCCAATCGCGAGATATCGCCTTACACCGACCTGCTGTTGCACGACATGGGGCCGGGGCTGGCAGATGGCCGTCCGGACTTTCTCGCCGGGCCGCGTGACTGGCGCACGCCGCCGTTGTGGGGACTGGGATTGGCGGCGCTGGTGAATCCCGACGCGACCTATTTGCACGATGGCCGCGCCCGTACGGTGCAGGAAGCCATCTTGTGGCACGGCGGCGAAGGGCAGGTCGCACGAGAGCGGTTTCGCGCCATGTTGCCGCAGGCACGCGCCGATCTGTTGCGATTCCTGATGTCGCTATAAGCGATCCGGTCGCGAAGCCTTCAGGGGGTGGCGACCGGCGCCCGGTTGGCCTGCGCCATTTCCATCGACACCGTCTTCGCGACATCGATGAATGCGCGCAGTGCCGCCGGCATGCGCACGCGGCTCGGGTGATAGAGATAGAAGCCCGGCGTCAGCGGCGACCACGCCTCAAGCAGCGGCACCAACCGGCCCGACTGCAAATGCGGTTTCATCCAGTCTTCGGTCCAGACGGTCACGCCAAGACCGTCGAGCGCCGCTTGCAGGGCGACCGCGCAGTCGTTAACGATTAGCGTGCCTTTGACGGAAATGTCGAACCATTGCCCGTCCTTCGCAAATTCCCAGTTGTACACACCGCTCTGACCTGCGCGACGCCAGTTGATGCACTTGTGCCGGTGCAGGTCTTGCGGCGTTTCCGGGCGGCCATGCTTGCTCAGATACTCGGGTGAGGCGACGGCGATTTGCCGCAGGTCCGGGCCAACGCGCACCGCGACCATGTCCTGATCCACGTGCCGGCCGAGTCGAATCCCCGCGTCGAAGCCGCGCGCAACGATGTCGCCGAGGCTCTCGTCGCTGGTCAGATCGAGCACGACGTCGGGGTACTTCTCCTGAAACACGCCGAGCATCGGCTGAAGCAAATGGATGATGGCCATTTGCGGCGCGCAGACCTTGAGCGTGCCCGCCGGGCTGTCGCGATAGTGATTCACCTCGTCGAGCGCAGCGTTGAACTCGGCCAGCAACGGTTGCATGCGCTCGAACAAGGCGTTGCCCGCCTCCGTGAGGCTGATGCTGCGGGTTGTCCGGTTGAAGAGACGCACGCCCAGACGCTCCTCCAATGACCGGATCGTCTGACTGAGCGCCGACGGCGAGACGGCCAGCGCATTCGCCGCCCGAGCAAACGCGCCTTGCTCGGCGACCGTCACAAACGCCCGGATGTCCGCAAATTCGCTGCCTCGCATTATGTATTCCTAGCTTCACAAAGTATGAAAAGTATAGGTGATTGTCGCGCCACACGCCGGTCTTTACATTGAACCCTGTCGCCATCACGGGCCGCCGTCCGATTCCCGGTGGCGCCCTCCTTCAAAGGCAAGACAGGGTTTCGCTTCCGGCAGGCCGCCACCAGTCACACAGGGTGCCACCGCCTGACGATGAAATCGCTCTCGTGCCGATTATTCGCTCAGGAAGAATAATGTCAGCCAATTCGTACCCTTCGACGTCGTGGGATGTCTTGCGTCACATCGTGGCACCGCTCGCGCCGGTCGCTGCCGGTAAACGCCTTCTGATCAAGGGAGCCGCCATCGTCAGCATGGATGCCGCCGTGGGCGATCTGGCGCGCGGCGATGTGTTGATCGAAGGCGAACGCATCGCCGCCATCGGGGCCGACTTGAGCGGGGAGGTGGTCGAGGGCGCCGAGGTCATCGACGCGTCGAACATGATCGCGATGCCGGGTTTCGTCGACTCGCACCGCCATGCGTGGGAAGGCCAGTTGCGTCGTCTCGATCCGAACTCACCGACGCTGCTCGACTATCTGCGCTCGACCCATTTCTCCGTGGCGACGCATTACCGCCCGGAAGACATGTACGTCGGCAATCTCCTGACGGCGCTCGGCGCACTGGATGCAGGCATCACGACACTCGTCGACAACTCGCACAACGCGCGCAGCCCGGCGCATTCCGATGCGTCCATCGACGCGCTTCAGGATGCGGGCATTCGCGCCGTCTATGCCCCGGGCAAACCGTTGGCCGGCGCATGGGCGCAACACTGGCCGCAGGACCTTGCACGACTCAAGCAGGAGCGCTTCGAAGACGACAACGCGCTGGTCACCATGGCGATGATGTCGCAATGGGATCGCGACACATGGGCCGAAGCGCGCCGTCTGGGCTTGCGCATCGTCACCGAGTTTCTGGGGGCGGACATGGGCAAGTTGCTGCCGGAGTTGCGTGACGAAGGTCTGCTCGGGCCGGACAACATCTTCAACCACTGCACCGGGCTGACCGACGAAGAATGGGAAATCTTGCGCGAGACCGGTGTGAACGTGAACGTCTGCCCGCGCTCCGACGCACAGTACGGTCTTGAGGAAGGGCTGACGGTCTATCAGCGCGCCGTCGATCACGGCATCGCGCCCGCCATCAGCATCGACGTCGAGGCGTCGTACGGTGGCGACATGTTCGGTGAAATGCGTGCCGCCTATGTCATGCAGCGCGGCTTGGCGCAGCACCGTCGATATCAAGGCGATGCCTCGGCGCCGGCCCCCGTGTCGGTGCGCAGCATTCTGGAGACCGCCACCATCAACGGCGCCCGCGTCGCCGGACTGTCGCACGCGACCGGCTCACTCGCTCCGGGCAAGCAGGCGGACCTTGTCCTGATTCGCACCGACGACATCAATCTCTATCCGTCGAACAACGCCATCGGGACCATCGTTCACGCGGCGGAGCGCAGCAACGTCGACACAGTCATCGTTGGTGGCCGGATTCGCAAGTCGGGCGGCAAGCTGCTGGGACTCGACATGCAGGCGCTCAAGCACGCGACGGAAGCGTCGCGCACGCACTTGTTCGCACGCGTCGGTTACGCGCCGGACATCTTTGCCGATACGCCGCCGCAACTGGTGCAGGCATGAGCGTCAGGCAAACGAGTCAGCGACTATGAACCTCATTCTGTTTCTTCTGGCGTTTGCTGCGGGCTCGGCCATTTCCGTGCAGGCAGCCGTCAACAGCCAGCTTGCCGGCGGGCTTGGCGGCAACGTGGTAGCAGCGGGGCTCGTCTCGTTTGCCATCGGCACGGTGGCGCTGGCCGCGATTGCGATTGGCAAAGGCGGCCTTGCCGCTGCCATTGCGAGCGTGCCGTCGCAACCCGTGTGGCGTTTCGCTGGCGGGCTGTTGGGTGCGGGGGCGATCTTCTGCACCGTGCTGCTCGCGCCCCGCATCGGGCTGGCGAACATGCTGGCGCTCGTCATCGCCGGACAGTTGTTGTCGTCGCTCGCCATCGACCACTTCGGACTCATCGGCGTGGTAACGCGTCAGGTGTCGGCGATCAAGCTCGCGGGCGCAGCGGTGATGCTCGTCGGGGTATCGCTCACGCTTTTTGGCAACACGCTAGTGCAGGCGCTGAGCAAGTCATGAAGCTCCCGGAGATGCACGCGTCCGACCAAGACAATGTCTGCCCCATACACATGACTGAGTCTTGTAACGGTCCATCGCCGTATGGATGAACCCACTCCCAGATGATCGGGACGATCGGGATGAACAGCGAACGGCCCAAGGCAGATATGCCTCACGGGATCCCCGATTTCTGAACTACTTCCCCGCTGGCGACGCGATTGATGTCGTCAATTGACAGGTCAAACGTATCCATCAGAAATGCCACCCCGATCCAGTGCTTGGCCGACGCGGCCGTCTGCTCGCCAAAGTGGAGATAGTAGTATTTGAGCCACCACACTTGCTCATCCGCCGCGGCATCCGCTCCGTAGTTCATTACGTGGTCCGGGTACCCGCCCGGCGATGAGCTGTGATGGATAAAGGATTTCCCCGGAAGACGTTCACATAAAAGCGCGTAGTCTTGAGTTTGAAGAATACATTCATGCCATACTTCGTCAATAGATTTACTGACGATAGCATATGTGGTTTTATGATTTTTCATCCGAATTGATGCGAGAAATAAAAATTTCAAGCATTCATCAATGCGAATGTTCTGCTCAATATCAGGTAGATGCGCTAGCTTGGCATGAAGATGATTCGTAAGAGATGCCGAGGGAAATTCTCGAACATTTTTATTGATCGCCATAGATCCCTTTGAGATGAAAAAAGTAAAAGGCTGCCAATTTGGCAGCCTTTATTTTCTAAATTATTGGGGCGGGTGATACGCGCACGAGGGGAAATCACAGTCAGACATGCTGCCGTATTCGAAGATCTTCTGAAGAACTTCTTTTTGGGCTAGGGCCGAACGCAGAGTGTCAAGGGAAATAATTCCATTCATAAATCACCTCATAGAATAAAACCATGATCCGCCATCAATGTCGACAGCGGCGACCGCCAAATCGCACCAGAAGCGTATTGCCTTAAATGGATCCGGCGAACTCAGGCTACTGGAGCCCGGTTGATTGAGTCAACGCTATATCGTGGTTTTGATCTATCTTGTGAAATTTGCCTTTGTAATTGCAATGATTTGGCTGGAAATATGGTGGTAGCCATATGGGAAAAGTAGTGTTGTAAAAGGGTCGTAATTTGACGGGATGAAAATTAATGTTGCGCTAAAAGTGGCGCAGGCGAGACGGTCGCCAATCTTTGCGGAAACGCAACGTTTCGGACGCAACGTTTTATAAGTGGCGTAACGCTCACCGCGGCCTGGAGGTCGCGCAGGCCCGGCGGTTGCCCCGTTCGGGCAACCGCCGAACGCCAATGCTCGATTACCGCTCCAGCCCGGCGCGATGCTTCTGATACTGGATCGCCGAGACAATCGCCACGCGCCGGATCGGCTCGGGCGGCAGCCACGAGGGACGCTCGAACCCCAACGCGTCGGCAAGCTCAGGCGATTGGTGTCCGCATGCCATCTCCCCCAGCAGCTTGCCGAACATGCTGCCCTTGAGCACGCCCGCGCCATTGCAACCCAGCGACGTGAACAACCCCTTGCGCACTTCGCCGAAGTACAGCGCACCGTTGCGGGTGAGCGCTGTCACGCCGCCCCACACGTGTTCGAATTTGTGTGAAGCCATCTGCGGATAGCGCCGACGGTAGGCGTCGGTCAGCATGGCCGTTATATCGGCCATCGGCCGTTCCTTCTCGTACGAATAGGCACTGCGTACAACGAAGCGGCCGCCGAGCGTTTTGCGCAAGGTCGTGCCCAGACGATTGGCCGGAATCACGCCCCATTCCTGCGCCGGACCGAGCTTTGCCAGTTCGTCCGCCGCCAGCGCCGGGGTCATCGCGGCATAGGTGTAGATGGTGAAGACACGGTCGCGCGCCAAGCCCAGCTTTCGCGCAAAGCCGTTGTTAGCCACGATCACCTGTCCCGCGCTCAACTGGGTCGTTGCTGTGGTGACCGTGAACGGCCCGTTGCCGTCGAGTGCCACCACCGGCTCGTTCTCCCACAGACGCACATTCGCGGGCAAGGTGTCGGCCAGCCCGCGCACCAGCGCCGCAGGCTGCACGAACACATTGTTCTCGGAGTGATAGCCGTAGCCGTAATAGTCGGTGCCGATCTCGCTTTGCAGTGCGTCGCGAGAGAGTTCGCGAAACGACACGCCCCACTCGCGATACTGCGCCAGCGTGTCGCGCAGACGTTGCTCGCCGTCGGGCGTCGCTGCCGCGTGATATTTGCCGACCGGGTTCCAGCCGCAATCAATGCCGTGCGTGGTGATCAACTCGTGCAACCACTTCAACCCGATGTCGTAAAGCCGGATCTGCTTGCGCGCCACCTGCACCGGGCTGCCGTGGCCGCCCATGCCGGTGTTGTGCGGCAGGTTGATGAGAAAGCCCGAGTTGCGCCCGGACGAACCGTTGCCGGCCGTGGTGGCGTCGATTACCAGCACGCTGGCCTCGGGCCGCAGTTCGGCCACGCGCCGGGCGGCAGCCAGACCGGTGAACCCGGCGCCGATGACGATGACGTCAAAACTGCGCCCGACGGGCGGTTGCGTGCGCGGGACACGGGCGGGAAGCAGAGCATTCCAGCCGGCACCCGCCTGATAGGCGGGAAAGCTGCTGCGAGCGGATCGGGAGGCGTTGACTTGATTAGACATGACTATACGTATGCGGGCATGCATGGGGATTCTCGCGGCAGGCCAGACTGGCAGGATTGGCCGGATAGGCCTGTGAGGGTAGGCCGCCTAGGCGGCGCGACTCTCCAGACTGCGCATGACCTCCGTTTGCACGGTGTTCCAGATTTGTGATTTGAGTTCGTTGTAACGGGGCGAAAGCTGCACCTGCGCGTTGCGCGGCATCGGCAGGTCATTGGGCAGATCGCAAGCCACACGCCCGGGGCGTGCGCTCATGATGACCATGCGCGTCGAGAGCATCAGCGCTTCGTCGATCGAGTGCGTGATGAACACGATGGTCTTGCCGCTCTTCTGATAGATCTGCAACAGCTCTTCCTGCAACACCTGACGCGTCATCGCGTCGAGCGCGGCAAACGGCTCGTCGAGCAGAATCACGTCGGGGTCGTTGGCGAGCACGCGGGCAATCGACACACGCTGGCGCATGCCGCCAGACAGCGCCTTGGGGTAACGATCTTCAAAGCCGGTGAGGCCGACCATTTCGATATAGCGACGCGCGGTGGCATAGCGCGTGGCCTTGTCGATGCCCTTCATCTTCAGGCCGAACGCCACGTTGTCCAGCACGCTGAGCCACGGGAACAGGGCGTATTGCTGAAAGACCATGCCGCAGTGCGGATCGATGCCCTTGACCTCACGCCCGGCGACGACGATGCGCCCGGTGGTCGGTTCGTCGAAACCGGTGATCAGGTTGAGCAGTGTCGACTTGCCGCAACCCGAGGCACCGAGCAGCACCACGAACTCGCCGCGTGCAATGTTCATGTCCACCCGCTCCAGCGCCTGAAAGTCGCCATAGCGCTTGGAGATCCCTTCGATGGCGATCATCGTCTGCCCTTGATCGATGGCGGGCGAGGATGGGGACGGGGACGGAGAAACCTTCGAATCGATGCGATCGTTCATGCCTGCCACCTCAACACTTTGCGCTCGATGGCGCGAAACACCACGTCCGTCACCAACACGGTGACACTGATCATCACCATGCCGAGCACGACGACTTCCGTCTGGAAGAACTCCTTGCCGTTCATGATGAGAAAGCCCAGCCCTTCGCGCGCGGCGACGAGTTCGGCGGAGATCACGCACGTCCACGACAGGCCGAGAATGATCTTCATGCCCGAGAGAATCTGCGGCAGGCTCGCGGGCAGAATCACTTCACGCATGACTTGCCAGTTTCCCGCGCCCAGATTGCGGGCCGCACGAATCAGCAGCGGGTCGACGTTGCGCGTCGCTTCAATCACGTAGACCAGCGCCGGGGCGAACGTGCCCATGAACACGATGCTGTACTTCTGCGTCTCCGAGATACCGAACCACAGCAGCGAGAGCGGAATCCAGCTCATCGACGGCAGCGGGCGCAGGAACGACAGGATCGGATCGAACGCGGCGCGTGCGTACGTCGACGTGCCGAGAATGATGCCCAGCGGAATGGCGACGAGGGTGGCGGCGATAAAGCCGGTCATCACGCGACGCGTGGAGGCGAGCACGTTGGCGACGAGGGTGCCGTCGCTGAGCATGGCCATGATGCGTTCGCCGACAGCGGACGGGGGCGGCAGGAACAGGGGATCGATGGCCCCGGTGCGGCAGGCGAGTTCCCAGACCAGCAGGAACACCACGATGGACGCAAACCCCACGCCGAGCAACGTGGCGCGGGACGGTTGACGATGATTCACAATCAGACTCCTCGAACTTGCGCCGGCCTCGTGAGGCTCACGAACACCGGCGCGACGGCACAGCCGCAGGGCTTACAGATACGACGTGTTGATCCACTGGCGCACGGCCGGCGCCTTGTCGATCTGCTTGTACGTCACGAGCATTTCCGCCAGACGCTGAAGCCCGTCGACATAGCTGCCCGGTGACTTGAGCAACTGCGTTTGCTGCGCGAGGGTGTACCACTCCGCGCCCTTGATCGTTTCGATCTGGTCGAGCGCCGACATGCCGGTCAAGCCGATCAGCGAACGGGCGGCCTCATCCGGTTTGTCGCGCAGCGTCTGGCAGGCGTCGAAGTAGACCTTGAGGTACTTGCGCACCACATCGCCGTTCTTCTCGGCCCACGCATTGCGCACGATCAGCACGTCCGGACCGGGCGTGACGTTGTAGCGCTTGTAGAGCGAGAACTGCGTGTCGTCGGCAAGCAGCTTCATTCCCGACATGGCGCGAATGCGGTTGAACTGCGGCGTCCACGCGGCGGCGGCATCGATCTGGCCCGACTGGATGGCGCCGGGAATTTCCGGGGCGGGCACGTTCAGCACCGTCACGTCGTTCGACAACCCCGCGTTGCCCAGCAGGTCGAGCACCAGCAGATGCGCGCTCGACGCGAAGGTCACGCCCAGCTTCTTGCCCTTGAGGTCTTGCAGCGAATTCACGCCCTCGCGCACGAACAGACCTTCGACGCGGCCAAAGCTTTCCGGCACGGCCACGATCGAGAAGTGCTTCGAGCCACGCGCCATCAGCGCCAGTGCCGAGACGATGCCCGTGCAGGCAATGTCGATGCCGCCGGAGAGCACCGCGCTCATGCGCGCCGACGACGTACCGAACGACTGCCATTGCTGATCGATACCGGCGGCGGTCAGTGCGCCCGACTTCATCGCGAGATAGGCAGGGTAGTGACCAAGCCATGCCGAGCCGCCGTACTGGACGGTGGCGGCGTCGGCCGCGCGGCCGATACCGGGCACGGTCAGGCCGGCGGTGGCGGCAACGGCTGACATGGCGGCGCTGGTGTGAAGAAACTTGCGTCGTGACGGGTTCATGCGTGTCTCCTGTTGGATATGTGTTATTTCGCGGTGAACGATGCGCGCGGGTGTTGCGGTGATGGCGGTATGGGATTAGCGGGCGATGGGGGAGGAACGTAAGGGGAAATCAGCACAAGGCGAGCCGCTCGCCCAGCCATGGCATGAGGCGTTGCAACTCGGGGAATGCCTCTTGCGCCAGCGCGAGACGCCCGGCAAGAAAGCACTGCGAGGCCATCTCCGAGACTTCGCCTTCGCGAGAGACCTGATAAATCGTGCGCGACAGCGCTGGGCCGGGCAGCGGCAGTGCGGCCACTTGAGAGAGCGACGCGCGTCCCTGCAACAGACACAGCGGCGTGGCGATCGTGAAGCCCAGATCGGCGGCAACCATCGACATGACCACGTCGGATGTGTCGATCTCCAGATGCATACGCGGCGAGTGACCCGTGCGGCGCAGATGGCGCTCGATGACGGCACCAAAGTGCGAGCGTCCCGAGAACCGGATCAGCGGCAGGGTGCGAATCAGTTCGCTCAGATCGGCCTGCGCAAGCTCGGCCTCGCGTGCCTTGGGCACCACGACGATGAACGGTTCGGTGAAGATCGGGCGGCGTACCAGCCGCTCCATGTCGTGCATGGGGTCGCTGGTGACGATCAGGTCGAGCTGGCGGGCGAGCAGCGCTTGCGCGTGTCCGTTGGCCAGCCCGGACCAGAGCAGCAGTTCGCTGGTGCTGCCCGACATCTGCCGCACGATCGACGGGCCGACGGTGGCGGCAAACGAGTCGATCATGCCCACGCGCACGGCGGCACGGCTGGCGACATCGGCGTCTTGCACCTGCGCGATGAGGCGGTCCATGTCGTCGACGATCTGGCGGGCATGACGCGAGAGCGCCAGACCGGCCGGCGTGAGCTTGAGCGGACGGCGCGACCGGTCGAGCACTCGCGTACCCACGGTTTGTTCGATCTGGGCGATGGCCTGCGAGATGGCCGATTGCGTGACGCCCAGCGTATCGGCGGCGCCCGAGAGGCTGCCGGCCGACGCGACGGCTTCAAAGATCCGCAACGATCTGACGTCGAGGTCTGCACGCTTTTTCATCAACCTGTCTCCGGTCGGGCGGTGCGTGCCGGTGGCGCGAGAGGGCGTTTTCCGGTGCGCAGCGATGCATCGATATAAGAATTTCTGTGGATTGTAGGGATTCAGGCCCTAAAAACAAAAACGAATTAAGTAAAACTAATACTTTGTATTAGGCCGTGAGAATCCGGGTAGGGGAAATCGCTTAGGGGCAGGGCTGAGGGTGTTGATGTGCGGAACGAACGCGTTCGCAGATGGGGGCGAGGGCAGGGACGCGGGACGTCAGGTGAATCTGGCGAGGGCGCCTGTTGAGGGAATCTTATTATTTCCTTTACGCGCGCACGGGAATAATCGGTGCCGTGCATGCTGCACGAGCGCTTGGTGATGACGATGCTGGACTTCGAACGCGACACGAGTTTCGCGAGCCTTTTACCCCCGATGCTGCCCAAACTCTGGACGTTCGCTTTGCGTCTGACGGGCGACCGGCACGATGCGGAAGACCTCGTCCAACGCGCCTGCGTGCGGGCGCTGGAGCGGGCCGATGCCCACTTGCGTCCGGACAGTGCGCCGCTGAACTGGCTGTATTCGATCGTCCACTCATTGTGGGTCAACGAATTACGTGCCCGCAACGTGCGCAGCCGCAGCGGCGTGGCGTGGGACGACGAGATGCTCGAGAACGTGGCCGATGGCGTGTCGGGACTGCCCGACGAGCACGCCAGCCATCAGCAGATTGTCGACGCGGTGGAGCGCTTGCCGCAGACCCAGCGCATTGCGCTGCTGCTCGTGGCAGTCGAAGGGTTCAGTTATCGCGAAGCTGCCCAGATTCTCGATGTGCCCGTGGCGACGGTGACCGGCCGCCTGTCGGCGGCGCGTCAGGCCATTGGTGTGCAGTTCGGCATTGCGCCGCGTCGCTTGCGGCCGGCGCTGGCAGAGACATCCAAATAATGGTGATCAACGACCAGACGCTCCTGTCCTATGTAGAAGGGGCCTTGTCCGACGATGCACGTCTACAGGTCGAAGCCGCGATTGCCCGCTCGAAGGACATGGGCGCGCGCGTGGCGGCGTTGCGGGCCTCGGCGTTGCCGTATCGCGAGGCGTTCGACGATCTCGTGGCTCCCCCCGTGCCACCGGGGCTCAAGGCGAGTGTGCTGGCGCTGACACGGGGACGCACGACGCATGGGTTGCTGCGCAAAGCGTCCAGCGCCAACGACGCCAGTTTCGTGCGCACGCATGCCACTCGTATTTTCGGCGGCGAACTCGCGGCGGGTGCCATGCCGGGCGTGGTCCATTTCGCCGCTCCCCGTGCGCGACCGCTGGTGTGGTGGTCGGCCGGCACGTTTGCCGCCGCTGCTACAGCGTGTGCCGTATTGTTGTCGTTCGCCGGTGCGCGCTTCTTGGCCGACGAGCCATCCTCTTCCTCGTTGTCATCGCTGCTGCTGACGCCCTCGGTCAGCAATGCCGCGACGACCATGTGTAGTGACGGACGCCCGACACGATCGCAGTCCGAGGATTCATCCGGTCGGCGACCTGGTTATGGCGATGTGCCGATGGCACTCGGTGGGCGCGACACATGCGAGGTATGGCGATTGCCCTGACGCTCCAGCGTGTAGCCGCCACCGTAGACCGTGCGCAGCGTCAAGCCATGATCGCCGCGCAGACCCAGCCGGTTGCGCAGCTTGTAGACGTGCTGTTCGATACTGCGGGCCGCTACCTTTTCGTCGCTTCCCCAGATGGCTTCGGCAATCTGCTGCCGGCTGATGCGCATCTCCGGTTGGCTGAAGATCAGCCATGCCACGGCGAACTCGCGTGCAGTCAGCGGTACGTCGAGACCGTGAATCGCCACGGTGTCGCGGCCACGATCGACGACATAGGCACCCACTTCCAGAATCTCGTTGCTGCGCGCTGCGGTTGACGTCGCGCGGCGTTGCATGGCGAGCGACAGCCGGACGCTAAGTTCGCCCACATCGACCGGATACATCACGACGTCGTCGCAGCCTGAGCGAAACGCGAAGTCGAGCATCCATGCCGGCGTGCCGAAGCAGATGACCGGTGCCCCGTCACCCCGCGCACCCCGGCGACGGGCCAGCACGCCCTGCATTTCATAAGGGCCGAGCGCGGCGTCGATGAGGACCGCCGAGTAACCGATGCGCGTCGCGGCAATCGCGTACTGCGCGGCGTCGTCGAAGTGCTGACAGGACCCGTCCGTGTTCAGGCTGGTGCGAATGGCTTCGTAAAGCGCGACGTCTCTCGTCAGAATTGCAAACTTCACCGGAATCTCCAATTACCCGTCTTAAATACGTTCTTACATGCTTCGAGTCACCGTGCTGTCTTGCAGCGCTCCCTACATAAACACCTGAACCGGCGATATGAAAAGTGAGGATTTCGCATCAGGTTGTTGAGAATTCAGCAGGGTATGGCGTTCTACCTTGAGTTACCTGCCACTCCCCCCGAAAAGCGAACCTCATGAACGCACGGATCTACTTCGCATTGATCGCCAGTGCGCGTATGCGTAACGCTATGCCACGCTGCGCCGATGCCTTGCTCGCCGGCGATTGGCCGCGTGCCTATGCGGCCATTTGCGGCGCTGCCGACCAGAACGAAAAGCACTGGCAAGACGTGCAAGGTGCCAATCTCGGCGCGCTGGCCGACGTTCAGGTGCTGCGCGAACTTGAGGAAGAAGCCGAGCAGAGCTATGCGAGAGCGCAGCGCGGTTGCCGCGCCGGTGGCGATGCGCTGCGCCTGATGTCGGCGCGCAATGCGGGTTGGCAGGCGTTGCTGCGCGACCGGTTTGCCGTGGCGCGCAACTGCTTCATCAGCATTATTCGTGATCGCGCGAGCGATGCTGCGCAGGAAATTGAGGCGCGTGTGGGGCTGGCTATCGTCGACTATCGGCTGGGGCGGCCGCATGCGGCCATGCAAGTGCTATTGCAAGCCGACCGGTCGGTTAATGAGCTTCTTAATGCGCTTCATCCGATCTGGGAAAGCATCGTTTCGCTATTGCTTTCGGACATCACGCTGCATTCGCGCATTCGCCGCTCGTCGGCATTGTCCGATCATGTGTTCTGGCAATCCGCGTGGCTGAGTGCAGAGTCTGCGCCGGGCGCTACGCATCAATGCGAAGCCACCGATGGGCTCGATGTGTTTGGCAATCGTGTCGCGGCGGCAGACGCCAGCTCGGCCACCGACGGGGTGCTGGTGTGCCGGTATCGCACCTATATGCGCCATCTGGGCGAGTTGTCGGATGGCGCCCGTGTCCATGCAGGTGCATTGAACGACTTGATCGACGGCTTACGTGCGTGCGGCAGCCCGCAGGTGCTGATGAATCTGAGGCTGAACGCCGTGCTCGCGGCATTGGCGGGCGGGCAGGCCGACGTCGCGGTGCGGCTCTTCGATGCCATCGGCGCCCGCGACGTGCATCATGCCGCGCGGCACTCCGATCTCGAATGGCTGTACGTGAGCGCAAAGCTGGCGTTCCAACGCGGCCAGATCCATCAGGGCATTTCGCTGTACACCAGCTACTCGTTGCAGGCGCTGTTCTGCCTGCGTTCGCAGATCGCCCCGACGCGCAGTCTCGACCCGCAGGCGGATGCGGCACAGATGGCACGCGGCGACGATATCGCCACGCGCTTGCCGGCCAAATATCGCAAGGCCTATCGCTACATCATCGAGCACATTGCGCACAGCGAACTCACCACGCGTGAAGTCGCGGCACAGGTCAACGTGACGGAGCGTGCACTGCAAATGGTGTTCAAGCGCTCGCTGGGCATGTCGCCGGGCGCACTCATTCGCAAACTGCGTCTCGAAGGCATTCGTAATGAACTGATGGACGACGCACGCGTCATGGGGTCCGTACTGGGTACGGCAAATCGTTGGGGGGTGACGAGCCGCTCGGCGCTGGTCAAGAGCTATCGCAAGCAGTTCGACGAATCGCCCTCGGAGACGATCAACGCCTGAGCGTCATCAACGTGGGGGATGTGCACTGGTTTCGGCGTTGCAGGGCACCCCAATGGTGCGTGTAAGAGGACGTAATATGACGCGCTGTTGAGATTTTCGGCGTGTCCGAGGGCCTGAGGCAGACTCGCCGCTGTTTCCCTCGAAAGGCCCCGGCATGGTCATCGTGCTTCTGTCTCGCAGCAAAGCGCTTCGCGCCGTCTTCTCTGCACTTGAACAAGGCTCAGGCAATTGCCGGGTCATCGATTTCGACAATCGGGTCGAGCTGATCCGTTATCTCTCGGTGCGCGCCAATGCCGATCTGGTGGTCATCGATGCCGATACGGACGCCGAGGCCATCGCGTTTCTCGCGACGTGGCGCACCTGCCACGCGCGCCACGATCTCCCCATTCTCGTCACCGGCCACTATCTGAGTGCGGCTGCCATGCGCGATGCGCTGGCTTGCGGCGGCGACGACATCGTCGCGGGTGCGCTATCGCTAGACGAGTTGCAGGCGCGGGCGTATCGCTGCGTGGCGCGGCGGCGCACGTCGGAGCTGGAGGCGACCGTCATCGAATACGGCGGCTACCGGCTGGATAAGCTGAACTGCCGCTGCACTCGCGAAGGTTGTCCGATTCACCTGACCACCCGCGAGTTCGCGACAGCATGGCTGTTCTTCTCGCATCCGGGGTCGGTGCTGAGCCGCCCGCGCATCTCCGAAAAGATCTGGGGGGAAGCCGCACAGGCCCGAGAGCCGGGTGCGCTGACGCGCTATATCAACCAGATACGCCGCAAGCTCGGGCTTTCGGGAGGCGGCCCGGTGGCACTGCGCGCCGTGTATGCCTCGGGCTACCGGCTTGACGGTCCGCAGCCCGCGAGGCTGTAAGCTTTGCTATTCGGGCACATGGCCCATGACAGTTCCGGAGAACCCATGAAAAAGATTTGGATGAGCGGCGCGGCGGCGCTGATGTTGACCGGCCTGACGAGCGCCTCCGCGTGGGCTGCCGATCCCTGCGACAACCCGCAGGATCAGACCACCATGAACGCTTGCGCGGGCAAGTCGCTTGCTGCGTCTGACAAGAAGCTCAACGAGACGTACAACGCGCTGGTCAAGAAGGTCGGCCCTTCGGGCAAGAGCAAGCTCCTGAGCGCGCAGCGCGCATGGCTCGCGTGGCGGGATGCCCAATGTGCGTTCGAGACCATGGGGACCGATGGCGGCAGCATTCACGCAGCGATGTACGCCTCGTGCGCCGATGAACTGACGCAGGCGCAGACCAAGCGACTCGACGGTCAGCTTCACTGTCAGGAAGGGGACCTGTCCTGCGCGAAGTAAGACGCGCCGAGTCAGCTCACATCTGCCGGTCAAAGCAGACGGTAGGCGAGCCGGGCCGCGACACGGGCCCCTGACCCTTGGGGATCGAAGTGCGGGTTGTATTCCGCGAGATCGGCCACGCGGAGTTTGCCCGAACGGCGCACGTGCGTGGCAATCGCCTCGACCACAGTGATGGGCACACCATAGACAGCCGGTGCCGACACACCGGGCATGACTGCCGCGGGCAGGACGTCCAGGCAGATCGTGAGGTAGACGTGCGATACCTCCTCGATCAGCGCATCGATCTGCGCGAGACGAGCGTCCAGATGCCTGTCCTGCATCTCAATGTCTTCGGCGTATGTCACCCCCAACTCGTTCGCACGCGCAAATAGCGACGCAGTGTTGCCCAGACGGCTGACGCCAAGGCAGACGTAGTCAAAAGGCAATCCGGCTGCCTCACTGGCTTGTGCAATTTGATCGAAGGGGGTCCCGGACGTGCCGGGCCGGGCGGTTCGCAAATCGAAGTGCGCATCGAGATTGAGAATCAGCACCCGGCCGCGGTCGCCTTTTGCGTCGAGATGTGCGCGCAGCCCCTGCCATGTACCCCATGCAATCTCATGACCGCCGCCGAGCACGACAGGCCTTGCACCGGCGTCCAACTGGCGGCGGACAGCGATGGCGAGCGCGGCTTGCGCGGCTTCGAGCGCGTCGCCTTCACAGGTCACGTCCCCAGCATCGTAGAGCGGGGCGATGTCGTGGGCAGGGAGGTTCGCGAGCGCACGGCGAATGGCTTGCGGCCCTTCGGACGCACCCACACGCCCTTGATTGCGTTTGACGCCGGCGTCGCATGCGAATCCGAGCAGTACGGGAGCGCCCGGCACTGCCGAGTGTGCTGGGCCGTCGAGCACTTTCACGACGTTGAAAAGCCGGCGGGTGTCGCCGCGCTCGTTCGCGTCGGTACGACCTTGCCAGACGGTGGGCATCGCCGTCTGCGCGGGGAGGGCTGTCGCTGAAGTGGGCATGGGAGCGGGTACCGTGAAGGGGTTATGCGTCGACGGACACGTCGCGCCATTGTCCGTGGCGGACGGTCCGGCAGGGCAGTTCGCCGCCAAGCCAGTACGCCAGTTCGGCAGGCCGTTCAATTTCCCACGCGACGAAGTCGGCTGTCTTTCCAATTTCGATCGTGCCGTGGGTATCGAGCATGCCGAGGGCTTTGGCGGCGTTGCGTGTCACACCTGCCAGCGCTTCTTCAGGCGTCAGGCCGAACAATGTGCACGCCATGTTCATCATCAGACGTAGCGACAGGGCAGGCGAGGTGCCCGGATTCAGATCGGAGGCCACGGCAATATCGACACCGTGCTGGCGCAGCAGGTGCACCGGCGGCCGGCGCGATTCCTGAAGCATGTGGAATGCGCCCGGCAGCAGCACGGCCACCGTACCGGCCCGGCCCATCGCAGCCGCGTCTTCCGGCGTCATGTATTCGAGATGGTCCGCCGACAGTGCACCCAGCTCCGCCGCAAGGCTGGCACCACCCAGGGGCGAGAGTTGCTCGGCGTGCAGTTTCACGGGCAGCTTCAGCTTCTGCGCACGCAGCAGCACGCGCATGACCTGTGCGGGCGAGAACGCAATCGTCTCGCAGAACGCATCGACCGCATCGACCAGCCGCTCTTCAGCAAGCGTCGGCAGAATCTCGGCGCAGACGTAGTTCACATACTCGTCCGCCTTACCGGCAAACTCCGACGGCACGGCGTGCGCGGCCAGACACGTCGTCTTGACGGTAACCGGCAGCGCTTCGCCAAGGCGTCTGGCCACGCGCAGCATCTTGCGCTCGCTGTTCAGATCGAGTCCGTAGCCGGATTTGATCTCGACCGTCGTCACGCCGTCACGCATCAACGTGAGAAGCCGCTTGCGCGCCGACTCGAACAACGCGTCTTCGGTCGCATCGCGTGTGTGCCGCACGGTGTATTTGATACCACCGCCCGCTGCCGAAATCTCGGCGTAACTCACGCCTTGCAGGCGCTGCTCGAACTCGAGACTGCGGTTGCCGCCGAACACCAGATGCGTATGACAGTCGATTAGCCCCGGTGTGACCCACGCGCCTTGCAGATCGACACATTCGTCGGCTGCGGTGGCGGAGCGCTCGCTGCGCGGGCCGACCCATTCGATTTGCTTGCCGTGCGTGACGATCACGGCGTCTTCGATCGCGTGGTAGCGGCCGTCGCGCATCGTGGCGACATGGCAGTGCTTCCAGTGGATACGTTTCATGAGAGGCTCGTTTGGCTGGTGTCGTCGCGCGCTTCACGCGACGCCTTGGGTTTGACGCCGAAGCAGTAGGCCGCCGACATCAGCGCGATCCAGCCTGCGCCGACATACAACGCCACCCGCGTGTCTTCCATATAGCCCAGCACGCCGATCACAAACAGCATGAACGCGATGGCGAGCGCCGGGCCGACCGGCCACAGGGGTACCTTGAACTTGAGCGCAGCGACTTCATCGGCCGACAAGCGACGACGCATGGCGACCTGCGAGAGCAGAATCATCAGCCAGACCCAGACCGTCGCGAACGTGGCGATCGACGCGATGATCAGGAACACGCCTTCCGGAATCAGGTAGTTCAGCACCACGCCGCCAAGCAACGCGCCGGTCATCACCAGCACCGTTACCCAAGGCACGCCGTGGCGCGACGTTGCGCTGAATGCCGCCGGCGCCTGACCGTGCTCGGCCATGCCGAACATCATGCGGCCCGCGCCGAAGATATTGCTGTTGATGGCCGAGATGGCTGCCGAAATCACGATCACGTTGAGGATCGCTGCCGCCGACTTGATGCCCAGACCCGAGAAGATCTGCACGAACGGGCTGCCCTGATTGCCGATGCCGGTCCACGGGAAGATGGCCATCAGCACGCACATCGTCAGCACGTAGAACAGCAGAATGCGCAGCGGCACGGCGTTGATGGCACGCGGAATCACCTTCTCGGGGTTCTTCGCTTCGCCGCCGGTGATGCCGATGATTTCAATGCCGCCATAGGCAAACATCACAACCGCCAACGACGCCATCAGGCCACCCCAGCCATTCGGCAGGAAGCCGCCATGCGACCAGAGATTGCTCACTGCCGGGGCATGTTCGCTGTGAATATGCACGCCGGTGAACAGGATCACGGCCCCGCCGACGATCATGGCCACGATGGCGAGAATCTTCACCAACGCCAGCCAGAACTCCATTTCGCCGTACACCTTCACGTTGCACAGGTTCAGTCCGCAGATGACCATCACGATGCCGAGCACCCAGATCCATTGCGGCACGTCGGGAAACCAGAAGCCCATGTAGATGCCGAAAGCCGTCACGTCGGCCAGACACACGATGACCATCTCGAGGATGTAGGTCCATCCGGTGAGAAAGCCGGCGAGGGGGCCGAGGTTGTCGCGGGCATAGCGGCCGAACGAGCCCGATACCGGTTGGCGAACGACCATTTCACCGAGCGCGCGCATGACCATGTAGACGGCGGCGCCACCGATGATGTAGGCGAGGATGACGGCCGGACCGGCCAGTTGAATGGCGGAGGCCGAGCCATAGAACAGGCCGGTGCCGATGGCCGACCCGAGCGCCAGAAAGCGGATGTGCCGCGCGCTCAGATTGCGTTGCAGGTTTTTCAAGCTGTCTCCTGAATATGCGTAATTTGCGCAATGAACCGGCCCGCCCATGGGGCAGGCGGTATGACGATTAGCCCGCGATCAGGCGGGTTGCCGGTGCGCGAATCGCTGTTCGTTTCGCACCGGCAGGGCGCGAATCAAACGCGAATCAAGCGCTCGGCAGAGTGCCGGAAGGCACGAGGGCAGTCAGGTGGCGCTGCGCGATCAACGCGCTTGCCCCTTCGATGTCCGGTGCGAAATAGCGGTCCTTATCGTAGAACGGGACTGCGGTGCGCAACAGGGCGCGGGCACGTTCGAGCACCGGCGTCGTCTTCACCCCTTCGCGGAAGTCCAGGCCCTGACAGGCGCTGAGCCATTCGATCGCGATGATGCCCTTGACGTTATCGGCCATCTCCCAAAGCCGCTTACCGGCGTTGGGGGCCATCGAAACGTGATCTTCCTGATTTGCCGAGGTCGGGAGACTATCAACGCTGGCCGGATGTGCCAAGGCCTTGTTTTCCGATGCGAGTGCGGCGGCGGTGACCTGCGCGATCATGAAACCGGAGTTGACCCCGCCGTTGGCGACCAGAAAAGCCGGCAACTGGGACATATGTTGGTCCATCATCAGCGAAATGCGCCGTTCGCTCAAGGCACCAATCTCAGCCAGTGCCAACGCCAGATTATCGGCGGCCATGGCCACCGGTTCGGCGTGGAAGTTGCCGCCGGAGATGACGTCGCCCTGTTCCCAGAACACCAGCGGATTATCCGACACCGCGTTGGCTTCCACGCCCAGCACGTCGGCGGCTTGGCGAATCTGCGTCAGGCACGCGCCCATGACTTGGGGCTGGCAGCGCAGCGAGTAGGGGTCTTGCACCTTCTCGCAGTTGGCGTGCGACTGGCCGATTTCGCTGGTTTCGCCGAGCAGATGGCGATACGTGGAGGCCGCATCGATCTGACCGCGCTGGCCGCGCGCTGCGTGAATACGCGGGTCGAACGGGGCACGCGAGCCGAGCATGGCTTCGACCGTCAAGGCACCGCATACGCTCGCGGCGGCGAACATATCTTCCGCTTCGAACAAGCCGCGCAGGGCATAAGCCGTGGAGACCTGCGTGCCGTTGAGCAGCGCGAGCCCTTCCTTGGCAGCCAGCGTCAGCGGTTCGAGCCCCGCGACGGCCAGTGCTTCGCGGGCGCCGAGCCATTGGCCGCGATAGCGCGCATGACCTTCGCCCAGCAACAGCAGCGACATATGCGCGAGCGGCGCCAGATCGCCCGATGCCCCCACCGAGCCTTTCAGCGGAATACGCGGATAGACCTCCGCGTTGACCAGCGTGACCAGCGCGTCGATCACCTTGCGGCGGATACCGGACAGGCCGCGGGCGAGACTGTTGATCTTGAGCACCATGATCAGGCGCACCAGCGCGTCGTCGATCGGGGCGCCCACGCCGGCGGCGTGCGAGAGCACGAGCGAGCGTTGCAGGTTTTCCAGATCTTCGTGGGCGATGCGCGTTTGCGCCAGCAGCCCGAAGCCGGTGTTGATGCCGTAGGCCGTGCGGCCTTCGGCGACGATGCCTTCTACACAGGCGACGCTTTTATCGATGGCCGCGTAGGCCTTCTCGTCGAGCGTGACTTTAGTCGGCTGCTCGAAGACTGCGCGCAGTTGTGCCAGCGTGAGCGTGCCGGGCGTGATGAACAGGGAATTCAGGGGGGCGTTGTTTTGATTCGACATGGTGAGGTTCACTTCGAGGTATTCAGCATCGGCAGGTTCAGGCCGTTTTCGCGGGCGCAGTTGATCGCGATGTCGTAGCCGGCGTCGGCGTGGCGCATGACACCCGTCGCCGGGTCGTTGTTCAGTACGCGGGCGATGCGTGCGGCGGCGGCGTCCGTGCCGTCGCACACGATCACCACGCCCGAATGTTGCGAGAAACCCATGCCGACACCACCGCCGTGGTGCAGCGACACCCACGTCGCGCCGCTGGCGGTATTGAGCAGAGCGTTGAGCAGCGGCCAGTCCGACACGGCGTCGGAGCCGTCGCGCATCGCTTCGGTCTCGCGGTTGGGGCTGGCAACCGAGCCGGAATCCAGATGGTCGCGGCCGATCACGATGGGTGCGGAGAGCTCACCCGAGCGCACCATTTCGTTGAACGCCAGACCGAGCTTGGCGCGCAGGCCGAGGCCGACCCAGCAGATACGGGCGGGCAGCCCTTGGAAGCTGATGCGTTCGCGGGCCATATCGAGCCAGCGGTGCAGGTGCGCGTCGTCGGGAATCAGTTCCTTGACCTTCGCGTCGGTCTTGTAGATATCTTCCGGGTCACCGGACAGGGCGACCCAACGGAACGGGCCGACACCACGGCAGAACAGCGGGCGAATGTACGCCGGCACGAAACCGGGGAAGTCGAACGCCTTCTCCACGCCTTCTTCCAGCGCCATCTGACGGATGTTGTTGCCGTAGTCGAACGTCGGCACGCCCATTGCCTTGAAAGCGAGCATGGCTTTGACGTGGACGGCCATCGATTGCTTGGCGGCCTTCACGACTTCGGCGGGCTTGCTGCGGGCGCGTTCGCGGTATTCGTCCCAGGTCCAGCCGATGGGCAGATAGCCGTTGAGCGGATCGTGCGCGCTGGTCTGGTCGGTGACCATGTCGGGGCGTACGCCGCGACGCACCAGCTCCGGCAGAATCTCGGCCGCGTTGCCGCACAGGGCGATGGACACGGCCTTGCCTGCTGCCGTGTACTTGGCGATACGGGCCAGTGCGTCGTCGAGATCGGTGGCTTGTTCATCCACGTAGCGCGTGCGCAGGCGGAAGTCGATGCTGGTTTGCTGGCATTCGATGTTCAGCGAGCAGGCACCGGCGAGGGTGGCGGCGAGCGGTTGCGCGCCGCCCATGCCACCGAGGCCGGCGGTCAGCACCCAGCGCCCGGCCAGTTTGCCGCCGTAGTGTTGGCGGCCGGCTTCCACGAAGGTTTCGTAGGTGCCTTGCACGATGCCTTGGCTGCCGATGTAGATCCACGAGCCGGCGGTCATCTGGCCGTACATGGCGAGACCTTTGGCGTCGAGTTCGTTGAAGTGTTCCCACGTGGCCCAGTGCGGCACGAGGTTGGAGTTGGCGATGAGCACGCGCGGTGCGTCGGCGTGCGTCTTGAAGACACCGACCGGCTTGCCCGACTGGACCAGCAGCGTTTCGTCGTCGCCGAGCGTTTTGAGGGTGGCGACGATGCTGTCGAAGCATTCCCAGTTGCGGGCGGCACGCCCGATGCCGCCGTAGACGACGAGAGCGTTCGGGTTCTCGGCCACGTCCGGGTCGAGATTGTTCATGAGCATGCGCAGCGGCGCTTCAGTCAGCCAGCTACGGGCATTGAGTTGCGTGCCGCGCGGCGCGCGGATCGTCACATCGCGGTATCGGGTAGGTTGGCTCACAGCATTCCTTTCGTTCAGACCAAGTAATGACCGGTACAGTATTGTATATACAGGTAGGTATGTATTAGGGTTTGTACGAACGGTGGGCGTGGGGAGGTTGGCGGGAGTATGCGAGTGCGGCCGATGAAAGCGCCGACTTCACCGAAGGACAAAGCGATGACGAAATACCTTATCTCGTTTCCCGCGCGGGCGATGGACGTCCCCGCCGAGGACTTTGCCGCCGTGGGCGAAGCGGCGCACCAGGTGATACGTGAGGCGAAGGCTGCCGGTGTGTACGTGTTCGGTGGTGGAATCAACGGGGGGGGCGCTCCCCTCATGGTCGCCGCAGACGGCAGGACCACAAACGACACGTATCCCCAGACGAAGGAGTTCGACGGCGGCTTCTGTGTCCTGCAACTCCCGTCGCGCGAAGCCGCCATCGCGTGGGCTGCGAAGATCGCCCAAGCTTGCCGCTGCTCGCAGGAACTCCGCGAGTTTGGAGATGACCCCGAGAGTTGATGGGCATAAAAAAACACACCACCGCACGAAACAACGTTGTGCGAGGGTGTGCCAAGGGTGAGCCGGGCCATTACGCAGTGCCACGCCATGTCGAAGGCCGAGCGCAAAGTACCGGTTCTCGCGAAGTCTCCGAGATGAGACCGATGAAACTCAAGCACCCCCTCGGCGAGCGAGGGGGGGAACAACCGAAGATCAGAACGTCTGACGGATACCCATGCGGACCAGCGTCTGCGTCGAGGTGGCTGACGAGATGCCGTTGCCCACGTCGCCGACCGATGCCGTTGCCGACACCACGTTGCCGAAGGTGTCGAGCGTGTTACCCGACGCCTTCTGATAGCCCACGAGCGCGTACAGCGACGTGCGCTTCGAGAACGCGTAATACGTGGCGAGGTTGACCTGCTGATACTTCGGACCGCCGGCACCCTTCACGTCGCTGCCTTGCGTGTAGTTGTACGCGGCGGCCAGTCGAATCGCCGGCGACCATTGATACGCCACCGTGGCACCGATCGAGTTGAACGTCATCGCGCTGGCGAACGTCGAGAACGAACCCGGGGTGTAGTGCACGTTGCCGTACGACAGACCCACCTGTGTGTTGCCGAACGTGTACGTACCGGCAGCAGCGAGAATGCGCTGGCTGGCGGCCGAAGCGAAGCCTTCGTTGATCGACGACGCGAACGTGCCGTCGTACGCTCCGCTCCACGTGCCGCCCGTATTGCCGTAAGCATTCGTCGCTTGCAGGTAAGCCACGCCGAGGGCGAGCGGCCCGCTGGCGTACTGACCGCCAAGGCCCCATGCGTTCTGGTTCTTCACGCTGCCCGGCTGGCCGCCAAAGCCATAGATCGCGCCGAACTGGAAGCCGCCGTACACCGGGCTGGCCCACTTCACCGAGTTGTTCACGCGTGCCTGGTTATCGATGTTGTCGATATCGCCCGGGTGCGCACCCATACCGGTGACGAACGTGCCCGCGCTGATCGCGCCCACATAGTCGACGATCGGATCGTACTGACGGCCAAACGTAATCTTGCCCAGCGTGGCGCTTTGCAGACCCATCCACGATTGACGGCCGAACTGGCGGCTGCCTTGGCCCGACTGACCCGTGCCGATGTTGAAGCCGTTCTCGAGCTGGAAGATGGCCGCATTGCCGCCGCCCAGATCCTCAGTGCCTTTCAGGCCCCAACGGTCGCCCGACCACGTGCCGCTGGCAAAACCCCAGTTCGAGGCGTTGGAGTAGACGATCGGGGTGCCTACGCCACCCTTTGTGGTGGCGGTGCGTTGACCGCTGGTGTAACCCACGCCGGCGTCGACGATGCCGTACAGAGTCACGTTGCTTTGTGCTTGTGCCGCGATGGCGAAGCCGCCGAGCCCAAGCGCCGCGAGAAGAATACGCTTCATAATATTAGTAATCCTAAATATATGTGACAGGAACGTCACGAGAACGCGCCGTCGATACCCCGTTGAACCGTGTTTTTCCCGATCCTTTTCCCGATATGGGGCCGGGGGGGAGGGTACCGCTGGCGTGGCTTACCGGGGGGCGTCACCTCCGGGAAGTCCGGTGACGCTGAGCCAGGTCGCAACCGCCACGACCAGCGCGTCGATATCGTCGAAGTTCTCGGCACCCGGCACGGCCGGCGCGTCGAGTACCGTGAACACCGGCTTGCGCCATTGCAGGCCAAGCGCGATTTCCGAGAGCGTACCCAGTCCGCCGCCAATGGCGACCAGACACACCGAGGCACGCGCGATCAACGCGTTGCGCGTGATGCCCAACCCCGTGGGCAGCGCAACGCTCAGATGCGGATTGGCGTCGTTCGCATGGTCTTCCGGCAACAGCCCGATGACGATGCCGCCGGCCGATGCCGCCCCTGCCGACGCCGCTTCCATCACGCCGCCCTTGCCGCCGCACACAAGCGCAACACCGGCAGCTGCCAGTGCTTCGCCGACACAGTGCGCGGCTTCCAACTGTGCCGCCGTGGCTTCGCGCGGGCCAATCAGCCCGACCGGCGTCACGTGCCGGTGCGTGCTTTCCTGGCGGGCAGCCAGACGATCGAGGGCGTGGCGGGCCGCAGCCGACCACTCATTGAGGATGACGCCGTACAAGACACTCTCCGAGAGCGAGCACACCGCTGCATACCGCCATCAACACGAGCGACAGCGCGGCGGCTTGTGGGAAATCCGTTTGCCCGTCCGACATCTTCAGGAACATGAGCAACGGCAGAATATTGATTTGGGTACCGGCCAGCGCGAGCGCCGTGCCATACGTGCCCATGGCGATGGCGGTGACGAGACACCACGCGGCGGCCAGCGTCGGCCAGAGTTCACGCAATGCCACGTCGACGATGGCCCGCAGCGGATGCGCACCGAGCGTGAGCGCAGCTTCGAGCGGCCGGCGGTCCAGATTGGCAATCGCCGGATAAACCATCAACGCCACACGCGGAATCAGGTAGTACGCGTACGCAGCGATGAGCCCCGGTGCCGTGTAGATCAGCGCGCCGACACGCGCAGGGTCGGCACCGAGCGACGCCAGCCCGAGCGTGACGAACCCTGCACGGCCGAACGCCAGAATGAAACCGTAGGCGATCACCAGCCCCGAGAACGCGAGCGGAACACCCATCGCGGCCAGCCAGAAACGGCGACGACGCGGCGTCTGACGGGCGAGCGTGACGGCGAGCAGCGCACCGACCACCAACGACACGGTGCCTGCGCCGACCGCCAACGCCAGCGAGTTCACCAGCGCGTCGCGCACCAGCGGGTCGATGGCGATGGCGAGAAACGCTTCGCCATGACCGTCGAACGCTGCCACCACGAGCGCGCCGAGCGGCAGTCCGAAACCGAGGGCGAGCAACACGGCCGCAGGCATGCCCCCGAAGCGCCGCACCCAGCCACGCGGGGCGAGCGCCCCACGGGGGCTTTCGGCGGCGATCTCGTTAGCCGGGACCGGAGTGGCGCGGACGGAAGTCATCTCGTGCGATCTCACTTGGCGAGTGCAGCCGCCGCCCACAGGCGATCGACTTCCGCCTTTTGGGCCGCTGCGCGCACGACGTCGAGCGGGTGCACTTGCGGCGCGTCCGGCATGCGAGCGCGCATTTCCGGCGAGAGCGGCACGCCGGGCACGGCCGGGCGCACATAGCCTTGTGCGAACAACGCCTGACCGACCGGGCTCATGATCAGGTTCAGCCACAGCTTGGCGGCGTCCGGATTCGGGCCGTTCTTCACGAGACTGATCGCGTACGGGGCCGAGACACTGGCTTCCTTCGGAATCACGACTTGCGCTGCATCGCCCATGCCGTCGGTGTACTTCGCCTTCAGGCCGTCGTTCTCGTAACCGATCAGAATCGGGATCTCGCCCTTCACGAACTTGGCGTAGGGCGTGGTGCCCTCCACACGCATCACATTGCCGGCCTCACGCAGCTTGCCGAAGAACTCGGCACCCGGCTTCGGGTTGTCCACGTTGCCACCGAACGCATACGCCGCGGCAAACACAGCCACCTGTCCCTGACCCGTCGAACGCGGGTCGAGATAGACCACCGCGTTCTTGTATTCCGGCTTGAGCAGGTCGGCCCACGACTGCGGCACGTGCTTGACCAGCTTCGTGTTCACGAGGAATGCGATGTTCAGCGAGTGAATCGTGAACCAGCGGCCGTCGTTATCGCGAAACACCTTGGGCAGCGTGTCGAAGTTGATCGGCTTGAACGGGGCCACCACGTCTTTCTGCACGGCATCGAGTGCGGAACCGGCGAAGTAGTAGGCCGTATCGGCCTGCGGACGGCGGCGTGCCTTGTCGAGCGAGACCACCGTGGCGGCCGAACCGATGTCGTTGTAGGTGATCTCCACCTTCGGATACCGCTTGCGGAACTCGGCGAACAGCGCCTTCCAGTTGGCCCACTCGGGGCCCGTGTCGAACGACACGACGAGGCCTTCGTCGGCGGCCTTGGCGTACAACTCCGTTTCACCGGGGTACAGCGGCGCATTGCTTTGCGTTTGTGCGTGCACGGCAGCGGTCGTGCCGGCGAGCAGGGCGAACGAGACGGCCAGCGTGGAGAGTGCCGGCAGGACGGCACGAGACAGCAGGCGCGGCGAAGAGGTGAGGCGAATCATCGACATAGCTCCATCGGGGGCATGGGGTAAGGAAATCAGGGAAATCATTTCGACGCCGGGGGCAGCACCCGGAGCAGTGCCGGGTCAAGCGCCACCGCGTGCGTGGCTGGCCGACGGTGCTCGCCCAACAGCGGCGTGGTGGCGCCGTTTGGCAGAAAGTCATAGCGGCAGGTGGCACCGAAGAAGCGCACTGCACCTGCACGGCCAGCCAGCCGGTTGATCGCATGCAGCGGCGGATCGGCGTCGATGTGCTCCGGGCGAACCAGCAAATTGACAGCGTCACCGGTGCGCCATGCACCGGTATCGGCGAGCAGTTCGGCGAAGCCGACGTCGACCGCACCCGGGCGCACCACGCGTGCGGGCAATACCGTCGACAGGCCGGTGAAACTGGCGACCGTGGCACAGGCCGGGGCGTCGTAAAGACGTTGCGGCGTATCGATCTGCAACAAGCGTCCGCCGTCGATGACCGCAACGCGATCAGCGAGGCTCAGCGCTTCATCGCGATCGTGCGTGACGATCAGCGTCGTGGCACCACTCGCCTGTTGCAGTGCGCGAATTTCATCGCGCAACTGCTGGCGAATGCCGGCATCGAGCGCGGCAAGCGGTTCGTCGAGCAGCAGCACACGGGGCGACACGGCCAACGCGCGCGCCAGCGCAACACGCTGTTGCTGTCCGCCGGACAGCGACGCCGGACGGCGCAAGGCACAATCCGCCAGTCCCACGCGATTGAGCATTTCCAGCGCGATGCGCTGGCGCTCGGCGGCAATGATGCCGCGCATGCGCAAGCCGTACGCCACGTTGTCGAGCACGCTGAGGTGCGGGAACAGTGCGTATTGCTGAAACACCATGCCGACCTGACGTTTCCAGACCGGCACGCCCGCAACGTCTTCGCCACCGATAGCGATGCGGCCGCGATAGCCGTCGAGCAGCCCTGCGACGAGCCGAAGCACCGTCGACTTGCCCGAGCCGCTGCGGCCCATGACGGCAAGCAGTTCGCCCTGACGCACTTGCAGGCTGACGTCGTCGAGCCCTTGCGGCGCACCGGCGTAACGGAAGCTGACGTTTTCGAGAGTAAGACTCATGAACTGACCTTCTGGCGGGACGCCGCAACGATCGATGCACCGGTCGCGATCAACGCGAGTACGAGCAGCACGACGGTCGCGGCGCAGGCAAAACCGGTGGCGCCGTAAAACGCCTGGAGCAGCACCACCGGGTAATTGCGATAGCGGAAACCCGCGATGAGATTGGAAATCTGGAACTCGCCGATCGACAGCGCCGCGACCATTACCAGCCCGGCGACGAGGCTATGCGTGAGGTTCGGTACGGCGACGGTCAGAAACTGCTTGAGCGGCGAGGCGCCGAGCGTGGCCGCGCAGTCTTCGAGACGCGCGATGTCGAGATGGCGCAGATCGGCGAGGAGCGTTTGCGTGAGATACGGCAGCGTCAACACGGTGTGGGCCAGCACGAGTAACCAGAGCGAGCCGAGCCACGGCAGCGTATCGCCGCTGAACACTGCGATGTAGCCGAAGCCGAGCGTGAGGGCCGGCACGGCCACCGGCAGCAGTGTCACGAGGCGGGCAATCGCGCCCCGGCCGGTACGCGACCGATGATGCAGCGCATACGAGAGCGGCAGACCGACCAGTGCAGTCATCACGCAGCAACTCAGGGCGACGATGAGACTCGTGGAGAAGGCTCGCCGGAACGACGGGTCACCGGCCAGTTCGGCAAACCAGTGCAGCGTGAAGCCGGTCGGCAACACCGTGTTGGTCCATGCCTGACCAAACGCGCCCACGAGCAGCAGAAGCACTGGCAGGCACAGGTAGATGAGAAACAGGGCGGCAACGGCGCGCACGATCCACAGCAGTACGCTGGTGCGTGAGCGCTGCGGCGCACGTCCCGCCTGGCCGGCGTCGGCAGGGGCGGGGCTGTGCCGGGATGGCACAGATCGGGCGAGGCGCTCAATGTGGACGTCGGACATCGGGTGAACTTGATCGGCGGGTAACGACAAAAGGGTTGCTGCGACGCTGAAGCCTTTATTTCCCTTACAAAAAGGGCGGGCGACACGTTTTGCATTGGGCGCCAGTGTCGCGACGGGACGTGTCATCGTCATGAAGAAAACACACAAATCGGGCATCGTTCTGTGCGAAAACGGAACAGTTGACGGCCTCGCAGCCGCCGCTGTCATCTCTCTTTATCGCCCGCTGTTACCCGGCAAACCCACGCCAGCCCTATGCCTGCGCTACGTCATTGCTATCCCAATGTTGCGGAACTTCTCGCGTTCGCGAGTGCCGCGCGACACTTGAATTTTTCTCGTGCTGCCCGTGAGCTGGGTCTGACGCCGAGCGCCGTAAGCCGCCAGATCGCGGCGCTGGAGGCATTAGTGGCCACGCCGCTGTTCGTTCGGGAGGGCAGAAATCTGACACTCACCGATGCCGGGCGTCGCTATCATGAGCGCGTGGCCGAGCCGTTGCGCGAGATCGGCAATGCGTCGCTGGAATTGATGACGTCTCGCGGGGAAAGCGACCTGCTGACCATTGCAAGCGTGCCGACGTTTACGACGAAGTGGCTGATTCCGCGACTCCCGGATTTTCTGGAGAAAACGCCGGGGGTGACGCTGAGTTTCAGCCGTCATTTGTCGCATGGCGACGCTTTTCCCTTCTCGCTCGATGCCGCCATTCGTTACGGCGACGGCACGTGGGATGGGGTGGTGAGCGACTATCTCGACGGGCGTTGCTTCGTGCCGGTCTGTGCGCCGTCGTTTCTCGAGCGTTACCCGCTGGTGGATGTTGCCGACGTCGCGCGTGCGCCGCGTCTGGTGCACAGTCAGGCGGAAGATGTCTGGGGAACGTGGGCGCGTCGTCATGACGTAGGCGAACAGGCGCAGCGCACCGGGCCGCGCTTTGAGCAGTACTCGGTGCTGCTTCAGGCGGCCGAGGCGGGAATGGGCGTCGGCATGGTGCCCGCGTTTCTCGCGCGCGAGGCGCTGACGGCCGGGCGTCTGGTCGAGCCGGTGGACGCCGGGGTCGACGTGCCGCATCACGGTCACTACCTGTGTTACCCGCGAGAGCGGTTGCAGCAACGCACGGCCTTGCAGCACTTTCGCGAGTGGATGCTCGCGCAGGCAGGGCAGAGTCAACGGTAAAGGGACGCATGAAACATCAACGCATCAGTCAACGACGCCTGCTCACGGCGCTCATCGCAGGCGCATTCACCATGACAGTTCACCTCAGCGCTTTCGCCGCGCCGCACGAGTGTCCCGCACCGCCGCCGGGCAATCCCGACATCCGGGCGCTGGGCTACTACACCGACAAGGCCAGTTCGCAAATCGACCCGCAGCTTCAGGCGCAGAACGAGGCGGCCGTGAAGCCATTGAACGACTTCACGGCGCAAATCGCCAAAATGACCGACGCCTATGCCAACGCGGCAGGCAAGGGGGATGAGGCGGATGGGCGCTGCACGCTTTCGTGGCTGGAAGCATGGGCCAACAGCGGTGCGATGCTCGGCCAGATGATCCATGTGAATAATGACCAGTCCGACTACATGCGCCAATGGACGCACGGTGCCGCCGCCATCGCCTATCTGCGCACGCAGGCATTGGCTACGCCGCAGCAGCGGCAGGCGATCGAATCGTGGCTGCGCCAGTTGTCGAGCGCGAATCTCGCTTACTGGGACAACTCGAAGCACAAGCGCAACAATCACTACTACTGGACGGGCGTCGGCATCATGGCGACGGCGCTCGCCACGCACGACGATGCATTGCTGACGACGGCCCAAGGTATCTACCGCACCGGCATCGACGCTATTCAACCCGATGGCAGCCTGCCGATGGAGATGGCCCGCAAGCGTCGCGCGCTGCACTATCACGACTACGCCACGGCGCCGTTGGTGCTGATGGCGGAAATGGCCCGGCTTCATGGTGACGACTGGTATGCGTATCGGCAAGGCGCGATCGAATTGCTGGCGGCACGTGTGGCCGATGGCTATCGCGATCCGGCGTGGTTCAACGCGCAGTCAGGTGCGGTGCAGGAAACCGCCCAACCGCGTGGATCGAGCGGATGGGTGGAGTTTTACCGCCTTCGCTCGCCGCATCCCGAGCGCTACGACGCCATGCATGCCTTCGCGCCGTTCAAAGACCCGCGCATGGGCGGCAATCTGACGCTGATGGCGCAACACGGTATTGTGCCGACGCGCTGAGGCATACCAAAACGTCCCCGGGCGCAACGCTAGGGGACGCTTCAGCAGCACATCCTCCGCACCTAATGCGGCGCAGTGCTGGCGACGATCAAATCGTAAAGCGCCTGCGCCGCTGGCGATAGCTGTGCCCCCCGGCGTGTGACGAGCACGAGCGTGCGTGCAATCACTGGCTCGACCAGATCGACGACGCGTATGTGTGGATACGCCCCTTTCTGGATCGCCAGCCGCGGCACCACTGCCGCCGCTACACCTTCCGCCACCATCCCGACTGCCGTGGAACTGCGCTGCACTTCGAAGTGCGGTTGCAGATTCACGTCCGTCAACGCGCCATCGAGCAACGAACGATTCGCGCTTACTTGTCCTGCAAAGATCAACGGATACGGCGACAGACTGCGCCAAGGCACGCGCCGGCGACGGGCGAGCGGATGTTTTTCGTGGCAGATCAGCACGAATTGATCTTCTGCGACCGGCAGACCTACCAGATCGCTGTGCCCCGGTCCCGCGATATGAATGCCGAATTCGACCTCTCGCCGCAGGATGGCGTCAGTCACTGCCACTGACGAGTGATCGAGCACGCGCACGCGGTTATGCGGAAATCGCTGCGCATACGTCTGCAAAATGCTCGGCAGAAACTGCACACCCGCCGTCGGCACGCATGCAATCGACACGTCGCCACGCGCGGCTTGTCCGCTTTCCTTGATTTCGGTGAGTGCGTCGGAAAGCTCATCGAGCAAGCGTCGCGCCTGCGGCAGAAAATCCCGCCCGATCTGTGTGAGCGACACCGACCGTGTGGTGCGCTCGAAGAGCATGACGCCCAGATAGTCCTCCAGCTTGCGCAGCCGCTGCGTGATGGCGGTTTGCGTCACCGAGAGCACGTCGGCTGCGCTCTGAAAGCCGCCGCGATCGGCAATCGCGACAAAGGCCTGCACGCCGAGGATGTCGATTTTCATAAGAAAAATTGAGTAATCGGACAGATAAATTCATTTTACGGGAATTGCCGAGGGTTTCAGAATCCGTCCTGCGATCGCACCCACCCACCCCACAAATGCAGTCAGAGAAGTTCAGAAAAGGAGTGATCGATGTCTCAATTCATTTCTGCGGAGACGCTCACGCGTCTCTATGCGGCCATGGACGACAAGCTTGCTATCGTCCGTCAGCGGCTTGGCCATCCGCTCACGCTGGCCGAGAAGGTGCTGTTCAGCCATCTGGCCGATCCCGACAGCCAGCCGCTCGTACCGGGCAAGAGCTATCTCGCGCTGATGGTCGACCGGGTCGTGTTTCAGGACGTGCTCGGGCAGACCGGCATGCTCCAGTTCATGCAGACAGGACGCGACCGCGTCGCCGTGCCGGCCAGCATTCATTGCGACCACCTGATTCAGGCGCGGGTCGAAGGCCGCGCTGATCTGCGGGCGTCTATCGATGAGAACCGCGAGGTCTATGCGTTTCTGCGCAGCGCTGCCGCCCGCTATGGGCTGGGCTTCTGGGAACCCGGTGCGGGCATCATCCATCAGGTGGTGCTCGAAAACTACGCGTTTCCCGGCGCGCTCATCATCGGCACCGATTCGCACACGCCCAATGCCGGTGGCCTCGGTGCTTGCGCCGTGGGTGTCGGCGGTGCCGACGCCGTGGAGGCGCTGGCTGGCCTGCCGTGGGAAGTGCTCTATCCCAAGCGCATTGCGGTGTATCTCACGGGCGAGTTGAGCGGCTGGACCGCACCGAAGGATGTGATTCTGCGTGTGGCGGGGGAGCTGACCGTATCGGGCGGCACCAACGCCATCGTGGAGTACATCGGCCCGGGTGCCCGCACAATCAGTGCGACCGGCAAGGCGACCATCACCAACATGGGCGCTGAGCTGGGGGCGACGACATCGATGTTTCCGGCGGACGAACGCATGCTGACGTACCTGCGTGCGAGTGGCCGGGCCGATCTGGTGCCGGTGATCGAGGAAAATCTGCCGTTGCTGGCACCGGATGCTGCGGTCGAAGCCGATCCGGAGCGTTTCTACGACCGCGTCGTGCGCATCGATCTGTCCACGCTTGAGCCCCACGTCGTTGGCCCGCATTCGCCGGATCGTGCACGCACGGTGTCGCAACTCGCGGCGCAAATGAAGCAGGCGAAGCCGGGCGACGGACTGGCCGCGCACGATGTCGAAGCCGACGCCGTGTCGGCGGCGCTCATCGGCAGTTGCACAAACTCGTCGTATGAAGACATGAGCCGTGCCGCTGATGTGGCAAAGCAGGCGCACGCGCATGGCGTGAAGGCGGCCGTGCCGTTCATGGTCACACCGGGATCGGAACAAGTCCGCGCGACGATTGCGCGCGACGGCCAACTCGATACACTCGCCGCGATGGGCGGGACGGTGCTCGCGAATGCTTGCGGCCCGTGCATCGGCCAGTGGCGGCGCGAGTCGGCGGCGGTGGCGGCACCGAACACCATCGTTACGTCGTATAACCGCAATTTCCCGCGCCGCAACGATGGCTCACCCAATACGGTGAACCTGATCGCCAGCCCGGAAATCGTCACCGCGTGGGCACTGGCGGGGCGTATTTCGTTCGATCCGCAACACGACACGCTGACCGGTGCCGACGGCAAGCCATTCCGTCTGACGCCACCGGCCGTCGCCCCCGAAGTACCGTCGCAAGGTTTCACCCGCGGCGCAACGCATTACATTGCGCCGCCCGACGATGGCACGAGCGTCGAAGTGAGTGTCGATCCGAAGAGCGAACGCATTCAGGTGCTCAAGCCGTGGCCGGCTTGGAATGGCCACGACCCGAAGGGCATGCCCGTGCTGATCAAGACGCGCGGCAAGACCACGACAGACCATATTTCACCCGCCGGTCCGTGGTTGAAATTGCGCGGTCACCTTGAGCGCTTCAGCGACAACCTGCTGAACGGCGGAACGAACGCGTTCACCGGTGCCACCGGGCGCACGATCGATCTGCTGAGCGGCGCACAGGACGTCACACCCGCAGAAGCGGCGCGCGCGTATCGGGCGGCAGGTGTGCCGTGGGTCATCGTGGGGGACTTCAATTACGGGGAAGGCAGTAGCCGCGAGCATGCGGCACTCTCGCCAAGATTGCTGGGCGGCATGGCCGTCATCGCACGCAGTTTCGCGCGGATTCACGAGACGAACCTGAAGAAGCAGGGGCTGCTGGCGCTGACCTTTGCCGACCCGGACGACTATGAGCGCGTGCGTGCCGACGACCGGATCGACTTGCTCGGGTTGGCCGACCTCGCGCCCGGACGAAACGTCGAGTGCGTGCTGCATCACGCTGACGGCAGTCAGGAGACGGTGCAGTTGAAGCACAGCTACAGCGACGTGCAGCTTCAGTGGTTCAAGGCGGGTTCGGCGCTGAACGTCGTGCCGAAGGCAAGCAAGTAATTCGGAAACGGCAGTCGTGGGTAGCGCGGGGCATACGGCATGAAGCAGGTGCTGCATGCCCCGCGCTTTTTCTATCGAAGCCGAGTTCTTGCGCCCGCAACCGCACCCGCACCCGCACCCGCACCCGCACCCGCACCCGCACCCGCAACCTTACGCGCGGTAGTACTCCGGCTGCGCCAGGTCATCCCGCAGGCCGGGGGCTGCCGGTTGCCACCCGAGTGCGGCGCGGGTGGCGTCGCTGGATGCCGCCATATCCGCACTGGCGAAGTCCGCGAACCAGCCGAAATGTTCACGCTCGCGCGAGGCGACGGGCAACCCGAGGCCACGTCCGATGGCTTCGGCGATGGTACGCAGGGTCACGCCTTCCTCCGCGACGGCGTGATACACCGATGCCGGTGCAGTTTGTTCAATCGCCAGCCGGAACACTTTCGCCGCGTCGAGGCGATGCACTGCCGCCCAACGGTTGCTGCCGTCGCCGGGATAGGCAGCCACGCCCGTCTCACGTGCCAACCGAATCAGGATCGGAATGAATCCGTGATCGCCGATGCCGTGCACCGTGGGCGCAAGACGCACGGTAACGGCGCGCACACCGCGCTCGGCCAATGCCCTCGCTGTAGTTTCAGACTTGCGCACGAAATCCGCGCTGGGGATGTCCGCCTCGCTGGCTCGTCGGCCGGGCGCAAGGCGTGCGAGCCCGGAGGTCACAACTAGCGGACGTGCCGAACCGAGCAATGCCTCGCCCATGGCTTCGATGGCGCGCTGGTCTTGCGCGGCGTTCTCCGCAAATTTCGAGAAGTCGTGATTGAACGCGGTGTGGATGACGGCGTCGGCGGCACCGGCTGCGGCGCGTAAAACATCCAGATCATCCAGCGATGCGCGCACCACTTGTGCGCCGGTTGCCGCCAGCGCGGCAGCCTTGTCGTCCGAGCGCGCCAGACCGGTCACATGATGACCCGCAGCGAGCAATTCCTTCACAACCGTCGCGCCGACCCAACCGGTGGCGCCTGTGACGAAAACGTTCATTTGATGACCCTCATGCGCCGACGCGCTGTGATAACTCCACGTCGCCACCGAACGGCACGGAGAGATAGCCATGCTCCGGGGAGCGCACGCGCGCCAGATACTCAGGGCTGGAGTCCGCGTTATCCGCGACGATCAACGCGCCGGGGCGCAGTCGCGGCTCAAGCAGGCGAAGTATGTCGGGGTAGAGCGGTTTGGCCCCGTCGAGCAGCACCAGATCAATCTTGCCGGGCAGGTCGGCACTCAGCGTTTGCAGCGCATCGCCCGCGCGAATTTCCACCAGATCGTCGAGGCCACCCGCCGCGAGATTGGCCTGCGCACGCGCAATTTTCGAGGGCTCGAACTCGCTGGTAATTAACCGGCCGCCGCCGTTGTCGCGCAGCGCCGCAGCCAGATGCAGCGTCGAGATGCCGAACGATGTGCCGAATTCCACGATCGACGTGGCACGGCAACTCCGTGCAAGCATGTAGAGCATGCGCCCGGTCTCGCGCGACACCGGCAGCGGGAAATCCTTCATGCGCGAATACAACTCGAGATACTCGGTGCGGCTGCTCATCAAGCGGGAGATGCTGCCGTCGGGCCCATCGAGGGCGTCCCAGTCAATGGCCCGGGCGGTGGCGTCGGCTTCCGTAAAAAGCCGCTCCAGCAACGGTGCGAGCGGGCTTTCAGTCAGTGTCGTCATGGCAAACCTTCGTGTGAGAGACAGTGCGTCTATAATGCGACGAATTCGTCACATTTTCTATTCGCATTGCGATTCCGCTCATGACCGAACCCCGAAAAGCCCGTATTTCCTCGCGAAAACAGCCAAAACAGGCTCGCTCGTCGCAGCTGGTTTCTGCGATTCTCGAGGCGGCGATTCAGGTTTTGGCGAAGGAGGGTGCGCAGCGTTTCACGACCGCGCGGGTCGCCGAGAAAGCGGGGGTCAGCGTGGGGTCGCTGTATCAGTACTTCCCGAACAAGGCGGCGATTCTGTTTCGCCTGCAAAGCGACGAGTGGGAGCAGACGAGCGGTATGCTGCGTCGCATTCTCGAAGACCGGGCGGTGCCGCCGCTGGAGCGTCTGCATGTGATGGTGCATGCGTTCATTCGCTCCGAGTGCGACGAGGCGCAGGCCCGTGTTGCGCTCAACGACGCCGCGCCGCTCTATCGCGACGCACCGGAGGCGCATGCGGCTCGCGCGTCGGGCGAGCGCCTGATCCAGACATTCATGGCGGAAGTGCTGCCGAAAGCGTCAGATGAGACGCGGGCGTTAGCGGGAGATTTGATCGGCGACACGTTGTCCGCCGTGGGCAAGCAATTTTCCGAGACTCCGAGAACGCCGGCGGAGATCGACGTCTACGCCGGCGGGGTATCGCGCATGTTCTGCGCTTATCTCAAAGATCTTGGTTGCCGGTGAAAGGCATGCACGTGGGCTTCAACGCGCCGCCGTCTGACGCGAGGCTTGTCCCTGCGCTTGCAGCACCTGCGTGAACGACGTATCGACCACCTTGCTCACATCGAAGCGGTTAGGCAGCGCGCCGGTTTGCGTCAGGAAGTCGCTGGTGCCCTGATAGTCGGCCACGGCTTGCTTGTCGATCGCTTCCACGGTCATGCCCGCTTGTCCGATCCAGTGACGGGCGACATCGCGATCCAGCCCGGCTTTCTTCGCCCACTGATCGGCGTAAGCCTCCTTGTGTGTCTCAACCCACGCCCGTGCTTTTTGCAGACGCACCAGAAAGTCGGCGATGGCTGCGCGTTTCTCGGTCACTGACGGCGCATAGGCGGCCACGCTGCTCAGACCCGGCATCAGATTGCGCGCGGTGATGACGGCGCGCGCGCCGTTATGCACTACTTGCTGCGAGATGTACGGTTCCCAGACCGGGAAGGCGTCGATGGCGCCGTTCGGCAACGCCACGGCCGCATCCACCGGCATCAACTTCACGAACTGCACGTAATCCGTCGGCAGGCCCGCTTTTTCAAGCGCGCGCAGCGTCAGTTGCTGACTCCACGCACCGGGCCAATAGGCAACCTTCTTGCCTTTGAGATCCTGAATCGACTTGACCGGCGAATCCTTCGGCACGAGCAGCGCGATGGTGTCCGGGTTCTGGCGCGAGACGGCAATCAACTTGACCGGTGCGCCCTTGGCGGCGAGAAACAGGAAACCGGAATCACCGAGAAATCCGAGATCCAGTGCGCCGGCGTTCAGCCCTTCAGCGACGGGTGCGGCCGACTGAAAGTGTTTCCATTCGACCTGATAGTTCGCGCCTTCCAACGCCCCGGAGGCCTCGATGGAAGCGCGCACGTTGTAGTAGTTCTGATCGCCAATTCGCAACGTGACCGGTGGCGCGGTCTGCGCGGTGGCGACAGACGTATGCATACCGGCGAGCGCGACTAACGAGAGTGCGGGGAGGGCAAAGCGGGCGCGGCGAATCCAACGCAACAGCATCATGACACCTGTATAGAGCAAGAGTGGGGGAAGAAAATCAGGCGGCGCGGCGCACGCCATCTGGCGCGCCGAGGCTCGCGATGTGCCGGCGAATTGCCGGAATCAACGTTTCGCCGTAGCGGATCGTGTCGCCCAGTGGGTCGAAACCGCGAATGAGGAACGTGTCGACGCCGAGTTCGTAATAGCGTCCGAGTGCATGCGCCACCTGCTCGGGCGTGCCGACCAGCGCCGTGGAATTCCAGCGTGCACCGGTCGCTTTGGCGACACCCATCCACAGGCGTTCGTCGAGCACGTTGCCTTGTTGTGCGGCAGCCAGCAGGCGTTGCGAGCCCACGTTCTCGGGGGCTTCCACATGGAGTCCGAGACTCGCACGGGTGGCTTTGACCTGCCGCAGCACTTCGTCTGCGCGCGCCCATGCCTCGGCTTCGGTGTCGGCAACGATCGGGCGGAACGAGATCGAGAAGCGCGGCGTGCGGCCGTATTTCTGTGCGGCCGTGCGCACGCGGCCGATCAGCTGCTCAACGGCGTCGAGCGGTTCACCCCACAGCATGTAGGTATCGGCATGGCGCGCCGCCACATCGATGGCCGCTTCGGACGCGCCGCTGAAGTAGATCGGGATATGCGGTTGCCGCCACGTTTTCACGGCAGGCGAAGCTTGTTCGAAGCGGTAATGCTTGCCTTCGAAATCGACGGGCGCATCGGCGGTCCAGATGCGCTTCAGGGCGTCGAGATATTCGTCGGTGCGCGCATATCGCGCATCGTGTTCGAGGAAGTCGCCGTCGCGGCGCAGGTCGGCGTCGTTGCCGCCGGACACCACGTTGAGCGCGACGCGTCCCCGCGAGAATTGATCGAGGGTCGCCAGTTGGCGAGCGGCCAGCGGCGCGGCAATCACACCGGGGCGATAGGCCAGCAGAATGCCGAGGCGCTGCGTGGCGGCGGCCACATAGCTGCTCACGATGGACCCTTCCGGGCCGTTGGAGAAGTACCCGATGAGGGCCCGGTCGAAGCCGGCAGTCTCGTGCGCTTGCGCCATCCGTGTGACGAAAGCCGGGTCGACGGCAGCGCCCGACGGTTGGTCGACTTCGGAGCCCGGGGCCGCCGTGATCATGCCGATGATTTCTACGCTCATGGGTGCGCTCCAGTGCAAGCAAACAAAGATTGGCCGCGCGTCATACCGGTGGGCACCATCGTTTGGCGATCCGGTATGAGGCGAAGCTAATCAGCTTGGCATTGGAGGGCAGCGTAGGGAACGAAGCAAATCGGGAAACGTTATGCGGGGTAGTCGCATAAGCATCCCGATTCGCTTGAGATCACCAGCCGTGAAGCCGTGACCATGTGCCGGTATCGGCGTGGGGGTCGATGGCGTGATAGCCGGGAAATTGCGCACCGGTGGCGCAGGCGTGATTCGGCAGAATGCGCAACAACGTGCCGATGGGGAAGCGCGACACGATATCGGGATCGGCGTCGCCTTCGCGCGAGAGCACGCCATGCTCCTGATTGGCGCCGCTCAGCACATAGCCCGGCATGACCGTGCCGTCGACACGGCACACCTGTCCGTAGCCGAAGTCGTGCTTCTGCTTTGACGTGCCTCGGTCGCGGCTCATCGCCATCCAGCCCGCGTCGACGATCGCCCAGCCCTTGTCCGCCTGATGACCGATCACCGTGGTGAGCACGCTGAGCGCCAACTCGTCGGTCGTGCAGACGCCGATGTTGTGCATGACGAGATCGAAGAAGACATACACGCCTGCGCGCACTTCGGTCACGCCTTCCAGATGCGTGGCCGCCAACGCCGTGGGTGTCGAACCCACGCTGACGACCGGGCAGGGCAGTCCTGCATCGCGCAAGCGAGTAGCCGCGAGCACGCATCCCGAGCGTTCTTGTTCCGCCATCGCCGCGAGGGCTTCGGGGGTGTCGAGTTCGTAGCTTGAGCCAGCGTGCGTCATCACGCCGCCCAGCGTTGCGCCGCCTTCATGCAGCACGCGGCCCACGTCGAGCAGGGCGGCTTCGTCCGGGCGAATGCCGGAGCGGTGGCCGTCCGTGTCGATCTCGATCCACACCTCGAAGGTCTCGCCGTACTCGGCACCGAACGCGACGATGGCCTGTGCCGACGCGACGCTGTCGGTGATGATCTTCAAATCGCAGCCACGGCGGCGCAACGCTAACGCTGCGGGCAGCTTGCTTGCCACCATACCGACGGCATAGAGAATGTCGGTGACGCCGTCGTCAAAAAATTGCGCGGCTTCCTTGAGCGTGGAGACGGTAATGCCCGCTGCACCAGCGGCGATCTGCGCCTGCACGACTTGCGAACACTTGCTCGTCTTCACGTGGGGACGAAAGCGCACGCCGAGTGCGCTCATCCGGTCTTGCATGCGACGGATGTTGTGCTGCATGCGCGGTACGTCGATGACAGCCGCCGGTGTTTCCAGCGTCTGCAACGTGAGCGCCAGCGGCGTCGTCTCTTGAATGGTCGTCATGACGGGTCTCCTCAGGCCGTTGCGCCGAACGTGCGCAGCCACGGCAACACGGGCTCGAGTGTGGGGGCTTCGCGCTCGGGCGATGGCGCGCCTTCGGGCAAGGTCAGGCCGATGCGGTTATGCCAGAACGTGCGCATGCCGACCACCGAGGTGCCGAAAAGGTCGTAACCGGAGCCCGCAACGAAGGCCGCTTCCTCTGCCGATACCCCCAACTGCGCGAGGGCCAGCCGGTACGGACGCGGATCGGGTTTGTAGAAGCCCGCTTGTTCGGAGGTCACCACCACGTCCCAGTCGATACCGAGCAGGTCGGCCGCTTGTCGGCCCAGCCGCTCGGAGCAGTTCGTGACCACCGCAAGCTTGCAATGGGGGCGCAGCGCCTGAAGCAATTCGCGGGCGCCGTCCCAAGCGGGCAGCGTGGTCCATTGCGCTTCGAGGGCTTCCGGTGCAGATGCGGGCAGGCCGACGTGTTCGGCGGCCTCACGCACCAGTTGCTCATAGCTCACGTAAGCCCCGCAGCCGTAGGTGCGGCGCAGATACTCTGCGCGCCACGCGCGGCCGGTGGCTTCGCTGCCAGCGGCGGTGTTCCACACGGTCCATGAATCGAGCAACGCGGTGAGCAGGTCGAACAAGACGGCACGCGGCCAAGCGGCGGGAGCGGAAGCGTCGTGAGTGGGCATTCGGGGGCCTTTTGTCGTTGGGTTTTCGATGAGGGAACACGGTTGACGGCATCGTCACTGGCCTTAAGTGTAGAAACGATACCGTTACCCGTGGTTAAATTCCGGAACATCAATGCTTAAGCACAGGTTAATGATCCAGATCGAAGACCTACGGCTCGTCGAAGCGCTGGCACAGGCGCCATCGCTCAGTGCAGCGGCCCGATTGCTCAATGTGACACCGCCTGCGTTGTCCGCGCGCTTGCGCAAGCTCGAAGCCACATTGGGGCTTGCGCTCGCCACGCGAACGTCGCGCCAGCTGAGCCTGACCGCAGAGGGCGAACGCTTCGCTCGCGAGGGGGCGGCGCTGCTTGCGCAGCTCGACGCGTTACCCGAATCGTTTCGACGTGACGACAGCCGGCTGACCGGTACGTTGCGCGTTGCAGCACCGTTCGGTTATGGACGTCATCACGTCGCCCCCGCACTGGCACGTTTTGCCCAGTTGCATCCCGATTTGCACTTGCAACTGGATTTGCGCGAGACGCCGTGGCCTGACAAGCACGATTCCGACGCCGTCATCCATGTGGGCGCGGTGCGGGACTCGTCATGGATTGCACGTCCGTTGGCACCGAACGCGCGCTGGTTGTGCGCGAGCCCGGCGTATTTGCGCCGCTTCGGTATGCCCGCCGAGCCGCACGATCTGCTGCGTCATCGATGTATCTGCATTCGGGAGAACGATGAGGACGTAACGCTGTGGCGTTTTCGGCGACCGGGCGTGGCGAAGGGCGTGCGTGGCAGTCGAGCCACCGCACGCGACAGTGTGCGCGTGGTGCCTGCCTATACGAGCAACGACGGGAGTGTGGCGCGTGAGTGGGCGGAGCAGGGGCTGGGACTGGTGCTGCGCTCAGAGTGGGACACGCGTGAGGCCGTCGCGGCCGGCACGCTGGTTCGCGTGCTGGCCGACTGGACCTTCGACAGCGCGCCGGTCACCTTGCTGGTGCCGACCCGGCGTGGCCGGACGGCGCGGCTACAAGCGCTGATGGCATTCCTCGACGAGACGCTGGGTACGCCGTCAAGGCGTTGACCGACGTCGGCGGCTGCCGCCAGCCACTGAGGGTTTGCGCGTCTCGGCCACGGCTTCGAGCATGTAGTCGACAAAGACTCGGGCGCGCGACGGCAGCGTCTTGCCATGCGGATACATCAAGCTGACCGGGCGTGACCGGCCGCCGATGCTGGCAAGTACCTCCACCAGCCGTCCGGTGGCGAGATCGTTTTCCACGATGAAGCGGTAGGTCTGGAACAGTCCGGCACCGGCCTTCGCAAGCGTCACGCCCGAGAGGACGTCGTCAGCACATCGATAGCTGCCTTGCGCGGCGTACTCCACGTCATTACCCGCCTCGCGAAACAGCCACGGAATCGGCCGGCCAGTGCTCGGCAAATCAAATTCGATGCAATCGTGATCGGCAAGATCGGCGAGCGTCTTCGGTGTGCCCGCGCGCTTCAGATAGTCGGGGTGGGCGATGACGACGAGGGTGGCGTCTTCGAGATGTCGGGCGACTAGACTCGATTCGGGCTGGGCACGAAAGCGAATCGCAAAGTCGAAGCGTTCCTCGTGCAGGTCGACGTTGTGGTTACTGACCTGCACGTGCAGCTTGATAAGCGGGTATTTCGCACGAAAGGCCGGGAGCAGCGGCAGCAGCCGGTAGTGGCCGTAGGTGGTGGGCACGCTGATACGTACCGTACCGGAGGGCTGGACCTGCGCGCCGGAGACACGGCGCTCTGCCTCGGTGAGCAGGGCGAGCGCGGTACGGCATTCCTCGAAATAGGCGCTGCCGCCCTCGGTCAGCCGAATGCTGCGCGTGGACCGCACGAACAGGCGAACGCCCAGCCGTTGCTCGAGCCGGGCGACGGAGCGGCTCACGGCAGCAGGTGTTACCCCGGCCAGATTGGCAGCCGCCGTGAAGCTGCCCGCCTCGGCCGCCAGACAGAACAGTTCGATGCTGCCGAGCAGGACGTCGTCGAATTGCCGCTGCATATTGATTACACGATGTAAAAAGACAAGTGTAGCGGCATGTGTTTTTCGCGTCTTGATTCATCAATAAAGTGGCTCTCAACCCGCGGGGCGTTCGCAGAGGGCGATGCACTGGCAGGGCAATTTTTACGAGAGGGTCATCATGAGCAAGTCGGACAAGACGGTTGTCATCACGGGCGCATCCAGCGGCATCGGGCTGGGGCTGGCGCAACGTTTTCTGAACGACGGCTACAACGTGGTCGGCTCGGGCCGCAGCCAAGCGCGGCTTGACCAGACCGCCGAGCTTCTGGATGCCGGTGAGCGATTTTTACCGCTGGCAGGCGGCGTGGCCGAGCCGGGCGTGGCAAAAGCGGTGTTCGCCAGCGCCATCGCGGCATTCGGTCACGTGGATGTGCTGGTGAACAACGCCGGCATCTTTGCCGCGAAGCCGTTCGTTGACTTCACGCCGGAAGAGATCGACGAGCAGATCGACACGAACCTGAAAGGCACGCTGTATTTCTCGCAGGAAGCCGCACGCCACATGAGTGAGCGCCGTGCCGGGCGGATCATCAACATCACGGCGGCGGTGGCGATGCAAGCGAATACGGCGGTGCCGGCGCTCATGGCCGCTGTCCTCAAGGGCGGGCTCAATCAGGCGACCCGCGCACTAGCACTCGAACTGGCGCCGTTCGGTGTGACGGTCAATGCGGTGGCACCGGGCGTGGTCGATACGCCGATGCACCCGGCCGCGACGCACGAGGCACTGAGTCGCATCCATCCGCTCGGCCGGATTGCGAAGGTCGAAGAGATTGCCGACGCCGTGGCTTATCTGGTGAACGGCGCATTCGTGACGGGCACGGTACTGCCGGTCGACGGCGGATACAGCGCAGGCCGTTGAGACAACCGGGAGCCAATCATGCCATTCGTGAGCATTCGTATTACCCGTGAAGGGAACACCGCCGAACAAAAGGCGCAGGTCATCCGTGAAGTGACCGAAACGCTGCAACGCGTACTCAACAAAGCACCGGAAAAGACGCACATCGTGATCGAGGAAGTCGACACGGATAACTGGGGTTATGCGGGGGAGACGACGACCGAATTCCGGCGGAAGTCGGGCGGTCGCTGAGGCAGCGGGCCGCCGCGTCGCGCGCTCACGACAAGCGAAGCGACAGCGGCGGCGTCACACTCAGAACGGCTTCGACATCGCGAGATAAAAGGTGCGGCGCGGCCCGAACTGCGGCGCGCCTACGCCGATGCCCGTGCCGTCGCGCAGTTCATACACACGGTCGAACAGGTTGATGACCGAGAGCTTCGCGTCGAACCGGCCCAGACCCGGCAGGTCGATCTTCTGGCCCACGCCAAGGTTGACCTGAAAATACGCTGGCAGGTGCCCGGTGTTGGCAAAGCCGCTGCGCAGGCCCGAACCGAACAGGACATCCGTCGACAACAGGGTCTTGCCCCATTGGTACGACGCACCGGCTGACGCCGTCAGTTGCTGGTCGTGATCCAGATGCACCCAGTGGCTGTTGATGTATGCAAGTTCGTCGGCGCCGAAATTGAATTGCCCGGTCTCGATGCCTTCACCCATCGCGCGCGACACCGACACATTCAGATACGCGCCCACATTGCCCTGATGGAAGTTGACCGTACCTTCCACGCCGTACACGCGTCCCTTGTCGTAATTGAACGTCGAATAGATCAGCGCATTACCAAACTGCCCTTCGTCCTGAAGATGGCGCACGTGCCGGTAGTACGCATCGAGCCCCACGGTGATCGACGAGGTCAGTTGATGCGAAATCCCCAGATCGAAATAGTCAGAGCGCTCGGCCTTCACCGCCGTGTTGGCATCGGACGGCAGCGCGTTGGTCGTGTTCAGAAATTTGGCGACTGACGTCGTATCGATCTTCTCGGTGGCCGGCGGCGTGAAGTAGCGCGCGTAGCCGGCATGCACCCGGGTTCGGCTCGACAGGTCGTACGTCAGACCCAGACGCGGCGAGAGCTGCCCCTCGTCGGTCACCGTGTTGACGTGGTCGTAGCGTGCGCCGTAGTTGATCGTCAGGCGCTCGGTGGCCTTCCACTCGTCTTGCAGGTAAAGCCCGTAGGTGGTGCCGCGATCGCTCGCGTTGTCAACGATGGTGAAGGGGGTGCTGCTCGATTGCTGACCGTCCACGGCCGGAAACACGCTCGACGTGTTGTTCACGCTGAACTGTTCCTGCTGCACGAACAGACCGAAGCGCAGCGTGTGGCGGTCGTTGAGCTTGTAGCTGCTGTCGGCCTGCACACCGTAGGCTTCATTGCGCCGGGTAATGTCGGACGCGACGCCGTTGTACGCCAGATCGCCGAGCGGGTCGGGGGTGTAGTCGACACGGGTCGTGCGGTGGAACAGCGAAATCTGTGTGTCCAGTTGCGGCGACAGATGACTCTGCCACGACAACACCTGAAAGTCGTTACGTTCCTGCTGATGGGCGTTCAGGCTGGCCGAGTCGGGGATCACGCCACTGTCGAGCGTGTACGACGGTGCGACGCCCGGCAGGTTCGGAATCTGAAAGCGGTTATTGGCCGTGCCGAACATGAACGACACACGGTTATCGGCGTTGAGCAGATACGACATCATGCCGAACGCGTTGGTCTGGTTCGTGTGATCGTGAATAGCGTTGCGATCGCCGGTCGGATTCTCGATGCCGAGGTCGTTGGCCGACACGCGCGCGCTGAAGTAATACGACAACGCCCCCTTGGTGCCGTACAACTGGGTGTTGACCTCGCGGTCGGCGTGGCTGCCGAAGACGACGCCGACTTCACCGCCGAAGGCCTTCGGCGGCTCGCCGCTGTCGGCGGCCTCACCGGGCGATCCCTTCGTATGGATATCGACAATGCCTGCGGTGCGATAGCCGAACTGGGCCGGTAGTGCGCCTGTAATCAGGTTGATCTGCGAGGCAATACGCGCATCGATCGCCTGACCGAAGCCACTGATGGCCTCGGGAATGATCACGCCGTCGATCCGGTACTGCAAGTTGGCATGGTCGCCACGTACGTGCAGTTGCCCGTAGGAGTCCTGCACCACGCCGGGCGCTTGCAGCAAGACTTGATTGAGCGGCGTGTTGGCGCCGAGCGGCAGCGTCTCGATGTCGGTGCGGTCGAAGTTGTAGACCGAACTGCCGGTGTCGGGGGAGAGCGCGTTGCGCGCCGCATCGAGCCGCTTGGCCGAAATCGTGGTGCCGGACAGCGAGACGTTGGGGTCGCTCTTGGCCGCGTCGTTTCCGGCGGGGGCCGGCGTGCTTTGCGCGTGAACGTTGACGACGAAGGCCGAGGCTGCGGCGGCAGCAATGGCGTGGCGAGTGAGCGCGGCGAACCGCGCGCTTCTGAAGCTGGTTCCGGAGTTGGCAATCATGCCGATCCTCAGTGTGCGTGACGTGTGGACGCCGTGCGGTCGAACGCGGGCGCAGGCAGGCGCTCGCGCGGCATACCTCGCGTTATCCACGAGTTACCGGTGAGTTATCGACGACGGCGAATCTTCTGGTTCAGGCGGACAACACTGAGACGGCGGGCGGGTCGCGGTTACGGGTAGGGCCCGGGGAGATCGAACGCACGCGCACGGGCGGCGCTGGCGGGTAATGCCATTCACGCACGGCTGCCATCGGTGTGATGGCAGGGACGCTGGTCAGGGCGACATCGACGGCGATGAATGCCAGACATTCTTCACAGACACCATCGTCGTGCGGGCTGGCGTGCTGATCGGCGCGTGGACTACCGGCGCTGGCTTCAAAGGCATTGTCGAGCGCGTTGTCTAGCTGAGCGCGTGCGGCACTGATGCCCAGCGCCACGGCCGTGTGCGCGACGATATGGCGTGCGAGCGCGGCCTGCGAGACGAGCAGGCAAACGACAAGCCATAGGGGAAGCCAGCGGCGAAACATGGGGCCGGAGCGCGCAATCGAAAACGAAGACGGTGACAGGAGGGTGCTGTCCCAAGCAGGACGCACGCGATAATGCAACTCAATTGCAATGCAACTGAGTTGCGAATTCTGTCACATTCGCACCGGCTTTGCCAAGCGGAAAGCCGTTTTATCGGGGATGTCAGCCGATGGCGTTGGGAAGTGTCGCATCTGCGACACGGATCGGGCGGGGGATGAGTTTGAGTTGCAGGAAGGTGTCGGCGATGCGCTGTTGCGCCTCCAGCACCGGTTTCGAGACGGGTTTGTAAATGTGGGCGTAGTGCCGCAGTCCCTTCTCGATGATCTTCGCGTCCAGCCCCTGAATCGGCGCGAGCTTGGCGGCGGCCCCGGCGTAATCCCCGCGAATCTGCTGACCGGTTTCACTCAGCGCGTCGAGCGTTGCCTTGATGACATCGGCGCGCTTCTCGGCGAAGGTCCGCTGGCTCAGGAAGAACTGATGGTGATCGGCCGCGCCTTCGGCATTGGCCAGCAAGCGCACCGGACTCTGTTCGAGCACGGCGGAGAAGAACGGATCCCAAATGGCCCACGCGTCGACCGAGCCACGCTCAAGCGCGGCGCGGGCGTCGGCCGGGGCGAGATAGACCGGTTCGATGTCGCCAAAGTCGAGTCCATGTTTGCGCAGCAGGGCGATGATGAACCAATGGACATCCGAGCCCTTGTTGAACGCGACCTTGCGCCCCTTGAGATCGGCGACTGTCTTGATCGGCGAGGTGTTGGCGACGACGACCCCTTCGGCCAACGGCGTCGGAATCTCATAGGCGCTGTAGACGAAGTCGGCCCCGGCGGCCTGTGCAAACACCGGCGGCGCTTCTCCCACGTAACCGAAATCGATCGCGCCGACGTTCAGGCCTTCGAGCAACTGCGGCCCTGCGGCAAACTCGGCCCATGTCACCTGCACGCCCAGCGGGCGCAGCCTGGCTTCCAGTGAACCGTTTGCCTTGGCGAGCACCAGCGTGCTCGCGGCCTTCTGATAGCCGATACGGAATTTGCCCGCTTCGAAGGCGGCGCGTGCCGGCAAGGCTAAGGAGGCGGTGCCGGCCGCAGCGCATGCGCCGAGCAGTGTGAGAAATTGTCGACGAGTCGGATTGCCGGAGTGCGCCATATGCGTTGCCCGTATCAGAAGAGACTGTGGACGTCCGATTATCCATACCGGTCTCGCACGGGCAACGAAGCGATAGTGCTTTAGATATTCAGCGCTGCGGCGCAATGTAGGCAACGCACATCGTCACCGGTTCTGCGCCGCCGTGATACGAGAACGGCACCGTCTCGTACGCGTCGATTTCCAGATCGGGCCATTGCACCAGTGTCTTGCCGAAACCGGCTCTGCGGCATGGCCGCCCCGGGTGGCCCAGCAGCATTGCGCCGTGAGCGCGCACCTCGGCGGCGTCGATATCCTTCGTATAGATGTTGGGCCGGTGTTCGGGTGACCAGCGCATCAGCAAATGCGGATTGCCCGGCGCATAGAACGTCACCCAATTGGCGACATTGTCATGACCGACGTAGCGCAGCGGCGTGTGATAACGCGTCTGCCAGCGCTGTTCCAACGCGAGACTCGCGGTCTTCAATCCCACGAATTTCTGCCCGGCGTTGCGGAAATTGGCGCTCAGGAATATCGCGTAGCCCGCGAGCACCAGTACGCCAGCCGCAGGCAACCAGCGCGTGGTTCGCCACAAACGCGCATTCGTGCCGGGCCACACACACGCGGCCAGCAGCGCTGGCGCGGGCACGGCAAATGGTTGCAACCATTCGGAGATGCGGCCGCCTTCGTGCCAAGTGAAGTAGAGCAGGATCGGCACCAGCGGCGGCAGCAACACGCACGCGGCAATGGCGACCGGTGAGCAGGCTGGGCCCGCCGTGTTCTGCGAATCGTATGGCGCTCGCCAGGGCCACGTCAGACGGCCGCCCGTCAAACGCACGATCAGCGCAAGCACGATCAGCGGATAAAACGCGCTCAGCGCCCCGCATAACGCGCGCGAGTTCAGGCGGGGCTTGATTTGATCGTCGACCCAGCGAAATGCCGCGAAGTCGTGTTGCGCCAGCCAGACGACATTCGGTAAGACGATTGCCGCGAACAGCGCGAGGCCCAGCAGGAAAGCCGGGTGCCGGTAGTGGCGGCGTGTCTGCGGTGTACAGAGCGTGACGATGAACATCGTGCCGAGTAGCGCGAACGTCGAGTATTTCGTCATCGCGGCCAGACCGGCGACGAGTGCAAACGCCGGCCAGAGGCGCGGCGTGTCGTACAGCGCCCGAATGAACAACCACAGCATCCATGGCCAGAGCATGACCAGCAGAAAGTTGTCGTTGTACGGGAGGATGTCGATGTTGATGGCTCCCGAGACATGCAGGGTCAACATGGCGAGCCATGCGAGACGCCGGGTGCCCGACAGCCGGTGCGCAAGGTGCCAGACACCGAGCATGCCGATGGCGACACCCGCAAAATGCGACGCGTACCAATAGAGACTCAGGGCATTGCCTTCCAGTCCCAGCGCGGGCCACATCGAGAGGCCGACGAGCCACGGATTCTTCGGCGTACCCCATTCGGCATTGCGTGCCCAGTTGAACGCTTCGACGGCGTCGAAGGGCACCGTGGGATCGAGCATCGCGCTCACCAGCGACCAGATCACGGCATAGAGCGCAACGTAAGCGGCGGGCGATCTTATGGCCGCAGCAGCGAATCGTCTGATGCGACTCGGGCGGGCGGCTATCGGCCGGGGGCGTGACGACAGATCGGCGAGGCCTCCCGACGCAAAGCCGGCAGCCATCGAGGCCGAAGGGAACACGGGTTCCGAAGCGGAGATTTGGGTTTTTCGCATGGGCGCTTGGACTCCGCGCGCGAGAACCTGTTCGTGCAGTTATGTCGCAATCCGAACTAGATGAATCGGATGATGAATATTGCGAAGCGCCTTGTTCTAATTGGATTTTTTGACGCTTCGTTTGTCGCAGATTTGCTGTTTTCGTTCATGCTCGTTCACAAACGAAAACACATCAAAACGAATGAAAACCAATGGCAACAATTCTGCGCCGGGTTTTGCCGCCCGTGTGGAATTCAATGCGTGTCGTCGGCGTCGACGAGGGCGTCGACCATCAGCGAAGGATTGACGAGTCGTACGCGCTGATCGACAAAGTAACCACCGCCTTCCTGATAGCGAAGGTACAGACGATCGCACTCGCGGCAGCGGCAGACTTGGCTTCGGTTGTAGGGGAAATAACGGGGTGCGATCGGCGCATCGACTGCCCAGTACGACGTGCCATTCGGATGAAACTCGGCGAACGTCGGTTCCTGTGTGTCGTTCGGCGCCATGAGTGTTGCGATGGGTTCCAACTGGGCATCGGGCAGCGAATTTGGCAGGCTGGCCCAGCCGTCGAGCGGGGTCCGGGTGCACGAGCAGGGGGCTGTCGCAGACGGGAGATTCGCCGCCGATTGGGCGAGCGCCAGCAACGCCGTGTAATCAAGGTAGGGTAGATCGCTCATCAAAATCTAATATATGATATTCGTTATATAACAACTTATATAACGGAGTTCCGGCTGTGAAGAAGAAGTGGTTTTCTGCGCGCGTCGTCGCGACGATGAAGCATACCCTGTGTCTCACGGCGGCGGCACTGGCTGTCGCACACGCCAAGGCGGACGAGACGTTCCGTGTCGCGTACGCCGGGTCGATGGGTGTCGTGATGGACAAGGCCTTGGGGCCGGCGTTCGCGCAGCGCGAACATGTGACGTATCAGGGGCAAGGCGAGGGCGCCTACGGGCTGGCCCGTTTGCTGGCGTCGGGACGCTCGACGGCCGATGTCTTCGTCTCGATCACCCCCGGGCCGATGGCCATTCTCAAAGACGCGGGGTTGATCGACGAGGCGGTACCGGTCGCCAGCACGCGCATGGTGATCGCGTACAACCCGAAGGGCCGCTTTGGCGACGCGTTGCGGCTTGCCGGCAGCGACGCTGCGCACCCGGCTTGGTGGAAGGTGTTGCAGACGCCGGGGCTGCGCTTCGGCCGGACTGACCCCGCGACCGATCCGCAGGGGCAGAACATCGTGTTCACGCTGATGCTTGCGCAGAAGTACTACGACCAGCCGGGGCTTGCCCAATCGGTGCTCGGCGATATTCGCAATCCGCAGCAGGTGTTCGGTGAAGGTGGTCTGCTCACGCGGCTGGAAGCAGGGCAGGTCGATGCCGCCTCAGGCTATGAGAGTGCCACGCGTTCGGCCAAGCTGCCCTACATCGCGCTGCCGGACGAAATCAACCTGAGCAATCCCGCGTTTGCCAAGGCTTGGTACGACACGGTCGATTTCTCGCTGCCCGGTGCCGATGGCAAGACCAAGACCGTGCGTCCGCAACCGCTCGTGTTCTACGCCGCCAAGCTGAAGAATTCGCCGCACCCCGAGGCCGCCGAGCGATTCATCGCGTTCATGACGTCGACACAAGGCCAGCAATTGTTTGATGCGAATGGATATGGCAAGCCGAAGGGCGACGCGCTGTACCCGCAGCACAACTAAGCGGCGCACAAGCGCGTGTTGAAGTGGATCCGTGGTACGCCGCGCGCCGTGGCGCGTCTGGGCGATGGCATCACGTGGATGTTGCTCGCGATTCCATTTGTCGCGCTGGTGGCGCAAACGCCGTGGCGTCATTTCAGGCTTGCTTATGGCGACTGGGATGCCGTCGCGGTGTCGCTCGGGCTGTCGTGCCTCTCGATGGCGATCGTCGTCGCGCTCGGCACACGTGTGGCACTTTGGTTGGCTACCACGCGCTCGCGCATGGCACGTGTGGCGGAAGTGCTGGTGCTCGTGGCGCTGATGACACCACCGCTAGCGATGGGCATTCTGCTCGCGTCCGCCTATGGCCCGGTCGGCACCTTTGGTTCGCTGCTGTCGCGGGCGGGCATTCTGCTCGGCAACAATGCCCCGGCCTTTGTGCTGTCGCAGGTCTACGGCGGATTGCCTTACTTCATCCTCGCGGCGCGCGCAGCCTTCGAGGCCGTGCCGCCCGTGCTGCCGATGGCCGCCAGCACGCTCGGTGCGACGCCATGGCGTGTGTTCCGGCACGTGACGTTGCCACTCGCGCGCGGCGGTCTGACCACCGGTCTGGTCATCGCGTGGGTGCGTGTCATCGGCGAGTTCGGCATCGTGATGATCTTCGCGTACTTTCCGCAAGGCATTCCGGTCAAGCTCTACGTCAACCTGCAAAACGACGGGTTGGGCGCTGTCTACGCGTTGCTCTGGTTGCTGCTGGTAGTGGCGTTGCCGCTGCCGATCGTGGTGTTGATGCGCGCACGCCGCAGCCACCGGCGAACCACTGGCGAACCACTGGCGAGGATGACACGGTGTACTGAACATGCGCGCCGGCCATCGATTCCATCCCCTGAAAATCATTTCAAATGTTAATCTTTCGGGCGCCCGGCACACAGAGTCGGGTGTTCTGGATAACTAGACAAAGTCATGATTTCCCCCAGGAGGGTATGTGTTCAAGATGTTCGGTCAAACCGGTGCGAGCTTCGCACGACAAATGGCGACGGGTCTCATCGCCGCCGCAGCACTGAGCAGTTCGTTCGCCAACGCGAGCGAGGTGCTGTCCAGCGAGGTGTACAGCAAGAACCTGTCGCGCCCGCTCACGTATAACGTCTACCTGCCGACGGGCTATGAATCGTCGGGCAAGACCACGTACCCGGTGCTGTATCTGCTGCACGGCAACGATGGCGTGCGTAACGACTGGGTGGTCAAGGGCCATATGCAGTCGACGATGGACAAACTGATCAGCCACGGCGACATTCCCCCGGCCATCGTGATCATGCCGGACGCCAACACCAACTGGTATGTCGATCTGAAAGAACGCATGGAGACGGCGTTCTTCAGCGAGTTGATTCCCCACGTCGAGAAAACGTACCGCACGATCACGACGCGCGATGGCCGTCTGATCGGCGGCTTGTCGATGGGCGGCTACGGCGCGCTGCGTTACGTGCTCAAGTACCCGGAGAAGTTCAAGGCGGCGGCGCTGCTCAGTCCGGCGATCTACAACCCGGAACCGCCCAAGGATTCGTCGGCCCGCTTCGTGAAGGTGTTTGCCGAACCCAATACGGGCGGCGAGTACAGCGCGCGTGTCTGGCAGGCGAACAACTACCCGGTGTTCTTCGACGCGTTTCTGAAGAAGGGCATCAAGGTGCCGATGTATATCAACTCGGGCGATGACGACGACTTCAACATCGAGTCCGAAGCCACGCGCTTTTACGAATTGCTGCGCGCCAACAAGCAGCCGGCAGAGCTTCGCATCGTGGACGGCAAGCACGAGTGGCCGGTCTGGTCGAGCACGCTGCCCGACGCGCTGAAGTACATCTTCCGCGACGTGCAACGTCCGCAACGTCAGGACTAAGCTAGCCGTCGATCGCTGGCTGAAGAAAAGCCCCGTGCGCTTCGATGAAGCGAATCACGGGGCTTTTTTGCGACTGAAGCAACGCGTCAGAGCGATCGCTCGATGGCCTGCCCGAGCAGTGACAGGCCGAGATCGATTTCCGCTTCGCTGACCGTGAGCGGCGGGGCGATCCGGAACACACCGCCCATGCCCGGCAACTGCACGATATTCATGCTCAGGCCGAGGTTCATGCATTCGCGCGTGATGCGCGTGCCGAGGCCATCGGCCGGTTCCTTGGTGCGGCGGTCCTTCACGATTTCCATGCCCAGCAACAGGCCGCGGCCGCGCACGTCGCCGATGCATTCGAAGCGTTCCATCAGGTCCAGCAAGCCGGTCCGCAGGCGCTCGCCGATGACGTTGGCGCGGGCAACCAGACCATCACGCGCCACGACGTCGAGCACACGCAGCCCCACCGCAGCGGGTAACGGATCGGAGACATGGGTTGTGTAGAACAGGTAGCCGCGCTCGTGCGCACGTTCTTCGATTTCTGCGGACGTGACCACGGCAGCAAGCGGCAACCCGGCACCGAGCGTCTTCGACAACGTGAGGATGTCGGGCGTGACGCCGTGGTGCTCGAACGCGAACATCGTGCCGGTGCGGCCCACGCCGGTCTGGGCTTCGTCGAGGATCAACAGCATGCCGCGCTCCTCGCATTTGCGTTTGAGCGCGGCCAGATAGCCCGGTGGCAATTCGATGATGCCGCCCGAGCTGAGAATGGGCTCCGCGATAAAGGCGGCGAGATTGCCACTTGATTGCCGATCGATCAGGTCGAAGGCGTAGTCGAGTTCCGCGAGGTAGTCGTACTGACCGTCGCGCAAAAAACGCGGGCGATACGTGAACGGGGCGGGGATCGCGAAGGAGCCCACCGCCGCAGGACCGACGCCCTTGCGGCCTGCGCTGTAGGTCGCCGACGCTGCCGCGCCCGTCATGCCATGCCACGACTGGGCAAACCCCACGATTTCGTACTTGCCGGTCACGAGCTTGGCCATGCGAATGGCCGCTTCGTTCGATTCCGCACCCGTGCTGAGCAACAGCGCGCGGTCGAGGCCCGGCGGCGTAATTTCCGCCAGCCGAGTGGCCAGATCGACCACCGGACGCGACAGCATGCCGCTGAACAGGTGATCGAGCTTGCCGACGTATTCCGTCACGACCGACACGATATCGGGGTGGCTGTGCCCGAGCACAGCGCTCATCTGTCCTGAGGTGAAGTCGAGAATCGCTCGGCCGTCGGCGTCGTAGACAAAGCTGCCCTGCGCACGCTCGATGATCGCGGGTTCGAACGTGCCGCCGTAGCGGATCAGATGTTGCCGGGCGTTCTGCCAAAAGGCAGCGTCTTGGTTCTTGGACACGCGGGATCTCCGGTAGGCGAATGACGAAAGCTCAAGAGAAGGGCATCAACCGCTTGCAGTCTAAGCAGCGCTCTGCTTTCATAGAAGCGAATAATGCTAATGAAAGATAGAAGGGAATCTAATACCTTGAGCCTCTCACTGGACATCGATCTGCTGCGCTCGTTTGTCGCCATCGCGCAAGCGGGCTCGCTGAGCCGTGCGGCGCAACGCATTTCGCGCACACAGTCGGCGCTGAGCCAGCAGATGAAGCGGCTGGAAGAAGTGGTCGATCAGCCGCTATTGCAGCGCACCGGCCGTGGCGTGGTGTTGACGGGGGCCGGCGAGCGCTTGCTCGGGCACGCCCAGCGCCTGCTTCGGCTGCATGACGAAGCGCTGGCCGACATGACGGGGAAGGGCCTGAGCGGCACCCTTCGGTTTGGGTGTCCCGACGACTACGCCGCAGCGTTCCTGCCCGATCTGCTGCGGCAGTTCGCCAGCCAGCATCCTCAGGCGCTGGTGGAAGTGATCTGCGAGCCGACGCCCCGGTTATTGGAGCAATTGGCGCGCCACGCACTGGATCTGGCGCTGATTTCGCTGCCGGACACCTTGCCGCCCGGCGCCGTTGGCGACGACATCATCCGCCGCGAGCCGCTGGTCTGGATCGGCAGCCCGGGGCTCGAAGCGGCACTTTTCGATCCGCTGCTGCCGCGTGAGCCCGTACCCCTGGCGCTATCCGATCCGGACACGCTGGACCACATCGCCGCCTGCGAGGCCCTGCAAGCGGCGGGCGTGCCTTACCGAATCGCCTATGCGAGCAGCAATTTGGCGGGACTGACGGCACTGGCACGTTCCGGGCAGGCGCTGGCGGTCATGACCCAGACGGCGGTGCCATCGGACCTGCATGCGCTGAACGGTGTTCCCGGGCTGCCGCCGCTGCCGTCGGTCGGGATTACGGTAAAGTTCGACCGGGCCCGCCCGAATCATCTGTCGCAGGCGTTTGCCGATCACATCCGGCACATCCTGCCGATGTTGTAACCGAAGGTAAAAGACGCCGGGGATGGCCCCGGCGGACGGCATTTGTTGGACAATTGCGGGTTGTTTCAGCGCGCGTCGGCGCGTCTGGCTGTTTTGTTGAAGCGCGAGCGTCCGTTATCCGGAAACTCGTTCCCCATCAGTTCTGTATCGAAGAGGTCGATATGCTGTCGCGTTGCCTGGCGTTTTTCTTGTTGGTCGGTTCGTTGTTCGCGCTCGCGGGCTGCAACACGGTGGATGGCGTCGGTCAGGATATCTCGGGTGCTGCACGCACCGTGAAGAAGGCCCTCTAAGCCGTTCCGAAACCGTTGTTGTATCTGGCGGAACGGCGATTGCCAACGTGAATATCTTAATGAAAAGCCGTTGGTTCCGTTTCGCTGAACGCGTGCCTATAGTCGCTGCCACGGTTGTGTAGACGAATGCGCGAACCCGCCGAGGTGCGGGTAGCGTCGTCTTGCTGCCGGCATCGGGCCGCCCGGCCCGGTGAGTTCACCGACGGCAGGCACGATGGCAAAACGCGTTCATCTCAATTTGTTCATTCACGGCCGCGGCCACCATGAGGCCGGCTGGCGTCATTCGGGCGCGACGCGCCTGCCGCTGACCGATATCGACTATTTCGCCGGGCTTGCGCAAACCGCGGAGGCCGGCCGTTTCGATTCGGTATTTCTCGCCGACGCGCTGGCGCTTGCCGAAGCCGCCGAGCACGTTGCGACCGCGCAACTCGAACCCATCACTACCCTCGCTGCGCTGGCCTTCGCCACGCGGCATATCGGGTTGATTGCCACGGCGTCGACCACCTACACCGAGCCGTTCAATCTGGCGCGTCAGTTCGCGTCGCTCGATCACATCACCAAGGGCCGCATTGGCTGGAACATCGTCACGTCGTGGGTCGGTGCCGCCGCCAAGAACTTCGGACTCGATCAGCCGATCAGCCATGCCGAGCGCTACGCCCGTGCGAACGAATATCTGGAGGTCGTGACCGGCCTCTGGGATAGCTGGGCCGACGACGCCATTGTCGACGACGCCGCCACCGGCCGTTTCGTCGTGCCCGGTAAGGTGCGCAGCATCGATCACCGGGGCGACTACTACCGCGTGGCGGGGCCGCTCAATCTGCCGCGTTCGCCGCAAGGCTGGCCTGTGCTGGTGCAGGCAGGGTCGTCGCCTGACGGCAAAGCGTTCGCCGCGCGTTTTGGCGAAGCGATCTTCACCGCACATCTGACCAAAGCCTCGGCCCGCGACTTCTATCGCGATCTGAAGTCGGCGGCCGAAGCGCGTGGACGGCGTGCCGATCAGGTCGTGATCCTGCCCGGTTTGAGTGCCGCGATTGGCGCGACCGATGCCGAAGCCGTGGCGCTGCTCGAAGAACTCAATGGCCTGACCGACATCAGCGTTGGCCTTACCCGGCTTTCCGACCGCTTTGGCGGCTACGACTTCTCGCGTCTGCCACTCGACCAGCCGCTCTCTGTCGATGACTTCCCGAATCCCGCCACCGTGCAGGCTGCGAAAAGCCGGGCGGAAGTCATCGTCGGTCTCGTCGCTCGCGAGCGGCCGACCCTGCGTCGGCTGCTTCATCAACTCGCGGGCGCGCGTGGGCACTTCACATTCGCCGGATCGCCGGAGCGCATTGCCGACGTCATCGAAGACTGGGTCGACGATGGTGCGGCGGATGGCTTCAATCTCATGCCCCCGGTATTGCCTGCCCAACTCGATCTGTTCGTCGAGCACGTGGTGCCAATCCTGCAACGTCGCGGGCGGCTTCGCACGGAATACGACACGCACACTTTGCGCGCGCACTACGGGCTCGAACGCCCCGAAAACCGTCACTTCTCACGCTGAATTCATGAAACACCCCGTCTGCACGGGGCGACGCAAGCATTTCAAGGTTTGACATGGCAATCACTCGACGTACCGCACTTTCCTGGCTGGGCGCTACCACCGCCGCCGCGCTCGCAGCGGGGCACGTGCCGCGCGCATTGGCCGCCGAAGCATGGCCCGGCGCAATTCGTATCGGCATTCAGAAAGGCGACCCGCTGGTGGCGCTGCGCGCGTCCGGCAAGCTTGAGGCGGCGTTGCGACCACACGGTGTGGCAGTGAAGTGGATCGAGTTTGTCTACGGCGCGCCGATGGTCGAGGCGATCAATTCAGGCGATGTCGATGTCGGTGTGGTGGGTTCGCCGCCGCCGATTCTCGCGCAAGCGGGTGCCGCACCGTCAGTGGTGTACGTCGCTGCCGGCAGCCGTTATCAGAACGGTTACGCCATCGTCGTGCCCGCTAATTCCACCGTGCGCACGATCAGCGATTTGCGCGGCAAGAAGATTGCTTTCGCGAAGGGCTCGCAAGGCCATTTGTTCGTGCTGCGTGCGCTGGCAGACGCGGGCGTTTCACCGTCGGAGGTGCAGTTCGCCTACCTCTCGTACAGCGATGCGCGCGCGGCCATCGAACGCGGTTTCGTCGACGCATGGTCCGTGCCGGACCCGCGCTATGCCGACGCCGAGATCGCGAGCCACGTGCGCACCATTCTCAAGATCGGCGACGTGTCGGTGCCGCAGTACGCCTTCTACATCGGCACGCGTACGTTCGCCGAGAAGTATCCGGCCACGCTGCGCACGCTGTTCGACACGCTGAGTGCCGACATTACGGCGCGGCTGGCAAAGCCGGACGAAACCGCCGATTTATTGGCGCAGAACACCGGCGTGCCGCTCGACGTATGGAAGCGCGCCATCCCGCGTCTGGAATGGGGTGTGCAATACCCAATCACCCCTGACGTCCTCAAGGCACAGCAGGCGAACGCCGATCTGGCCTTCCAGACCCGTCTGATACCGCGCGCGGTCGACGTGCGACAGGCGGTCGTGGACATTCGTAAGGGCTGAACCCGGCAGGAGATAACAACAGCCGGGTCACCCGGCATCGTCAAACACACGTCACGTCATTTGAAGGGGAATGCAGTATGGAGCAAGCCTCAACCACACCACAGGTCTCGGCCGCCAAGCCGGTGAGCGAAGACTGGCTCGCCGTCATCATCGGCCTGATCATCGTTATCGCCGGGCTCACGGGCGTATCCGGTGCCGACCCGATCGGCTGGGTCGTCACGACACGCGTCTGGACCGACCCGGCAACGGCACTCGCGCCCGCGGCGTCGGGATACGCCCGCCTCGGCGGATTCGCCGCCTTTGTCCTGACATGGATCGTCCTGAGCGCCGTGCTCTCGCTGGGCGTGGCCGCGTTACAGCAAGACGTTCGCCGCTTCGTTGTGCGCTTTTCCGTGTTGTTCTGGCTGGCGTATGCGAGCTGGTTTCTCGGCAGCTACGCCTATCTGGCGGCGGTTACGCCCGCCGAGCAAACCAAGTTCGGCATCGACTGGTCGCTGCGCCTCACCAACGAGGGTGGCTATATCGTCGCGCTGGTGGTCGGTCTGATCATCGCCAATGCCTTCCCGCGTGCGAGCGCGTGGCTCTCGGATGCGGTGCGCCCCGAGTGGTACATCAAGACAGCGATCGTCGTGCTGGGGGCGTTCATTGCTGTCACGGTGGCCGACCGGCTGACGTTCGCGTCGTCGATTCTGCTGCGTGGGGTTGCCGCCATCGTCGAGGCGTATCTGATCTATTGGGCGGTCGTCTATTACATCGCGCGCAAGTGGTTCCGCTTCCCGCGCGAGTGGGCGGTGCCGTTGGCCTCGGGCATCTCGATCTGCGGCGTCGCAGCGGCCATTTCAACCGGCAGCGCCATTCGTGCGCGGCCAGCGATTCCGGTGCTGGTGTCGTCGCTGGTCGTGGTGTTCGCCGTCATTGAGCTGCTGATTCTCCCGTTCCTCGCCCAGCATTTCCTCGCAGACGATCCGCTGGTCGCAGCGGCGTGGCTCGGGCTGGCGGTCAAGACTGATGGGGCGGCAGTTGCGGGTGGCGCGATCACCGAAGCGTTGATCAACGCGAAAGCGGCTGCGGGCGGCACGCACTACGCGGCAGGCTGGATCGTGGGCACGACGGCCACGATCAAGGTGTTCATCGACATCTTCATCGGCGTGTGGTCGTTCATCCTCGCGTACATCTGGACCAATCACATCAACGTCACCGACGCCTCGCAACGGGCTCGTCCGCGCGAGATCTGGGAGCGGTTTCCGAAGTTCATCATCGGCTTTGTCGTGACGTTCGCGCTTGCACTGGGCCTGTCGCTCGCCGCCGGACCGGAAGCCGCAGCGAAGATCAAGGGCGCTGTGGGGGAGGCCAACAACTTCCGCGTCATCTTCTTCGTCCTGACGTTCTTCTCGATCGGTCTGCTGTCGAACTTCCGCAAGCTGTGGTCCGAAGGTATCGGCAAGCTCGCGGCGGTGTATGTCATCAGCCTCTTCGGCTTCGTTATCTGGGTGGGCCTGTTGATCTCGTGGCTGTTCTTCCACGGGGTGAAGCCGCCGCTGGCGTAACTCTTGCCGCCCCAACGTTTTCACATCACAGGAGTCTCACCATGTCTGACCTCGACAACCTGTCGAAAGCCATCGCGCAAGCGCCGGAGGAGCCGCTGCTGCCGATCGAGAAGAAATTGATCGGCTGGAGTCTGGGCATCGGCATCGTGCTGCTGGTCGTGCTCGGCATCATCAATCACTACCTGCCGGTGGCGACGGTATAGATTCGCAAGCGTGTTTCTGTTTGTGTGAATTTGCTTAGCAGATATTCGAATTTGTCATCAGGCAACCGAACTCTATACTGGGTTGCGACTGCGTGCGGGGCGGCTTGTGCCGCCCTCGCCGCCGTCACTGTGGTCCGGGAAGACAACTGAGCAGGCGCTGCCAACGAAGTTACCCGCGCCGGTCTCTTACTCCGTTTTTCCGAATACCTCGCATGCCTACGAATGCCTCGCGACAAATGAACCTGGCCGCCTATGTGATGGCGGGCCCAGTGTCGGGTCACCACGGCGGCTGGCGCTATCCCTCGGCGCAGCACGACATTCTCAACGTCAAGTTCTATCGCGACATCGGGCGTCTGCTCGAAGCCGGCAAGTTCGACATGATCTTCCTGCCGGACATTCAGGCGTTGCCGCGCCGTCTCGGCGACAGCCTCGACTCGCAACTGCGTCATGGCGCACTCGGTGCCTTGCGCCTAGACCCGCTCGTCGTGCTGTCAGCGCTGGCAGCCAGCACCGACAAGCTTGGGTTGGCCGCCACGATTTCAACGTCCTACTTCACGCCGTTTCATGTGGCCCGCGCACTGGCATCGCTCGATCATCTGAGCGCCGGGCGCGTAGCGTGGAATATCGTGACGTCGTTTCAAGATGCTGAAGCGCGTAACTACGGTCTGGCCGAGCAACTCTCGCGCGAGGACCGTTATGACCGCGCCGACGAGTTCGTCGAAGTCGCATGCAAGCTCTGGAACAGCTGGCACGACGACGCCCTGACGCTCGATCGCGCCACGCCGCAGTTCGCCGATCCGTCGCGTGTGGCGCCTATCTCGCACCATGGCAAGTGGTTCGACGTTGAAGGGCCGCTGAACGTGAGCCGTCCGCCGCAAGGCCGCCCGGTGTTTATTCAGGCCGGCGCCTCGGCCCGCGGCAAGGATTTCGCGGCGAAGTGGGCCGACGTGATCTTCGTCACGCACTCGTCGCAAGAGTCTGCGCAGACCTTCTATCGCGATATCAAGGAGCGTGCGGTGCAACACGGCCGTAACCCCGATGACGTGAAGATTCTGCTCGGCATGGTGCCGGTTGTTGGCGAGACCGATGCCATCGCGCGCGACAAGCAGGCGTTGCTCGACGAGTTGTGCGATCCCGAAGCCGGACTTTCCACGCTGTCGTACCAGTTGGACATCGACCTGTCGCCATTCCCACAGGACGGCGTGCTGCCCGATCTCGAAGTCGGCGGCGTGCAGGGTCACTACAAGGAAGTGGCGGAGCTCACGCGCAAGCAGGGGCTGTCGTTGCGCGAGATCGGCAAGCGCTATGGCATCGGCCCGCTGCGCGATTTCAATGGGTCGGGCGCTGCCGTGGCCGACACGATGCAGCAATGGTTCGATGCGCGCGCCTGCGACGGCTTCATGGTGCAGATGCCGTATCTGCCGGGCGGCGTGGAGGACTTCGTGCGCCTCGTCGTGCCCGAACTGCAATCACGCGGCAGCTTCCGTGCCGAGTACGACGGCGCGACGCTGCGTGACCACCTCGGTCTCGCGCGCCCCGCGCACTAAGCCATTTGCGCCATTTGCCAACGCACACATAACAACGACTTCTCGCACACTGCCATGTCTTCCCATTCCTCTTCGCGTGACTCGTCGGTCAATGGCCGACGCAACTTTATCAAGCAGGGCGCCGCAGTGGCTGCGGCCTTATCGCTACCGGCATTCCCGATGATCGCCCGTGCGGCACCGCCCGTGATTCGCTATGCCAGTGCTGGCGTCGTGGGGCCGGGTGAGCTCGAAACGGTGATCTTCAGCGACTGGTTCAAGGCGAACGTGCTGAAGCGTCACGGCAAGGAATATGTCATCGAGACGACCACCGCGCGCGGTACGCCCGGGGTGGCCACGCTGCTGGCTGCCGAGCAGGCCGATCTCGGCACGCTCGCGTTCACGAGCCTTGCCACCACGATTGCGCAGGACGCTGTGCCGGGTGGCGTGACGGCCATTGCCGAAATCCACCGTGATGCCGTGCAGGGCTATGCGTCCAACCCGTTTGTCGTACTCGCTGACAGCCCGGTTCGCACGATTGCCGATCTCAAGGGCAAGACCGTGGCCGTGAACGCGTTCAACGGCAGTGTCGACATCATTCTGCGCATCGCGCTTCAGGCTCACGGTCTGGACCCGCGCAAGGACGTGCGTGTGGTGGAAATGCCGTTCGGCAACATCGGTCCGGCATTGCGTCAGAAGCGCATTGACGTCGGTGTACTGGCCATGCCGTTCCAAGTCGACGAGGCGAAGAAGGGCGGCATTCGTACGGTATTCGATGCCGTGGGCGTCGTGCCGCCGTACCCGGTCCTGTTCCAGAGCGCCCGTACCCGTTTCCTGAAGTCGCAGCCCGCCGCCGTGCGCGCTTGGCTGGCGGACTACGTGGATGCGCAGCGCTGGATCTATGACCCGGCCAATCGCAAACAGGTCGTGGCGCTCACGGCTGATCTGGCGAAGACACCTGCGGCGTCGCTCGACGAGTATTTCCTGACGGCGAAGGATTTCTATCGCGACCCGAACGCGACGATCTCGGCGGCGAGCTTGCAGCCGCCCATCGACGCGATGGCCAAGCTCGGGTTGCTGCCCAAGCCCGTGACGATTGCGCCGTACGTCGACGCGTCTTATCTTCCGCATCGCGTATGAGCGACGCAGCCTCCCACGACAGCCTGCCGGCGATTCACGTCGCCGGATTGTCGAAGTCGTTCGACAAGGGCGGCGAATCGGTGCTCGCGCTCGATCGCATCGATCTGGACGTGCCGGCGGGCAAGCTCGTGTCGTTGGTCGGGCCTTCAGGCTGCGGCAAGAGCACGTTGCTCTACATCCTCGGCGGCTTCGTTCAAGCCTCACAAGGGGTTTGCTCGACATTCGGCAACACCGTTACCGGCCCGGGCGTCGACCGGGGCATCGTGTTTCAGGAATACGCGTTGTTCCCGTGGCTCACGGTGTACGACAACATCGCCTACGGTTTGCGCCGCAAGGGCGTGGATGCCGACACGGTGGCCCGCACTGTCGAACGCTACATTGCGCTGATCCATTTGAAGGGATTCGAGCGTCGCTTTCCCCGCGAACTGTCGGGCGGCATGCGTCAACGTGTGGCGTTGGCGCGCACGTTCGCGAGCGATCCGAAGATTCTGCTGCTTGACGAGCCTTTTGGCGCGCTTGACGCACAGACCCGCGAGTTCATGCAGGACGAACTGCTGAGCTTGTGGTCGGCGTCGGGCAAAACCGCCGTATTGGTGACACACGATATCGACGAGGCCGTGTACCTCTCGGACACTATTTATGTGATGTCACGCCGTCCGGGGCGGATCGTCAAACGCATCGACGTCGATCTGGACCGCACGCTGGGCCGCGAGACCACCATGCTTTCCGAGCGCTTCGCGGCGTTGCGCAACGATGTCTGGCTGACTGTCCGTGAGCAAGTGCGCGGCACCGAGCATGAGGAGATCGCATGAGCGGGGCAACGCTACCGGCGCTGGCCGTCCGCCGCTTGCCCGGCGCGCGCACGCTGACGGGCGTGGTGTCGGTCGCATTGTTGTTCGTCCTGTGGCACGCCGCGACGTGCTGGCAGTGGTTGCCGGAGGGTTTCGTGCCGCCGATGGGTGACGTCTGGCGTGCCATGTTGCATCTCGCGCGCACGGGTGAACTTTGGGACAACCTTGCCGCGACCCTTCGCGCGAGTGTCTGGGGGCTGGCTGCCGGGTTGCTGATCGGCGTGCCGACGGGCTTGCTGATGGCAACATCGAGCGTGTTCGAGCGCATCGTATCGCCGGTGGTGCGCTCCACTTATGCCTTACCGAAGACGACGCTGATTCCGTTGCTCGTGCTGTGGTTCGGCGTGGGTGGCATGACCAATATCGTTGTCATCGCCGTGACCACTACGCTGCCGCTGATCGTCTACACCTTGCGTGGTGCGCAAGAGGTGCCGCACGTGCTGCTGTGGAGCGCACGTTCGCTCGGCACGTCGCGGGCCGAGTTGCTCTGGCGTGTGGTGTTGCCGGGGGCGATGCCGCAGATTCTCACGGGCGTTCGCGTCGCGTTCGGCTTCACGCTGCTGGTCGCCATCTCGTGCGAGATGATCGTGGCGAATCAGGGCATCGGTAAGTTGATATCGCAATACGGCGACCAAGGCAGTTACGACTATCTGTTTGCCGCGCTACTGGTGACGACAGTGATTGCCTATCTGGCCGATCTTGCACTCCGGCGGGCCAGTCAGTTCTGGCTGCGCTGGCATGAAACGACACAACATCATGACTAAGGCGACCGTATTGAATGGTCCGGTGGCGTCACAGGCGGCACAGGCGGCGCAGAAGGGCGACGCCCCGGGGCGGAAGCGCCCCGTGGGCCTGCTTCACTGGATTGAGCGCTGGATTGCGCTCGCTGTGCTTTTGGCGCTATGGCAAATTGCGGCGCATTACGGCTGGGTGAGGGCGGTCTTTCTGCCGTCACCGTCAGTCGTGTTCGGCACGCTGTGGCAACTCGTCTCGACCGGGGAGTTGTTCAGCACGCTGGGCACCAGTCTCTGGCGAGCTTTCGCGGGCGTTGCGCTGGCGGCACTCGTGGGCATTCCGGCGGGCTTCCTGATGGCGGAGTCCCGGTTCTGCCGCTGGTGGCTCTCGCCCTATGTCGCGTTTGGTTTTCCGTTGCCGAAGATTGCACTGATCCCGGTGCTGACCGCGTGGTTCGGCATGGATAGTGTCTCGAAGGTGATTCTGGTGTTTGCCACCTGCGTGTTCCCGTTCATCGTGGCGGCGCAGTCCGGGGCATCGCTGATTTCGCAGAAACTGCGCTGGGCGGCGTTTTCGCTCGGCACGAAGCGCAGCGAATTGTTCTGGCTGATTCTGTTGCCTGCCACGGTACCGTCGATGTTGTCGGGGCTTCGTATCGCGCTGCCGATCGGACTCATAACGGTGTTTACCGCCGAGATGGTCACGGGCGGCGGGCTTGGCGAGGCGATTGTGCAAGCGCAGCGATACTTCCAGTCGCCGCAGGTATATGCCTATGTGATCGTGACGATGGTCGTCGGTTATTTCGCCGACGCGGGCATCGCGTGGTTGCAACGGCTGTTTGCCGCATGGGCTACCGAGTGAATTTTCGGTCCGCCGCGACCGCATTCTGACTTTCGATTTGAAAATGACTGCCACATCCCTAACACCGGTCATTGAACCGGGCTATCTCGTGAACACGGCGTGGCTCGCCGAGAATCTGCATCGTGCCGACCTGCGTTTGTTCGATTGCAGCGCGACGATGGTGGTCGATCCCGTCATCAAACAACGTGTACAGCCGGAGCGTGCGGCGTTTGACGCGGCTCACATTCCGGGCGCTCAGTTCATTGACATCGATGCGCAGCTGTCGGATCGCAATCACCCAATTCACCTGATGCTGCCGCCGCCGGAAGCCTTCAAGTCAGCAGTGGAAGCGCTGGGCATTCGCAACGACAGCCTCGTCGTCATCTACAGCACCGGCACGCCGTGGTGGGCCACGCGTGTGTGGTGGATGCTGCGTGTCTATGGATTTACCAATGCGCATCTGCTCGACGGCGGTCTGGCCACGTGGCAGGCCGAGGGGTATCCGGTAGAGCGAGGCGCGGCGGCTGCCCCGGCGCGCGGTGAGTTCACGGTGGCGCCGCCGTTGCCCTATGTGGCCGAGTGTGCCGACGTGGTGCAGGCACTACATGCACCGGATGTTCGGCTGATCAATGCGCTGCGCCCCGCGCAGTACAGCGGCGAGGAACTGCCGCGCAAGGGCCGTCCCGGTCACATTCCCGGCAGTATCAACGTCTCTGCGGCGAGCCTGCTCGATGCTTCGACGGGGCAGTTGCTTGACGACACCGGGTTGCGGGCGCGCTTCGCGGCGGCAGACATCGGGCCGGAACGCGCCGTCATCGCGTACTGCGGCGGCGGTGTGTCGGCAAGCCTTGTCGTTTTCGCGCTGATGAAGCTGGGGCATCCCAATGTGCGCCTGTACGACGCATCGCTTGGCGAGTGGGGGAGCGCGCCCGAGTTGCCGATGCAGGTCGACGTTTAAGAGCAGCCTGGCGCGAGTGGGTCGTGAGCTTGGGGGCGGTCATCGCACCCCGGACTCGCGCGTTCACAACATCGCGTCCGCCGGGCGTGCAATGCCGAGCTTGCCGATATCAACCGCGCGGCGGCGGGCAAACTGCCGGCATTCCTGCAAGAGCCACGCGTTGAACACACTCGCCGCCGGGGAATTTGCACTGCGCGAGATCATCCAGTACGAGGCGGGCGAGCGCACCGCGACCGGTACAACCGGCACCAACCGCCCGTCACGCAACTCATTCGTCAAGAGCGACACCCGGGCAATCGCAATGCCCTGATGGTTGAGCGCCGCGCTGAACGCCATGCTCGCGAGATTGAAATGGGGCCCGTCCACGTGGCGAATCGCTGCGGGCTGCACCGCCGTCATCCATGCCCGCCATTCGGCAGAGGCATCCGCCCCGGTCCACGCGGCGGCGTCATGCAACAACACACACGACTTGTCGATGCGCCCCTTGGCCGCTGCCGGATTGCGTTGCAGATAGGTCGGCGTGGCGACGGGCAATAACCACTCGTCGAGCAACAGCGCATGCACGTCGGTCAGCGGGAAATCGTCCACCGAGTGACGAATGGCGACGTCTACGCCGGTCGTGTCGTCGTCAGGCATGCCGACCGCAGTGAACTCCGCGTTGAGCTGCACCGGGTTTCGCTCGAAGTGCTGATGAAAATCCGGCAGTCGCGACACGAGCCAATGCAGCGCGAACGACGGGCAGCAACCGACGCGCACCGGCTCGTCCGTGCTGGCAATCCGCACGAGCGTGGTCTCGATCTCGTCGAAGGCCCGCTGCGTGCCTTCCAGCAGCATTTCCCCCTCTCGAGTGAGCGTCAGGCTGCGATGGCCGCGCACGAATAACGCATAGCCCAGCCGCTTTTCCAACTGCCGGATCTGTTGACTGATAGCGCTTTGGGTCAGGCTGAGCGCATCCGCCGCGCGGGTGAAGCTCAGCAACCGGGCGGCCGTGGCAAAGCAACGCAGGGCGCCGAGCAAAGCGGCGTCGATGGGTTTTCGCATTAGCGTGATTAATGCATGAGTAAGGAAATATCGCTTGTCCGTCGCCCGGCGCTTCGCAGAGTATGGCTGCCGGGTCTGGCTGATTCTTGGCGATTCATGCGGATTGTAGAGCACCTCTCTCGCGCTCGTATGGCGTGCCATCGGTGTTCTCGTGACATCCATACATTAGCCAGACTTGTCGATTGGTTCGGTTATTGAAGGAATGGTTCACGGATGAATGAAAGGAATTTCGACGCGCACCCGCAGGGCCCCGAAGGCGGTGGCCCCACGCCACCCCCGGCGCGAAAGGCCCGGCGTTGGCTGAAGTGGTTGTTGTTCGTGATGGTGGCCGGAATCACGGCGTTCGGTGCGCTTGCGGCCTATGTGATCGTGGTTGTGTACCCGGAACTGCCGCCCGTGGCCGTGCTTGGCGAATATCGCCCGGCCCAACCCTTGCGCATCTATTCGGCGGACAACCAGCTGCTGACCGAATACGGCATCGAGAAGCGTATTCCCCTGACGTATGACCAGATTCCCGCACATCTGCGCGATGCGCTTCTGGCCACCGAAGACGCCGATTTCTTTGCCCACGGTGGCGTCGATTTCCCCGGTCTGATTCGCGCCAGTGTTGCCAACGCGATGCACGGCGGCAAGGCGCAGGGCGGCAGCACGATCACGATGCAACTGGCACGTAACTTCTTTCTCACGCGAAAGAAGACCTACGCGCGCAAGTTGTACGAAATTCTGCTCGCCATCAAGATCGAGCGCACGTTGAGCAAGCCGCAGATCCTGACGCTGTACATGAACCAGATTTATCTGGGCGAACGTGCTTATGGTTTCGGGGCTGCGGCGCGCGTCTATTACGGCAAGCCGGTCGAAGCACTGACGCTCGACGAATGCGCCATGCTCGCAGGGCTTCCCAAAGCCCCGGCAGCGTTCAATCCGATCGTCGATCCGGCGCGGGCACGCACGCGGCAGCTTTACGTGCTCGGCCGCATGTTGCAATCCGGTGTGATTTCGCGCGAAGACTTTGCCGCTGCGTCGGCTGCGCCGCCGTTCTCGCCACGGGTCGCGACCGGCCGCGATATTCCGGCCGATGCCGTCACCGAGACGGTGCGCAAGATGATCGTGAAAGATTACGGCGATGAAGCCTACGAATTGGGGCTGCGCGTCTGGACAACGGTCGACACGCGACGTCAGCGCGCTGCGGCCGATGCCGTGTTGCGCGGTGTCGAGGCATATCAGGCGCGCCAGCCGTATCCCGGCGCAGAAACGCGGGTGCCGGAAGACCTGCGCGCACAACTCGACCTTCGCGCCGGACTGACACCGGCGCTCGCGGCGTACCTGAAGCAGCGGCCCGACTATCCGGGCTTGAGCGTCGGCGTGGTGACCCATGTCGATGGCACGGCCAAAGGCGCGAACGCTGGCCGCGTCACCGTGCTGATGGAAGATGGCCAGCACGCCACCGCTGCGCAGGCTTCGACCAAGCAACGCGTCCACGTCGGCGACGTCGTGCGCATGCGAACACTTGCGAACGGCACCTTCCAATTGAGCGCGATGCCCACCGTGCAGGCGGCGCTCATTTCGATCTCGCCCGAAGATGGCGCGATTCTCGCGATGATCGGCGACAGCGGCATGTCGGGCCAGCATCTCAATCACGCGACGCAGGCGTGGCGTCAGCCGGGCTCGGCGTTCAAGCCGTTCCTGTATGCGGCAGCGATTGCCAAGGGGTACGGGCCTTCGACGCAGGTCTTCGACTTGCCGCTGGAGATCCGGCCGGCCCCCGGTGCACCGATCTGGCGACCCAAGGCGGGTGGCGCGCCGCTCGGCGAGTTGTCGTTGCAGACAGCCTTGGCCAAGTCTCGCAACCTCGTCGCGATTCGTCTCGTGCAGGCGATTGGTCCGGCTTACGCGCGCGACTTTGCCGTACAGACCTTCGGTTTCGACAAGGACAAGATTCCGGCCAACTTGCCGATGGCTTTGGGGGCGGGGGCCGTCACGCCGTTGCAGATGGCAGTGGGCTACGCCGTGTTTGCCAATGGTGGCGAGCGCGTGGCGCCGTATCTCGTGTCGCGCATCGTCGATAGCCGTGGGGCAGAGCTGTTCCATGTGCGTCCGGAACGTGTGCGCGTGATGTCGCCGGCGACCAGCTATCTCACGTCGCAGATGCTGCGCGAAGTTGCGCAACACGGCACCGCATCGGCCACGCGCGTGCTTGGCCGCAGCGACATCGGCGGCAAGACCGGCACCACCAACGACTATCGCGACGGCTGGTTTGCCGGTTTCCAGCAAAGCGCTGCGACGGTGGTCTGGATGGGGCACGACACGCCACGCTCGTTGGGGCCCAGCGAGTGGGCCTCGCGCACGGCATTGCCGGTGTGGATCGATTACATGAAGCAGGCTCTCGATGGCGTTCCGCAGGCAACTGTCGTCGTGCCCGATGACATTACCGTTGCCGGCGATGTCGCTTACGACAAGGCGTTTCAGCCGGGCAATGGCTTCGTGGAGAAGCTGAGTCCCGACGGCGTGGCGCTGTCGCAACCGGCTAGCGGGGATGACGAGGAGGGTGATGACGCTCAAGCCGCGACTGCCGCGAAGTCCGAGCGCGATCGCATCTTGCAGTACTTCATCAACGAGTGAATGACGCGTCGCGGCGAGGGTGCCGCCGGACCACGGAGACAACATGATCAACACAAGCTCGCAAATCGCCAGCCACTTTCCTACCGTTCCATTGATCGAGGGACCGACGCCGATCCGGCGCTTGTCCCGGCTCGAAAGCCAGTGCGGCGCGGACCGGCAGGACATCGCCATCTACGTGAAGCGTGACGATCTGGGCGAGATCGGCGGCGGGGGCAACAAGCTGCGGAAACTGGAACTCCTGTTGGGCGCAGCGCTGGCAGACGGCGCAGATACCGTCATTACGATTGGTGGCATTCAGTCCAACCATGCGCGGCTCACAGCGGCCGCCTGTGCGCGACATGGTCTTGCCTGCGAACTGATGCTGGCGGACATGGTGCCCCGGCATGACGTGGCTTATCGCAACAACGGCAACGTCATGCTGGATGATCTTTTCGGCGCGAAGGTGCATCGCCTTGCGCCGAAAGTCGATGCGCTCGCGGCGGCGCAGGACCGTGCGGTGGCGTTACGTGAGCAAGGGCGGCGGGCGATGGTGGTCCCGTCAGGTGGCTCGTCGCCGCTAGGTGCGCTGGGCTATGTTCGCTGCGCACTGGAAGTGATTGAGCAGGAATCGGTCCTCGGGACGACGTTCGATCGCGTGGTCGTGCCGAACGGAAGCTCGGGCACGCAGGCGGGGTTGGTCGCTGGGTTTCATTTGGCAGGGCGGGGCGCGCAGACGGTCAACGCGTATTCGGTTTTGGCAGATCGAGACGCGACACATGCGCGCACGGTGCAATTGGCCGGGGAGACGTTGGCGCTGTTGGGGCATTCGGCGTCCGCCCTCTCAGCGGACGATGTAGTGATCGACGGTGCGCACCGTGGCGCGGCCTACGGCATTCCGACGCAGGGGATGCTCGACGCCGTGCGCTTGCTGGCGCGCAGCGAAGGGCTGCTGCTGGATCCGGTCTACTCCGGCAAAGCCTTTGCCGGACTGCTCGCCGATATTCGTGCCGGGGCGGTGCCCGCGGGCACTAGCGTGCTTTACGTGATGACGGGGGGCACGCCGGGATTGTTCGCCTATCGGGAAGCGTTTGCCGGGTAAGTGACAGTGAAGGGGCGCGCGAGTGCGGCCCTTTTCACTTCAATCACCTCACTCTGTTGTTGCCGACGTCGAGAAAGCACGCCATTGGTTCAGGTGGCGATAGACGACGGCGCACAGGCCTTCGGCGTCGCGTTTGCGCAGCGTGTCGAGCATGGCGATGTGATCGGCATTGCTCGCGCGCAGCGAGGCGACGGTGTCCCACGTTCCCGTGCGTCCCGGAATACCGCGCTCGCGGTTCTGACGGATTTCTTCGGCAAGCAACGTGTTGCCTGCCATGGCGTAGAACGCCTCGTGCAGGCGGAAGTTGATGACGCGCAGTTCCTCGCGGCTGCCCACCTCGACGGCCGTGTCGAACTGCGCGACCAGAACGCCAAAGCTGTCGATTTGCTCCTGAGTGGCGCGCACGACGATCAAGCGGCACGCCGCCAATTCCATGATGGTGCGGACTTCATAGAGCTGGTCACGTTGAATCGACGAATGGCTCGCAATGCGATAACCGCGGTTCTGAATGTGTTCCAGCAGGCCGCGCACCGCCAGCTCATTAAGTGCCATGCGCACTTCGAAGCGATTGGCCCCATACCGCTGCTCGACATCCGTTTGCTTGAGCCAGTCGCCGGGCGAGTACTTGCCTGCGAAAAGGTCGCTCCGGATCTCGCGGCTGAGATCGTTGAGGGAATCAAATGTGAGCGGGGTCGTTTCCATTCGCCTTTAGTAGCCAATTTTGTTCGCGGATTATAGCATCGGGCCGAAGCCGTTCCGATGTCGGTTTAAACGTTTTGGTGTGCCAACAACGTGGCACCTTGGCGCAGAAATCCGACGTCACAGCCCAGCGTGACAAAAGCGTGCCCACGGGCGTACGCGTGCGCCGCCAACTCGTTCGGGCGCAATGCCAAACCCAGACAGGCGCCACTCGCGCGCACCTGTCGCTCCACCGTGTCGATGGCAGCCTGCACCGCGGCACTCGCCATGTCGCTGCCGCAGCCGAGACTCTCGGCGAGATCGAGCGGGCCGACGAAGATCATGTCGAATACGTTCTCGGCGAGGATCTCGGGCAGGGCGTCGACGCCACGGAGGCTTTCGATCATGCCGATCAACAACAATTCCTGCTTTGCCCGAGCGCGATAGTCGGCGGCTTGCCCGCCCCATGCCGCCGCGCGAGACACGGTGTAATGCGCTCCCCGTGTGCCGTCCGGCGGATACCATGCCGCGTTCGCCAACGCACGCGCTTGTGACGCCGATTCCACGTTCGGCAGTAACAGGCCTTCGACCCCGGCGTCGAGCAATGGCTTGATCACATGGGCATCATGGGCGGGCACTCTCGCGAGTACCGTGCTCGCCCCGGCAGCCCGAATAGCGCGGATCTGTTCAACGGCGGTCTGAACGTGTCCGACCGTATGTTCGTGATCGATGATGAGCGCATCGTAGCCCAACGTGCCGAGAATCTCGGCGGTGTCCGCGCTGGGGACGAAAAGCCACGCGCCCGCACACGGGTGTCCTTCGGACAGGCGTTGCTTCAAGCGGTTGGGGCGAAACATGAGGGATTCCTTGAAGATGGCAAATAGTAGCCAAAATAGTAGCCTTTAACAATTCGCTCGTCTATCCTTGGAAATTCCTCACACCGGAGATTTCCATGTCTGTGCTTTCCTCTGCGCTCTCGACTCCCCCTGGCGGCCCGGTCGCCGAGCGCCTGCGCGTTGCCTGCGTGCAGGTTTGCGCCCGCAATGACGTGAAGGAGAACGTTGCCGATACCCTTGCGTGGATTCGTCAGGCAGCGCTCGGCGGCGCGCAACTCATCGCGCTGCCCGAAGCGGTCGACTATCTCGATGCCGACTTTCAGCGCGCGCGGGACTACGCCCGGGTGCCGTCCGAGCATTTCGCGCTGGCGGCTTACAAGGCCGCGGCGCTCGATCTCGGCTGCTGGATTCTCGTGGGGTCGATCACGACGCGCGACACCGATGGCGAACTCGTCAATCGCAGCATGCTGATTTCGCCGCAGGGCGAGGTGGTGTGCCATTACGACAAGATCCATCTCTTCGATGCACTGCCGGGGTCGTCGAGTTTTACCGAATCCAACCTGTATAAACGCGGCGCCCGTGCGCAGCTTTGGGACGGTCCGTGGGGCCGTCTGGGGTTCTCGATCTGCTATGACGTGCGCTTTGCGCAGTTGTATCGGGCGCTTGCGCAGGCAGGGGCCAACCTGATCGCGGTGCCCGCGGCCTTCATGAAAATCACGGGAGAAGCGCACTGGCACACGCTGCTTCGCGCGCGGGCCATCGAGACCGGCTGTTATGTCATCGCGCCGGCGCAATGCGGGCACCACTATGGCGAGCGGTATAGCTACGGGCACTCGTTGATCGTTGACCCGTGGGGCGAAATTCTGGCCGATGGCGGCCTTGCGCCGGGCATCGTGATGGCCGACATCGATCCCGCACGGGTCGATTGGGCGCGCACGAGCATTCCGAGCCTCGGGCAAGACCGTAGTTTCGATGTGCAGGTGGGTGCATGACGCAGCCATTCGAAACGGTGCGCGTGCGCCTTGCCGAGGGGTATGACGTTCAGGCTTACGTTTGCGGCGATGTGTCTGCCGCTGGCGCGCGCATATTGTTCGGCCTGAACGGCGGACCGGGCCTGCCCAGCGAGTATCTGCGCGAAGGCCATGCGTGGTTAGCCGACGAGGGATTTGCGCTGGTTTTCTACGACCAGTTGGGCTGCGGCGCGTCGGATCGTCCGGACGATGAACAATTGTGGACGTTGGCCCGCTATGTGGAAGAAGTCGAACAAGTGCGTGCGGCGCTGGGCATCCAGAGGTTCCACCTGTTGGGGCACTCGTGGGGAACCTGGCTTGGCACCGAGTACTGCCTGACGTATCCCGAACGCGTCGCCAGCTATATCGTTGCCGACGGGGCCTGCGACATCCCGCATCTGCGCACGGAACTGGAGCGCCTACGCGCAGCGCTCGGTGCGGAAACGGTCGCGATGATGCGGCATCACGAGGCAGCGGGCACGCTGACCCATCCTGAATACGCCGCCGCGTTGACCCTCCTGAACTATCGCCACGTGTGCCGGCTGCCCGTCTGGCCTGAGGCACTGACGCGTTCGCTGGCGCAGTGGAACGAAGGCCCATACCGCACGATGCAAGGGCCGAACGAGTTCACCTATACCGGCAATATGCGCGAGTGGAACCGGGTGCCGGACATGCACGGCATCACGGCGCCGGCGCTGGTGATCTGCGGCGCGTTCGACGAACTGACGCCGGCTTGTTCGCGCGCGATGTATGAGGCGATGCCGAATGCGCAGCTGGAAGTGCTGGAAGACGCGTCGCACATGCCTTTCTACGAAACCCCCGAGGTGTACCGCCACGTGGTCGGTACGTTTCTGAAGGCGCAGCGGGAGTAAGCATATCGGGGCCGTCGATTGACGGCCCCTTCGGTCTTTGCCGGAAGGGGCCGTGAAACGAGGCCTCGATGCGTGTGTCAGCGCGAGACCGTGGCGAAGAATGCCTGCGCCGCGTCGACCAGTGGTTCCATTTCATGGCGCACGCCGGGCAACGCTTCGTATCGTGTGTCGACGCCGAGCGCGACCATCGCATCGTACAGGCGGCGCAGTCGCTCGACGCGCGTCTTGCCGAGGGCATCGGCACCCGGCATCCAGTACGGATGCGAAGGACTCTGAATCATGCCCTGAGGGTTGGTGTCTTCGGCACCGACGACCAGATGCATGACGATGCTTTTGAGCGCGGCCCAGTCAACAGGCCGGCCGAAGCGTTTTTCAAAATCCTGCAAGCCGATCCACCACGGATGCTCCGCATCGGGCAACGTGATCCCGCCGGGCGCTGCAATCGACGCGGCCCGCACGCGCGAGGCGTGCCCATACAGAAAGCGATGGGCGAAATGCGCGCCACCGGAAAACCCGAACACGAGCATGCGATCCGCCGACACGTCGTAGGCATAGGCCACCTCGTCGATCATGTCTTTGGCGATGAGGTCGTAGCGAAGGTCGCCCTGCGCCAGATATTTGTAGGCATCGATGTTGTCGTCGCCCGTCATGCCCGCAGGGAACAACGGCGCCAGCACGATGCAATTGTCGCGCTCGGCAAAGTCGGCAAATCGATCGCGCAGCCGCTGGTTGGCGCGCTCGGTGCCGTGTACGGCGAGCAAGATCCGGCAGCGCGGCCGCGCCGGGTCGGCATAGCCGCGCGGCACATACAGGCAGTATGAAAAGCGCGGGTCCAGGCGGCACGAGAACGACATCGTCGGCCCGACGTGATATGGCGTGATCTTCACGAACGGTGATCCTTTCCGAGGGAGGGTGAAGGAAAAACAGGGCAGCGTCGCCGAAGCATGGCCATACGCGTCGTCACGTATTAGGGATACCCCGGGGTCGCATCGCTTATTGAACGGTTGTGAGTGTATCTCAAATTGGCTACTATTTGCATCAAGGTGATCTTGCGGTGAAATGGCAGGGTCTCGAAGTTCTGGGATGTTCTGGAATTTGGCTGGCAATCGATTGGAGGAGCAGTTGAAAGCGAATAACGAAGGTAAGAACGGCACGGCGCCGGAAGGGCTTGTGCAGGAGGCAATGCCCGATGTCACGCGCCGCCGCCTGTTGACGGCGGGCATGGTGGGCGTGGCGGGCACGGTCAGCGGATTCGGCTGGGTGGGCACCGGCACGGCATTTGCAGCACCGGCCGCCCCCGATCTGGAGACGAAGGCGCGCAGCGAGCAGGGCGTGCTGATTTACTCGAATTTGTCGAACGCCAACATGGCGCCGTTCCTCGCCGGATTGCGTGCGAAGTATCCGTGGCTCAAGGTCGATGCGCTGCATCTGGGACCGGCCGAGGTGTTCGAGCGCTATTACAGCGAGTCGTCGGTCGGACGCCGTAGCGCCGACCTGATCATCACGGCCGCGCCGGATGCCTGGCTGCGCTTTCATGAGAAAGACGGCATCGAGCCGTACAACGTGCCTGACGCGGGCGCTCTGCCCGCGTGGAGCAAGCCGCTGCCCGGGCTCTACACGTTCTCGACCGATCCGCTGGTGATGGTCTACAACAAGCTGCTGTTGCCGCCGGACAAGCGTCCCCAGTCCATGGCCGATCTCGCACGCCTGAGCCAGCAATTCCCGGGGTTGTTCAATCGCAAGATCACCACGTACGACGCTGCCAAGCATGCGTTCGCCTACGTGTTGCAATGGACTTATGCTCGCGAGCGCGGCTGGCCGGCGCTGGAAGGCGTAGCCCGCGCCACGCGACTGGAGAGCAGCGGGGCGACGATGATCGAGAAGGTGACCACCGGCGAGTACTCGGTGGTGTACTTCGCGTCAGGCGCCACCTTCTTCGAACGGTTGCGGCAGGAAAAGCGCGGCGACATTCTCGGCTGGAACCTGATCAAGGACGGCACACCGCTCATGCCGCGCGGCATGGCGATCACGCGACGCTCGCAAAGCAAGGCGTCCGCGAGTCTGGTGATGAACTGGCTGCTGTCGCACGACGGGCAGGTGAGCATTGCGAACGGTGGCCTCGTGCCGTACCGCAGCGACGTCAAGCCGAATGAAGTGCCGGTGATTACCTACGCGCAGATCGTCGAGCAACTGGGGGCGAAGAACGTCATCCAGATTGGCTACCCACCCGAGATGTTGCGTGAGCAGCCGGCCTTCATCGCCAAGTGGCAAGCCACGTTTACCGGCGGGAGGAAGTGAGCATGGCATCGCTCGCCAATGTGTTGCCGGAAGGCAGCGCACGCCGTCGCGTCGACCCCGAGCGCTGGGTGCCGCGATTCGTGTTTGTCGCCGTCTTGTTGCTCGTGGCAACGCCGCTGTGCCTGATCGTCTATCAATCGCTGATCGACCGCCCGTTGTACGACGGGCACGGCGTGCTGACTTCGCAGAACTACAGTGGGTTGCTGACCAGCCGCGCATTTCTTGAGGCGGCGGCCAACTCGTTCTATCTGGCCGTCGTGTCGACGATAGTCGCCACGGTCGTGGGCGTGCTAGGCGCGTTCTGTTTTACGCGGCTCGAACTGCCCGGCCAGCGCTGGCTGCGCGGCGTGATGGCGCTGCCTGTCTATTTGTCGCAGCTTGTGTTGGCGTTCGGCTGGTATGTGCTGTACGGGCCGTCGGGCTATGTGACATTGGCTGTGCAGCGCTGGCTGTCAGATACGCCATGGAATCTGTACTCGATTCTCGGCATGGGCGTGCTGGCCGGGGTGTCGCAGGCGCCATACGTCACGGTGCTGTGTTCAAGCGCGTTGTCTCTCTCTAACGGCTCGCTGGAAGATGCCGCACGCACTACGGGGGCGAAGCCGTGGCGCGTAATGACCACGATCACGTTGCCGCTCATGCGTCCGTCGATCTTCTACAGCGCGCTGCTGGCGTTCGTGGGCGGGCTGGAGCTGTTGTCGATTCCGCTGATCTTCGGCGCACCGTCGAATCTGGAGTTCTTCACCACGTTCCTGTACCGCGAAGCGCTGGGCCAGACGTCCCCAAATTACGGCATGTTGGGGGCGGCGGCGGTCTATATGCTGATCTGTGTGGCGCTGCTGGTCATCGTGCAGCAACGCATGCTCGGCAACACGCAGCGCTTTGTCACCTTGCGCGGCAAAGCGCAGCGTCACCGGGCAACGCGCGTGGGCGGCTGGCGTTTCGTGATCGCGATGCTGTGGTGGCTGTACCTCGCCATCAGCGTGCTGTTGCCGATTGCCGGGCTGGTGGCACGCTCTGCGGTGCAGTTCCTGAGTCCGTTGGTATCGCCGCTGGATTATCTGACGGCATCGAACTACCAGCAGCTCTTCACGCAGTCGGAATACTGGCACGCCATCACCAACAGCCTTTTTGTGGCCGGGATCGGCGCGGCATTGGCGACGGCGTTCGTGGCGCTGGTGGTGCTTTGTGTGCAGCGCTCGAACTTCCGCTGGCGGCGTTCGCTGGAAGTGCTGTGTCTGGCGCCGCGCGCCGTGCCCGGCATTGTGGTCGGCATCGGTTTCCTCTGGCTCACCTTGTGGCTTCCCGGCATGGGCGTGCTCTACGGCACCCTGTGGCTGCTCATCATCGCGTTTTCGATGCGCAACCTGCCGACGGCATTCGCCGCGATGGCGCCCACGTTCATGCAAATCGGCCGCGAACTCGATCAGGCCTCGCGCGCCTGCGGGGCCACGTGGTGGCAGACCAGCCGCAACATCGTGCTGCCGCTGGGACGCCGCGCCATGGCCAGCAGTTATCTGCTGCTGTTCGTGAGTTTTCTGAAGGAGTACGCCGCTGCCGTGTTTCTGGTCGCGCCGACGAGTCAGGTCATCGGGCCGACCATGTTGCGGCTGTGGACCAATGGCGATTTCGGACCTGTGGCGGCGCTGTCGATCGTGCAACTGTTGCTGACCTTGGCGCTGGTAATGGTCGCCAAGACGCTTGGAAAGGGTAAATAACATGGCTGCATTGCAAATCGAATCGTTGTGCAAGCGTCACGGCGATGTCGACATTCTCAAGAACGTTTCGCTGGAAGTTCGCGACGGCGAATTCCTGACGCTGCTCGGCCCCAGCGGCTGCGGCAAGTCCACCACGCTGTTCTCGATTGCCGGACTCGAAACACCGACGAGCGGGCGCATCACGCTCGGTGCCGTGCGGCTTTTCGATCGCGACGAGAACATTGAGCTTGCCCCCGAGGCCCGCAATTGTGGCCTTGTCTTTCAGTCGTACGCGCTGTGGCCCCACATGACCGTGCGGGAGAACGTGGCGTATCCGCTGCGCTTGCGCGGCGTGCGCCGGGCCGTGCTCGATCAGAAAGTGGACGACGCGCTCGGGCTGGTCGAAATGCTGTCGCTGGCCCAGCGCTATCCGCACGAACTTTCCGGCGGGCAGCAGCAACGCGTCGCACTGGCCCGCACGCTGGTCTACGAGCCGACGTTGTTGCTGTTGGACGAGCCGCTCTCTAATCTCGATTCGACGTTGCGACTGCGCGCGCGCGGCTGGTTGCGTGAATTGCAGCGCCGGCTGCGGATCACGACCGTGTATGTGACGCACGATCAGGACGAAGCGCTTTCGTTGAGCGACCGCATCGCCGTCATGAGCGCGGGCCGGATCGTGCAAATCGGTACGCCGCGCGATATCTATCAAGCCCCGCGCAACCCGTTTGTGGCGGACTTTGTCGGGCACAGCAATCTGCTGTCGTGCACCGTCGAGTCGGTCGGTGTTGCGGGCGACCGGACCGTGCGCTTGGCCGACGGGCAGTTGTTGCGTGCGGAAACCGGCACGGTGGCACAGGGGAGTGCAGCACAAATTGCGATTCGGGCCGATCACGTGGAGATCGTCGATACGAACGACGCGCTGCCGAACGTGATTCGCGGCAACGTGCTGCAACGCGACTTTCTTGGCACGCACATGGAGTATCTCGTCGCCATCGGCGGTGCCGAGGTGCGTGTGCGCGCGGCGCGAGAGATTCAGGCAGACAGGGTCTGGCTGCACTTGCCGCAAGACCGCTGCATGCTTTTCGATGCGCCGGCCGTGCCCGCCTAATGGGCACGGACTGTGTTCTCGCAACCAATATTCGCGCTTGCCGCCAGCGATGGCGACAGGCGCGGGTAGGGTAGGGGTAGTTGTTTTGGCAGTAGGTGCCGCATGCCTTCGCTCCCGACATCAGGGCGCCCTGTCGGGGGCGTTGGCAGGCGCATTTCTCTTCTCGCTCGTGACCCGTGGTGTTTGCACGGCGATCGATTGTTTTTATCAATTAGGACTGCGTATTATGAAAAAAAGAAGTATCGCGGCTGGCGCTCTGCTCACATTCAGCGGGTATGCGGCGGCGCAGAGTCAGGTGACGATCTACGGGATTCTGGACAACGGCGTGAACTACACGACGAATCAGGGCGGGTCACACAATGTTCAGGTGGCGGGCGGCGCGCTTAACGGCAACCGCTGGGGACTGCGGGGCACGGAGGATCTGGGCGGCGGGCTGCAAGCGATCTTCCGTCTGGAGAACGGGTTCGACATCACTAACGGCAAGCTCGCCAACAACAGCCGGGAGTTCGGCCGGCAGGCGTTCGTCGGGCTGTCCGGTGACTTCGGCTCGGTCACGATCGGCCGGCATTACGACTCGCTGGGCACCTTCCTCGGGCCGCTGGCATCGAGCAACAAGCTGGTCGGTTTCATGAGCTCTCACCCGGGCGATGCCGATAACGTCGATTCGACCGCCCGTGTGAACAACTCGGTGCGCTTTAACAGCGCCGACTACAAGGGCTTCACGTTTGGTGGCGTGTACAGCTTCGGCGGCGTGGCCGGGTCCTACCGCACGAATCAGATCTACAGCTTGGGGGCCAGCTATCTGCGCGGGCCGCTGCATCTGGGCTTCGGTTACCTGAATGCACAGAACCCGCTCACGTCGATGTACGACGGCAGCATGACGAGCCCTGTCACCAGTGGCTATTCGAACGCGAAGTCGTTGCAGGTGATCGGGGCCGGGGGCTCGTACCAGTTGGGGCCGGTCAAGTTGGGACTGCTCTACACGAACACGCAGTTCAAGGACGTCAGCTTCTCGAGCACGACGCCGTTCAGGGGCACGGCGAAGATGAACAACTACGAGCTGAACGCCCAGTACACGTGGTCGCCTGCGGTCGTGATCTCCGGGGCCTACACGTACACGCGTGCCGAAAACGCGCGGTATCAGCAACTGAGTGCCGTGTACGACTACTTCCTGTCGAAACGCACGGACGTGTACGCCCTGGCGATTTACCAGCGCGCCACCGGCCGGGATTCGACGGCCGGGCCTGCGGTTGCGCAGATCTATGGCGTGGCAGCGTCGTCGAGCAATGGGCAAGGGCTGCTGCGTGTTGGTGTGCGTCACCGCTTCTGAGTGCGCGTGTGACTCGTGGCGGCACCTTTGACTCTTGAGATCACGGGTGCCGTCCCGCGGGTCATCAATTTGCGGGCAACTTCGCGATTACCTTGATTTCGAACTGAAAGCCGTACAGCCACGTCACGCCCACGGCGGTCAGTGTCGGGTGGGGTGCCTCGCCCCAGTACTCGGGCACGATTTTCCACACGCGCTCGAACGTCGCCGCCGGGTCGACCATGAACACCGTCACGTCGACCACGTCGTCGAAGGTGCAGCCGGCCGCTTTCAAGATGGCGTTGAGATTATCGAAAGCACGGCGTACCTGCGCTTCGAGATCGGGCTCCGGCGACCCGTCTTCCCGGCTGCCGACCTGTCCGGAGACGAACAGGTAACCGTCGGCGCGAATCGCCGGGGAGTAACGGTTGCGGTCATACAGGGCCTGACGGCCGGCAGGAAATACCACGTCACGAATCGTCATTCATCCACTCCATCGATGGGCCGCAGGCGGCCCGGGTTATGTGATGAAGGCACTCTAAGCGGGCAGGCGAACGCGATAAACGGGCAACTGCATCCTTCACTGTTTGTAAAATGCAAACAATCGAAAGTCCCGAATATCTCGATCCCGATCGCTCAGGAGGTGCCTTTGGACCGATTCGACGCCATGCAGGCGTTTGTGCGTGTGGTGGAGGCGGGCAGTTTCACCAAGGCCGCCGAGACGCTGCACATGAGCAAGACCAGCGTGACGCAACTGGTCCAGCAACTGGAAGCGCGGTTGCGCGTGAAGCTGCTCAACCGGACCACGCGCAAGGTCAACGTCACCGCCGACGGCGCGGCCTATTACGACCGTGTGGTGCGGTTGCTGGCGGATATGGACGACGCGGAGACCAGTCTGTCCGATGCGTCGACGCTGCCACGCGGACGTTTGCGTGTCGATGTGCCGAGCCCCTTTGCCAGCCTGATTCTGATGCCCGCGCTGCCGGCGTTTTACGCGCGCTATCCCGACATTCAACTCGATATGGGCGTGAGCGACCGGATGGTCGATCTGATCGGAGAGAACGTCGATTGTGTGGTGCGCGGTGGCGAATTAACCGACCAGTCGTTGATGGCGCGCCATGTTGGCGACTTGCGGCTGGGGGTTTATGCCGCACCGGACTATCTCGCGCGCGCCGGTGCGCCGCTTCACCCGAGTGATCTGGAAGACTCGCACCATCGGATCGTCGGCTTCCGCTGGTCGCGCATCGGCAAGCCGCTGCCTTATGCCATGCACCGAGGTGCCGAGCAGGTCAATGTGCATGGCAAATACGCGTTGGCGGTGGATGACGGCAATGCCTATCTGGCCGCCGGATTGGCGGGCATGGGGGTGTTGTGGCTGCCGGAATACATGGCGAGGGATGCGGTGGCGCGAGGGGTGCTAGCGCCTCTTTTCGAGGACTGGACGCTGGAGTCCATGCCGATGTACGTCGCGTTTGCACCCAATCGGCACGTCAGCGCCAAGCTTCGGGTGTTCATCGACTGGATCGTCGAGGTAATGGAGACCCATGGGATGGCGCCGGTCAGGACGGTGCGAGTTTGACGACTCCACCCCCGAAATAAGGAGGTTTGTACCGTAACCGGCTGTTTTCTCAAGTTTTTTACGTTTTCGCCGTTGGAGCCCTTAGGGGCCTTTGCGGCCCTTTGACCCGTCATGTCAGCGCGGCGACGAGGCCGTCTCCGGGCTAGCCCAGACAACAATGACACGCGTGCGTTTGTCACGCATTTCGGGCAGCATGACGGGCGGCGGATTCCGGGGTCGGATACCGCCATTCCGAAAGAAAGGCGAAAGCGCAAATGTTGAAGAATTGGACGATTCGGTGGCGGTTACGGTTGGCTGTGGCGGGGCTCGCCACGCTGGTCGTGGTGGTGGGCGGCCTGACACTCGCGGGGTTGCGCGAGACGGTCGGCAGTCTGCGAGAGGTCTACAACAAGGAACTGGCCAGTACCCGGTTGCTCGGCGAGGCGGAAATTCAGATTGGCCGCGCCCGCGCGGTGGTGCTCAGAGCACCGCAGGCACCCACGGCCGATCTGAAGTCCGACGACATCAAGAAGGGCACGACCTACTGGGGCGAGTCGGAGAAGGCATGGCAGGCGTATCTGGCCTTGCCGGCTGACGCTGACGAGCAGCGGCTGGCCGCGCAGGTGACCAGTGCCCGACAGGCGCTGAAAGACGCATTCACGTTGGTGCAGAACGGCATCTCGGCCGGTCAGACCGATGTGTATTACGAGCAGGCGGCGGTCCTCGGCAAGCGCTATACGTCTTACGTGAATGCCAATGAAGCGCTCAAGCAACTTTACGACGCGCGAGCAAAGACGAGCTTCGAGTCGGCCGAGTCGGCCTACGACCGCCAACTGGTGCTGACGCTGTGCGCCATCGGGTTCGCGATCATCGCGGCATTCCTGACGGCGCGTGCCTTGAATCGGGCGATTACGCGACCGCTCGACGACGTGCTCGAACACTTTCAGGAAATCGCGGACGGCAATCTGCGCCGGGCGGTCCAAATCACGTCGACCGACGAAATGGGGCGGCTGCTTGAGGCGCTTGCCGCCATGAAGGCGCAGCTCGGCGATACGGTCGCACGCGTGCGCAAGAGTGGCGAGGCGATTGCCGCAAGCGCTCGCGAGATCGCGGCGGGCAATCTCGATCTGTCGTCGCGTACGGAGCAGCAGGCCGCGTCGCTCGAAGAGACGGCCGCGAGCATGGAGCAACTCACCGGTACCGTGCGTCAGAATATGGAGCACGCGCATCAGGCGAATCAGTTGGCGCGTCAGGCCAGCGAGCAGACGAGCGCGGGTGACAGCGCGATGGCGCAGGTGACCGACACAATGCGCCAGATCGACGCCGGTTCGGCCAAGATCCGGGAAATCATTGCGCTGATTGACGGCATCGCCTTCCAGACGAACATCCTCGCACTCAACGCGGCGGTGGAAGCGGCGCGGGCGGGTGAGCAGGGTCGGGGTTTTGCTGTGGTGGCTAACGAGGTGCGGACGTTGGCACAGCGTTCGGCGAGCGCGGCACGCGATATCAAGACGTTGATCGAGACGTCGGCCGAACGCTCCGCCGCAGGCAGCCGCATCGTCGGCGAGGCGGGGGCAGCGATGCAGGAGATCGCCGGCAGCGTTCGCCGGGTGACCGACATCATGGCGGAGATTTCTGCCGCGTCGGAAGAACAGACGACGGGAATTGATCAGGTGGCACGCGCGGTCACGCAGATGGACGAAGTCACGCAGCAAAACGCCGCGCTGGTCGAGCAGGCATCGGCGGCCGCGCAATCGCTTGCGGAACAGGCGGAATCGCTAAAGCAGGCCGTGGCGGTGTTCCAGTTGGCGCAGTCCGACGAGCCGCACATGGGCCGCTTCGATTCGCTTGGGCAAGGTGGTGCGAGTGCTGCTGCGGCGCGCGGGCGGTTGCATTCGGTGGTTTCTTGAGTTGATGCGGGGTGATGCGTCGCTGCATGTGCGCATCACCCTTGTCACTCGCTACGCGCGGTTCAAATTCCACTCGCCCCAGCCGCGACTCCGCCCGATGTTGAACATGGCGCCGAACTCCGAGGCCGGCATCGGTTTTCCGAACAAGTAGCCCTGTCCTTCATCGCAGCCAAGCTGGCGCAAATTGTCTCGTTGCTCGGCTGTCTCGACACCTTCTGCTGTGGTTCTCAGATCGAAGCTTCGCGTCATGTCCACGAGCGCACGCACGACTGACGCGTCTCGCTGCGACTCGACCATCGCCTGCACGAACGAGCGGTCGATCTTGATGCGGCTGAGCGGATAGCGCCTCAGCAGACTGATCGACGCGTAGCCGGTGCCGAAATCGTCAAAAGCAATGCCGACGCCATAGTCGCGCAAACGTTGCAACGCATCGAGCACCACGTCGTCATCGAGCACGATGCTTTCGGTCACTTCGAGTTCTAGCGCCTGTGGTGGCAGGCCATGCCGGTTGAGCACCGCGATCACCTCGTCGACGACGCTCCCGATGCGGAACTGCAAACCAAACAGATTCACGCCGATCCGGAAGGCCGGCGCCCCATGACGGCGCCAGAAGGCAGCCTGTGAACACGCCTCGTCGAGGACCCACGCGCCCACGGCAGCCGCCAAAGGCCCCCGTTCCAGCGCAGGAAGGAACGCCGCCGGGGACAGCAATCCGCGCTGTGGATGCCGCCAACGAATGAGCGCTTCCGCACCGGTCAGCGAGCCATCCGCAAAGTCCACCTGCGGCTGATAGAACAACACGAACTCGCCGTCGTTGACGGCGCGGTGCAGCTCGATGTTATACACACGGCGCTCGACCGCTTCCATGCGCAAGGACTCGACGAACACGAACACCTGACTCGGCCCGTGATGCTTGGCCCTCGACAGCGCGAGATCCGCGTTGCTGATCAGGCTCAGGGCCTCATGCGCATGCTGCGGCGCGACGGCGATGCCACAACATGCGGTCACACGGACGTCGAAGCCCTCAATGACCATCGGCTCGGCGATGGCCGCCGCTGCGGCATCCGCAAAGAGACGCGCGTCCGCCGTCTTCGTCACACCCGGCAGCAACAGGGCGAACTCGTCTGCGCCGATGCGCGCTACGGTGTCGTCTGGCCGGGCGAGGGCCGTCAGTCGTCGCGAGACTTCACAAAGGATGCCGTCACCGACTTCATGCCCCAAGGTGTCGTTGACGTCCTTGAATCCGTCGAGATCGATAATCACAACCGCTGCGCCTGTCATGGACGCCGACGTGATTTCCGTATTGCGGTAGAAGCTTGCGCGGTTCGCCACCCCGGTAAGCACGTCGGTGCTGGCCAGTCGTTTGAGCGCGTCCTTCTCGTCGCGCAGTGCGCTCAGATCGTGCACGTGGGCATTGAACGTCAGTACGCCGTTTTCGTGCCAGCAGAACAGCGAAGCGCTCAGCAGAAACTCGGCGCCGTCGCGGCGCAGTCCATACACCACAGACGGCATCGTGACGCCGTCGACCGAGCCTGCCGCCACCACTTGTGCGATCCGGTCGCGTAACGAGGGCCGGCCATGTTCGGGCACGAGCGTCTCGAGCGTGAGGCCCGGGCCATCGGCGACGTCGTAGCCATAGAGGGTGGCAGCCGCCAGATTCCACTCGAGAATCTTGCCGCTTTCGTCAAAACGGATCATCGCCGTCGGCGAACGGCGCTCGGGTTCCGCGAAAGTGCGCCGGTCGCGCTCGACGAATAGCTCGACGCGCCGCAGCTCCAGCCGGTCGGACGCCATCCTCGCCAGTTCGCGCAGGCGTTCGCCGTCGACGGCGGAGAAGTTGTGATTCGGTTTGGTGTCGATGACGCACAGGGCGCCAAGCGCATGCCCGCCGACGGACATGAGCGGCACGCCCGCATAGAAGCGCACTTGAGAGGGACCGGTGACGAGCGGGTTGTCGTGGAAGCGGTCGTCGCGGCTCGCGTCGGGCACGACCAGCACCGCATCCTGGAGAATGGCATGGGCGCAGAACGAGGCATCGCGGCTCATGTCGACATCGCCGCCTGCAAACCCGGCCGCCGCGGCAAAGAACACGTGATCGTTGCCGACCATGTTGACCGCCGCCACCGGCACGTCAAACATGTGCGCGGCGATACGCACGACGACATCAAGGCTGGGCAGCGGACGGTCACTACCCAGTCCGTATTCAGCCAAAGCAGCGAGTCTCTCGGTTTCCATCGGCAATACAGGGGGACACTTCATCAGTGGTCTCCTCGCCTGAAAGCGGCTTTATCGACAAACCTCGGGCTGTATATGCATGCGTTCAGACACGAAACGTCCCGGTCTTAATGCCGGTGAGGTACGTTCGAGCAAAGGAAGCCCCGTTAATGATGCTTTTCACTATATCGATCGGGATAGTCATCCGGTCGAAATCGGATAATTCGTTTCCGATTAGGCGGATTATAGTGCCAAGACAATTTCTTTTGCATCCGTGCTGATTCGGTATGCGAACCGTATTGCAATGCGATGTTGCGTTACGGCATTCCATACTGTTGTTTGAATCGTGATGATATTAATAACCAATATCAATGTGGCTTACGCAAGCCACGCTAAGGCATCGGGGAGCGACAGCACGTGAGTTCGCGATTCGAATGCGGTCGAGAACAGGTGATCGTGCACGACTTGATCGGGGTCGTAACAGCAGTCTTTCACGGTGAGTAACCGGAAGTCCGCATCGCTTGCATAGGCAATCGATGACAGCATGACCCCGGTCGAGGCGATGCCGACCATGATCAAGGTGTCGATTCCTTTGGCGCAGAGACGTACTTCAAGATCGGTGCCGTGGAACACGCTGGCACGATGCGCAATGATCAGCGGTTCATTGGCCTGCTGGCCCAGTTCCGGTGAAATCCGATCTTCCACGAAAAGCCCTAATTGCTTGATGCCTTGTCCGTTCTTGTTCAACGGACTGACTTCCGGATAGTCGGGGCTAAAGTGAATTTTGGCGAAATAGAGCGCGACACCTTTTGCACGTGCAGCGTCACATAGCTTGCGCGTATTCGAGAGCAGGGTGGGGGCGACAGAAGGGAATAACGCCAGAATGTCGGTCTGATAATGCATGACCACTAGCGCGGTTTTCTCGGGAAGAATGTCCGGCATCGGCATAGTCGCGTTGGGCGCTTTGCATGCGCCTTGCAAGGAATGATGCGCGACTTTAGCACGCCGGTTATGGGTTCGGCGACGAGGGCGGAATGTAAAACGGGCGCCGAAGCGCCCGTCTATGTTGTTAATCCCGGTTGATCAAATCGAGAGGCGTCCCAGCCATTCGCGCACGTGGTCCGCGCGCTCGGCGCGCGGGTTGACTTCGGCGTCGGCGGGCGGCGAGCCAACGAACAGGAAACCCAGAATCTTTTCATTCGGCTCGAAATCGAGCACTTGATGCAGGTCGGCGTCATAAGCATCGGGGCCGGTCGCCCAGAAGCCGCCGTAGCCGAGAATGTGCAGCGCATTGAGCATGTTCATGGTCGCGGCACCGACCGAGAGCAGTTGCTCGCCTTCCGGCACGCTCGTTTGCGTCGAGACGGACGCCGCGATCACGATGATTGCCGGCGCCGCGAATGCCTTGCGACGACGTTGCTCGTGAGTCTCCGCCGGGGCATCAGGATTGCGCTTGGCAGCGATCTCGACCAGTGCCTGGCCCAGATCCTCACGCGCCTCGTCGCGCACGATGACAAAGCGCCACGGACGCAGGCGGCCATGGTCGGGCGCGCGCAACGCCGCATCGAAAACCAGATTCAGTTCCACATCGTTCGGTGCCGGTTCGACCAGCGGCCAGTGCGACTGGCGCGAGAGCAAGGCATCGAGCGCCAGCTGACGCGATGCGGTAACCGGGGCGGCAAAATCGGTGGACGTACCCATCAAGAACTCTCCAGAAACAGATGAGCCATCATCCCCGATTCTTCTCCAAAAAGCAAAATGATTCTCATTTGCGATTATGTCTTGCGTTTATGGCAAGACCGCCTGTGCGGGGGATCTGCGGGGAGCGTGCCGGAATGAAGCGCGGTGGAGCGTGGCAGGCGTCAGGCAAGTTAGCTGGCCAGATGTCCGGCGCAAAAGCTTGTAATCTAGCGCTTTGCCCAGCCGCCCACTGAAAGGCCTATCCATGAGCCAAGCCCCTGTCGAGTACGCCAACGCCACGCCGGAAGTCAAGGCGGTCTTTGAAGACATCATGACGACGCGCGGTGTCCCCGACGTCAACAACTTCTGGAAATTCATCGCCCAACACCCGCCCACGCTGGCCCGCACGTGGGACAGCATCAAGGATGTGATGGCACCGGGGGCGCTCGACCCGCTGATCAAGGAATTGATCTACGTTGCCGTGAGCGTGACGAACAACTGCGGGTACTGCGTCGCCAGCCATACCGCCGCCGCCCGGCGCGCGGGCATGACCGACGAAATGTTCGGCGAGTTGCTGGCGGTGGTCGGCATGGCCAACGAGACCAATCGGCTGGCGGTTGGCTACCGGGTGCCCATCGACCCGGCGTTCGAGCTGCCAGCCAAGTAACGCGTCATCGCGCGGCGCTTCGTTCCATCCACTGGCGATAGCGCCGCGTCTGACATGCCGTTGCGATCTGCTGCAAGATCAAGGCCCTGAGTGGCGACACGTCGGGTTTCGTCGTGCGCCCGGCGCTCAACCGGTTGAGCTGGAATTTGACGACGGCCATGTTGGCCAGCGAGCCGAGTGTCTTGCTCTTCCACGTGATCGGGCGCAGATTCGGCTCGCTGTGTTTGCCATCACGCCAGTGGCGGGGCAACGCAGGGTCGATGGACAAGGCCGTGGCAATGCCGACCATCGCCACGCCGGAATCGATTACCTGCTCGGCCACGGTGCGGCGCCGCACGCCCCCCGTCACCATCAGCGGCATGCGTGCCACGGCCGTGATATCTCGTGCAAATTCCAGAAAATAGGCTTCGCGGGCCAACGTACGCCCGTCGCGCGCTTGCCCCTGCATGGCAGGCGCTTCATAACTTCCCCCAGACATCTCGACCAGATCGACACCCAGCGAGTTGAGCAACTCGACCACACGCTTGGCGTCGTCCGCGCTGAAGCCGCCGCGTTGAAAATCTGCCGAATTCAGTTTCACCGCCACCGCAAAGCCGGGGGACACCGCTTGTCGAACCGCCCGCACGACGTCGATCAACAGGCGGGCACGGTTCTCGAGACTGCCGCCCCACGCGTCCTGACGCTTGTTGGTTAGTGGCGAGAGAAATTGGCTGAGCAAATAACCGTGCGCCGCATGAATCTGCACACCATTGAAGCCAGCCCGCTCGGCAAGCTCGGCGCTGCGAACAAAACGGGCCTGCACGTCAGCAATGTCGGCCGGGGTCAATTCTCTGGGCACGGCGAAGCGCTTGGACAGCGAGCCGAGATCCAGCGCAACTGCCGACGGGGCGACCGTCGGCTGCCCAAGCGCCGATTGCATCTGCCTGCCCGGATGGTTGAGTTGCATCCAGATTTGCGCACCCTGCGCGCGCGCCGTGTCCGCCCAGCGGCGAAAGCGCTCAAGGTGAGCGTCGTCTTGCAGTACGACGCCATTGGGACCGGTCATGGCTTGCGCGTCGATCATGACGTTGCCCGTCAGGATCAAGCCCGCGCCGCCGCGCGCCCACGCGTCATAAAGGCGCAACAGCGCGTCGGATGGCGCGTGGTCGGCGTCGGCCATGTTTTCTTCCATGGCGGCCTTGGCCAGCCGGTTCGGAATCGTGGTGCCGTTGGGCAAGGTAAGGGGAGTGAAGAGCTTCATCGCGTCGCTTCCTCAGTTGACGATGAGGGGACGATAACCTTAAAGTAAGCTTTAATGTCAAGTGCCCGGAGACGGATGATGAAGATTGGTGAGCTGGCGAAGGTCAGCGGGTTGGCGGCGTCGAAGATCCGCTTTTACGAGGCCGAGGGGCTGCTGCCCGACGCGCAACGGCAGGCCAACGGCTACCGCGACTACGGAGACGATGCCCTGACGAGGCTCGATATCATTCGCCGCGCCCAGAATGCCGGTTTTTCGCTCGACGAGATTCGTTCGATTTTGCCGCCCGATCTCAGCGCATGGCCGCACGACGTACTGCTCGAAGTGCTACGCCGCAAGGTCGGCGAGATCGAGCAACTGGAACAGAGCTTAGCGCAGAGCAAACACAACATTTCGGCGCTGATCGACGCGATCGAGCAGCGTGGGGAAGGCGAGGGATGTGGGGAGGCGGCGCAGCGCGTGCTGACATCGCTGCGCAACACCCCGGTGGAACCGCCGCTCAAGAACGGGCGGACACGCAAGCGGGCCTGAGCTGCCTGCGGGTGCACTTATGCCAACGCTATCGAAGCCGCGACCTATGATGAATTGGGAGCTGTTTTTGCAACGGTTTCCGTTTCGCGGGTGAACCGATACCAATTCTGATGACGAGACGCCCGCAGGAGGCGTTTCTTCATGAATCCGATCACATCATTTCTCGTACTGGTCCTGCTGCTGATGGGCGCGGTGGCCGGTGTGTATGTCAGCCCCTATCTGGCGGCATGTTTCGTCGTCGCGGCCATGCTGCTCGCGTCGACGTTGAAGATGGCCAACGCGTGGCAGAAGTTCGTCATTTTGCGTGCCGGCAAACTTCAGAGCGTGAAGGGCCCCGGGCTGTTCATGATTCTGCCGGTCGTCGACAACGTGACCGCCATCATTGATACCCGCATTCAAACCACGGCGTTCAACGCGGAACAGGCGCTGACGAAAGACACGGTGCCGGTGAACGTCGACGCCATCATCTTCTGGCATGTGCACGACGCCGAGCGGGCGGCGCTCGCCATTACGGATTACCGGCAGGCAATCGACCGGGTCGCGCAGACGTCGCTGCGCGAGATGATCGGTGCGTCGATGCTGTCGTCGCTGCTCTCGGACAGAAAAGCCTCGGACGAGCAGTTGCGCGCCGATATCAGCGCTAAGACAGCGGCGTGGGGGATTGCGGTGATTTCGGTGGAAGTACGGGACGTCGCGATTCCCGTGGCGCTTCAGGACGCGATGTCCAGACAGGCGCAGGCCGAGCGGGAGAAGCAGGCTCGCATGATTCTCGGGTCGGCGGAAGCGGTCATTGCGGCGCGATTTGTCGAAGCCGCGACGATCTACGAAGGCCATCCGCAGGCTTTGCAGTTGCGGGCGATGAACATCATCTACGAGACGACCAAGGAGCGTGGGGCTACCATCCTGATGCCGTCATCGATGGTCGACAGCATGAATCCGGCAGTGCTGGCCTTCGCGGTGGGCAGTACCGATCCGTCCACGACGGCGCCGACGCTGAAGACGGCGGCTTGAACGTTGGATGTGATGAGCCGTCAGGTGGCGATCGTATCGGGGAGGAGTCGTGTGAATTCGCGTCTGACCACGCTATAGCACTCGCAGACGCGTTTCTCGAGACCCTCCCGATCGAGCACCTTGATATGGCCGTGGCTGTATTGAATCAACCCCGCCGTCTGGAGTTTCAGGGCAGCTTCGGTGACGCCGGAGCGGCGTACGCCGAGCATGTTGGCGATCAACTCCTGCGTCATCTGAAGCTCGTTGGACGGCAGAAGATCGAGGCTCAACAAGAGCCAGCGGCAGAGTTGCTGATCGATGGAGTGATGGCGATTGCAGACGGCCGTCTGGGCCATTTGCGTAATCAATGCCTGTGTGTAACGCAATAGCAAGCGTTGCAAGGGACCGGCGCGTCTGAATTCGTCTTTGAGTACTCGCGCGCTGAGGCGGTAGGCATAACCGGCGCTTTGCACGATAGCGCGGCTTGGAGTGGTTTCACCGCCCATGAATAGCGCGATACCGATCAGTCCGTCGTTGCCCACGATGGCGATCTCGGCGGATGCGCCGTCTTCCATCACATAGAGCAGGGAAACAATGGCGGTCGTCGGGAAATAGACGTGAGCCAACTGATCGCCCGACTCGTAAATCACTTTGCCAAGCGGCATCTCAACCAGCATCAGTTCAGGCGCAATCCGATTCCACTCGTTCGGAGGCAGCACAGCCAGCAGACGGTTCGCACCCTGATTCGGTTGCGGCGACATTCGTTTTCCCCTTCATGAACGCAAGCGGGTTCATGCCTGTGCATTCTTGTCTGCCAGCGTGGGCGTGTCAATCCTGCGTATACCGCCGGTCTCGCTGGTCAGGCGTGCGGTTTGGGAGTGCTACGAACATGCCGCTGCTGCATTCGATGGATAAGCAGGCATGGGTTGGCGGAGGGCGGCGCTGTCAACGCCGCCTCTTCCCCGCGACCATTACCCCAACCGATAAACCTTCGCCACCGTCTCACGGAACAGGGCGGCGCGTTCCGCGGGGCTGGCTTGTGCCGTCAGGCGCTTGAAAGCGTTCCAGCCGTTGTTGAACGTGTATGAACCCTTATCGACCGGGAAGTTGCTCTCGAACATGCAGCGATCGGCGCCGAAGGCTTCGATACACGTGTGCATCCACGGCTTCCACGCTTCGGCGAGGGCTTCCGATGACGGCGAACGCTTTCCCTTCTCGAAGTCGAAGCCGTTGATCCGCATCCCTAATCCGCCAACTTTCACGTAAACGTTTGGCAACTGGGCCAGCTCGCGCATCGACCGTGACCACCGCGTGAACACCTCGTCGCGTGCGTTCTCGTAGCTGGCAATACGCACCACGCCGCCGCAGTGATTGACGACGAACCGCGTCTCCGGATACGCCTTTGCCAAATCGAACAACTCCGGCAACTGTGGGAAAAACAGCCACGCATCGTACGACAGACCCAGCGGCCCCAACTGCGCGACACCGGCACGGTAGTCCTTGTCGAGCAACAACCCGCGCGGTGCTGCGGAGAGCGGATTGACCAGCGTCTGGTCCGCGTCCCACGTCACCAGATGCCGCACGCCCTTAAAGCGGCCTTGTCCCACGGCGAGATGCGCTTCCAGTACCTCACGCACCGCAGCACCGCGTCGCAAATCGGCATACCCGACCATGCCCTGCGCCACACGCGGCGCGGCATGTTGCAGCGGCGCCGTGATTTCTGCGACGTATTGCGTTTCACCGACCGGGCGCAGCGCCTCCGGTCCCGACTGTCGATATCGCGTCAACGCCTGCATGAACACCGACGCCGTGATGTTGTGCCCGCCGCGTGCGTCTTCCAGATACTCGTCAAGCAGGTAGATCCAGCCCGGGCGCTCGTAAAAATGGTGGTGCGCATCGATGATGGGCATCGTTGGCTCAAGGGCCGCTTCGTTGCCCGCGGCCAGCCATTCGGCACGCACGGGCAGATAGTTGCTGGTCGCCGACATGGGGCGGGATTCCTCTTTTGCGAAAACACGGGTGGCCGACAGTGCCGCCGACGCCGCCGCGACCTGCAAGAGCATGCGGCGCGCCGGTGATTGAATACCGCGCATTATTTCTCCTCCTGCGGAAACGCGAACAACGCGAGTGTGAGCAACGTGGTGACGCCGAGTACGATCGACAGACCCAACATGCCTGCTGTGAACGTGCCGAAACTGTCTTTCAGATAGCCCACGAGATATGGCCCCGCAAAGCCGCCCAGCGCACCAATCGAATTGATGAGAGCGAGCCCGCCCGCAGCTGCCTGACCCGACAGGAAACGCGCCGGCAGCGTGAAGAAAATCGTGCGTCCCGCGATGGTGCCAATCAGCGCAAGCGTGATGCCGGTCATGGCAGGCAGGAGCTGATTGAAATACGTCGATACGCCCAACGCCACCGCCCCGATCAGCAACCCCGCCGCCAGATTCGCGATGTGCCCGCCGCGACGGTCCACACGCTTGGCCCACCACAGCAGCGCAATCGTGGCGAAGAAGTACGGCACCGCCGAGAGCCAGCCCGTCTGCGTGACGCTCATACCGTGCGCCTTGAGCATCTGCGGCAGCCAGATACCGATGCCGTACGAACCCATCGTGAAGCCGAACGAGATCGAGGCGAGCAGATAGACACGCACGTCTTTGAGCGCCGCGCCAAAGTCCTTCTTTTTCTTGCTGGCCGAGCCCTCACGTTCGAAGGCTTGTTGCAGCGCCTGCCGCTCGTCGGGTGTGAGCCACTTAGCGTCGGCAGGCTTGTCCGCGAGAAGCTTCAACACGAGATAGCCGAGCAAACATGCCGGCAAGCCCTCGATGATGAACATCCACTTCCAGCCCGCGAGACCGAGCATCCCGTCCATTTGCAGCAACCACGTCGACAACGGGCCGCCGACCAGCGACGACAACGGTGTGGACACCGTGAACCACGCCAGCACCCGCGTGCGGTAGTTCGCGGGAAACCAGACCGCAAGGAAGAAAATCACGCCGGGGAAGAAGCCGGCTTCGCCAATGCCCAGCAACAGCCGAATCACATAGAAGCTCATCGGGCCGGTAGCGAGCGCCGTGGCCGCCGCGAAGATGCCCCACGTGATCATGATTCGCGCCAGCCAGCGGCGCGCGCCGAAGCGATAGAGCGCGAGATTGCTCGGCACTTCGCACAGGCAATAACCCGCAAACATGATGCCCGCACCCCAACCGAATTGCGTGGCCGTCAGGCCGAGATCGCGATTCATCGTGAGCGCGGCGAACCCGACGCTGGTGCGGTCCAGATAGTTGAAGAAATAGGCGAGGGCAAGCAACGGAATGAAGCGCCACGCGGCTTTTTGCACCGCGCTCTGCTCCAGGGAGTCGCCCAGCGGCATAGCCGCCGGTGTCGTACGTGATAACGAGGTCATGGTTGTCTCCTGCATATTGCCGGGCGTGCGTGCCGCTATTGCGGTCGGCACGGCCCGGCGTTCTTGTGTGTCACTTCACGAAATCAGGGGTTCAGGCGCTGGCAAGTTCAGTCGGTGATGGCGGCGCTGCCGACACTGCGTCGGCGTGTGATGCCGCGCATCGGACGACACCGGCATCGGCAAGACGCCCGATGTCGTCCGGCGAGTAGCCCAGTTGGGTCAGCAAAGCCTGTGTGTCTTGCCCAAGCGAAGGCGGCGCGGCGCGCAGTGGCAACCGCTCGCCCGCCAGCGTGATCGGCAGCAGCGCGGTGCGCGTTGTGACCGATTCCCCTGCGGCACTGGCGTCAGGGGGCAACGTGACTTCAGCCAGACCGCCGGTGGCCAGCAAATGCGGATCGTCGAACAACGCCTGCGGCTTCGTGATCGGCGCATAAGGCAGCCCGGCACGCTCGAAGACGGCGCCAATATGTGCCGCGCTGAACGCTTCCATATGCTGGCGAAGTTGCGGCATCAGCCACTCACGCGCCTGCACACGCTGGTTGTTCGTGGCGAGCCGTTCGTCCGCCTTGAACGCAGGCAAGCCGAACGCGTCGCAGAACAGTGCCCACTGCGTATCGGAGACCACCGCCAGAAAGATCTGTTCGCCATCCTTGACGGTGAAGACGTCGTACACGGCCCACGCGGAGATCCGGCTCGGCATCGGTGCGGCGGGGCGCCCCGTCACGGCGAACTGCATCATGTGCTGCGCCATCAGGAAGACGTTGTTCTCGAACAGCGCGCTCTGCACTTCCTGTCCTTGGCCAGTGCGCTCGCGCTGCGCCAGTGCTGCCATCGCGCCGATGGCACCGAACATGCCGCCCATGACATCGTTGACGCTCGCACCGGCTCGCAACGGCTTGCCTTCCGGCCCCGTCATGTACGCCAGGCCGCCCATCATCTGCACGACTTCGTCGAGCGCCGTGCGGTGGTCGTACGGGCCCGGCAAAAAGCCTTTGTGCGATACGTAGACGAGTCGCGGATTGAGCCGGGAGAGCGTGTCGTAACCCAGCCCGAGCTTGTCCATCGTCCCGCTCTTGAAGTTCTCGCTGAAGACATCCGCGTTGGCGAGCAACCGGTGCACGATCTCGACGCCGCGAGGGTCTTTCAGATCGACGGCCAGACTCTTCTTGTTGCGATTGAACGTGCTGAAGAATCCCGCGCCGGACCCGCGCAGATTGCGCGTGCTGTCCCCGGTGATCGGCTCGACCTTGATGACTTCCGCGCCGAGGTCGGCCAGCACCATGCCACACGTCGGGCCCATCACCATGTGCGTCATCTCGACGACGCGCACGCCGCTGTACGGCAGCGATTGTTCGCTTTTTACACCGCTCATTGCGCGTCTCCGAGCAAGCAGCCTTCCGGTTGCGGTGCGCTGGGGGCGCGTCCGTCGGCGTAGTGGAAACCCTTCGGCAGCCCGGCATCCTGCACGTGGCCGTACAACGCTTCACCCGGCAGGGATTCGGCCAGCACGGCACGCGCTGCGGCAAGGGCGTCGACGTCGATACCGGTGTCGTAGCCCATCGCTTCGAGCAGAAACACCAGATCCTCCGTCACGATGTTGCCGGTCGCGCCGGGCGCGTACGGACATCCGCCAAGCCCGGCCTGACTCGCGTCGATGGTCGTCACGCCGGCATCGAGTGCGGCAACCACGTTGGCCAGCCCTTGGCCGCGCGTGTTGTGAAAATGCGCGCCGCCCGCCTTGCTGCCCACTTCGGCCTGCAAGCGACGGAACAGCCGGCGGACCTGCACCGGGTTGGCGTATCCGCTGGTATCCGACAAGCCCACTTCGTCGACACCGCACTCGGCCATGGCGAGACACATGCGCAGGGTCTGGTCATCGGTGACGTTGCCCGCAATCGTGCAACCAAATGCCACCGAAACCCCGGCTTCGATTTCGATGCCGGGGAAACGCGCGTCGCGCAGCGCCACGATTTCGCGCACTTCTTCGATCATCTGCGCCGTGGTCTTGCGAATGTTGGCCATCGAATGCTCGTCGGTGACCGAGACGGGCAACGTCAACTTATGCACGCCGGCTTCGAATGCCGCTTGGGAGCCACGCAGGTTTGGGGCGAGCACGGCCACGCGAAGGCCCGGAATCGACAGGGCATGGGCGACGACGTCGTGGATGTCGGCCATCTGCGGCAACAACTTGGCCGGCACGAACGAGCCGACTTCGATTTCTTTGAGACCGGCGGCGGCAAGCGCGGAAATCCAGCGCAGCTTGGCGGCGGTCGGCATCACGCGCTTCAAACTTTGCAGTCCGTCGCGAGGGCCGACTTCGCTCACGAGGACTCGCGGGGCGGAAGATTGTGTCATTCGGAGACTCCTGTTAGTTCTATCAGAAAGAACTACGTTCTATTTGATAGAACTATACGGGCATCATCGGCGGCGTTTAAGTTGGGTAAACCCGTATTTTCCTCATTTTATGGAACTTGTGTTCTATCCGGTAGAACTGTAGAGTGGCCGCATTCAACGAATTCATGACAGGGGACGCGAGTGGCACACGAGGAATCGGACATGACGGCGCAAGCGTCGGACGGTGGCAGCGGGGTGGCCGTGCTGGATCGAGCATTCGCGATCCTCAACGCGTTCGGCCCATCTGAGGATGGTTTGACGCTCACCGAAATCTCGCTGCGCACCGATCTCTACAAGAGCACGGTGTTGCGATTGCTCGGTGCGCTTGAACACGGTGGTTTCATTCGCAAGCTCGGCGACGGGCGCTATGCCATCGGGCCACAGCCGCTGCGCCTCGCAGCGCGCTATCAGCGGTCGTTTCAAGTCGGGCCGGTGATCGAGCCGGTCCTTCAGCAGTTGAGCCGCGAACTGGGCGAAACCGCTTCGTTGTATGTCCGTCAGGGCGACCAACGATTGGTGCTGTACCGGGTGGAGCCGACGCGCGCGGTGCGCGTGTCGATCCGAATCGGCGAAGAGTTTCCGATTTCGAAAGGCGCTTCGGGGAAGGTGTTGCTCGCGTTCACGGCGAGCGACGATCCGCGTTGGGACGACGTGCGCGAGCGTCTCTGGGCCGTCTCGTTCGGCGAACGCGATCCGGAAACAGCCTCGGTGTCGGTGCCGGTGTTTGGGGCGAGCGGTGAGTTCGTCGGTGCGCTGACGCTCTCGGGACCGAAAGCGCGCTTCGACATGGCGTCAGCGGTTAAACAGGCGCTGACGGCGTTACTCGATGGGGCACGTCGCGCAACGGTCGCGCTGGGTGGCATGGGCGAGCGCTACGACGCAAGTCTTGCGGCGACGCGCCAATCGGGATTTACGGTGCCGGGGCAGGGCGCAAACGCCTGAGCGCCTGCCCCTGAACGGCCGGCGATGTTAATCGCCCTTGCGAATCGCCTCCGCCACGACGGTGAGCACCTCCGTGGCCGTATTCTCGGAGTGCGCCTTGAGCACTGCACCCAGACGCGGGCGGCCATCCTCTCTCAGCGCACGCATGATCTGCTCATGCTCTTCGTGCGATTCCTGCCAACGCAAATGATCGGCATTTGCCGCGCCACGCGCGCGGTGAACCTTGCTCATCAACGCCGCGTAAATCGATGACAGCACCGGGTTGGCCGCACCGTCGACGATCAGTTGATGAATCTCCTGATTGATGCGGAAGTAGTCGGTGCGATTCCCCTTGCTGTGCGCGTCGAGCATCTGAAGATGCTTCTTTTCAAGCGTCCGTAGCGCCACATCCGTCAGGCGTATCGCGGCCAATTCGCCCGCGGTGCGCTCCAGTCCATGCAGCGTCTCGAAGGTGGCGCGCAACTCCTCCAGATCGAGCGGTGCCACGCGGTAGCCGATGTACTGCCGGTGCAGTACCAGTCCCTCCGACACCAATGTCTTCAACGCCTCGCGCAAGGGCGTCTTCGAAACATCGAAAAGCTCGCAAAGCGCCTTCTCATCGATGCGTTCGCCGGGCGGGAGTTCGCCTTCTTCAATCATCACGCGAAGGCGGGCAGCGATCTCGGCGGACATACCGAGCGTGCGAAGTCTGGGGGAGTGCTGGAGCGGGAGGGCCACGGTGTCTCGTTATCAATTATCAGTGTCGAAAAGATCCTACCATATAGGGAAATCCCTACGTATCATCTCAATAAAATCAATTATTTACCGACGTTGTAATTACAGATTACAGATTCTATACTCACTCCCAAGTTGCGCGACGACGGTACTCAAGTCATCTAATCGGGAGATTCACCATGCAGTCGACAAGCAGGGCCGCAACGCTGACCGGCGCGAAGAGCACGGTTCGCTGGAAGATCTTTTTTCTGATGCTGTTCCTCATCGCCGTGAACTACATCGACCGCGCGTCGTTGTCGGTGGCGATGCCGTTGATCTCGAAAGAATTCGACCTCACGCCGGCGATGGAGGGGCTGATTCTGAGCGGCTTCTTCTGGACGTATGCCGTCATGCAGATTCCGGGCGGCATGCTCGCCGACAAGTACAAGCCGCGCATCGTCATTGCGCTGGCGACCGTCTTCTGGGGGCTGTTTCAGGCCGCTGCGGCGTTTTGCACCAGCGCCACCACGCTGCTGCTGACCCGCTTCGGGCTGGGCGCCGCCGAAGCGCCGATCTATCCGGCGGGCGGCAAGCTCAATGCCATCTGGATGACCCAGAACGAGCGCGGACGCGGCGCCACCTTGCTCGACGGCGGCGCGCCGCTGGGGGCGGCACTGGGCGCGATCATCATCACGTGGCTGATCACCGTGCTGGGCTCATGGCGTCTCGCGTTTGTCGTGGCTGGTGTCGGCACGATGCTCGCGGGGTATCTGGCATGGCGCTACATCCGCAATTCACCGCGTGAACACCCGGCCGTGAACGAAGAAGAGGCCAACTACATCGAGATGGCGCAGGCGTCCGAGCACCGCGCCGAGCCGGAGAACCTGTCGGGCCGCTCGATGGATTTCTTCAAATACCGCTCGGTCTGGTGCATGGCCCTCGGCTGGATGTGCTTCAACACTGTGTTCTACGGCTTGCTGACGTGGATGCCGAACTATCTGCACAAGGTGCACGGCTTCGACATCAAGCAGATGGGCAGCGCGAGTTTCATCATCTTCTTCTGCGGTTTCGTTGGTGAGTTGATCGGCGGCTGGATCGGCGACAAGTGGAAAGCGGCCGGCGGCTCGCCCAACAAGGTGATGCGCACGCTCTTCGGTATTGCCGCTGTCATCGCCACCGCATCGATCTTCTCGGTGGCATACGTCACCAGCGACGTGGTGACCGTCGTGTTGCTGTCCTCGACGCTCTTCTTCCTTCGCTGGTGCGGCTTGTACTGGTGCATTCCGTCGATTCTCGGCACCCGCAACAAGATTGGTTTCCTCGGCGGCGTGATGAATCTCGGCGGCAACATCGGCGGTATCAGCGTGCCGCTGATCGTCGGCCTGATCGTGCAGACCACCGGCTCGTACTTTCTCGCGCTGATGTTCTTTGCGGCCGCCGGCGTGGGCTTGCTCGTGTGCTCCACGTTGATCGATTACGAAAGAAAACTCCCTGTCTGATTCACCGGTTTGCCGGATCGGCTCGCGCTTGTAGCGGCCGATCTTTGCCTTTCCGCTTTTTGCTTTGAAACGACAATGACAAAAAACTCCCGCACTTTGCTTGGCATGCTTACGCCGTCCTCCAACACCGCGCTGGAACCCATCACCAGTGCCATGGTTGCCGGGCTGCCCGATGTCAGTGTCCATTTTTCACGCTTTCGTGTGACCGAGATTTCGCTGGGGTCGACGGCGCTCGGTCAGTTCGATCTCGACAAGATTCTCGACGCAGCGAAGTTGCTTGCCGATGCCGAAGTCGACGTCATCGCCTGGAACGGCACGTCGGCGGGCTGGCTCGGGTTCGAGACCGATGAGGCCCTGTGCCGTCAGATCACCGAGGCGACCGGCATTCCTGCGACGACGTCCGTGCTGGCGCTCAACGAGATTCTCGAACAAACCGGTGTCAAGGAACTCGGCCTCGTCACGCCGTATCTGGAGGACGTGCAGCAACGGATCATCGCCAACTACGCGCGCAAGGGTATTCAGTGCACGGCGGAGCGCCACCTGAACCTGCGCAAGAATTTCGAATTCTCCGAAGTCGACGGCGACACGCTCACCCGCCTCGTGAATGAAGTGGCCGGGCAACGTCCGCAGGCCATCACCACGTTCTGCACCAATCTGCATGCCGCGCCGCTGGCACGCGCACTCGAAGCGCAGACCGGCATTCCGGTGTACGACACGATTTCGACGGTGATCTGGAAATCGATGAAGATCGCCGGCCTCGATACCCGTGCGTTGTCCGAGTGGGGACAACTGTTCGCCACAGGGGAGTGATGCGATGACGAATGCGTATTCAGGCGACCAACCCTTTGATCTGGTCATTCGCAATGCCGACGTGGTGACCGCGTCCGATCGCTTCCAGACTGACATCGGCGTGAGCGACGGCGTTATCGTTGCCCTCGGCCGTCGACTCGGCCCGGGCAAGCGTGAAGTCGATGCGACGGGCTTGCTTGCCATGCCGGGTGGTGTCGACGGGCACTGCCACCTTGATCAACCGATGCCCGACGGCCTACGCATGGCCGATGACTTTTTCACCGGGACGCGGGCGGCCGTTTGCGGCGGCACGACCACAGTGATTCCGTTCGCCGCGCAGGAGAAGGGTGGTTCGCTACGGGCCGCCGTTGACGACTATCACAAGCGGGCGAACGGGCGCGCTGTGGTGGATTACGGCTTCCACCTGATCGTTGCTGACCCCACGGAGAAGGTACTGCGCGAAGAACTTCCGCAGCTGATTCAGGAAGGCTACACCTCGTTCAAGATCTACATGACTTACGACGATCTGAAGCTATCGGATCGAGAAATTCTGGAGGTGCTCTCGGTGGCCCGCGAGCATGGTGCGCTGGTGATGGTGCACGCGGAGAACTCGGATTGCATCGCGTGGTTGACGGACAAGTTGGTCGGGCAAGGCCGTATCGCGCCGAAGTTTCACGGGCTCGCGCGCCCCGCCGCGGTCGAGCGCGAAGCCACCCATCGGGCGATCACATTTGCCGAGCTGGTCGATGTGCCGATTCTGATCGTGCATGTGTCCGGAAAGGATGCGATCGGGCAAATTCGCTGGGCGCAAGGGCGTGGCATGCCGATTCTCGCCGAGACGTGTCCGCAGTATCTCTACCTCACGGCTGACGATATGGGGCATCCGGGCGACGACGGCTATGCCGGTGCGAAATGCGTGTGCAGCCCGCCGCCGCGAGATTCCGACAATCAGGAAGCGGTCTGGAAAGCGTTGAAACAGGGCGTGTTCTCGGTGTTTTCATCAGACCACGCACCGTTCAACTACGACGATCCGCAGGGCAAGAAGCCGGGCGGCAACGCGCAGTCGTTCGAACACATTCCCAACGGCATTCCCGGCATTGAAACGCGGTTGCCGCTGCTGTTCGACGGCGTACGTCAGGGGCGATTGTCGCTACACAAGTTCGTCGAGTTGACATCGTATCGTCCGGCACGGCTGTATGGCCTGTACCCGCGCAAAGGCACGATTGCCATCGGGGCGGATGCCGACATCGTGTTGTGGGATCCGGAGGCCCGCGTGCAGATCACGAACGGCGCATTGCATCACGCCGTCGACTACACGCCGTACGAGGGCAGGGAAGTGACCGGCTGGCCGGTGCATTGTTTCTCGCGGGGCGAGCAACTGGTTGCCAATCGCCAATACCTTGAACCGACGCCGGGACGCGGGCAGTTTTTGCCGGCCGACGCCCCGTCGCTGGTGTGACGCACAGACAAGGAGACGACGCGATGCGCTTGCTCGTGATCAACCCCAATATTTCCACCAGCGTCACGGCGCTGATTGAGGCGGAAGCCCGCCGGGCAGCTTCACCTGACACGGCGCTGTCGTTTGCCACCGCGCAATTCGGCGTGGCGTATATCGAAACGCGCTTCGAGGCGCTGACCGGCGGTTATGCGACGGCATGTGCCGCAGCAGAGCGTGCCGGGGAGTTCGATGGCCTCGTCGTGGCGGCCTTCGGCGATCCCGGCTTGGGCGGCATCAAGGAGTTGTTCGATGTACCGGTCGTCGGCATGACCGAAGCCGCGCTGGCGAGTGCCTGCCTGCTCGGCAACCGGTTCTCGATCATTGCCATTTCTCACCGCATTCAGGCGTGGTACCGCGAGTGCGTGGCAGCAAACGGTTTGTCGTCGCGGCTGGCGAGCATTCGCAGTCTCACGTCACCGCTGCGCGACATTGCCACGGTTCAGGAAGATCATGCGGCCCGGCTCATCGAGCTGAGCCAGATGGCGGTGGAGCAAGACGGGGCCGACGTCATCATCGTCGCCGGGGCACCGCTGGCCGGGCTGGCACGCCAGTTGCGCGGGCAGATTCCGGTGCCCGTTGTCGATGGCGTCTCCAGCGCGGTCAGGCACTGCGAATCGTTGATGGCGCTGCAACCGGGGACGGCGACGGGCGGCAGCTTCCAGCGCCCGCCGAGAAAAGACAATGCCGGATTGCCACCGGCATTGCGGGCGTTACTCGAGTGACAGGAAGAGGACGGGAAGGAAGTGAAAGGCCGGCGCGCAAACGTAGCCGGCCTTCGTTTTTCTATCGCCGAGCAAAACGCCGTGCTCATGTGCTACAGTTCCGCAGCAAAAAATGAAAGCGAGACGCTGAAACGCTCAGGAATGCCGAACATATCGGATATTTCGTTTCGCTAACCAAGACGGTGTAGGAAAAATAACGACAAAGCAGTGCCGGTAGTCGTAAGTGTTGTACCGAATCAGATAAGCAACTGGATTGCGAACGGTATCGGGGAACCATGATTAACGCTGCTGTGGGCCACCTGGCGGGGCGGCTCAACGAATATTTAAAACAAGCCTACACACTCACCGAAGACATCGTGACGATGTCCGGTCTTGTGGATATGCACGGGCATGCCATTGCCGACACGAACAACCGTTTGGTCGTGTTCCTCACGCATATCGAACGAGACACGGGCCCCTATCGCCAGTCTTTGCCGGGTGACGCCGGCGCGTCGCGCGTGACGACCACCGTCGCGCCGCTCTATCTGAATCTCTACGTGATGGTGGCCGCCAATTACACCGGCGGCAATTACGAAGATTCGCTCAAACTGATCTCCGGCGCGATCCAGTTCTTCCAGCGTTATCCGGTCTTTGACCATCAGTCGTCGCCATCGCTCGATGCGCGTATCGACCGGCTGGTGCTCGAGATCGAGAACCTCAATATTCGCGAACTCAGCAATCTGTGGACGATGCTTGGCGGCAAATATCTGCCGTCGGTGCTGTACAAGGTGCGCCTGATGGCCCCCGATACCGGCGATGTCGTCGGTACCGTGCCGACGGTGCGCACGCCTGTACCGGCGCTCAATCACTGACCCGGCCCGGAGAGCGCCCTATGTCCGCTACGTCCACCGGGACAGCCGCGTTACCGTATGCGCGCTTGTTCACCGTTGATCTCGCCCACGCCTACTGGCCGGAGCCTAACGCTTCGCTACCATGGGCGCGTTTTGCCCTCACACCCGAGACCACCGATTGGGTGCGTCGCCGCGACCTGCTCGTGATTCCACACCGGCACGGCGTTGCGTTCTTTTGCGAAACTCGCCGCCGCGACGTTCTGCTGGGCGGTCTGAAGCCCGGCGAGGCCGTCGCCACCGTCAAGTGGTATGCGAAAGACGAACACTTTTCCCGCTACACAGCACCGGCGTTGACCGGCGGCGCAGCCGTCTATTTCCTGCAAAGCGCGGCGAGTGTGCGAATCGACGGTGCACTCACGCAGCGGCTGCATGCCGGCGAGACCGTCGATGCGACGAACGCCTTGCCGGTCAGCGCGCCGTCGCTGGCCCCCCATCTGGAACGCGCCGACAGACTCAGTCCTCCGGTGCTGGTCGTACAGATCGATCTCGCCGATCAGGTGGCGAATACTTCTGTCAACAAGGCCGGGGTCGACTACATCGCCAACTTCGCCGCGCGCTCGACCCGCTGGCGCTACTACTACGTTTGCGATGCCGAGAACGACGCGTTGGCTATTGTCGATCTCGACGAGAAAGTCAGTTTTGTGGCCACCGGTAGCGAGCCGCGCAGTGGCGGCCGTCGTGCGCTGGTGTTCGAGAGCGAACAGGAAATTGCAATGCAGCAGCAATACCCGCAGCGTTTTCAGTTGCGGGAACGGGGCCGGTCGGGTGAACGCGTGTTGATCCGGAGACTGCCCAATGCCGAAGTTGGCAGCGTGATTCAGCAGGGGATGGAGACAAAGCAACGGCAGGAAGGGCAGGCGCGGCAGAAGGCGGCAATGAGCCCGGCAGTTCGGGTGTCCGAGATCTACATCAATTGATATCGTTGACCGAGGTGAACCATGGCGCAATACAAAACACCAGGCGTATACGTAGTCGAACAAAATGCGTTTCCCAACTCCGTGGTGGAAGTCGCCACGGCCGTCCCGGCATTCATCGGCTATACCCAGTTCGCCGATAACAAGGGCACGCCGCTGGCCAATACGCCGTGGCGTATCAGCTCGATGGCGGAATTCGTGACGTACTTCGGTGGCGCACCCGCTACGAGCTACTCGCTCGACGCGGTGCCGGCAGCACCGAGCGCACCGGTGGCTGCCAAGAAGGCGGACGGCGGCGACGCAGCGGCTGCCGATGCGGGTGGCGACGCCAAGCCGGCACGCCCGGTGGTGACCGATCTCTTCATCGGCGCGACCGGCGCGCGCAAGCCGTTCAAGTTCACACCGCAGGGCACGGAATACCTGCTGTACTACAGCATGCTGCTGTTCTTCCAGAACGGCGGCGGCCCGTGCTACATCGTGTCGGTCGGCACGTACGCCGACGGCGAAATCGACCCGGGCAAACTGACCGCTGGTATCGATACGCTCGTCAAGGAGCAGGAACCCACCATGGTGGTGGTGCCCGAAGCCGTGCGCCTGTCGAGTCAGGACTGCACGACCGTGCAGCGCGCGATGCTCATGCACTGCGGTTACACGATGCGCAACCGCTTCGCGATCGTCGATGTATTCGACGGATCTTGGGACCGTCAGGCGCCCGGTGGCGATGCCATCACGGCATTCCGAGATTCGGTGGGCTCGGAGTTTCTGGACTTCGGCGCGGGCTATTACCCGTGGGTCAACACGTCGATCGTGACCGAGAAGGATCTCGACTTCACGCGGATTTCGAACCCGGCACAGCTGCAAACGTTGATCACGGCAGAACTGGCGGCTGTGCTCAATCCCGTGCCCGCATCGCCCGCCGCGACGGCGAAGGCCAAGCAGATTCAGGAAGTGCTGACGCAACTCGGCGGTACGGCCGCCCCGGCAGCGCCTGCCGGGGGCGATGCCGCTGCGGCGAAACCGGACGCCGCCGCTGACGCCGGTGGTGCCGACGCAAAGCCCGCTGCCGATGCGGGCGGTGGTGATGCGGCCGCAGCAGCGAAGCCTGCCGCCAAGCCGGCGGTCATGTCGCCGAACGACATCGAAACGCTGCACAAGACGCTGGCGGCACTGAGCAATGTGTACGTGCAGGTGCTGCAATCGCTGCAAAAGAAGCTCAACTTGCTGCCGCCGTCGGCGGGCATGGCTGGGCTGTACACGCTCGTCGACAACACGCGCGGCGTATGGAAGGCACCGGCCAACGTCAGCCTGAACGGCGTGGTATCGCCCAGCGTGAGCATCTCGAATGCCGATCAGGAAGACCTCAACGCACCGACCAACGGCAAGTCGGTCAACGCCATTCGCAGCTTCATCGGCGAAGGCGTGATGGTGTGGGGTGCCCGCACGCTCGACGGCAACAGCCTCGACTGGCGATATCTGAGCGTGCGCCGCACGATGATCATGATCGAAGAATCGCTGCGGCTCGCGTGTAAGGCCTATGTGTTCGAACCGAACACGGCCAACACGTGGGTCACGATCAAGAGCATGGTTCGCAACTTCCTCACCAGCGTGTGGAAGCGTGGCGGTCTGGCAGGGGCAAGCCCGGACGACGCGTTTCAGGTCTTTGTCGGCCTTGGCGAAACCATGACCGGCGACGACATTCTCGAAGGTCTGCTCAAGGTGTCGGTGCTGGTGGCGGTGAGCCGTCCGGCCGAATTCATCGAACTGACGTTCGAACAACAAATGCAGAAGTCCTGAGGCCGGGCATCGGGGTACATCACCCGCTTGGCAGGTTCGTGACGATGTTGCGGCGCGCCGCAGAGTGCGCTGGCCCGGCACGGCATTTTTCGCATGCAATCTTTAGACGAGGTATGTGATGGCAGACGACGGTTCGAAACAATCCACCACAGTTTGGCCGCTTCCCAAGTTCTACTTTCAGGTGAAGTGGGATTCGCAGGTCATGTCGTTTCAGGAAGTGAGCGGGCTGGACGTGCAGTCCGAAGAAATCAAGTATCGCCACGGCGACAGCCCGGAGTTCTCGGTGATCAAGATGCCGGGCATGAAGAAGTACGGCAACGTGACCATGAAGAAGGGCGTGTTCAAGTCCGATAACAAGTTCTGGGACTGGTTCAACCAGATCAAGATGAACACCATCAAGCGGGTGCCGGTGACGATCAGCCTGCTCGACGAGGCCGGCAAGCCGACGATGGTGTGGACGCTCGCCAACGCGTGGCCGACCAAGATCACGGGCACCGATCTGAAGTCCGAAGGCAACGAAGTCGCCATCGAGACCATCGAGATCGTGCACGAAGGGTTGACCATCGCCAACAGCTAACCATCGGCCACCGGCACCGGGTCGCGAGCAGTACGGCGTCCCGGTGCTGGCCCGCGCGCGCCCGACATGCCGTCATCGCCTTTCGATCCGTACCCGCCTGCTGCTTTCCACTTTCGCGTGATGTTCGCCACGACCGGCGGTGCGGTCGACGCGTCGTTTCAGGAAGTCTCCGGCATCAGTACCGAACTCGATACCGAATCGGTCCCCGAGGGCGGGGAGAACCGCTTTGTGCACACGTTGCCGAAGGGCGTCAAACACCCGCATCTCGAGCTCAAGCGGGGTATTGCGTCGTTCACGTCGCCGCTCGTCATGTGGTGCCGCTCGGTGTTCGAAGGCGAGTTCATCGTGCCGATACGGCCGCAGTCGCTGATGGTGCAGTTGCTCGACGAAATGCATATTCCGATTCGCATCTGGACCTTTGCCAATGCGTATCCGGTGAAATGGGAAATTGAAGGTTTCGGCTCGACGAAGAATCAGGTGGCGATCGAGAAGATCGTTCTGAGCTACACCTACGCGAACCGCATGGAGTGACACGATGTCGATTGAAATCGGCCAGTTGAGCATCAAATCGAACGTGGTACAGCGAGCCGCCGGTGAGAGTGACGTCGCGCCGCCGGCCGACGATATGACAGAGGCCTTGCCAGTACTCGACGCTCAGGCGCGCGCAGAGCTGCTCGCGGAGTGCCGTGCGCTCGTGCTCGACCTGCTCGAGCGCGCGAAGGAGCGTTGATCCGTGGCGACCAGCCTGAACCGCAGAAAATTCAACATCGCCCCGTGCAAGGTCTCGGGCGGTCAGATTTCGGTCGACACCAGCCGCACGGCGTTCGAGGCGCTGATCAATCCGGTTGGCTACAAGCGCAAGCTGAGCATCGAGTACAACAAGAAGCAGACGCTCGGGCAGCCGAGTGCGACGCCGCGTTTCAGCGCCATTCGCCCCGAGAACATCACCATCGAGAACCTGGTGCTCGACGGCACCGGCGTGGTCGACGGCACCGGCTCGCGCAGCGTGAAAGACATGATCGACGCGCTGCTGGCGGTCATCTACAAGTACGACGGCAAGAAGCACGAACCGAATTACATCCGCCTGCTGTGGGGCACGTTCATCTTTTTCGGCCGGGTCGAATCGATCGCGCTCGACTACACGATGTTCAAGCCGACTGGCGAGCCGTTGCGCGCTCGCGTGACGCTCGGCATCGTCGGCTGGATGAGCGCGACCGAGAGCGCGCTGCGGGCCAACCTGAGTTCGCCGGATCTGAGCCATCTCGTCGAAGTGACGGCGGGCGACACGCTGCCGTTGCTGTGCAACCGCATCTACAACGACCCGTCGTACTACCGCGAGGTCGCGCGCATTAACAACCTGACCGGCTTTCGCAAGCTGGTGCCCGGCATGATGCTGCGCTTTCCGCCGCTCGTCTGACGCTATGGCCACGTCTCCCGCCGCTAACGCCAATGGTGTCCTGACGCTCTCGATCACGAGCGCGGGCAGCCCCATTCCCGATACGGCGGGCGTGATCTCCGTGGAGATCGATCGCGCGGTGGGACGCGTCAGCAGCGCACGCCTTGTGTTGCGCGACGGCGATATGCCTAACGACGACTTCCCGGTGAGCGACACGGAGGTCTTCGCACCCGGCAGCGCGATTGTCATCAAAGCGGGCTATGGCGGCACGACCGCGCAAATCTTCGACGGCATCGTCGTGCGGCACGGCATCAAGATCGCGGGCAATAACGACGCGCGGCTGATCGTAGAGTGCCGGCACAAGGCGGTGGCCATGACGATCGGCTGCAAGAACGCCAACTATGTCCAGAAACAGGACAGCGCGATCCTCAGTCAACTGATTTCCGATGCCGGTCTCACGGCAGATGTGACTACCACGCAGACCCAGCATCAGGAGATTGTGCAGTTCTACAGCACCGACTGGGACTTCATGGCATTGCGTGCGGAAGCCAACGGGGCACTCGTGATCGCCGACGATAACGGTACGGTGAGCGTCAAACCGCCGCAGACCAGCACGGCAGCGGTCCTCAAGGTGACCTATGGCATCGACATGATGTCGTTCTCCGCCGATGTCGACGCGCGCACGCAGTTGCAGAGCGTGGTAGCGGCCGCGTGGGACCCGGCAACGCAGGCGATGGTGCAGCAAAGCGCGCCTGCGAAAGCGCTCTACGAGCAGGGCGACCTCACTCCGGCGAAGCTTGCTCAGGTGGCCAGTCCGAGCACCTTCCGGCTGCAATCGACGGTGCCGCTGCAAAGCGACGAATTGAAATCATGGAGCGAGGCGCGTCAGATGCGCGCCGCCCTCGCGTGTATTCGCGGCCGCATGTCGTTTCAGGGCAATGCAGCCGCCAAACCGGGCGTGATGATCGAGTTGGTGGGTGTGGGCAAGCGTTTTAGCGGCAACGTCTACGTGAGCGCCGTGCAGCACCGCATTGCCGACGGCAACTGGATTTCGGATGTTGAATTCGGCCTGTCGCCGGAGAGCTTTAGCGAGCGTCACGGAGCGGGCAACGTTCAGGCATCGGGGCTGGTGCCGGGCGTCGGCGGGCTGCAAATCGGTGTGGTCACGAAGCTCGATGCCGACCCCGAGGGGCAGTACCGGATTCAGGTGGCGGTGCAGGTCTTGCAAGCCGAGACGGCCGGTGTGTGGGCGCGGCTGGCGAGTTTTTACGGCTCATCGGGCGTGGGGGCATTCTTCATTCCCGAGATCGGTGACGAAGTGATACTGGGCTACCTCAATGGCGACCCGTCGCATCCGGTCGTGCTGGGCAGTCTGTACAGCAGCCAACGCAAGATGCCCTACGAACTGACGGCTGAAAACTACACCAAGGCGTTGTGGACGAAGGGGCTGCTCAAGATCATTTTCGATGACGACAAGAAGGTCATCACCGTCATCACGCCGCAGAAGAACACCATCGAGATGAGCGACGACGCCAAGTCGATCTGCCTGACCGATCAGAACAACAACAAGATCCAGATGACGCCCGACGGCATCACGCTCGACAGCCCGAAGGACATCGTGATCAACGCCAAGGGCAAAGTCAGCATCAGCGCGGTATCGAACATCGAACAGACCGCACAGGCGGATATCAAGAGCGAGGCGCTCAACATCACCGGCACGGCGAAGGTGGGCTTTACCGCAAAGGGTTCGGCCACGGCAGAGCTTTCGGCCAGCGGCCAGACGACCGTCAAAGGCGCGCTGGTCATGATCAACTGAAGCGACGCGTTTGCGTTCATTCGCTCGATAAATAGCGCGATCACAAGGAGACAGGAACATGCCACTCGCCGCACGACTGACTGACATGCACGTGTGTCCCATGCAGACGCCGGCCGTACCGGTGCCCATTCCGCACGTGGGCGGCCCGATTCTCGGTCCGTGCGTGCCGACGGTGCTCGTCGGCAAACTGCCGGCCGCTGTCGTGACCGACAACTGCCTCTGCGTCGGGCCGCCGGATTCCATTGTCATGGGGTCGACGAGCGTGCTGATCGGCGGGAAACCGGCCGCACGCGTCGGCGATACCTGTGCGCATGGCGGTGCGATTTCGATGGGCTGTCCAACGGTGCTGATCGGCGGCTAAGGCTGGCGGCGCAGACAACGCAAGCAAGAACGAAAGTCAAAACAAAACGGATCGGGGGAAAGCACGCGTGAGCACCGACAAATCGTTTCTCGGCACTGGCTGGGCGTTTCCGCCGCGATTCGGCGACAGCGCCACCCGGGGGCGCACGCAGATGGTGGAGGCCGAAGCTGACATCCATGAAAGCCTGCGCATCATCCTGTCGACGGTGCCGGGCGAGCGGATCATGCAGCCGACCTTCGGATGCGGCATCAAGGCCTACGTGTTCGACGAGATCAACGAGAGCGTGCTCACCGAGATACGCGATGCGATCGAGCGCGCCATTCTGTTCTTCGAGCCGCGGATTACTGTCGAACAGATCGTCATTGACTCGTCGGCGGCCATGGAAGGGCGTATCGACGTGCTCATCGACTACACGGTGCGCGGGACGAACACGCGCAGCAACATGGTCTACCCGTTCTACTTCCTTGAAGGGACCAACTTGCCGGACAAGCAGATGGATCGCTGAAACCTGCGCTGAGACCTGCACTTGGCACTGATACCGACAGAAAGAACGAGCCGACCACCCGATGTACAACCTCATCATTCGCGATGGCACCAGTCAGGCGATGCGGGCACTGCCCGCGTTGCAGGACGGCTATTTCCATCTCGATGAGCTGTCGTTCCACGAGTTGCTCGCGATCGTGACGGAGTTTGCTTCACTGGTGCACTTTCACAACGCGGAGAATGTGCCGGAAGGGGACTGGACACCGTTCTTCCGCGCCGACGAAACCGTGGTCATGAGCCGCATTCTGGCGTTCGATCTGTCGCGTGAGACGGCGCGCTTCGCCCAATGGTGGCGCAATACGCCCGAGCATGTCGGCGTCAGCGCCAACGGAGACAGTTCGGGCTGGACGCTGCAAGCCTCGCCCGTCACCGAACTGGTGATCACGCTCAACGACTGGTATGCCGCGCTGGCGCAGGCGCAGAGCGACAACGGACTGGGCTTGCGCACGGTGCTGCGCGCCGTGATCGTGCAGTTGAGCGTCGATCGGTCCGGCATTCTTGGCGCCTTACGGGCAGTGGGGGGACACGTACCGCTCGATCCGATCTGGTCGGCCGGGTTGGCGACGCCGATCACGCTCTCCGGCAGCGATACCGGTGGCCTCGACGCCGACCGCATCGCACGTGCGGGGGCGCAGCTCACCAAAGCCGATGTCCGCACCGACTTTCACGCGTACATGAAGGCGATTGAAATGGTCCGCAGGGAGGCCCTGGCACGGCTGCCCGCATCGTTGCATAACGGCATCCACGATCCGGCCATCGGCCTGCTGATTGCCTTCGTGCAGCAATTCCAGAAGCTGCAAGGCAAGCTCAACGGATATACACGCCGTTTCATCGACTTCTACTACGACCGCATGCTCGGCAGCACGCCGCGCGCCACCATCCCCGATCACACGTGGCTGGTTTTCAAACGTATCCCGGACGCGCGCGACGTCGTCGTGCCGGCGGGCACCGAATTCCCGGCCGGGGTCGATGCCCAGAGTCGCGACATTCTCTATGTTGCCGAGAACGAGTTGCAGGTGTCCGACGGCCGCGTGGCGCAGGTGCAAACGCTTTACCTCGATCACAACGGCTACAGCGCGCCGGAAAACCTGCTCGCCGACGACGACGCTGTGCCAAGAGGCGCTCCGGTAACCGGGCGGACGTGGCCCACGGCGGCGTGGTTCCAGCCGGTGCCGGTCGCACCGCCCGGTGCCGATCACACGCAAGCCTGGCCGGTGCTGGGTGCACCCAAAGCCGGCATGGGAAGTGGCCCCCATCGGGACGCTCGCATTGGCTTCGCGCTGTCGAGCAAGGTGCTTTTACTCAAGGAAGGCGATCGCCGTATCACGGTGACGGTCACGTTCGCCGACGACACGCTGATGCAGCGGCTGGACCGGGTGGCCGACGCGATGCTCGGCATGACGCCGGTGAGCCCGGAGGGTGTTGCGCCGGGGCAGACGGCAGACGACGTCGACAACAGCCCGGTCGCGGTGGAGCTGCGCCGCAACGACATCTTCCTGAAAATCTTCCGCAGCATCTTCGTGGTCGGGCTGACGGGCGAATTCGGCTGGATCGACATTCCGGGCTACGTGCCGTTTTTCGACGGCGACGTGCTTAGGCTGAGCTTCGAGTTGCCGCCCGAATCGCCGAGCGTGGTGGCGTACTCGCCGGCGCTGCATGGCGAGCAGTTCGACGTCGATACGCCGTTGCTGCGTTGCGTGATCAACCCGGGGGCGTATCTGTTCCCGTACGGCATGCTGCGCGATCTGGCAGTGACCGGGGCGCGTGTCGATGTGGAAGCGCGAGGCTGCCGCGACCTCGTTCTGCAAAACAACATCGGGCAACTCAGCGCCGCAACGCCATTCGCACCGTTCGGGCCATTGGCCCGGCTGGGCAGCTACCTGATCGTCGGCAGTACCGAGATGGCGTCGAAGCGCATCACCGACTTTCGCGTGGAAATCGAGTGGGCCGACCTGCCGCGCGTCACGGGCGGGTTCGGCGCTTGGTACGACGGCTACGACGTGCGCCTCGCCAACGAGGATTATCTGGCTACGGTCGCCGTATTGGCCAAGGGGGTGTGGACGCCCGCCAGCGAATTGTCCCGTCCGAGCGTGCCGATGTTCCGCACGCGGGTACAGCCGGGGCAGGGTGAACGTATCGACACGCGGATCGTCTGGCGCGCCGGTCAACTGGCACATTTGTTCGAACCGGACGCAGGCGTGAGCGCGGCCCAGCCGCTGACGTGGGGGCCGGGCGCGAAGAACGGTTTCTTCAAATTCACGTTTGCCGCACCGGCCTTCGCCTTCGGTCATGAGACCTATGCGCAGGCGCTGTCGGCGACGATGATGGCCAACGCACGCCGCCGGCGCTGGCGTGGGCAGCGCGCTGTGCCGCGCGCGCCCTATACGCCGTTGATCAATGCGATCTCGATCGACTATTGCGCGACGGGGACGATTCGTGTCGACCGGTTGCCGAATGGCGACGACGACGGCCGCTTCCTGCATCTGTTTCCGTCGGGATGGGAGACGCTTGGCCTCAAGAGCTATCCGGCGCCCGCACTGCTGCCGCGTTTCGAGGCGGCCGGTAATCTTTACGTCGGCATTGCCGCCGGTGACCTCGGCAAGACGCTGACGCTGCTCTTCGAGCTTCGCGAAGACTCGCAACCGGTGCCGCCGACCAACGAAGACACCGAAGACGGATCTGCCGACACCGCAGGACTGCGTTGGAGTTACCTGACGAACAACGTGTGGAAGCCCTTGCCGCGTCGCTACATCGTGGCCGACGGCACGCATCACTTCATGACCTCAGGCATCGTGACGCTGCGGGTGCCGGGCGACATCGACTGCCACAACACCGTCATGCCGGATGGGCTTTACTGGCTGCGTGTCAGCGCCGATCGCGACATGGAGAAGTATTGCAGCCTGTATGCCATCCATGCGCAGGCCGTGCAGGTGCACCGTGGGCAGGATGTACCGCCCGAAGTGCCGATGGTTTTGCCTGCCGGCAGTATCGTGCGCGGCCGCCGTCCGTTGCCGGGCATCACGGGCATCGTGCAACCGCTGCCATCCTGCGGCGGCCGGGCAGCCGAGACGCGTGAGCAGATGCGCACACGCATCAGCGAGCGCCTGCGGCACAAGCAACGCGCGATCTCGCCGGCCGATTACGAGTCGATGATTCTCGAAGCGTTTGCCGATGTGTTCAAGGTCAAGTGTTTTGCGAATCTCACCACGGCGCACGGCCCGTTCGACTGCGTGCGACCCGGTCGTGCGCTGGTCGTGCCGTTGCCTTACTGGCCCGCGTTACCGGCCGACGAGCAGATGCCGATGCTCGACGGCAACCTCATGCAGGAGATCGCGGCGTTCGTGAACACGCTGTCCTCGCCGTGGGCCCATGTGTCGGTAGAGAACCCCGTCTACGAACGCATTCAGGTGCGTTGCAAGGTGCGCTTTTCGGACGTGTCGGGCAATGGGCGCTATATCGCCATGCTCAACGCGGCGATCTCGCACTACCTCACACCGTGGCAGGACGACGTGGGCTATCGCACGCACTTCGGCTGGCGTATCCGGCAGCACGATCTGGAGGCGTTTATCGGCTCGTTGCCTTACGTGCAGAACGTCTCCGGCTTTTCGATGCTGCGTATTGCCGCCAAACCGTCTGCCGTACCGCCGGCGTCAGCTACGTCACCGGCCGCGCCTGTCGTGTGGACCTCGGCAGATGTGCAAACGTATTCGCTGTTCGATACGGCAGACCCCGCCAACACCGGCAGCACGAAGGGCCAGACCGATATCACGCCGCTCTACCCGTGGAGCATTGCCATTCCGGTCGCCCGTCACGCCATCGAAGCGGTCGACGATGGCGTTGACTACCCGGGCGTACCCACTGCGCTCAGCCGCCTCGAAATCGGCACCACTTTCATCATCTCGGACGACCCCCATGACCAATAAGCCCATGGCCCGCCGTAATCGCGACACGCTCCGGAGCAAGTTCGGCAACGGCGAGATGCCGTCCGCGACGGCGTTCTCGGAACTGATCGACTCGATGCTCAACATCGTCGATGAAGGGTTCGACAAGACGCCCGTGGATGGCCTCAAGGTCTCGCAACTCAATCAGGGCAAGCTGCTCAGCTTCTATCAAAACATCGACGTGAAGAGCCCTATCTGGTCGGTGCAACTGGACGGGCCGGGCGGGGGGCTTGCCTTCGGGAACGCCCGCAATCCCGCCGTGCTGACATTGCGCCAGTTGCCGGGCGCATCGGACGCGCAGTCGGCGGGGCAGGCCAGCGATGCGCCGGACTTTGAACTCGATATGGCCGGGCGGATTGTCGCTGACGGACGGCGCGGCCGCCCGGGCAGCCGCAGCGTGCCCGCCGACGGCAAGTGGCACGACATCACCGATACGCTCACCGGCTGTAATGCGTTCGAGATCATGGCGGGCGTGGGCAAGCGAGGCAGCGGCAAATATGCGCTGATGCACGCGTATGCCGTCATGGCCTTCAATGGCAAAGGCGACATCGATTACCGTCAATCGCACTTCGGCAGCAAGTGCAACCGGCTGCAATTGCAGTGGATCGATGCGCCCGATGGGGCCAAGCACAACTACATTTTGCAAATGCGTGTCGGCTGTCCTTACGACAGTACGCGCGACAGTGCAGGCGCTGACCGGACGTGGGTGACCTACTACCTGACCAATCTGTGGTTCGACCCGGACATGCAGACGAGCGCCGTCGACCCCGAACCGAAGGTGCAGGCATGAGTACGCCGTCCACCACCTTCGACATCGTGCTTGCGGCCGACGACGCGCAATTGGTCATGGCGGCGTTGGCAGAGTTGCCGTTCAAGCGCGTATACGAACTGATCGGCACACTGAACCGGCAAGCCAACGAGGCGGGCGCGGGGGAAGCCATTGCGTGTGCACTGAGCGCGCCTGCCTTCGCGCTGATCGTTGAAGCATTGGGGCACCTGCCGTATCACCGGGTGCATACACTGATCGATGCGATGAAGGCGCAATTGAACAGCGCCCGCATCGCGTTGGACGAGGCTGGCGACGACGCCACGCGCGCACGCGGCATTCGGGGTGTGGTCAGCCGATGAACGCGCCTGAGTCCATCGCCCGATTCGCCCCCGATCCCCATGGGCTCGATTTCGATGCGCTGCGCCGCGCAGGCATTGCCACGCTGCAAGCCTTGTGCGGGGATCGCTGGACTGACTACAACCTGCACGATCCGGGCGTCACGATTCTCGAGCAGCTTTGCTACGCGATCACCGAACTCGGCTATCGCTCGGACTTCGCACCTGAGGATTATCTGGTCGGTCCGACGGGCGAAATCGATTACCGGCGGCACGCCTTGCACCCGGCAGACGAGATTCTGCCGAGTCAGGTGCTCACGGTCGACGATTACCGCAAGCTGTTCTACGACTCGATTCCCGAGCTGGAGGATGTCTGGCTGAGTTGTGAGCCCGATGCGTCGGCCGGCGCGGGCGGGGCTCGCGGACTGTACCGGGTACTGGTCAAGCTCAGCGAAACCTTGACAGGGGAACTGTCGGGAGAGGCGCAGGCCGCGATGGAGGCCGACGTGCGCAAGCGCATCTTCGAGGTCTTCAACGCGCATCGCAACCTTGGCGAAGACTTGGCCGGCGTGCGCGTCGTGCCCGCGCAGGCGGTCTACCTGAGTGGTGACGTGCAGATTCACAGCGAGCGCGACCCGGCGTCGATCTTCGCAGATATCTACTTCCGATGTGCGCAGGCGGTGCTCTCGGGGTTTCAGGTCGAGCGCTACGTCAAGGCCTTTGCGGCAGGGGTACCGCTCGATATCCTGTTTTCCGGTCCGCGCACGGTGCACGGATTCATCGCGAGTACCGGGGCGCAGGCGCCCGGCTCACCGATTGCGATCTCGAAACTGGTCGGACTGGTGCAGGAGGTCGAAGGCGTGGCGCACGTGCAGCGGCTCGCCCTGTGCGATGCCCACGGGCACCCGATTGGCACGGACATGGCGGCGGACGCCGTGCTGCGCCTGCGATTCCCGGGGGATGCCCAGAGTGCATTTCTGCGTTTGCACTTTGCCAGCAGTGCCGTCGGCACCGATACGGCACCCGCCGCGGATGCCGTCGAGCAACGGCGCGAAGACAAGGCACGTGTGGTGCTGGACGATGCGCGCGTGGCACTGGCGAAGGCGCGCTTCGAGTTCGATACCTTGCGTAACACGCCGCAATCGGTGGTGGGGATCGTACCCGCACCGCAGGGCGAGACGCGCGAGCTGAGCGACTATTTCTCGATTCAGCATCAGTTTCCGGCGATCTACGGCATCAACCATTTCGGCGTGCCGCCGTCCGCACCGCTGGCGCATAAGGTCAGCGCGAAGCAACTGAAGGCCTATCTGTATCTGGCCGAGCAGTTGATGGCCAACTATCTGGAGAACCTGCAATCGGTCGGACGGATGTTCTCCGTTGACGATCTGCACCAGACCTACTTCTCGCAGTTGATCGGCGACGACGCACTGCCGGATATTGAATCGTTGTATGTCGAGGCGCCGGAGGACGTGCGCAAAGCCCTCACGCATATCGTGTCGCGCAAGGACCGGGCGGAGGACCGGCGCAGCCGGTTGCTGGATGTGTTGCTCGCGATGTATGGCGAAACGTTCTCGCAGAAGTCGCTGCGCCGCTTCGACGACTATCAGGACAAGCACGCGACGCACTGGCTGGTGAACAACAAGCTCGAATTCCTGCGCCATATCGCAACGCTCTCGCGCGACCGGGCAACGGCGTTCGACGTGGGCGTGCCCGAGCGGCGCGTTGATGGCCGGCCCAACGTTGCCGGGGTCCACGCCAAGATCGCGATTCTGCTGGGGTTGCCTGCCGAGCCGTCAGAACATCCGCTGAGCGTGACACTGTTGCAATGGCGGCTGCGCCTGCGGGCCGACAACGTGGCCACGGCCGACGACTACGAGCGCGCAGCTGCCCGGTTGGTGGTACTGGCGGGGCGGGGCGCTCCCGGTGCGGAACCATCAAAGGAAGAGTCCCGGCAAGAAGATTTGCTGCCTGTGGGGCTTCTCGTGCATGGCGTACGGCTGGAAAACTACGTGCTTGAGCAGCATGGCGAGGAAGTGCATGTGCATTTCCGCACGCATGACGAGCGCTTGGGTGACGTGCGACTGGCGAAGTTCAAACGCGCGGGGGCCGTCACGCACGCCGATCGATATGTGCAGACGTTGCGCAGTTTTCTGTGCAAATTGAATGTGCAATCCGAGGGGTTTTATCTGGTCGAGCATGTGTTGCTTCGCCCGCGCTATCGCAACGCTGAGGCGGCGGCGGCAGCGGCAGCTGAGCGGGGGCAGGTGCCCGATGCGGCGTTCTTCGATGCCCGCGTGAGCATCGTGTTCCCGGCGTGGTCGGCAAGGTTCAGCGATCCCGACTTTCGAAACCTTGCGCAGGAGACGGTTTGCCGCAATCTGCCGGCGCACTTGCTGCCGGAATTCCACTGGATGGATTTCGTGACGATGCGCGACTTCGAGCATCGCTACGACTTGTGGCGGACGCGCCTGCGCGAAGACATTACCCGCACCGACTCACGCCGCCTCGATGCCACCAGCGCGAGTCTCGCGTCGTTGCTCATGCGTCAGCGGCATGAGCGGCGTGATCAAAGTCTGACGTTGTGGGTGTAGCGATGAATATGCGACATCGCATCGATCATCTGGCGTTCGACCTGACCTTCACGGCAGGCGGGCTGGACATGTCGCAAAGCGATGCGCTGCGCGCACTGGTGGTTGACCGGCTATTACCGGTGGTGGCGTCTGTGTTTGACACGCGTGCGCCCGGCGATGCTGTCGTTCGCATTGACCAGCTCGAAGTTGATCTTGGTGATGTGGCGATGGCTGACTTGCCCGAAGCGCTGGCGGAAGGCTTGTCCGACGCGCTTGAGCAGGTGCTGGCGGGGCGTGAATTTTCCACGCGCGGGCAGCGCAATTCCGTGGTGACACACTTTTCGTCTGCCGTGGAAGCCGACGCTGCGGAACTGGTTCAGTTCTTGAGGGACGGCCGGTTGCCGGCGCATGCGGCGACGGCAACCGCACTGGCGCACGACGGACGCGAGGCATCTTTGCACGACCCGGTGTCAGGCGGGCAGGGCACTGAGCAACGAAAGGCAAGACCTGATGCGGCGGGCGTTTCGTTGGAGGCGCTGCTCGCGAGGGTACTGTCGGGCGACGTGGAGGCGGTACGACGCTTGTTGTGGGCCAGTGGGGACCGCGATGTGCAGATGGCGCGGTTGGCGCGGCAGTTCCCTGCTGCGCAGATCGAAGCGCTACTCCATGCATTAAGGCCTGCGGATGCCCAGCGCTGGTTAGCGGACTTGAACGCACTGGACCGCGCGCTTGCCGTCGCAGGCTGGGGGCGGGATGCGCGGGCTTCTGCACGGGTTGCTGCGAGCGAGAAGCTGTTGACGGTCGGCCTGACGCCGCTGGACGCCGGGACACTGCAAATGCCTTGGCACGACGTGTGGCAGGCCGTGTTGGGGTTTTCCGTCACCGGAACCGGAGCGATGGACAGCGGTGGCCTGAACGATGGCGTTGGCACGCGAGCTATGTACGTCTGGCAGTTGGTGAGTGAGAGGCCTATCTCGGATGCCCCCGCCATGCTGACGGTGCTGCGACGATTGGCGCGAGCTGGCGAGAGGGAGAGTGCTGCTCGCGACGCTATGGCGCGTCGGGAGGGGGAGATTCAGCGAGCCGCAGAGGGCGGGAAACGTCGTCCCCGCGAAACGCTAGCTCAAGCTGGTGCGACTGAAGCAACCGATGCTCCGGGTGGCTCACTTCACGATGGTGTTGTCGACCCGGCACGTGTGGTGCGGGCCGTTGCGGAAACGGAACCATCATCGCGAAGCGCTACGGCTTGGGGAAAATCAGACACGCGCCGTGAGGCTGCGGCCACCCACACTGACGCCGACACCGACACCGACACCGACATCGACACCGACACCGACACCGACATCGCTATTGCCAGAGACAATCTCGCAGCGCACGACGTCTTGCCGACCAAGACCGACGCAGTGCGTCCAATGGATGAGAACGCCGAGACGTTGCTGCCATACGGCCCACCGGCAGCACGCTCGCTTGCCCGCGTACGAACGCTGTTGGCGAACGCGTTGGCGCGAGGACAAGCGCAAGCGCTTTACGACATTTGGCCGCAGTTGATGTCCGACGCGCCCGCATTGCTTCGGGACGCGCTACGCCATTACGCGGCATACCCGGATCTACGCGACCGCATGGCGATGTCGCTTCCTGTGTCATTGCTGACCGACATGTTGTCGCTGCTTCAAGAGGAAACCCTTGCAGCGCGCCACGTCGGTGACGAGTCAATATCGGCGAAGGAATGGGACCACAGTTCACTTACCGGGTGGGCGCGTCGGCGCGCATGGTCTGAAGCGATTGAATCCGTCGTCACCGGGTTATCGGGTCATGCTGAGTTGCCTGCCGACGAAGGCGAGTTCGGCACGACGCCGACAACAAATCCGTATGCTCTCCAATCTTTGGCAGCCGAAGCCGAAGCCGAAGCCGAAGCCGAAGCCGAAGCCGAAGCCGACACTGTGTCGCCATCGACAGGCGCAGGGCGGGATCGACTGACCTCGGTGATGGCCGAGGATCGCGCGAGCGCTGAAGAACTTCGGCAAGCCCGGGACCTCGTCGAATGTCCTGATCTGAGCCGACCTCCCCCGTTAAACGCGGCACCGGCATCGGAGACATCGTCAGAATTGCCGGGAACGCGCGCCTCTGGAGCCGCTAGCGCCGCTAGCGTTATCGATGGCGAGCCCCCGATCCTCGTAGACGATGATTCGCCTCTCGACGCCGAGTCTTCGTTAAGTGCGTCGCTAATCTCCATCGGCGGACCGAAAGCGAACACGAACACTTCGAACGAGAACGAGAACGAGAACGCGTTTGGGAGCGGGAGCGGGAGCGCTGAAGCGCCGGGAATCCCTTCATCGGCGTCGGCGATTACGCCGCCAGCGCAAACGACAACACATACGCCCGCGCCAACGCCAACGCCCACACCCATCGCGGACGGCGAAGCGTTTTCCACGCGGGAGGAGGCGCAATCGTCCTCGGCAACTGAGTCGCCGGTCGCGGTGAACCCCGGCCACGATGGTGGGGTCGGCGCGCGTGGACGGTTGATCGACGCATTGCTCAGTGGTTCACCAGCGCGACTGTATGACGACTGGCCTGTCTGGGTGAATGAACATGGCGAAATGCTTGTCGACGCGTTTCGCCATTACGGCAAACACGACGATGTGTTGGGGCGGATCGTTGCCGTTTTCCCCGAAGACATGCTGGTGGATCTGGCGACGCTGTTAAGCCCGGGCGCGACGGTGTATTGGCGCAGACTCCGGGCGCTCTCACGGCAGGATGCGTTGACCGATCTTGAGCACGCCGATGTTGACGCTGCCGCTCGAAACCCGCAAGCCGCTCGCAGTGGCCTCGGTGCTGATCTGTCCGTTGGCACCACGGGTACCGATTCAACCAGCCGCACGACGGGCAGCCAGACTGCTGAAGCAAGCGATGAACCGGAAGCCGTTGCGCAACGGCCTTCATCGCAGGGAGTGTCGACGACATTGTCCAACGCGTCCGTGGATGCTTGGAAGCGGGCTGTCTGGAAGGCGATATTCGGAAAGCTCATTCGCAACTCGTCCAATGTGTCGTCTACGTCCGAAGGGTTGCATCACGTAGCACTCGGTGTGAGCCCTGTCGCATGGCAGCTTCGGTTGCTGGATCTATGGGAGCTGCGCTCAGCGTCCCACGTCGATCAGCCGACTGATGCCGATACCCGTCCAATGAGACGCGTGGACGACCGCGCCCAGCTTGAGGCTCACGCCATCCGCGCAGATATCGGAATGGAAGGATTGAGCGCTGGAACGGTCGACGCGGGGGCTACCGAGCCCAACGTGCCCAACGAGCCCAACGAGACCGCCGCCATCACCGAGACCAACACGACCCGCGTCGCCAACGCTCATGACGCGGTGCAGCGGCTGTTGCACTTCCACCAGAACGAAGTGCCGAAGGGCGCGTCGTTGGTGAGCCGAGCGGGGCGTTTATCGCAGGAGGCGCGCACGGTTTTGCAGCGCTCACTTGATGAGAGCCGCGTGCAACTGACGTCCGGGCCAGATGGCATCTCGCCAGACGCATGGGCCAGCATCGTGGATATCGTCGTCACGGTGAGTGACGACATTCCGGCGGCGCATCGGGAAACCTTTTACGACGCCATCGTGGCGCACGCGCCCACTGCGCCGCTTGAGCCGCTTGAATCGCATGTGCCGCATGACGCTACCCGTGCTGTTGCCCGCTACTACGCCAGCGTTGCTGCCGGATTGGTGACCGGTGCGACGCTTGACCTTGAAGCGTTGAGCGAAGAGGCGTCGGCCGGGAGCACCGATAACGCCCGCATCGCCGACAGCATCGGTAACGCTGACACCGCCAACGCCGCCGACACCACCGACACCACCGACACCACCGACAGCGCGGTCCCCATCACAGCACCGGAAACGCTTACCGGATCCCGTCCGGATCCCACTCAGCCGCATGCGCTGCCTACCGCGTCGCACCCCACTCAAGAGCCTCACCCAGACATGGCATCGACACCGCCCATCGATTACCTCGACTATCTCTCGTCGCCGGACTTCCGCAATGGCCGCGGGGCGCCGCCGGCCGGACTGGATATCTGGTTGCGGCAGGCGATGCAAGCGGGGGCGTCTGCCTTGCGTCCCATCCTCTCGGCGGCGGCCAGCGACGACACGCTGGCAGCGCAATGGCTGGATCTCGTGCCCCCCGATCTGTGGCGCGGATTCGCCCGTCTGTCGCCACGCGATACGGACGAAGTCGACCGGATGCTGCGCCTGTCGTCAGACGTCACCGACCTGTTCGCTCTGAGCGTTGACACCAGCCCGCCAGCCCAGTTGGAACGTACCCGGTGGCGACTGTTGTTCACGTGGTTGTTCGCCCCGCAGCGCGCCTATGCCCCAGCGAAATTGGCTGCCGCGCTCGTGGCCCGGCTGGCACAGGTAAGCGGCAGTCAAATTCCGCCCGCGCTCGCAACCCGCGTGCGAGAACAAACCGGCATCGAGCTCGGCATTGCTGCCGTCAGCGCGTCGGACCCGTCGCTCACACCCATGCAGGTCACGCACGCGGGGGCAGTCCTTGTCTGGCCATTCCTGCCGCGCCTTTGGGACATGCTGTCGCTCGTCGAAGCATACGGGGACGGCCATCCGAAGCGGAGCCGATTTGTCAGCGATGCGGCGGCTGAGCGTGCCGTCTTGCTCCTGCATTACCTCGTCAGCGGAGACGACGAAGCGCCGGAGCCCCATTTGACGCTGCACAAGCTGCTCTGCGGCGTCGCCTTGAACGCGCCCGTCGCGCGTCGTATTGAAGTGACCGATGGCGAGCGCGAGATCATCGACCAGTTGCTCGTCGCGATGATTCAGCACTGGTCGGCGTTGGGGCATACCTCGCCGGCGGGACTGCGTGAGACCTTCCTGCAACGCCCCGGTAGATTGTCGATGGGGGAAAACGGCTGGCATCTCGATGTGCAACGCAGTGCTTTCGATGTGTTGCTCGATCGGCTGCCGTGGAGCTTCTCGACCGTGCAGCTGTCATGGATGCCGCTTCCGCTATGGGTGCAATGGACATGATCGATTCGACAACCCCGCCGACGGACGCGCTCATCGCCAACGCGGACAGTCTGTCGCGTGAAATCGCGTGGTTCAATGCGGTGCTCGAGACGCGCATGCATGCCTATTTCATGCATGAAGGCGGTCCGCATGACATCTACGCGCACGTACCGCCGGATCTGAAGAATGACCCGTCGCCGTTTGCCATCGCCCTGCTGGGCTTGGGGCTCGCCTCAAACTTCGATGCGCGTGTCGTGTTGATGCTCGCCTTGTTGCCGCACATCCGGCCACAGGCGCTCGACCTGTTGTTCACACAAAACAAGAACACCGAGCGGCAGTTCACCGAATTCGGCGGCTGGCGCGGTCAGCATCACAGCGGGCTGTTGCCCACCTGCGAAACTGCCGCGTTCGTGCTCGCCGGTGACGACCTCGCGCGTCGCTTCGAGATATTGCAATTGTTCGACGCCGATCACACGTTTGCCCGTGAGTCCGTCTTGCGTCTTGAGCGCCGCGCCGACGGTGAACCGGCACTCGCCGCCGCCTTGCACGTGGAACGCGACTTTCTCGAGCGATGCACCTCCGGCAGTGAACACAAGCCCGACTACAGCGCCGGATTTCCGGCCAAGCGCATCACCACGATGCGCGACTGGGACGACCTTGTTCTCGCACCTGAAGTCATCGACGAGATCGACCAGATCCGCCAATGGCTCGACGGTGGCGAAGCCGTCATGCGTCGCTGGCATCTCGATCGTATGGTCAAACCGGGCTTCCGGGCGCTGTTCTACGGACCGCCCGGCACCGGCAAGACGCTCACGGCATCGTTGCTCGGCAAGGCGGCTCACGTTGACGTCTACCGGATCGACCTGTCGAAAATCGTCTCGAAGTACATCGGCGAGACGGAGAAGAACATGGCCAACGTGTTCGATCAGGCGCAGAACAAGCGCTGGATTCTGTTCTTCGACGAAGCCGATGCGCTCTTCGGCAAGCGCACGGAAGGCAGCAGCGCGAACGATCGTCATGCGAATCAGGAAGTCGCATATCTGCTCCAGCGGATCGAAGACTACCCGGGTGTGGTGCTGCTGGCGACCAACCTGAAGGGCAACATCGACGAAGCCTTCGCACGACGGTTTCAGAGCGCTATCCATTTTCCGTTGCCCGACAGCGAGCAACGTCTGCGTCTCTGGAAGAGTTTGTTTCCCGAGCGACGCGGTCTGGCGGCCGATGTGGATCTGGTGACGCTGGCCGAAAACCATGTGCTTTCAGGCGGCGCACTGCTCAACGTCGCCCAGCACGCGGCCATGCGCGCAGAACGCGATGGTCGCGATACCGTATGTCAGGCCGACCTGCTGCGCGGCGTCCGGCGAGAACTCATCAAGGAAGGGCGGACGATCTGATATGAGCATCCTGTTCTCCACCCACGGGTTCGCCCGCGCGTTTCGCCTGCATCGACTCTCCGGGCGGGCCAGTATCGCCGCACTGTGTACTGCACTCGCCGGGGCGATGCTGCCTGTGCAGGGGCACGCAACGGCGTCGGGCGCGATCGCGGCATCAGCGCCGCAGGCGGCTTCGGTTGCCGCATCATCTTCAGCCTCGCCGGCCTCCGCACCAGCGGCCTCATCTGCACCCGCGACCGTCACGACGCCATCGTCCGCATCGACCTCATCGGCAGCATCTGCCGCAGCGGTCGCGCCGGCCGTTGCCCCCGTCGTTGCGCCGAAGCCTGCGGCGCCGGTGACACCGACGGCGCCAGCAGCGCCTGTCGAGCCCGTGGCAGCCCCGGCCGCTATGTCACCGGTGGCGCGCTCGGCGAACATGGCACCGCCCGTGGGCAGCGACGGCAAGCCGATGACACCACAAGACGCATGGCGCATCGTCAACACCGTGCAGGTCGCGCCGGAGCCGACGAGCGGTGCCGCCGCCGTCCTGATCTCGGCCGACGTCGTCCGCCATCTTGCGCCTGCCACCCGCCGCGCGATTCAACAGGCGCTGCTGACCATCTATTCGGAGGACCCGGCGTACCTGCAAGCCTATCGAGAGAGCACACGTCCGCTGTCAGACAATCTGGTCGGCCCGATCACGCTGTCGTGGCTCAACCGGTTCTGGCTCGACTTCAAGATGCAGCCCGTGGGCAATCTGACCAATGCTTCAGTGCAGGCGTTACTGAAGTTCGCCACCATCGTGCGGGCACATCCGCAGTGGAAGACCGACCTCGTCGGTGCAGACCTTGGGCGCTGGATCGACGGTTTCGATCCCCGTGAGCAAGCGCGCTATTACCAGATCCGGCTCGCCGGTACCGACGACGAGATCGCGGCGATGCTGTGGCTCTACCATCTGGATACGGATGGCAAGCGCAATGCCGGGCCCGACCCCGACCGTGCGCTGCTGACGATCTACAACTACACGCTCGACGCGAATGACTTCCGCCTGCTGGCATCCAAGTCGAAGGTGATCGACAAGCTCTCCGCGCTTCAGGACAAGGTCTATCTGAACCAGCCGCTGTTCGACGCGGCCGTACTCGACGCGCTCAAGGATCTGGGCACGCAAGCTGACGCGTACCTGCCCGAAGCCCGCGCCGCCGCCGTCACCACGACCTATCAACTGACCGACATCTCGGTGCAGCAACTCCGGCAAGCCGGCCGTGTACCGGCGCCGATCATTGATGCCGTCTCAGGTTTGACCGAGGAGTACGCCAGTCAGGCCGACTTCAACGAAGCCATTCTCGATGCCACTGCGGACATCAAGACGCCCGTCGACCCTTACGTCGCCGACATCATGCGCGCGGCGCAGACGCAAACCACCTACGTGCTGACGCAGCAGGCGCTCGCCGAACTGGCCACGAGCCGCCGCAACGAGGCCGTGCCGCCGGTAGTGCTCGACATGCTCAAGGGGCTGCAAGGTCTGCAATACCCGCAGTTATGGCTGTTCGACCGGGCAGTAATGGCGCGTCTGCGTCAGGGTGTCGGCGCTTGCCCGACGGGTATCCCGGGCAGCGTGGCCGACGCGCGCAAGATTTCTGCTGAGCAGATGCAGCAACTGGCGGCGGTGCTCAAGGACCCGGCGCTGTTCGCACAACTCGATGCCCTCTGGAAGAAGGGCCAATGCAGCAACGTCGACGTGCTGTCGCTGCCGCAACTGTTGCAGACGCTGTATGACCGGTTCAGGCCCTCGCTCGTCGCCACGGCACGCAAGCGTCCGGCCTTCGATCCGACGCGTCAGGTGCATTGGGACGGCAACGGTTGCGGCTGTGTGCTCGACCAACTGCAAGGCGAGATCTACGGCTTCTTTCCGTTCTGGATGGCCGGTCCCTCGCAAGTCGTCAATTTCAGCACGCTCACGAGCATCGGCTACTACGGCGCGACATTTGACGATACGGGCAAGCTGCAACAAGCCAACGACGGCCGGGACTTTGTCGAACTGGCGCAGGCCGGCGCCTCGTTGCCCGGCGATTTCGTCAGCGTTGCCCAGCGGCATCAGAGCAACGTGCAGTGGGTGATCCAGCGCAACGACTGGCGCACGTGGGCGCGACTCGACAAGAACCGCAAGGAACAGGTGCTGGAGCGAGTGGGCGAAGACATCGTGCGCTTGCTCTCCACGCGGCTTCGTAACTGGACTGCAACGGTATCGAATCACCTGCCGTTCGGCGCACGTTTTGCGCCGACCAATGGCGGCGGTGTGGTGATTTTCTTCGATGGGTATCCGGAGGACCCGGTGTCGGTGCAGGCGTTCAATCAGTTCATCGACCAACTGCGCACCAAGCTGCGCAAAGCGGGTGCGGGCGATCGCATCGACATCATGATGCGGCACGATCGGGTGGGCCACGGTGCCTATGACTACGAAAACCTGCTCAAGCTCGTCATGGAGAACGATCGCAATCCGTCGACCGATATGCTGGCGCGCGTCGAACGTGAGCGCAATCGCAGGCCTCACTTTCTGGTGCTGCTCGACGAGCCGACCACCGATTCCAAGAAGGCGCTTCGACTGTCGGTGGAAGGCGGCCTGCACGGCGAAGAGCGTCAGATGGTGTTGCGCCAGATCGTGCCGGTCATTACGTTCGACAACGACAACTGGCAGCAGCTTCAGGACGACATCATCTACGCGCAGGACAACTTCGGCGGCATCGGTTTCTGGCCGATGCCGATGCGTACCGACGCGAAGGCGGGAGACGCCGCGGGCGATAAGTCTGGTGGGGCGAGTGGTGCAGGGGCCGCCGACGCCACTGCTGCGACCGTGGCAGAACTTGACCCGACGCCGGGCGTGCAGGCTTGCACGATGACACGCAGTATCAGCGAATGTCTTGCCGACTACTATCAAAAGCCTGCGGGAGCGCAGGCCTCCGCCGTCTGCAAGACCGTATGCGAGAACCTGTATGCGTTCCGGCTGGCGACGAAGATTGTGTTGCTGCTTCTGCTCGGCTGTGCTGTGGCGTACTACGTATCGTGCCGCTGGCGTGAGCTCATGGCGCGCTATCGTCATGCCCCGGCAGTGGTGATCGCGGCAGTGTGGATTCTGCTCGCGCTGGCGCTGCTCTTCTGCGACCCGTTCCTGCGATGGCTGGCGCGCGGCTACATGATCCCGATCTTTCTGGTGCTGTTCATCATCGCGCTGATCGCCTGGTACCAGTACCAGTTGAAGGCGCGAGATGAACAGCCGTGAAGCCAGATAGACCGCCGGAAGGCGAGGGCGCTACGTCTTACTGGGCGGCGGCGTGCAGGCGGGACGCGACTTGCGCGACGCGTGCCGCATAGCGCTTGACCGTTTCGAGATCGCCGGTGGAGATCTCGTCGGTCGAGGCGTCGGACGGTGACTGCACCAGTGCGCCGACCGAACCGCCCAGATTGTTGATGTCTTCACGCGTGGCGGCCTTGGTGTTCGCAGGCAGCAAGCCGAGGCTGACCCAGATGCCGCCGTGCTGCGAGGCGAGCGTCTGCAAATAGATCAGCGTGACCTGCTTGTCGCCGTTCAGGCTCGCGCTGTTCGTGAAGCCGCCGAACACCTTGTCCTGCCAGCCGCGTCCGAACCATTGCTTGGACGACGCATCGGCAAACTTCTTGAACTGCCAAGGCACCGAGCCCATGTAGGTCGGCGTTCCGAAAATGATGGCCTGCGCTTGCGCCAGCGTGTCCCAACCCGCTTCGGTCACGTTGCCGTCTTCGCTGATCTCGATGAGATCGGCGCCGCTGCCCTGTGCGGCCGCTTCGGCGGCACGCTTCGTATGTCCGTAGCCCGAAAAATAAACGATGGCCGTTTTTGCCATGACAACTCCTTACACATCGAGAAAATGCCGGATTGGCACTGGAGCGTAGATAGTATATTTTGTATAGCAGCCAAACAAGAAGTTACCTGGTGGTAACTGGTTACCGGAGGGATATCATGCCGCGCACTGCCGCGCTTGCGACGCCGAGCGAGATCGAGAGTCGTTACAACGTTTATATGGAAGGCTGTCCGGCCCGGCTGGTGTTCAGCCGGCTGGCGGACAAATGGTCGCTGCTGATCGTCAAGATCCTTCGGGACGACGTTCAGCGGTTCAACCAACTGCGTCGTGAAATTGGCGGCATCTCACCCAAGGCGCTAAGCCAGACGCTACAGAAGCTGGAGCGCGACGGGCTGGTGCATCGCGAGGCGTTCGCCACGGTGCCGGTGACCGTCGAATATTCGCTGACCGAACTCGGACACACGCTCTCCGAGCTGGTCGAGCCATTGGTCGCGTGGGCGGAAAACCACATCGAGGAAGTCTTGCGCTCCCAGAACAGTTTCGATGATCATTAACACCGCCCGTCGCAACGCGGATGAGGCATCGAAATCTGTCTTGTGAGCGTTTTGAAGGATCGGAATCTGTAATGGCAACGACCGGCTTTGAAGTTGACGATTTGCGCACCACGCTGGTGGGTAACAGCGTTGAACTGCACCCCCTTGAAGCCGGCCACCGGTCGGCATTGGTCGATGCGGCCGCCGACGGCGAACTGTGGAACCTGAAGTTCACGGTCGTGCCCGGGCTCGAGACCATCGACGCCTATCTCGACAAGGCACTCAAGGGAAGAGAGGACGGCACCGTCATGCCGTTCGTGGTGGTGGCACGCGATACCGGCCGGGTGGTTGGCAGCACGCGGTTCTGGAAGATCGATCGCGCCAACCGGAAGCTGGAAATCGGCCACACGTGGCTCAGTCAGTCCGTCCAGCGCTCTCCCATCAACACCGAAGCCAAGTACTTGCTGCTGACGCACGCGTTCGACGTGATGCAGTGCGTGCGCGTCCAATTCACCACCGACGAAACCAACGAGAAATCCCGCGCCGCCATCCTTCGCATTGGCGCGACGCAGGAGGGCATTGTCCGGCACGAACGCATCATGCCCGACGGCCGCAAGCGCAACTCGGTGCGATTCAGCATCATCGATACCGAATGGCCTGAGGTGAAGGCCATGCTTGCGCGGAAACTGGCGGGCTACACGTCCCCCGCCTGACGCTTGCCCGGGCCGCCTTCAATTGGCCACCACTCCGTCGCCCAGCGTATCGAGCGCATACCGCCTGACATGGGCGACGAACGACTTCAGCAAGAGAGGCGTCGGCCGCTGTGACGGCGTGAGCACCGCCGTGTCGGTCAGGATGGCGGGCTCAAACGGCTTGAACACGACGCCGGTGCCGCGATAGCTCCACGCACTGAACGCGTCGATCACGGCCACGCCAGCCCCTGCTTCCACGAACGAACAGATCGCATACGAGATCTGGCTTTCCATCTGCATCTTCACTTCGACGCCATGGGCGGCGAGCAACGCATCGATCTGCAAACGGGCTTCCACGCTTCTCGGGTGCGCCACAAAGCGCTCGCCTGCCAGATCCGCCGGTCCGATGACGTCATGCGAACACAGCCGGTGGCCCGCCGGTAACGCACACACCATCTTCGCGGCCACCAGCCGCTCGCCGTGCGACGTCGTCCGGTTGAGCGACAGTCTGGCAAAACCCACGTCGCACCGCTGTCCCATCACCATATCCACGATCGAGCGCGTCGAGTGCATGGCCATGGAGACGTGCGCCTCGGGGCGTGTCTTCAGGTAGTCCGCAATGGCATGCGGCAGGAACGACAGCGCCAGCGCGGGCGCCGCCGCGATATGCAGCGTGCCGCGCTGCAAGTTTCTGATCTCGTCCGCCGCCCGGGCAATCCGGTCCACACCGGCCAGCGACCGCTGTACTTCCTCGAACAACGCCTGCGCTTCGACCGTCGGGTAGAGCCGGCCCTTCACGCGATCGAACAGCCTGAACTTCAGCGAGCGCTCCAGATCGGCGAGCAACCGCGTGGTCGCGGGCTGCGAGATGTGGAGCATCTCGCTCGCCTGCGTCACCGTCTGGTGAAGCATCACCGCCCGGAACGCCTCCAACTGACGAATCTTCATCCATTCACCCAATAACAAAACATTATCGATTGCCGAAAAGAAAGCATTTCACAAGGGCTTTTTGAATTTCTAACCTTTCGCTATTCCCCATTCTATTTGGATGGATGCCGGAATCGCCAGCAATAACTAATTGTGCTGAAAGCGGGGTTAACCCCAACACTTTGGAGGGTGTCTCACCATATGAATAACGAAACCGTCTATCCACTTTCGGCGGCAAGGCGCGACGACAGCATCGACGGGCCGCCCGCAACGCTGCGTATTCACGCGCGCCCCAAGAAGTCCGATTGGCTCTGGTACGGCCTGTCCGGTGTTGCGCTGGTGCTGTTCTATCAGGGCGTGATCGACAACCCGCGCTGGCAGTGGGACGTGGTCGCGCATTACTTCTTCAACGCCCGCGTGCTTGCCGGGCTCGCCAATACGTTGATCCTGACCGCGTTTGCCAGTGTGTTGGGGCTGGTGCTGGGCGGCATCGTTGCGGCTTGCCGGATGGCAGAGAACCCGGTGCTTCGCGGGGCGGCGCTCACCTACATCTGGATCATCCGCGCCACGCCCACGCTGGCGATGCTGCTGTTCCTGTTCTTCATCTCCGCGCTGGTCCCCCGCCTGTATCTGCCGATTCCACTGTTGAACGTGAATCTGTTCGACATCGATACGAGCAACGTCATCTCGCGCTTCAGTGCCGCGATGATCGGGCTCGCGATCTACCTTGGCGGGCATAGCGCCGAGATCTTCCGCAGCGGGCTGGCGGCCGTCGACAAGGGGCAACGCGAGGCGTGCAAGGCCATGGGCATGAGCGACCTTCGCATGATGTGGCACGTGGTCATTCCGCAGGCCGTGCGCGTCATCATCCCGCCGCTCGCCAACGAGCTCATCACGATGTTCAAGAACACGTCGCTCGCGTCGGTAATCGGCTACGTCGAGTTGCTGACGACCGTGCAACTGATCTATTCGACGACCTTCGAAACCATCCCGCTGCTGACCGTGGCCTGTCTCTGGTACCTGCTGCTGACCAGTCTCGCGATGTGTGGGCAGAGCCTGCTTGAACGACGCTTCGGCAAAGGAGTGCAGCGATGAGCGCGACACCGGAAAACCAGTCCCTGCATGCCAACGCTACACATGAGCCGCTGCTCCAGATGCGCTCTGTGACGAAGCAGTTCGGCGAGTTCGTGGCACTGCACGGCATCGACTTCACGCTCTACAAAGGCGACGTAGTAGCCATCATCGGGCCGTCGGGCTCGGGCAAGAGCACGTTGCTGCGATGCATGAACATGCTCGATCTCATCGATGCGGGCGAGGTGACGTTCAAGCGCGAAGTGCTCGGCAGCGAGTTGCGCGGCGCGCGGCGTGTGCGGTTACCGAACAAGGAGCTGGATCGCCAGCGCCGCTATTTCGGCATGGTGTTTCAGGGCTTCCACCTGTTTCCCCATTATTCGGCGCTCGAAAACGTGCTGGCCGGCCCGCGCATCGTGGGTGGCGCGGCGCGAAAGGACGTGCTGGAACGCGGCAAGTATCTGCTCGCCCGTGTCGGGCTTGCCGACAAGCTGCATCACTACCCGTCGCAACTCTCCGGCGGACAGAAGCAGCGCGTGGCAATTGCGCGCGCATTGGCGATGGACCCGGAAATCATGCTCTTCGACGAACCGACGAGCGCACTCGACCCTGAGCTCGTGAACGAAGTGCTCGACGTGATGAAGGAGCTGGCGATGTCCGGCACCACGATGGTGGTCGTCACGCACGAAATGGACTTCGCCCGCAAGGTCTCGAACCGGGTGGTCTTCATGGACGGCGGCCGCATCGTCGATCAGGGCTCCCCCGAACACATCTTTCAAGGCACCGGCACCGAGCGCAGCAAGCGCTTCGTGGCCAGCATTCGCGGGTAATGCCAACCGCATGGCGCGCCAATTTCAATCTCCTGACTTCAATCCTCCGACTTAAATCCTCCGACTTAAATCCTCTTATCCAACAGGACAAGCAATGGCACACGATGGAAAGATGAGACTCGGTCTCTCGATGCGTTATCTGGGCTATCACATGGCGGCATGGCGGCACCCCGAAGTGCCGGCCGCCGGGGCCATCGACTTCAAGTATTTTCTCGACACGGCACGCAAGGCCGAGGCCGCCAAGTTCGACATGATCTTCTTTGCCGACGGGCTTGGCGTTCGTACGGCGGACAACCCCAAGGGCTCGGCGTCGCGCGACGCGAAGAATGCCGAGCTCGAGCCGCTCACGCTGCTGGCGGCGCTCGGCGCGTGCACGTCGAACATCGGGCTGGTCGGCACTGCTTCGACCACATACAACGAACCCTTCCACATCGCGCGCAAATACGCGTCGATCGACCATATCAGCGGCGGTCGCGCGGGCTGGAACGTCGTGACGTCGTGGTCGCAGCAAGAGGCGTGGAACTTCAGCCGCGACGAGCATCTGGGTTATGAAGAGCGCTACGAGCGTGCCGACGAATTCGTCGATGTCGTAAAGAAGCTCTGGGATAGCTGGGAGGATGACGCCTTTCTTCGCGATAAGGCATCCGGCATCTTCTACGACGAAGCGAAGCTGCATGTACCGAACCACAAGGGCAAGCATTTCAGCGTGCGTGGCCCATTGAATTCGGCGCGTACGCCACAGGGCCGCCCGTTGATCGTGCAGGCGGGGGCGGCGGAAGCGGGGCGGGAGATTGCGGCGAAGAATGCCGACGTCGTCTACAGCGCATCGTTCGACATTCAGTCGGCCCGGAAGTACTACGCCGATTTGAAAGGACGCCTTGAAAAGTATGGCCGCACGCCGGATCAGTTGTTGATCATGCCGGGCCTGACGCCCTATGTCGGTCGCACGCGGCAGGAAGCGCAAGACAAGTTCGACCAGTTGCAGGAGCTGATCGACCCGCTGAGCGGATTGTCGATTCTGTACAGCACCTTGGGCGACCTCTCGGCCTACGATCTCGACGGGCCGGTGCCAGCACTCAGTTCGGGGCCGGTCAGCAGCATCGGCAACGGGCTGATCGAACTGGCGCATCGCGAGAACCTCACGATTCGGCAACTGTACAAAATGCGCGCCGCTGGCGGGCGTCAGTTGATCGGTACGGCGCAGGACATCGTTGACGACATGGAGGCGTGGTTCCGGGAGGGGGCCGCCGATGGCTTCAACCTTTGTCCCGCGACGCTGCCCGGTGGACTGGACGACTTCGTCGCGCTGATTCTGCCGGAGTTGCGCCGGCGCGGCCTGTTCCGCGAGGAGTATGCGGCAAGCACGCTGCGCGGCAATCTCGGCCTCAACCCCTTGCGGTTCGGTGACTGAACGGACTGACGGCCGTGATCGCGCAGGCTGCGCGCCCACGGCCGGATCACGCATTCGCCGCCCCGCCTAATTTCGAGCAAGAGATACCAGAGGTAAGCCCATGACCGCCCAAGTTTCTGCTGACGTCTTTCGCCACGCGATGACGTGCTTCGCCAGCGGCATCACCGCCATCACCACACAGGAGGCCGGTGTGCCGTTCGGCCTGATCGCCACCTCCGTTTGCAGCCTGTCCGCAGACCCCGCCACGATTCTCGTGTGTGTCAACAAGACGGCGTCGGCGCACGACGTCATTCTGCGCACGCAACGGTTCGCCGTGAACCTGCTGTCCGCGCAACACCTGAGCGTTGCCAAGCGTTTTACCTCGCTGCGCGGTGCCGAGCGTTTCGACGCCGAACATTGGCAGGGCGGCAAGCTGGATGTCCCGACGCTCGTTGATGCTGTCGTTGTGTTCGAGTGCCGGCTTGCGAAAGTGCACGACGGGTTCACTCACAGCATCATCGTCGGCGAGATTACCGAGGCAAGCGTCAACGATGAGGGCGCATCGGACTGCCTGCTCTGGCATCACCGCGACTTCGCGCGCAGCACGCAGCAGGCGGCGTGATGCGGCACCTGTCCTCACTTTCCTCGCGAGGTTCCATGCGCATGACCCTTCGAATTCCCGCCGCCACGGCGATTGCCACCACGGCATGTCTTCTTGCGCTATTCGGTGGCGTGAGCCACGTGCGCGCAGCCGAGGCGTCTCCTGTCGCCAATATCAAGGCCGACGACAAGCTCGCAGCGATGGTGCCGAAATACTATCGGGACCGCGGCACGCTCACGGCTGGCGTGAACCCCGACGTCGCACCGATCAAGTTCGTCAACGGCGACGGCGAGATCGTGGGCTTTACCCCGGAGCTGCTGTCGGCGGCGGCGCAGGTGCTGGGTCTGAAGATCAAGCTCGCGCAATCGTCGTTCGACGCGCTGATTCCGGGGCTGAGTGCGAGCCGCTTCGACGTGCTGCTCTCGCTGGCTGACTTTTCCGCCCGCCAGAAAGTCGTGACCTTCGTCGACTACCTCGACATGGGGTTGACGGTGGTGACAACGCCCGCGAGCGCCATCACCGTGAAGTCACCCGACGATCTATGCGGTTTGCAATTGGCTTTGCCACGCGGCACGGCGTCGATGGAAAAGGCGAGGGCGCTTAGCGACAAGTGTGTCGGCAATGGCAAGAAGCCGTTGACGATCGCCACCTATCCCGACTCAAACATGACGATGCTGTCGTTGTCGACGGGCGCCAGTCAGGTCGCGTGGGTCGACTCGCCGGTAGGCTATTACAACGCCACCCGATTTCCGGCGAAGTACAAGATCGTGCACTACAACCGGGAAGCGCCCTATGGCATCGGCTTCGGTGTCGACGAAAAGGGCAAGCAATTGGCGCTCGCTATCCAACAGGCGCTCATCAAGCTTCAGAAGGACGGCGTCTACGATGCGCTGATGAAGAAATGGGGGCTGGATATCAAAGATGCCAAGCCGTTGTTTCCGATCAACGGCGGAGAGCGGTGAAGGCCGAGATACTTAACATATCAACGGTCGGTGAATTAATTAACCGACCGGTCGGTTTTTGTTGTGATAACGTCAATGCGCTCTACCCATAAGAACTACGGAGACATTGATGACTTTGCCTTCCCGCTCGCCGCGCGGTCTGTCGCTCGCGCTCGCCGTTTCCCTTCTGAGTCTTTCGTTCGCCGGGCCGGTGGTCGCCAAGACCGCGACCGGCAGCGACAATGCCGTTGGCACAAGCGGCGTCTCGCCGGCCGGCAAGGCTGTGCCGGGGCGCGCTGACGTCACGATCAAGCGTGATGAGTTCGGTGTGCCGCACATCTATGCGGCGACGACTTACGCGCTGTTCTACGGCTACGGTTACGCGGTGGCACAAGACCGTCTGTTCCAGATGGAGATGGCACGCCGGAGCACGCAAGGCACCGTGTCGGAAGTGCTGGGCGAGAAGTTCGTGGATTTCGACAAGTCGATTCGTGGCAACTACTGGCCCGCGTCGATCCGGCGCCAACTGGCCGATCTGCCGCAGCGGGAGCGCGACATCGTCGAGGGATACGCCGCCGGCATGAATGCGTGGATTGCCCAAGTGCGCGCGCAACCGGACAAGCGCATGCCGAAGCAATTCAACGACTTCGGTTTCCAGCCGTCCAACTGGGACGCCTTCGACGTGGCGATGGTCTTCGTCGGCACGATGGCCAACCGGTTCTCCGACGCGACCAGCGAGATTGATAACTTGGCGCTGGTGACGGCGCTCAAGGACAAATTCGGCGCTGACAAGGGCATGGCGCTGTTCAACGAACTCAAGTGGATCGTGAACCCCGATGCGCCGACGACCATTCCGGCATCGGAAGGCGTTTATCCGGTCAAGGTCGGTCCGCTGTCCAAAGTAGCGGCCGCCGCAACGCAGCCGCTCGCGCGCTACGATGGCCCCGCGCCGATGCTGGCACGTCTCGCACGCGACAGCGATGGCGCGTTGCTGCATCAGACGCCCGAGGCCAACGCGGCAACGATGCTCGCCCAGTTCGCCGAATACGGCCAGCCGGGGCCTGCCGGGTTCCCGACGACCAGCAACATGTGGATCGTCGGCAAGAACAAAGCCCGCGATGCCAGCGCCATCATGCTCAACGGCCCGCAGTTCGGCTGGTTTGCCCCCGCGTACACCTACGGCATCGGTTTGCATGGCGCAGGCTTCGATCTGGTCGGCAATACGCCGTTCGGTTACCCCTGCATTCTGTTCGGCCACAACGGCAAGATTTCTTGGGGTTCCACGGCGGGTTTCGGCGACGACATCGACATGTTCGCCGAGAAGCTCGATCCGGCGAATCCGAATCGCTACTTCCATAACGGCCAATGGCACGACATGGAAAAGCGCGTCGAGATCATCCGCGTGAAAGGCGGTGCACCAGTCGTGCAGGAGGTCTATCGCACAGTGCACGGCATTGTCATGCAGCGTGACGACAAGCAACACATCGCTTATGCAAAAGCGCGCGCATGGGATGGCCTTGAAGTGCAATCGTTGCTCGCGTGGACGCATCAGGCCGAGGCGCAAGACTGGAAGTCATGGACCGCGCAGGCCGCGCGTCATGCACTGACCATCAACTGGTACTACGCCGATACGGCCGGCAATATCGGCTACGTGCATACGGGCGCGTATCCGGATCGCCGCCCGGGCCATGATCCTCGTTTGCCGGTGCCGGGCACCGGAGAATGGGACTGGAAGGGATTGCTGCCATTCTCGACCAACCCGAAGGTCTACAACCCGAAGCAGGGCTGGATCGCCAATTGGAATAATTCGCCGCAGAAGGGCTATCCGGCAAGCGACCTGTTCGCGTTCGTGTGGGGTGGTGCCGATCGCGTGGTCGAGATTGACGAGCGTATCAAGGCGCACGACAAGCTGAACGTCGACGACATGTGGCAGATCCTGAAGGAGACGAGTGCGGTCGACGTGAATCGTCGTCACTTTCTGCCGTTCATTGAGCGCGCGACGGCCAACCTGCCCGCCACTGATGCCCGCCGTCAGCTGGCATTGCAATTGGCAAAGTGGGACGGCCTGAATCGTGATCCGCAGCACACCGGGCATTACGATACGGCAGGCCCGGCGATCATGGACGCGTGGCTCACCGCCATGCTCAAGCGCACGCTGGGCGAAGTGGTGCCCGCGCCGTACGACAAATGGTTCCTCGCCAGCGGCTATGCCACGCCGCAGGACGGACCGACGGGCTCGGCCAACATCGGTAACGGCAGCAAGGTGCTGTACGAAGGTCTGCGGGGCGACAAGGCAGGTGTGCCGCAGACCTTCGATATCTTCGGTGGCAAGCGGCAGGACGATGTGATTCTCGCCGCGCTGGACGATACCGTCACCGCACTCAAGTCCCGGCTGGGTCCCGACATGACGACATGGCGCGCGCCGACGGTGCCGTTGACCTTCCGCGCCAACAACTTCTTTGGTGTGCCGCAAGCGAACGCCGGAGAAGCGGTGCGCACGCCCGTCTACATGAACCGTGGCACTGAGAACGATCTCATCGTGTTTGGCCCGAACGGCGCACGCGGCAAGATCGCAGCTTACGACGTGGTGGCGCCGGGGCAGAGCGGCTTCGTCGCACCTGACGGCACGCCATCGCCGCACTACGCCGATCAGGTCGAGATGTACACCACGTTCGGGCGCAAGCCGCTGTGGCATGACAACGCGGACGTGAATCGCACCACCAAGTCCGTCGAGCACCTGCGCATCGCGCCCGAGGCCGTTAGCCACTAGAGCCGAAGCGGTCGTGGTTGTGGATCAAGGCGCCGATGTGATTGGCGCCTTGATCCGGCACATGAAAACTAATATGATTAGGCAATTATCTAAATCGGTTAGTTTTCAGTGCGGGAAATCCTATGGTCAGAGCCGGGCTGACGGTCGAGCGGTTGGTGGAGGGCGGTGCCGAGCTGGCCGACGAAATTGGCTTCGAACAGTTGACCGGGGCGGCATTGGCACGCAAGTTCGACGTGCGACTCGCCAGCCTCTATTCCCACGTCAGGAATCTTGACGATCTCAAGAGTCAGATCGCGTTGTTGGCGTTGCGGCAATTGGCAGACGCCACATCGCGCGCCATGGCGGGTCGCGCGGGCAAAGAGGCGTTGTACGCGCTGGCCAATACCCATCGTGACTACGCGCGTCGCCATCCGGGGCGCTTCGTTGCTGCTCGGCATCCGTTGTCGTCCGAGTTGGCCGCCGCGAGCGCCGGGCCGCAATTGACCCAACTGATCCGGGCGGTGCTGCATGGCTACGCGGTGCCCGAGGCAGAGCAGGTCCACGCCATTCGATTTCTCGGTGGCTTCTTCATGGGCTACATCACATTGGAATCAGCGTCGGCGTTTGCGCACAGCACGCCCGATGCCGACATCTCGTGGCTACGCAGTCTTGATGCGCTCGATACGGCGCTCACGCACTGGCCGTCCACATCAGCCACTCATTAGTCCGATCTCTCATGACGCATCCTACCGACGGGGTCCGGGTTCCGGCCCGTGTGATTCCATTTCCAGACAGCATCAGCGCGCAGGCGCAGGCCGCATTGCGTCGTCTGGTGAATGCCGATGGCGAGCCATTCAACGCGATGTACACCGCACCCTCGCCCGACGACTTTGAAGGCTGGATGCAATTCAAGGCGGATGCCGACGCCCAATACGGCGCCGCGATGGCACAGGTAGCAGGGCAGTTGAAAGCGGCGGTGGAAACCGTCGCAATCGGTGACGCCACCGTTCACGTTGCGACGCCGGTCGATCTCGTGGCCGACGACGTCATCTATATCGACCTGCACGGTGGAGGACTGGTGTTCGGCGGCGGCACCGTCTGCCGTATCGGCGCCCAAATGCAGGCCGACCAGTTGGGCCTGCGGTGCTGGGGAATCGACTATCGCATGCCGCCCGAGCATCCGTATCCTGCTGGGCTAGATGACTGTCTGACGGTCTACCGGCGAGTGCTGGAGACGTACCCGGCAAATCACGTTGTCATTGGCGGACGATCTGCCGGTGCCAATCTGGCGGCGGCGATGGTGTTGCGCGCACGCGATGAGGGGCTGCCGTTACCGGCCGCGCTGGTGTTGTTATCGCCGGAAGTCGATCTCACGGAATCGGGCGACAGTTTCGAACTGAATCAGCTTGTCGACGTGCTGCTGCCCAAGTCGCTGATGCCGAATAACGTGTTGTATGCAGGCGGTGCGGATCTCGCCCATCTGTACCTGTCGCCACTGTTCGGCGACTTCTCTCAGGGCTTCGTGCCGACGTTCATTCAAAGCGGCACGCGTGATCTGTTCCTGTCGAACGCAGTGCGTATGCATCGCGCACTGCGCCGCGCCGACGTGCCGTGTGAGCTTCATGTGTTCGAAGCCATGCCGCACGGGGGATTCATGGGGGCGCCGGAAGACAGGGAACTGCGCGCGGAGGTGGCGCGATTCGTCCGCGCCCATCTGCCGGGCGCGCGGTAGGCCTTCGGGCCGAAGACTACATCCCGAATTCGCGCAAACCTTCGAGGTCGAGAATGGTCAGGACACCGTAATCGACCTTCACCAACCCGGCCTGCTCCAGCACCTTGAGTGCGAGATTGACGCGCTGGCGCGACACGCCCGCGAGGTAACTGAGTTCTTCCTGCGAAATCTGCACGGTCGTGTCGTCGCTCGGGTAGAGATCGGGATTGAACATCGACGACAACGAGCGCGCAACACGCGCATCGGTATCGAGCAGACGCTCGTGTTCGACGGCGGCAATGAACTGACCGAGACGTTCGTTGAGTTGCAGCGTCAGAAAGCGATTGAACGGGATGCTGGTGTCGAGAAGCCAGTCGAACGTGGCGATCGGCATATGCGCGAGCACCGAGTCGCGCAATGCCATCACGTCGTATTTGCGGATCTCGCGCTTCAGCAATGACCCTTCGCCGAACCACGCGCCCGAGGGCACGCCAGTAAAGGTCACCGACTTGCCGCTGGCCGAGGCGGTCGCAATCTTGACGAGCCCGTCGATGACGCCGAACCAGGCGTGCGACGGGTCACCTTTGCGGCAAACGTAGCCGCCACTCTCCACTGGCCGTACCTGAATCTCTGCCGTCACGCGCTCGCGCTGTGCCGGCGTGAGTCCTTGTGCCCATACGCTGCGCTGCAACAGGGTCTCTAACGACATATAGGGACTTTCCCTTGATTGTCATCCGGGTGACAAATCCGTCGTGGGTCATGGGGTATCTTCGCCTTGCCATGCGCAGGGTGAGACAAGCATCCACGGTGTTGCAACACGACGCCGAAGCACAAGTATAGAAGCTGCCTGCCGCGCGGCAAAGCGATCGTCACTGCACTACCCGCCAACGAATAAGCGTCGTGAAAAATGACGCGAGCAGGATGGCGTGCGCCATCGCGCACGCGCCGACCGAGCCACGCCACGCCCCCCTCGACGGATGTCGAAGCGTGGTGAGACACAGGAGACAGGCATGCAGGAGCGGACCACTTTCCCGCGTTTGTTGTTGGCACACGCCGCCACACGTGGCGCCAGCACGGCGTACCGGGAAAAAGATCTGGGTATCTGGCAAAGCTGGAGCTGGCAGGACGCCGCGCATGAAGTGCGCATGCTCGCCTGTGCACTGGCCGCCGCCGGATTCTCACGCGGCGACAATCTCGCCATCATCGGTAATAACCGCGTGCGCCTGTACTGGGCCATGACGGCTGCGCAGGCACTGGGCGGTGTCGCGGTGCCGTTGTATCAGGACGCGGTCGCGGCAGAGATGATTCACGTGCTCGAAGACGCCGAAATCAATTTCGCCATCGTTGAAGATCAGGAGCAGGTCGACAAGCTGCTGGAACTGCGTGAGAGCGTGCCGCATCTGGCACACATCATTTACGAAGACCCGCGCGGCTTGCGCAACTACGATGCGCCCGGCCTGCAATCGTATGCTTCGATGGTGGCGCAGGGGCGAGAGTTCGACGCAAAACATCCACGCTATTTCGACGACGCCGTTGCGGCAGTAGCTGCCGACGATACGGCCACGATTCTCTACACCTCCGGCACGACCGGTAAGCCGAAAGGGGTTTGCCATTCGCACGCAGGTTTGATCGGTGCCGCGCATCACGGCAGCCAGTTCGACAAGCTCTCGGCCGACGACGAAGTGCTGTCGTACTTGCCGATGGCCTGGGTGGGCGACCATCTGTTTTCCTATGCGCAAGCGCTGGTGACGGGCTTCACGGTGAATTGCCCGGAGTCGCCGGAAACCGTCGCCACCGACATGCGGGAGATCGGCCCGACGTATTACTTCGCACCGCCGCGCGTGTATGAGAACGTGCTGACGCAGGTGATGATTCGCATGGAAGACGCGAGCGCGATCAAGCGAAAGATGTTCGCGCATTTCATGAATGTCGCGCAGCGTTGCGGTGCGGCCGTACTCGACGGTCAACCGGTGGCGCTGCTCGACCGGCTGCAATACGCGCTGGGCAATCTTTGCATCTATGGCCCGCTGCGCAACACGCTCGGCATGAGTCGCATCCGCACGGCGTACACCGCTGGGGAAGCCATCGGGCCGGATCTGTTCCGGTTCTATCGCGCTATCGGCATCAATCTGAAGCAGTTCTACGGACAGACCGAGACGTGTGCTTACGTCTGCCTGCAACCGGACCGTCAGGTGCGTTTCGACAGCGTCGGTCCCGTCGCGCCGGGCATGGAAATCAAGATCGCCGAAAGCGGCGAGGTGCTGGTGCGCGGTGTCGGGTTGCTCAAGGAGTACTACAAGCGCCCTGACGCCACGCGTGAAGCCTTTGACGAACACGGCTACTTCCGCACGGGCGACGCCGGCATCATCGATGCCGACGGGCACCTGCGCATCGTCGATCGCGCCAAAGACGTCGGCAAGCTGTCCTGCGGCTCACTGTTCGCGCCCAAGTTCATCGAGAACAAGCTGAAGTTCTTCTCGTACATCAAGGAAGCGGTGGCATTCGGCGATGGCCGCGATAACGTGTGCGCGTTCATCAACATCGATATGGATGCCGTCGGCAACTGGGCGGAGCGCCACAACTTGGCCTATGCGGGCTACGTCGATCTCGCGGGCAACGAACAGGTTGCCGAGTTGATTCTGGGCTGCATCGAGCAAGTGAACGCCGATCTCGCCAAGGAATCGGCCTTCGCCGCCGCGCAGATTCATCGCTTCATGATCCTGCACAAGGAACTGGACCCCGATGACGACGAGCTGACCCGCACGCGCAAGGTGCGCCGCACGTTCATCGCGCAAAAGTACGACGTGCTGATCGACGCCTTCTATTCGGGCAAGACGGCGCAGTTCATCGAAACCCGGGTGAAGTTCGAAGACGGGCGTGAGGGCAGCGTGAGCGCCACGTTGACCATTCATCCCGCGCGCGTGCTTGGCACCCGCGCCCCCGTCGACGACCCTGCGCCCGTTGGGTTGCGCTGCGCCGCTTAGTCAGCGCATGAACCTATGAACGTGATGTGCGCCGCCACGCTGCCCGTCGCAGCGTCATCCGACATCCGCCAGATTTCACCGGACATTCCGCAGGAGCAGGCATGAACGACAAACGCAAGGCCGGCGATGTGTTGATCGATTTGCAGCACATCAGCCTGTCGTTCGGGGGCGTCAAGGCGCTGACCGATATTTCGTTCGACGTCCGAGAACACGAGATACGGGCCATCATCGGCCCGAACGGCGCGGGCAAGAGTTCGATGCTCAACGTCATCAATGGCGTCTATCACCCGCAACAGGGCAAGATCGTTTTTCGCGGCCAAGTGCGCCAACGCATGCACCCGACATCGGCCGCCAGGCAAGGCGTGGCACGCACGTTCCAGAACATTGCGTTGTTCAAGGGCATGACGGTGCTCGACAACATCATGACGGGCCGCAACACCCGCATGCGCTCCGGCCTGTTGGCCAACGCGCTGTGGTGGGGACCGGCGCGCCGCGAAGAGACGATCCATCGCGAGAAGGTCGAAGAGATTATCGATTTCCTCGAAATTCAACACATCCGCAAGACGCCTGTCGGCCGGTTGCCGTATGGCCTGCAAAAGCGCGTCGAGCTGGCGCGCGCACTGGCGGCCGAGCCTGAGTTGTTGTTGCTCGACGAGCCGATGGCCGGCATGAATCTCGAAGAAAAGCGCGACATGTGCCGCTTCATCCTCGAAGTGAACGAGGAGTTCGGTACGACCATCGTGCTCATCGAACACGACATGGGGGTGGTGATGGACATCTCGGATCGCGTCGTCGTGCTCGACTACGGCAAGAAGATCGGCGACGGACCGCCGACCGAAGTCAAGCAAGACCCGGAAGTCATCCGCGCCTATCTCGGATCGGCGCACGGCGAGCCCGTCGCAGCCTGAGCGGCACACGGCGGCGCCTCTGCGAATTGCGAATTGTCGAATTGGAGACATCGATGCAGTTCTTTCTGGAAATTCTGATCGGCGGGCTGCTCTCGGGCGTGATGTATTCGCTCGTGGCGCTGGGCTTCGTGCTGATCTTCAAAGCGTCCGGCGTATTCAACTTCGCGCAGGGCGCCATGGTGTACTTCGCGGCGCTGTCGGTCGTCGGGCTGATGGAGCGGGGCCTGCCGTTGTGGGCTGCCGCCATCGGTGCATTCGGCGTGATGGTGCTGGTCGGCGCCGCGACTGAGCGGTTCGTATTGCGCAAGCTGGTGAACCAGTCGCCCATCACGCTCTTCATGGCGACCATCGGTCTGTCGTTCTTTCTTGAAGGCTTGGCGCCGTTGCTGTGGGGCAATGAGGTTCGTCCGCTGTCGCTGGGCATCGTCGACGAGCCCATCGCTTCGATCATGGACTCGACCGGGCTGCTGGTGAGCAGCTTCGATCTGGCCGCGGCCGGCATTGCGGCGGTGCTCGTCGCGCTGCTCGCGTTGTTCTTCAAGGCCACGAGCATCGGCCGGGCTCTGCGCGCGGTGGCCGACGACCATCAGGCAGCGCTGTCGCTGGGCATTCCGTTGCAGCGCATTTGGGTGGTGGTGTGGAGTGTGTCGGGGTTCGTCGCGCTGGTGGCGGGCATGCTCTGGGGCTCACGCAACGGCGTGCAGTTCGCGTTGACCATGACGGCACTCAAGGCATTGCCCGTGCTGATTCTCGGTGGCTTCACGTCCATTCCGGGCGCCATTGTCGGCGGCCTGATCATCGGTGCGGCAGAAAAGCTCGCCGAGATCTACCTGCCGCAACTGCTGCAAAGCCAGTTTGGCGGCAACTTCGGGGGTATCGAGGGCTGGTTCCCCTATGTCTTTGCGTTGCTGTTCCTGCTCGTTCGCCCCGAGGGGTTGTTCGGCGAGCGCCATATCGACCGGGTCTGAACTCGCGATCGATGAACCAGCAAGCACGCACAAGCACTTAACGCAGAGGCCAACATGTTCTATCGCGAAGCGGGTCAGTTCAAGACATCGTACGTAGCCGACAGCCAGATATTCCCGATTCGTCAGGATCGTGTCGCGGTCAGCGCCGTACTGGTGATCGCCTTCGGCGTGTTGCCGTGGATCGCCTCCGAGTACTGGTTTTCGGCCATTCTGGTGCCGTTCCTCGTGTTCTCGCTGGCTGCGCTCGGCCTGAATATTCTGACGGGCTACGCCGGGCAACTCTCACTGGGGACGGCGGCCTTCATGGCGGTCGGGGCCTACGCGTCGTACAACTTCCAGTTGCGCATTGAAGGCATGCCGATCCTGGCATCGTTCGCGATGGGCGGCGTTTGCGCGGCGCTCGTGGGGATTGCCTTCGGCTTGCCGTCGCTGCGCATCAAGGGCTTCTATCTCGCGGTGGCGACGTTGGCGGCGCAGTTCTTCGTGCTGTGGGTGCTGACCAAATTCCCTTGGCTCTCGAACAACAGTTCTTCGGGCGTCATCACCGCACAGAAGATCACGATTCTCGGGCTCGACATCAACACGCCCGTGCGCAAGTACCTGTTCGTGCTCGGTGTCGTGTGCGTGATGGCGCTGGTGGCAAAAAACCTCGTGCGTTCGCACATCGGCCGCGCGTGGATGGCCGTGCGCGACATGGACGTGGCGGCCGAAGTGATCGGCATCCCGCTCATGCGTGTAAAGCTGCTGGCCTTCGCGGTGAGTTCGTTTTACTGCGGCGTGGCCGGTGCGCTTTATGCCTTCTGCTATCTCGGCTCGGTGGAGCCCGACGGCTTCTCGCTCGATCTGTCGTTCCGCATTCTGTTCATGATCATCATCGGCGGCGTGGGCAGCATTCTGGGCAGTTTCTTGGGGGCGGCATTCATCTTGCTGCTGCCGATTCTGCTCGACCTCACGTTGCCGCCGATCGCCACGTTCCTCCACCTGCCGTTCACTAACGCGACTGTCTCGCATATCCAGTTGATGCTGTTCGGCGGTCTCATCATCTTTTTCCTGATTGTCGAGCCGCACGGTCTGGCGCGACTTTGGCAGATCACCAAGGAGAAGCTGCGCATCTGGCCGTTCCCGCACTGAGATTCGACTTGAGTTCGATGTATTGACGCACCGGTACACGGGCGTCGGCTGACCACGTATCGCTATCGACAAGACCACAAGGAGACACAGCATGAACACGAAACAACTGGCGGTATCGCTAGGCATGAGTCTGGTGCTCGGCATGGGCTCGGCGGGCACGGCGCTCGCGCAGACCAACGATCAGTTCATTGCGCTGGCCGACTACCGCGTGGGGCCGTACGGGGCCAACGGGCAGTCGTTCTACGGCGGCTTCATCGATTACCTGCAATACGTGAACATGAAGAACGGCGGCGTGAACGGCGTCAAGCTGTCGTGGGAAGAGTGCGAGACCGAGTACAACACCTCCAAGGGCGTGGAGTGCTATGAGCGCCTGAAGGGCCGTAACCCGGTCACCAAGGGCACGGCGTACCACACCATGGCCACGGGCATTTCGTACGCGCTGATCGACAAGACCGCCACCGATCAGGTGCCGCTCGTGATGATGGGTTATGGCCGTACCGATGCCGTGGACGGCACCGTGTTCCCGTGGGCGTTCCCGCTCGTCACCACGTATCAGATGCAGGCGTCGGCCATCATCAAGTTCCTCGCCGACAAGAACGGCGGGTCGCTCAACGGCAAGAAGATCGTGTTCCTGTATCACGACTCGGCTTACGGCAAGGAGCCGATTGTCGCCATGCAGGCGGAGTCGAAGATCAACAAGTTCAATTTGATCGAGATTCCGGTGGCGCACCCCGGCAATGAGCAAGGGGCGCAATGGCTGCGCATTCGTCAGGAGAACCCCGACTACGTGGTGTTCTGGGGCTGGGGCGTCATGAACCAGACCGCCCTCAAGGCCGCGCAGAAAGTCGGCTATCCGCGCGAGAAGATCGTCGGCAGCTGGTGGGCCGGCTCAGAAGAAGACACCATTCCGGCAGGTCCGGCGGCCAAGGGCTACATGAGCGCGACGTGGAACGTGGCGGGCAAGCAGGTGCCGTTGATCGCCGATATCGACAAGGTCGTGTACGGCGCGGGCAAGGGCAATATGCAAGACCCGTCGAAGGTGGGTTCCGTGCTCTATAACCGCGGCGTGTCGGCGGCTGTGGCGACGGTCGAGGCGCTCAACACCGCGCAGAACAAGTTCGGCAAGGGCAAGGTCATGACGCCGGTGCAAGTGCGCTGGGCGTTCGAGAACCTGAACATCGACGGCGCGCGCCTCAAGGCACTGGGCGCGACCGGCCTGCTGCCCGACATCAAGACGAGCTGCCAGGATCACGAGGGCTCGGGCAAGGTGCGCATTCAGCAATGGGACGGCACGAAGTGGGTGATGGTGTCTGACTGGATCGAGGGCAACCGCCGCCTGATTCACCCGTTGTTCGAAGCCTCGGCCAAGCAGTACGCCAAGGAAAAGGGCATGACGCCGGCCTGCTATCAGCAGATGTAATTGGTTTAATCGGCACGCTCGCCCGCAACGCGAACTGGCGATGTGGGCGAGCGCCGGGCCTTCGACGGCCCGGCAGGCGATATCACTTTGAATCAGTACCGCAGCACCACAGACTCCGGAGTCACGCGGCATGGAAGCGAGTTTGCGCGTCAACAATATCGAAGTCATTTACGACCACGTCATTCTTGTGTTGAAGGGCGTGTCGCTGGTCGTGCCCGACGGCAAGATCGTGGCGTTGCTCGGCGCGAACGGCGCGGGCAAGAGCACGACGCTCAAGGCTATCTCGAATCTGCTTCAGGCAGAGCGGGGTGAGGTGACCAAGGGCACCATCGACTATCGCGGCGAGCGGGTTGAGAAGCTCACGCCGAACGGGCTGGTCAAGCGTGGCGTCATTCAGGTGATGGAAGGCCGCCACTGCTTCGGACACTTGACCATTGAAGAGAATCTGCTGACCGGCGCCTATGTCCGGCATGCATCGCGCAGTGCTCAGCAACATGCGCTGGAGCGTATCTACGCGTACTTCCCCCGGCTGAAGACGCGCCGCAAATCGCAGGCCGGTTATACGTCGGGCGGCGAGCAGCAGATGTGTGCGATCGGGCGGGCCATGATGGCGCAGCCGTCGATGGTGCTGCTCGATGAGCCGTCGATGGGGCTCGCGCCACAGATCGTGGACGAGATTTTCGCGATCGTGCGCGATCTGAACGAACGGGAAAACGTCAGCTTTCTGCTGGCGGAACAGAACACCATGGTGGCCCTGCGCTACGCGGACTATGGCTACATTCTCGAAAACGGGCGTGTAGTGATGGACGGCGACGCGGCATCGTTGCGCGATAACGAGGACGTCAAGGAGTTCTACCTCGGCATCGCCAAGGATGGCGCGAACAGCGAGGGGAGCTTTCGTAACGTCAAGAGCTACCGGCGGCGCAAACGGTGGATTGCGTGAGTTGCATGGGCTGCATTAGCCGCATGCGCGTTTAGCCGACTGACAAACATCAACGTCCTATCGTCTCTATGAACGACTACTTCGACGCGCTTGAAACCCGTGCCCCGGAAGCTCGCGAGAAGGCACTGCTGGCGGCGTTGCCGGCGCATGTATCGCACGCCCGCACGAACGCCTCGTATTTCACCGAGACGCTCGGCGCCTTCGACGCACGAGGCGTTGACTCACGCACCGCGCTGGCCGAATTGCCCGTGACACGCAAATCCGATCTGGCCGCCTACCAGTTGCGTGTGCCGCCCCTGGGCGGATTGAACGCGACACCGATCGGCGGTCTGGCCCACGTTTATCAATCTCCCGGGCCGATCTACGAGCCGGACGGACGCGGCAGCGACTGGTGGCGCTTCGCCCGCGCACTGTACGCCGCAGGCTTGCGCTCGGGCGATCTGGTCTACAACACGTACTCGTATCACTTCACGCCGGCGGGCATGATGATCGAAACCGGCGCGGCACGGCTGGGGTGCTGTGTGTTCCCGGCGGGTGTCGGACAGACCGCGCTCCAGATCGAGGCGATCCGGCATCTGCAACCGGGCGCGTATGCAGGGACGCCGTCGTTCCTGAAGATTCTGATCGAGAAAGCCGAGTCGATGGGCACCGATATCAGCAGCATCCGGCGGGCGACGTTGTCGGGTGAAGCGTTGCCACCGTCGTTGCGGCAGTGGTTCAACTCACGGGGCATCGTTGCGCGCCAGTTGTATGGAACGGCCGATCTTGGGCTGATTGCGTTCGAGAGCGACGCGCAGGCGGGGTTGATCGTCGACGAGAACGTGCTGGTGGAAATCGTGGAGCCCGGTGGTACCAAACCGGTGCCGGAGGGCGAGACGGGCGAGGTGGTCGTCACGAACTTCAACGCCGACTATCCGCTGATTCGATTCGCCACCGGGGATCTGTCGGCCGTGGCGGAGGGCATCAGTCCGTGCGGGCGCACCAACATGCGCTTGAAGGGCTGGCTGGGCCGCGCCGATCAGACCGTGAAGGTGCGCGGCATGTTCGTGCATCCGGGCCAGATCGGCGAGATTGGCAAACGCTATCCGGAACTGGGACGCATGCGTCTGCGAGTCGAAGGGCGCGTCGGCGATGACCGCATGACCCTCGTTTGCGAGACCGCCGAGACACCGCCCGAAGGGCTGGCCGCGCGCTTGCAGGAAACGCTGCGCGATGTGACGCGGTTGCGCGCCGAGATCGACTTCGTCACCGCAGGCACGCTGCCGGACGACGGCAAACTGGTGGAAGACGCGCGCGCTTACGATTGATTATCGAGGCGGCATCGGGGCTGTTGACCGGAGGGGGGGATCTCCTCCGGATCTCGCTCAGATCGGCAGATGCTCGATGATGTGGCGAACTTGCGCCAACACCGGATGGACCTGCTCCAAAGGCATCGAACTCAAGCCCAGCCGCAACGCGTGGGGCGCGTGCTGTGTCGTTGCATACGCTTCCGCCTTCGACGCGGCGATGCCACGGGCTGCCAGCGCGGCAACCACCTGATCCATGCGCAAGCCCTCCGGCAGCGGCAGCCAGAGGAATTGCGACGACGGATGCGCCACCACGCCCATGCCGTGAAGTACCTCGCGGGCGATCGTCTGGCGGCGTCGGGCGTCTTCACGCTGAAACTGCTCCTGCTGCGCTACGGTGCCACTTGCAAGCCAACGCGTTGCGATCGCGCTCACCATGCTGGACAAGCTCCAGAAACTGGCACGCACCACGCGCTTCATCCGGGCCGCGTGCTCTTGCGGCACCACCACATAGCCGAATCGCAATCCTGTCGCCACACTCTTGGAAAGGCTCGACACGTAGATCGTGCGCTCAGGCGCTAGCGTGACAATGGGCCGTGAGGCGTTATCCACGAGATACGCGTAAGTGGCGTCTTCGATAATCAGACAGTCGTGGCGGCGGGCGATGTCGACCAGTTGTTTGCGCTGGGCCGCGCTCAGTACCCAGCCGAGCGGGTTATGCAGCGTTGGCATGACGTAGATGGCACGAATGGCGCCACGGCGGCAAAGGTCTGCTAGCGCATTCAGATCGGGGCCGTTGTCGGCCGACGGTACTGGCCTCAGGGCAAGCTCGCTCAGCGCTGCTGCCATCTTGAAGCCGGGGTAGGTCAGGGCGTCGATGGCGACTTCATCATTCGGGCGAAGGAACGCCCGAATGGCCACATCGAGACCCTGCTGCGCACCGCCTACGAGAAACACCTGTTCGGCGGTAGCGTGAATGTTTCGTGCTTGCGTCAGATGGTCCGCGACGATTTGCCGTTCGTGAAGCCGTCCACCCGGTGGCTGCTGGTGCAGCAGCGCGCTCAAATCGCCTGACGACGCCAACTCTCTGAGCGTGGTGCGTAACAGGTCGCTTTGCCCGGGCCATGTTGGGTGGTTGAACGACAGGTCGACCGATTGCGAATTCAGCCGGGCTTCGTCATCGATATCCCATTCCCGTTGTGCCGGGCGGTCTCGCACGAACGTGCCGCGTCCGACTTCCCCGACGACGAGCCCCATGGCCTGCAATCTCCCATAGACCTTGCTCGCAGACGCGATCGCGATGCCGTACTGCGCCGCCAGCTTGCGGTGCGTCGGCAAGGCAGTGCCGGGCGGCAGCGCGCCGCGCCGGATTTCGCCGGACAGATGCTCGACCGCCGCCGTAACAGGGGATTCGGACATGATTGTACGTAGGACAATTTCTTGATTGTCCGATTCTAGGCAGACAGACTCCTGAGAGCAATCTTTCTATGGGAGCTGTCATGTCCGATGTGTTCGATGGGGGCGGGGAAACGGAACACCTGCCAGTGCTGAATTACCTGCGTCGCCAATTGGCGGGTACGCTGCGCGCTGAAGAGCAGACGCATATGCGTTATCCGACGGCAATTTCCAATTTACTTGGATTTCGCATCGTCGAGATCGATGCGGCGAAGGCAGTCATCGAACTGGAGGCCAATGCAGAAATTCACGGCAATCAACAAGGCACGGTGCACGGCGGCTTGCTGTGCGAACTGGCCGACGCGGCCATCGGGACAGCGCACTCGACGCTGATGGCAGCTGGAGAAACGTTCACGAGCATCGACCTGAAGGCGACGTTTCTACGCCCGGTCTGGGTGTCGCGGCTGACGGCTCACGCGTGGGCGACACACCAAGGGCGAACCGTGTCTCACTATCTGTGTGAGATTAAACGTGATGACGGCAAGGTAGTCGCCCGGGTGGATAGCGCTGTGATGACGTTACGAGGGGAACATGCGAGGGGCAGATGACGGTTGGCCGGTTTAAACGGTCGATTGATTTCGTGAACCTATTTTGTCAGCCTTTTTGCCGTCCCGAAGACACTACAATCGTTATCGACGTGCATGGTTTAACAACAATCTTATAAACACCATACTCACATGTCGAACACTCAATGGGTTATGCGCATTGCGGTAATCGTAGTGCTGCTAATAGGTGTCTGGGCTCGAAGGCAGCATCGAATTATCGATCTTCGGACGCCCAAGAAAGAACCTCGCATATCGGTGCGAAACATGAGGCTTTTGGGGTACGCCACTGGCCTGATGTTGTCTGGGGGATTTTTTTATTACAACTACACCATCGGGGCATTGCGCCCGCTCTGTGCGGCGCTTGGGGTGTCAAGTTGTAGCTAGAAGCTGACCGCAAGCGCGCCCCTCACAGCGCGCCATCGCTCCCATCACCAATGGACCGGAGCAACGTCTCGCGCAGTGTGTCGGTCGGGCGCGCGTGCTTGTCGTAGGGTTTGTCGAGCGCAACCACCAGATACCAAAAACGCTGACCACGCTGTACGACTTCGAATTGCAGACGCACGTCGGCATGCCGTTGTGACCGTGCCACGGCCACCCATTTCGAGCCGGTGCCCGCGCGTACGATTCGCCCGGAATCTTCGAAGGTATATCGGTCACTGTTCTTCTTCACGAAGCTCTGTGCGTATTGCGACAGACTGACTTTGCTCACTGTGTCGGCGCCAAGGATGATCTGGGCGCGGCCGTCATCCGTCGAGAACAACGATATCCGGTCGCCCGAGCGGTTATTCGCCTCGGTGTAGATCCATGCCCCATCAACTCGCACGGCGGTCTGAGTCACTGGATTACGCCAGACGAATGAGGTGTCGGCGGGGGGAGATATCCCGGGTTTCGCCGCAGAGGGCGTCGTCGTCGTAGAGCCGCTCGCCTCGCCACTGCCGGGTTTCGACGCGGCCGCGACCGGCGTGCGATGTCCCCCGTTGAGGCGCTTGGCGAGTTGGATGGCGGCATACCAAAGGACGAGCGTCGCGGCGGCAGCAACGACAAAACCAATCATCTGCCTGCCTGAGACCCGGCGCCCAAGGACGCGGCATTTCGTCCAAAGATCATACGCGGCCGGGTTGCCACCACTCACACGCAAGTACTGCCAGATCAGTGCCGCGATGGCAATCACCCCCATGAACAAGCCACTGCCGAACACTGCGACCAACAGATTTCGCAGGAAATAGCGTGGCATGGATGGCCGCCGCCCGCGCGCGTCGATCACATGTATCCCGAGAAGGGCTTTGCCCGGGGTGTTACCGAAAACCGAGAGGATTAGTGCATCAAGTAGCGGCTGACTCAGCAGAAGCAAGGGGACAAACAGCCCTAACCATTTGGCATCTATCGCCTCAGAGAGCGGCGTCGCGCCAATCTGCCAGGCCACCGACAGCGTCAACAACGCGCTGATCGTCGCGAAGGTGAGCACAACGTCGAATACGCGTGCGAAAAAGCGAGGCCATGCGCCTGCCAGTCGCAGTTCTCCCGCTAGCGCAGAGAGTTCCGGTACGGCATCGAGCCGCAGCCAGCCGGGCATGCCATCGCGCCACACCAGAGTGCTTGGCGTGATATCGAGCGCCATCACATGCGCGCGCAAATCGTCCGGCGTCACTGGGCCCGCCCGGTCGCCATTGCGCTCGAACCACCAGACGGCGGCGGGTTTTGCGCCTTCACCGATCTGCCCCGCAGTTGGGTGCATGGTCATGGCTGCGGGCGTCCCAAAATGGTCTGCGCGACGCGATCGCGCAAGTCCTTGAGCTTGGGCGACTCTTTCGTTGTGCCCACGCGATCGATCGCCGTCAGCAGCCAGTAATCGTTGTCGTGCCGGTAGATGGTTACCGTCCGTGGCACTTTGTCCGAGTGGCTGACGGCACGCACCGTCCAACGCTCCCATGCGGGGCCAATGCTTTCAAAGATTCCGCCATCGTCGAAATCAAGCCGCCCGGCGTTACCGTCCATATACGCCCGTGCACGGTCCTGCAATGTCGAGCGGTGAACCGTAAAGCAGTAGAGCAAGATCCCCATCGATCCATTGCTATCTTCGAACGCCACGACGGGCGCAAGACCACTGTCGGTTGGCGGAACGCTCTGGGTATGATCGACCCAGCCATCCGGCAAACCTACGCCATTGCGAGTGATCGGATTGACCCACGTGCGATGGATTGGGCTGATCTCGTCAGACCGGTTATACAGCGCGCCGATCAGGAACATGCACACGATGTAGGCGGCAAAGAGTAGAAACGGCGTGGCGGCCACGACCTTTCGTCCTTTCGATAGCGGCCCGAGCGCGCGGACTTGAGTGCCGAGTCTCCCGTCATACATCGTTGCCTTGCCGTGACCGATACGCCAGAGCTGCACCACCGGCATGATCAGTGCGAAGAACCAGATGCCGAACCCGAAGCCCCAGACCCAGAGGTATACGTTGCGCTTGAAATAAGCCAGGCGCGACAGGCGATGGCCGTCTCGGTCGACCACCTCCAGCTTCAGCAACTTCTTGCCCAGCGTGTTGCCGAACATCGCGCGGATCATGCTGTCGGCGACGAGCAGGCCGAGGGACCATGCTGAGCCCAGTAACGCGCTGGCAATTAGGGGCGGCAGCCCGGCGCCCGGGAACGCCCCCATGTTGTAGCGCACGATGACGAGCACCACACTGGAAATAATGACCACGAGGAATGCGGCAACGAGCTGATCGATGTAGCGCGCACCGAAACGACGCAGTGCGCCGGCAGTGTCGAATTCGACCGGTGCCGTTGTTGGCGTTTGCGATGGTGGCAACGGCGGCGGAGTGGCGGCGATCCGTTCGCCCTCGACGGGGAACGTCGTCGACGTTGGGGGTAAGGGAGGGGGCGAGCCAATTCCGACCTGTCCACCGCCAACACCGTCGTCCGGCGTCATATGAAGACGCACGTCGACAAGACGTATCCACCACCCCGAAAGTGCCATGTGTGCCCCATTTTGGTGGCGTCTTTCGCGCCAGCCAATGATGTTGTGATCGCAACCGTTATCACCGGCTGTCGACGCTTCGTTTTTCTTGTGAATCGCTTAGGGAATCTGTAGTGCGGAACGATTTTAAGGGATGAATCGGCACTCACGCCAGCGGGGGATCCGCGCCAGTCGTGCATTTGCCGGGCATTAAGCACAAACCCTTATCTTCTGGTCCCTTGACAGAGCAAATTTGTCGACCGATGGTATACAGAATACTGAAATGGGTATCCCACGATGACAGATTCCACGGTCAACGCTCGCCGCGCCGGTACGCCCTCAGAATCAGGGGCCACGGATGGGCAGTGGCACCACGCCTCGATTTCAGCCGCTCAGGCAGCACTGGCGCGGCAAGACATCACTTCGACAGCCCTCGTTGCGGCCTGCGAAGCCGCATGGCATCGCGACAATCCCCGCCTGAATGCCGTGGTCGTCAGCGACTTCGACCGCGCTCACGCCGTGGCGCGCGAGCGCGACGCTGAACGTCGCGCAGGCAACGTGCGTGGGCCGCTGCACGGCGTGCCGTTCACGATCAAGGAGTCATTCGACGTCGCGGGCTGGCCCACTACCGTCGGCGACCCGGCATTCACGGGCAACGTCGCATCGCGTCACGCGACGGTGGTGCAGCGTCTCGAAGACGCCGGCGCCATCTTGCTCGGCAAGACCAATGTGCCGATCTGGCTGCGCGACTGGCAGAGCTACAACGACGTCTACGGCACGACGCGCAACCCGCACGATCTCACGCGCACACCGGGTGGTTCGTCCGGCGGCAGCGCCGCAGCCGTCTGTTCCGGCATGTCTTTCTTCGATGTGGGGTCGGATATCGGCTCCTCGATCCGCAACCCCGCGCATTACTGCGGCATCTTCTCGCACAAGAGCACGCACGGTCTCGTGCCCCTCGATGGGCATGGCCTGCCGGGCGGCGCTACGTTTCCCGACATCAACGTTGCCGGTCCGCTCGCCCGCAGCGCGCACGACCTGCAATCGGTGCTCTCGGCCATCGCAGGCCCCACGGCCGACGCTGCCTGCGCCGTGCGTTTCGAGTTGCCGCGCTCCCACGCCAAAGACCTCAGCGAGATTCGTTTCGGCATTCTGCCCAGCCACCCGGTCGCAGAGGTCGACACCGACGTGGAGCAATGCATCGTGGCCCTCGGCAAGGACCTCGAACGGCGCGGCGCGCACGTGCAGTGGAATGCCAAACCGTCGCTGGACGCGGCCGAGTTGCTGCGCGTCTACATGCTGCTGCTGCGCGCTGCCACCAGCGGCTATCTCGGCGAAGACGCCTTTGCCGCCTCGGTTTCGTCCGCTGCCGAGGCGTCTGCCGACGATCGAAGCTATGCCTCGCTCCAGCACGTGGGCGCCGTCATGCGGCATCGCGACTGGCTCAAGCTCCAACCGCTGCGCGAGCGCTTCGCCGCCGCTTGGCGTGCGCTGTTCGAACAAGTCGACGTGTTGTTGTGCCCCGTGGCCGCGACGGCCGCGTTCCCACTGAACGAACAGGGGGCGCCATGGCAGCGCACGCTTGACGTGAACGGACGCGCACAGCCACTCACCACACAGCTTTTCTGGGCCGGGCACTCCGGCCTGTGCGGCTTGCCCTCGACCGTCGCCCCCGCAGGGCGCACGGCACAGGGGCTGCCAGTGGGCGTTCAGATCGTGGCTCCGCTGTATCACGACCTGCGCTCGATTCACGTAGCCAGATTGCTTGAAGCCGCCGGCTACACCTTTCAACCACCGACCTGATGCACCGGAAATCTCACCCACTCCACAAAACCCAAGACACCTAAGGAGGACACCGCTATGTCCTGGCTGAACTCACTGTCGAAGAACGAGAAGCGTGCCTTCGCGGGCACCTTCATCGGCCACACGGTCGACGTCTACGACTTCATGATTTATTCGTTTCTCATCCCGGTGCTGCTGACGACCTGGAGCATGAGCAAGGCGACGGCGGGCAGTATCGTCACCTACACGCTGATTGCTTCGCTGGTCGGGGCTATCGGGGCAGGGCTGCTCGCCGACCGTTACGGCCGCGTGCGCATCCTGCGCTGGACCATCGCCTTGTTTGCGCTTGCCTGTTTTGCCTGCGGTCTCACCAACTCGCCCACGCAATTGGCCGTGTTCCGCATCATTCAGGGCTTGGGCTTCGGCGGGGAGTCGTCGTTGTGCATGGTGCTCGTCATGGAAACCATTCGTAACCCGGCCCATCGCGGCAAGTTCTCGGGCTTCACCGCCAGCAGCTATTCGTTCGGCTGGGCGCTCGCGGCCATTGCGTATAGCGTGATCTTCAATTGGCTGTCGCCGGAATGGGCATGGCGTGTGTGTCTGTTCATCGGCGTGGCACCCGCACTGCTGGTGTTCTGGCTGCGTCGCAATCTCGAAGAACCGGAGGCCTTTACCCGCACGCTCGCGGAACGTAGCAAGACAAGCCCGCTCAAGACATTGCGTGGCGTGTTCAGCGGCCCACTGCTGGCGCGTACGTTTCTGTGCAGCTTGCTCTCAGGGGGCATGCTCGGTGCGTATTACGCCATTGCTACGTGGATGCCGACTTGGCTCAAGACGGAACGGGGCCTCTCGGTGACCGGCACCGGCATGTGGCTGGCGATCACCATCGTGGGCTCGATCGTGGGTTACGCCGTGGGCGCCTGGTGCACGGACAAGCTTGGCCGCCGGCCGACGTACATCCTGTTCGCGCTCGGGGCATTTGTGATGAGCATCGCGTACATGCTGATTCCGGCGCCCATGCCCGTCATGATGGTGCTCGGCTTCCTGATGGGCGTGTTGATGCAAGGCACCTTTGCCGGTGTGGCAGCAACGATTTCAGAGACGTATCCGCACGAGATTCGCGCAACCGGCTATGGCGTGGCGTACAACGCCGGACGTGTCATCGGCTCGTTCTTCCCGTTCATGGCAGGCTGGCTTGCCACGGGGCATACGACGCTCACACTGGCCATTCCGATCGTTGCCGCAGTGGGTTACGGCATGGTCATCGTCGCTGCGTGGCTGCTGCCCGAGACAAACGGCATTGCGCTTGACGCGATCGAACCCGCTTACACCGGCACGGCAGACACGGCCAGCGCCACGTCTTCGCCCATGGCCCACGCCGTCCGTAACCGGACATAAAGCGGTCGACTGATTTCCATCGTTATCGCGGAATAGACCCCGCACACGTAATTCACTGGATTGGCATTTTTCCAAAAACTGTATACAGTGTACCAAATGACAATTCAAAGCCCGGCATCCCACGATGCGCAGGCTTATCCACTTGAAACCAAGGAGTCTGAAATGGCAGAGCTGATGGACCGCGAGACTTTCCGTGCGGCACTCGAAGAAGCAATCAAGGGCAAGAGCGCGAACAAGGCACCGTTCAGCGTGGCGTGGGCGAGCGGCAAGCTCTCGCGTGCGCATCTCGCTCGCTGGGCTGAAAACCACTACCACTACGTGGGGCCGTTCGCCGATTACCTCGGCTATCTGTATGCCCGCACGCCGGACCATATGACCGAGGCGAAGGATTTCCTGCTCGCCAACATGTACGAGGAGGAAATCGGGGGCGATCGCCACACCGACTTGCTGATCCGTTTCGCCGAAGCCTGCGGGACGACCCGTGAGCGCGTGGTGAACCCCGACAACATGTCGCCGACCACGCGGGGCCTGCAAAGCTGGTGCTACGCCGTCGCCATGCGCGAAGACCCGGTGGTCGCGGTTGCCGGGCTGGTCGTCGGTCTGGAGTCGCAGGTGCCGTCGATTTATCGCAAGCAGACGCCCACGTTGCGCGACACGTACAAGTTCACCGACGAGGAAGTCGAGTTCTTCGACCTGCACATCGTCTCGGACGAGATTCACGGCGAGCGCGGTTACCAGATCGTGCTGGAGAACGCGAACACGCCGGAGTTGCAGCAACGCTGCCTGAAGATTTGCGAAATCGGTGCGCAAATGCGTCTGCTCTACACGACGGCGCTGTACTACGACTACGTCGAAAACGAGATTCCGCTGCCCGAACTGGGCCTTGCGGCTTAAGCAGCATCCGGCGACCCCGCGCCGTCGTGGCGCGGGTTTTCAAGCCCTTTTGCAGGACCGTTGCATTCATGACAACCGTTCCAACGTTTCTGAACTACATCGACGGCGAATGGTGTGCGAGCCGCTCGGGCGCCACCTTCGAGAACGTCAATCCGGCCGACACGCGCGATGTGGTCGGACAGTTTCAAGCCTCGGGCGAGGCTGACGCACAAGCCGCCGTGCGCGCCGCCGCCGCCGCGTTCGCCAGTTGGAAGCGCCTCTCGACGGGAGCCCGCGCCAAGATTCTGTTGAGCGCCAGCGCCTATCTGGAACAGCACGCCGCACGCTTTGGCGAAGAGCTCACGCGCGAGGAGGGCAAGCAGAAAAGCCTCGCGACCGATGAGTTCATGCGCGCGGCCCAGACAATTCGGTATTACGCGATCGAAGCGCAGTCGTACGGCGGTGAGACGTTCCCCAACGATGACGCCGACATGACGGTCTATACGGTGCGCGAGCCGTTGGGTGTGGTGACGGTAATCTCGCCATGGAACTTCCCCGTGTCGATTCCGGCGCGAAAGATTGCCCCGGCGCTCATCTGCGGTAACACCGTGGTATTCAAACCGGCTTCTGACGCACCGTTGAGCGGACTGCGTCTGACCGAAGCCTTCGTGCAGGCCGGTATCCCCAAGGGCGTGCTGAACTTCGTCACGGGCAGTGCCAGCGCGGTGGGGCCGGTATTGGTCGGCGCGCGGGAAGTGCAAGCGATCTCGTTCACGGGATCGACCTCGGCTGGCGAACAGATCCACCGAGCGGCGTCGATGTCGACGCGTACCCAGATGGAACTCGGCGGCAAGAACCCGCTGATCGTGCTCGATGCGCAAGACATCGAGCGCGCCGTCGATCTCACGGTCAAGGGCGGTTTCTCTCTCTCCGGTCAGGCATGCACCGGCACGAGCCGTGTGCTCGTTGCGCGGCAGATTCGTGCCGCGTTTGTCGAACGCCTGGCCGCTCGAACCGCCTCGCTCAAGATCGGCAACGGACTGCAACCCGGCATCGATATCGGCCCGCTGGCCACGGCCGGGCAGTTGCGCACGGTGCTTGATTACATCGAGATCGGCAAGCGCGAAGCGACGCTGGTCTGCGGCGGTGAGCAACTCACGCATGACGCCTACGCGTACGGCTATTTCGTCACGCCGGCCATCTTCACTGACGTGCCACGCGATGCGCGGATTGCACGGGAAGAGATTTTCGGCCCGGTCATTGCGGTGATCGATGTCGACGGTTACGACGACGCCCTCGCGGTCGCCAACGATAGCGACTACGGTCTCGCGGCCTCGCTGGTGACTCAGGACGTCCGCCTGATGCATCGCTTCGCCAATGACATCGAAGCCGGCACGGTGAAGATCAATCGCACAACCACCGGCAATCTCGTCAATGCGCCGTTTGGCGGTCTCAAGCAGTCGAGCACGGCCACGTTCCGTGAATCGGGGCGCGACGGGCTTGAGTTCTATCAGCAGATCAAGACGGTCTATCGCGGCGTCTGACGCCCATTTTCTACGACATTTCTTATCAGCCATGAAGCCATTTTTCAAACTCGAACTTGCCGAAGCCCGGCACATGATTGCGGCCGCCGTTGCCCGCTCGCAGAGCATCGGTGTGCTCGAATCGATCTGCGTGGTCGACGAAGGCGGGTTCCCGCTGGCGCTGGAGCGCATGGATGGCGGGCGCATTACCGGGCCGCAGATCGCATGGAATAAAGCCTTTACGGCCGCAGGTCATAAGCGCTCGACGCACCTGTTCACCACGCCGCCCAATGGGCCTGCGCTGCCGGGCAATGAAGCGTTTGGCATCCAGTGGAGCTTCGAAGGGAAATTTGCCGCCTTCGTCGGGGGATTCCCGATCGTGGTCGACAACCAGGTCGTGGGCGGCATCGGCCTGTCGGGCGGCAATGGCGAACAGGACACACAGGCCGGGCTCGCAGGCCTCGCAGCATTGCAGGATCTGCTGCGCCAGAGTGGACGGGAAGTGCTCGTCCAGGCCGATATCAAGCTTTGAAGCAGGGGGCGCGCGTGAGCTATCGAATCACATGGATCGAAGCGCAGCAAAGCTTCGAGGCGACACGAGAGGAAACCGTGCTTGAAGCGGCGCGGCGCGCTGGCGTTGTGCTGCCGTCCGAGTGCGAGTTTGGCGGTTGCGGCACCTGCCGCGTCAATGTGCGGCAGGGGCAAGTGCATTACGACGAACATCCGCCCGCGTTGTCGCAAGAGGAAGCTGACGCCGGTGACGCACTCCTGTGTCAGGCGCATGCATGCTCCGACCTCGCGATCAGTACCGAGCGGGTGCTCGCGGCGCCCGAACCGGCACGCCGCCGGAAGGCGAGGGTGCTGCACAAGGAATCGTTGACGGACGACGTGACCCGTCTCGTGCTCACCTTCGCCGACGATACGCCGTGGGGGTTCCGCCCCGGGCAGTACCTCAACGTGTTGCCGGGCGATACCGGGCCCCGGAGTTTTTCGATCGCGTCCGCGCTTGATGCCGCCCGGGTGGACGGTGCGAATGCGGCGACGTCGCTGGAACTGCATATCCGCAAGATCGACGGAGGCCTCTTTACTCAGACGCGTCTGAGCGCACTTCGCCCCGGCGACACGCTTGACGTCGAGGCGCCGCTCGGCGGGTTCGGGTATCACGAGGACGACTACCGGCCCATCGTGATGGTCGCGACGGGCACGGGGATCGCACCGTTGCGCAGCATGCTCGCGGGCATGCTGGCCAGCGGCGATACCCCGCCGATCGATTTGTATTGGGGCGGGCGGACACCGTCAGCGCTTTATCTGCATGACGAACTGACGCAACTCGCCGAACAACACGAAGACTTCCGCTATGTACCGGTGCTGTCGCGGCCGGATAGTGCGTGGCAGGGGGCTCGCGGGTATGTGCAGGACGTCGTGCTGTCAGATCATCCCGATCTGTCGGAGCACGCGCTGTACCTGTGTGGTTCTCCGGTCATGATTGAGGATGCGCGTCGTGCGTTCATCGCCCAAGGGGCCAGCGTCCGCTATGTATATGTCGACAGTTTCACGTTCCAGCACGTGCCGGTTGACGTCGCTGCGTGAGGGCGTCGGGCAGGCAACGTTGTGTTGTATAGTCATTATATAAACGGTATACAGTATACGTAATGACGTTTGAGTCTCAGGAGGATGCATGCCAGTCGTCGTGTTTCGCCGGAACGGGCAAACGTACCGGGAAGAAGTGAAGGCCAATACCAACCTCGTCGTGCGTGCGGGCATCAAGCAGTTCCCGTTTCCGCATTTGCGCTACGAGTGCGGCATGGGCAAGTGCGCTCGCTGTGCCTGCCGGGTTTTGTCTGGTGAAGAACATTTGCCGGCGCCCAACTGGAAAGAGAAGAAGCAATTGGGCGATCGGCTCGACGCGGGTTTCCGGCTTGTCTGCCAGCTTTGGATCGAACACGACATTGAACTGGAGCAGGCCGACGACCTGCCGGCGGCGCTCTGATCGCAGCCCAGAGCAGGGTATTTGCAACGAGGAAAGCGAATGTACATCGTATTGACGAGCCGGCCGGGCGAGTATCGCAGCGAGCCGACTACGGGCATCACCCCCGTCGAAACCCATGACTATTTCTACGGCACGCGGCATGTCGCGGCGTTTGTCGTCGCGAAGCTGGACGGGCAGGCACGCGTGAAGATTGTCGAAGAAGCCTCGCCGCACGGCGAAAATCTGGTGCCGACCAAGTTCTTCGAAAAGTTTGAAAGCGTGTCTGCTGCCGTGGCCTCGCTCGAAGGGCTGGTCGGGCACGATCACGCGCAAGCCCGGCTCAGCCGCCGCGAGCCGGCGCCACCGGTCGCCGCCACTGTGCAGATCACCTTTCTCAGCAATGGCAGCAAGTGCGTCGAGGCGCCGCCGAACAGCAACCTGTTGCGTGTGTCCTTGCGCGAGAAGGGGGGCATTCCGTTCAAGTGCGGCGGCGGGCTGTGCGGCACGTGTCGTTGCCGGGTCGAGATCGGCCGCGAACATACGGATGAAGTCAAACAGAAGGAGCGCCGTCACCTCAGCCCCGAAGACCTTGAGAACGGCTACCGGATGGCGTGTCAGACCTTTATCAACGGCGACGTGAGCGTGTCATGGTGAGCGAAATGAACCGTTTGACCGAACCGTTCGGGGCATTGCCGCTTGAGCAACAACGCCAGATGCTGGATCTCGGGCCGCGTTGGAACGACGACATCATGGCGCACCGCAAGGCCGTCATCGACTGCTATTCGCCGGTGCTCGCCGTGGCGCCGAAGAGTCCTCATGTGGCGCGGGATCTCGCGTACGGGACGCATCCCCGGCAAGTACTCGATGTCTTCGCGCCGGTCGTAGGGGCGGGGGCGAGCGACGCCGAAGGCTTGCGTGACGCCGTGCTGTTCGTGCACGGCGGCGCGTTCGTGCGCGGAAACAAGAGTGTGAACGGCGAGATTTACGACAACGTCTGTCACTGGTTTGCCCGGCAAGGGTTCGTTGCCATCAATGTGGAATATCGGCTGGCCGACGATGCACCGTGGCCGGGCGGTGCACAAGATACGGCACAGGCGCTCGTCTGGGTGCGCGAACATGCGGCTGAATTGCGCATCGATCCCGCCCGTATTTTTCTCATCGGCCATTCGGCGGGCGGCACTCATGCGGCGGGTTGTTTGTTCGATCCTGCGCTGACGTCGGCGCATGGTGAGCGGGGAGCAGACGTCGCGGGGCTTGTCCTGATCAGCGCACGCTTGTTCGCCGACGTCGACCCGCGCAATCCCAATGCCAACCCGGTGCGCGCCTATTTCGGTACGGACGAGACGCGATATGTCGAACGGTCGCCGCTCACGCATGCCGCGCGCCACCTGGTGCCGACGATGATCGCCGTCGCCGAGTATGAGAACCGGTTTCTCGACGACTACGGCGCGGCATTCTTCCAGCAGCTGTTGCGCGAGCGAGGTGTCGCGCCCCGGTTCGTGCAACTGCGCGGTCATAACCATACGTCGATCGTGGCCCACTTCAACTCGGGCGAAGACTGGCTGGGACGCGAGATTCTGGCATTCATGGCAGCGGTGCCGCGCCGCGACTGAGCCCACCGGCACACCCCGTATCGTGTACAGTCTACAAAATGCCGTGCGCTGCTAAAATGCTGCGCAATATCGTCGTAACGACAGGTTTGTGGAGATTGGAATTATGGTGCGGGGAGCCACAGGGGCAAACGGACGCGAGCCGATCATGCATCAGCAATTGTCGGATTTGGTGATCAGCCGTTTGCGCGCGTCGATTACGTCGGGAGAGTACAAGCCGGGGGACCGGCTGGTCGAAGGCCGCATTGCCGAAGAGCTCGATGTCTCGCGCGTCCCGGTGAGAGAGGCGTTGCGTGCATTGGCGGTCGAGGGGCTGGTCGAGGTGCGGCCGCGCCACGGCGCGGTGGTCGCCTCGTTCGACCCGGCCTCGGCGCGCGAGCTGGTGCAGATTCGCGCCACGCTTGAAGGGCTCAACGCCCGTCTGGCAGCGGAGCGTTGCACACCGGAGTTGGTCAAGAAAATCGAGAAAGTCTTGCAGGAAGGCAACGCCAAAGTCGCCGCAGGAGAGACCGCCAGTCTGTTGGAGCTCAATGCCCGCTTTCACGATCTGCTGTACACCGCAGGCGCCAACTCGATGCTCGCCGACCTGATGCGCTCGATGCGCGATCGCTCGCGCATGCTTTTCGTGAATGCCAACGACGAAGAAGTGCGCATCACGTGGGAAGAGCACGCGGCGATCCTTCGGGCGGTCCAGTCCGGTGACGCGGCATTTGCGGCGCTGCTCGCCGAGCGGCACGTCACGCGGGCGGCGCAGTACTATCTCGATCATATGGCGCGTTGATCGTCGATATCCGAAAAATAGAATTAAAAGATATTTTCGGTAATTTAAATTATCTCTTTGCCTTTGAATGGCGGAAACACTTGCCATTCAAAACAACGGCAACCTAGAATCGGCAATGCCTTCAAGGCGCCAATGGCTTTCTATTAATTAGAGGTGTTAATTAATAAGCCATGCCGGGCGCGTCTTTCATCTTGGTCTTCATCTCGCCACGGATCCGTGGCGCATTGCACGAACATCGCCACGTGTACGGTCATGCGTGGGTTTGTTTTGCGAGATACCAGGTATCAGGGAGACACCGTCATGCTCGTACGCGTGTGCAGTCTGTCCACGGCGTGGCCGTTCAAGCCGTCCGTAATCGCGCTGGCAAGCCTCCTGTGTGTGAGCCTCGCCGCAGGGAGCGCCAAAGCGCAGACACTGCCTGCGACTGCGCTAAGCGTCGGCAACGGCAAGACCCTGACGTACACCGACGGCAGCATGAACGTATCGACTGCCGTGCGCATTTCGGCGTCTGGGGGCAATCAGGCGTCTCTGACCTTCGCACCGGCAAGCGCCATGTCGGTCACCAGCCCGACGAATACGGCCATTCAGGTCAGTGCTTCGGGAGCCGGGTCGGTGGCGAGCTTCGTCATCAATTCGTCCAGCGGATACGGTGTCGCCATTGCCGGCGTCGGTAACTTCTCCTATGGCGTTGTCGTCAGTGGAACCGCGGGCGGACAAGCGAGCGCGGATCTTGGTTCGGGTACAACGATCACCACGGGAGGCGGACAGAGCGGTGCAGGGCTTTGGGCGACCACTGGCGGCACGATCACCGGCAATGCGGTCACGATCAACGCGTCCGGACCGTTTGCACAGGGCGCCGGTGCGGTCGGCGGCGGTGCCATATCGCTGACCAATTCAGCTATCACGACCACTGGTATTAGCGGCTACGGATTATTGAACCGGGCGAGTCACGGGGCCTATGAAGGCACGGCGGCCCTGTCGTATCGCAACGGCACGATCACTACCAGCGGTGCCTCTGCGCATGGCGTGGATGCCGAGGGCAATGGCGGCACCGTGCTGCATAACACGACAATCGTCACGAGTGGCATCGGAGCGTATGGGATTCGTCTGGTCGACTCCGACTCCGGCAGTGTGTCGACAGGCAGTCCTGAAGTCACCATCACGTCGGACGCGGGCGCCACGCCATCGACGGTCACGACCTCGGGCGCCAACGCGCATGCGGCGATGCTCGTCAATCTCTTTGCGGGCGATACGGCCCGCCTGAGCGCGTCGGGAACAACGTTCCATGCACAGGGCGCCGGTGCTTACGGCATGTATCTCACGGGCGTGCCGGGATCTGACGAAATCGTGTCGTTGGCCGGTTCGGTGGTTCGCAGCGACCAGTCGGATGCCATTCACGTGACCGGACCCACTGGCACGATTTCGCTGACAGCGGGGTCATCTCTGATCGCGGGGCCCGGCGCTGCGGCGCTCAATGTGAACGCGGACGGCACGTCTGCGGGCAACGTGGTGTTTTCATCCGACGCATCGACGCTGACAGGAACGATCCTCGTCGACGCGGCGAGTACAGCGCAAGTGGCGTTGCGCAACGGCACGGTCTGGAACGTGACCGGCAACTCGAACATGACCACGCTGGAGAATACGGCGAGCACGATCAACGTGTTGCCGACGGCGGCGCAGGCTAGTGCTCCGACATCGGCGTCGTCGTACACAAGCATCAGCACGTCGGGCAACTACACCGGCAACAACGGCACGCTGGCACTCAACACGTATCTCAACGCCGGGGGCGCGCTATCCAACCAGTTCACCGACCGTCTGTTGATCGGGGGCAACGCCACGGGTACGACGCTTGTCGACGTCCGCCCGGTCGATGCGAGCCCTGGGCCCGTCGCGACGTATCAGGCTCATTTGACTCGAGGTTTGCTGGGCGCGCCGACGGTGCATCTGTTCTCCGCGACCGATGGCATCTCGCTCATTCAGGTGGCGGGTACGTCCACACAGAATGCGTTTGTGCTGAAGAACGGCTATGTGGCGGCGGAGAACCTGCCGTTCCAGTACCACCTGTACGCTTACGGACCGGGCTCAGAGTACGGCGCGGCTAGCCCCGGGCAATCGCTAGTCGGTGCGACGGGGACGTTCTGGGATTACCGGCTTCAGGGCGCGTTCGTCGACCCGGGTGGCGAGGTCGATCCGATCGATCCGGGCGTACCGGAGCCGCTTCCACCCAATGCTCGCCCCGAAGTCGTGCCACAGGTGGCGGCCTACTTGAGCGCACCAGTAGCGCTGTTGTATGCCGGGCTGGTGGATATCGATACGCTGCATCGCCGGCTGGGCGAAATTCGCGACGACCGCGATCTCGGGCGAGACAGTGGCGACGGGGAAGCTTTCGTCCGTGTCTATGGCGGGCACTTCAACTACCGCAGTAACCGCACGTTCCAGCAGTACGGCTATAACGCGGACGGCGACTACAGCGCGGTGCAGTTCGGCGGCAATCTGTTCAAGCGCCGCAACGAGGACGGGCTCTGGCGTTTCGGGCTGGCGGGTGCCATCGGTTGGCTGCATTTCGAACCCGATGCGGTTGACGGGTACAGCAGCGCATCAGGCAACACCTATCGGGTATCGGGCTACGCGACGTACCAGAGCACGCAGGGATGGTATGTCGACAATGTCCTGTCGTTCGGCTGGTTCGATGGCCGGGTGAGTACGAATGCCTATGCCACTGCCTCGAACCTGAAGGGGCGCGATGTCGCGTTGTCGGTGGAAGCTGGGTATCCGGTCGGTATCGGTGCCGGGTTGCAGCTTGAACCGCAGGTGCAACTGGTCGGCCAGCATGTCGGGTTCAACAATCAGGTCGATGCCGACGATCTCGCTGTCAATATCGGCAGCCAGAATCAACTGCTCGGGCGCATCGGCATGCGGCTGACGCGCGCCTTTGATGTGGGCAAGGGGAGGGTGACGCCATATTTCGCCGTCGACTATCTGCACGCGTTTACCGACGGGACGCATGTCACGGTCGGTGGCGTCGATTTCACCAGCGGCAAGCTGGGTGACGCCTTGCGTTTATCTATCGGCGCCAACGCCACCATGTCCGAGACGATGTCGCTCTATGGCCGAGCTTCATGGTCCAAAGACATCGGCAATGCGGGCGTGCGCGGCTGGCTGCTCAACGTCGGCGCGCGGTTTCTGTTCTGAGCGAGACGGCGAATTTGATCAGGCATGCCAATGCGCTGGTGGCTTATCAACGAGCACAAGCCGCGTCGTGAGTTGATCCAGTAATATCAGCGCTTACCGATCAATACACGACGCAGGGAATGGCATGAACCGAGATAATCAGTGGCGGCGCGTTGCCGATCGATTCGGGTTTCCGGTCGATGACGAGATCAAGGTCGGCGGGAAATACACGCCGGTGCTCATCGATGGGGATATGGCGTATGTCGCCGGACAGATCCCGAGAATCGGCGAAACGGTGCATTTCGTTGGTTGCGCGGGTGACAGCCTATCGCTGGAAGATGCCCGGCAGGCGGCCGGGGTTTCTGCGCTGCGGGCACTTTCATTGATCCACCGTGCGTGCGGCAGTCTCGATGCCATCGTCTCGGTGCCCCGCATCAGCGTCTTTGTGCGAAGCGCACCAAACTTCACGTTGCAAAGCGAAGTGGCCGATGGTGCTTCGGATGTCCTTTTTGAAGTCCTCGGAGAATCGGGTGTGCACACGCGCACGTCGGTCGGCGTTCTTCAATTGCCCAAGGGCGCTGTCGCCGAAGTCGACTTCATCTTCAGAATTCGCCCGTCGAGCAAGTAAGCACGACCTGTCGGATGCCATAAGCAAATCCATATCGGCACATAGCCAAGTGCGATCAGCACCGCACGCCGTCGCGCCCACAATGCAAGCAAGACGCGCATAGACGGGGGACGACAATGGATTCGGTGTATCTGGTGGTGATCCTTGGCACGATCGTGGCGGGCTTCATTCAAGGCTTGTCGGGCTTTGCCTTCGGGCTCGCTGCAATGTCCTTCTGGGCTTGGGTGCTCGATCCCCGGCTCGCCGCCACGTTGGCCGTCTTTGGTGCACTGTCCGGACAGATTCTGGCCGCCGTCACGATGCGGCGCGGCGTTGACGTCAAGCGACTGTTGCCATTTGTGCTGGGCGGTTTGCTGGGGATTCCGCTCGGCGTTGCGTTGCTGCCGCGACTCGATATGGACTGGTTCAAGGCCATCCTCGGGACGCTGCTCGTGATCTGGTGTCCGACGATGCTGCTGGCGAGAAACCTGCCGCGAATCTCGTCGGGCGGCCGCGCAGCAGATGCGCTGGTGGGGATGGCGGGCGGGGTGCTTGGCGGCGTCGGCGGGTTTGCCGGCACGTTGCCGACATTGTGGTGCACGTTGCGTGGCGTCGACAAAGACGTGCAGCGCGCGGTGATTCAAAACTTCAACTTGTCGATGCTGCTGGTCACGATGGGCACCTATCTGGCCACCGGCATCGTCACGCGCGACATGCTGCCGTTCTTCGGCATTGTCGCGCTCGCTATGCCCATCCCCACGCTGCTCGGCGCAAAACTCTATATCGGCATCAGCGAAGCCCGTTTTCGTCAGGTGGTGCTGGGTCTCTTGACGGCGTCGGGCGTGACGTTGCTGGCGTCGTCACTGCCGACGTTGCTGGCGCGGGCGCTATAGCGATCCTAAAGCACAAACTATTGGTAATTAATGCCAGAAATCGGACATAGGACCCAAAATTTTGGGTTTTATCGAGACCGGTCTACAGACCCGGTTTGTGCCATCTACCTCACAGCAGCGCTCCCCGCCAGATCACCCGCCCAACGATGTCGAGACTCTCGAGTGGTGCCTGTATCGGTGCGTATTGCGCGTTGTCCGACGTGAGCGACACGACACCGCCCAACTGCCGCTGAAGCCGTTTGATGAGCAAATCACTGCCGTCGCGCAGCACATAGACTTCGCCATCGGCGACGTTCGCCACCTGACGGTCTACGACCAGCGTGTCGCCCGCGCGAAAGGTCGGCGACATGGCATTGCCTTCCACGCGCATGGTGGCCAGATGCACGGGATCGTACCCGTGACGTGCCAGCCATTCCTGACAGAACGCCAGTTGAACCAGTTTTTCCGGTGAGGACTCCGGCACAGGGCAATCCGGCTCGCCGCCGCGATAGAGCGGCAACAGCGTCAGATGGTTTTCCGGCCAGACGTCTCGTACCGCGCCCTCCATCGGGCCACGCCCGGTCATTAGCCATTCCAGCGTCACGCTGCCTGCTTGCGAGAGTGCAATGAGCACGCGTCTCGAAGGCTCGGCACCGTTCAGGTACTTCTGAAACCCACTCGCTGAAATGCCCGCCTGACGCACCAGTGCGCTCGCATTCCCGGCGCGTGCCACCAACAAACGCAGGCGCCCGATGAAATCGTCGTCGGTCTCGTGCGCCGACGCCACGGCCGCGGTTTCATCGATCTCCGCTTTCTGCACTTTCTCCGCTTTCGTCATGTGCCTCTCCCGTCGCAGTGCAGCGCTGGTATCCCGCTGCGACGATAACCATAGTGAAAAATATCATTAAGAACGTTCGCTATCAGGCAATAGAATCACCCCATAGCGAATTTCGCGTTGCATGATGATAGCGCAATGCGGATGTTTCAACACACTCGGTTGATGAAGGAGAGCACCCATGGCCGCATTGCGTATCGGCGTCCATCCCAACAATTTGCACCTGCAACTGGCCGCGCTGACGTGGCCGCTACGCTGGCCTGAAACGCTCCTCACGGCGGACGGATCGCCTGCCGTGCAGTTCGTTGCCTACAGGGAAGGGCGCGACACGGGCCGGTTGATTGCGGACAACGTTATCGACGTCGGCGGTACCGGATCGACGCCCCCTGTGCTAGCCCAGCACGACGGTGTGCCGCTCGTCTACGTCGCGGCGTCCGCGCCGAGAGGCACCAACGGGGCCCTCGTCGTACGGGCGGAAGACGGCCCCGATGATGTACCCGGCCTCGCTGGCCGTCGCGTCGCACTGCTCGACGGGTCCTTTCACACATCGTTTCTTGCCGCCGTCCTTGAGCGCGAAGGCCTGTCGTTGCGTGACGTCGAACGTGTGGAGCTGGCACCTGCCGATGCCTACCGCGCACTTAGCGATGGTCAGGTCGACGCGTGGATCGCCATGGCGCCCTGGCTTGAGCGCGTGCGCAGCGAGGCGTCGCAATGGCGTGTGCTGACGGATATCGGCCCCTACTTGCGCAACCGCTCCGTGTTCTGGGCACGCCGTGAGGCATTTCATCAGCACACGGCGGCGCTCGACGCGGTGTTTTCCGCCCTGACGGCATTGGGCCGCGACGTCGCTAACGATCCCGCTCCCTATGCCGAGCGCCTGGCAGCGGCGGGTATTTCAGGTGCTGACGCCACGTCATGGCACGCCGCACTTGCCGCGCGCGATTGGCAATTGCTGCCCTGCGATGCAGCGTTCTACGCCGAACAGCAAGGCGAAGCGGATCTGCTGCATCGACATGGCGACTTGTCGCACACCATCGATATCCGGCAGTCCGCCTCTGCGGCACCGCTGAATTTTTCAAGCGCTACCCACGCGCGCTGATTCTCCCAACACTTGGCTTCACGAGTCTTGCAATGAATGTCTACTGGTACCTCACAGCCCCCGACGGACACGCGCCGTGGACGACCGATGGCGCACGTACGATCAATTACCGTTACCTCCAGCAACTGGCGCGCGGCTATGACCACCTCGGCTTTACCGGCGCATTGTTTGCCACGGGGGCTCACGACGTCTGGGTGCTCGGCAGTTCACTGCTTCCCTACACGGAGGACATGAACTTTCTGCTGGCGATTCACCCCGGGCTCATCCAGCCGACGTTGCTCGCCAAAATGGCGGCGACGTTTCAGGAATTCTCAAAAGGGCGGTTGCTGCTCAATGTCGTCTCGGGTGACGCCAAAATGCTGGGCGCCTACGGCATGAAGATTCCGCATGACGAGCGCTATCTGATGGCCGACGAGTACCTGACGATTTTCAAGCGCCTGTTCGCGGGCGAAACGGTGACGTACGAAGGCAAATACTTCAGCGTCGACGGCGCAAAGCTGGCGTTGCCCGCGGGCAAGTCGATCCCGATCCCGCCGCTGTGGTTCGGCGGTTCGTCCGAACCGGCCATCGAAGTCGCGGCCAAGCATGTTGATACCTATTTGTCATGGGGAGAAACACCGGACGAGATCGAACAGCGCGTGAAACACGTCAACGCACGTGCGGCGCATTATGGCCGGCGCTTGTCGCACGGTGTTCGGCTGTACGTGATCCTGCGAGACACCGATGACGCCGCGTGGGCCGAGGCTGATCGCTTGCTCAGTTTGATGGATGACGACGCCATTGCCGCGAATCAGCGATTTGTCGGCGGCAGCGACTCCGTCGGGCAGCGGCGCATGAGTGCGCTGCATCAGGGCAAACGTCCCGCGCGCGCCCGCGATCTCGAAATCGCGCCCAATCTCTGGTCGGGCCTCGGCCTGGTGCGCCCGGGTCCGGGTACCGCCATCGTCGGTTCGCCCGCGACCGTCATCAAGACGCTCAACGATTACGCCTCCCGGGGCATCGAGACATTCATCCTGTCCGGCATGCCGCTGCTCGAAGAGTCGTACCGCTTCGCCGAACAAGTGCTGCCGCATCTGCCTGTGCGACGCCGTGAAGTCGCCGAGAAGACATTCACGTGGTCGACGTTGTTCGATCGCGATCCCTCCACGCTCGCCACCGCCCCCGTGCCGCCACAGGCCTGAGCATTACCGCGTTCATTTCCATCGGAATCCACCATGAATTTCACTTTCAACGTGCGCCGGGCTTTCCGGCGCACGGGAGGGCGTCTTGCCTTCGCGGCCACCCTCATCGCATCGGCGCTTGCCGTCGCGGCGCTGCCGGTCAGTGCGCAAACCCGTGCCGACAGCATCACGTTACGCATCGCTTATCTCAAAGGCACCTCCGATCTGACGCTGGCGAAAGCCAAGGGCTCGCTCGATAAGGCATTGGCCGGGCAGGGCGTCAGAGTCGTCTGGGCCGGGCCATTCCCTGCGGCGGCACCGGCGTTCGAAGCGCTCAACGCCAATGCCGTCGATCTGACGAGCGGCAGCTCCACCTCGTTCGTGACAGCGATTGCTGCCGGCGTGCCGATGGCAATCTTCGGCTACCAACCCATGACGGCGCGCAACGAAGCCATCGTGGTGCCGCGCGATTCGGCCATTCGTTCGCTGGCCGATCTGGCGGGCAAACAGGTCGCGGTCAACAAGGGCGGCACCGGCGAATATCTGCTCGTGCGCGCACTGGTCAAGAACGGCATTGCGCCGGAGACGGTCAAGCGCCGCTATCTGTCGCCGAGCGATACCGGCAGCGCCTTCGTCGGTGGTGGCGTGGACGCATGGGCGACCTGGGACCCGTTCCTCTCCATTGCGCAGAACAACTACAACGCCCGCGTGCTGGCGGACGGTGCGGCCATCGGTTCGGACAACGCCGTGGGGTACTTCGTCCGGCAGGACTACCTCAAGGCCCACCCCGAAGTGGTGAAGACGGTATTGGGCGTGCTGCGTGCAGAGAACGTGTGGACCGCCGCGCATCCGCGTGAGGCCGGACGCATCTGGGCGACGGAACTGAATCTCCCGGCGTCGCTTGCCGACAAACTCGGCGAGAACAACGTGTCGCCGCTGCGGGCCGTGCTCCCTGACGACGCCACACGCATCGAGAAGGTCGCCCACTGGTACGTGGACAACCGGATCATTCCTGCCTTGCCCGACGTACGCGCCCATGTCGCGACGGTGGCTGACTGAGTTGAACTGACCTCCTCGGACTGACTTCGTCGGACTAACTTCGACGCCTTCGCAATAGCACAAGCCGGCACTGATCGGCTCACTCAACATGACTACGCAAAACTACACGCTCGCATCCTCGCAGGCGGGGCTGGTCTCGCCCGTTCAAAACAAACGCCCGGTATCTGCGGCAATCGCCACACTCGCTCTCGCGACCGGGTTGGCGCTGCCAAGCGCTGCGCATGCCCAATCAAGCGTGACGCTCTACGGTCTGCTCGATCTCTCGCTCGACTGGTCGCACTCGGGAAACCAAAGCACGTATCGCATGCTCTCCGGTGCGCAAACCGGGTCTCGCTTCGGTTTGAAGGGGTCTGAGGACATTGGCGGCGGCAACCGCATCAACTTCACGCTCGAGAATGGCTTCAACCTGAACAACGGCACCGCCAGCGATTCCACGTCGATCTTCAACCGGCAGGCGTGGGTCGGCGCATCCGGTCGCTGGGGCGAGGTCCGCTTCGGACGTCAAAACTCGCCGTTGTACGTGCCGCTGGAAGGAAAATTCGACGCCACTGGCGCGTCAACGATCGCGTCCGGCCTGAACAGCTTCGCGACGTTGTCGGTGCGTGCAAGTAATGCCATCTACTACGGCACGCCCGATATTGCGGGCTTTTCGGCGCAGGCGATGCTCGGTTTGCGTGACAGCACGACGACACCGCGCAGCGGCATCAACAACTATCACCTCACGGCGTCTTACACACGCGGTCCGGTAGACCTGGGCGTCGGCTATCAATCGGTGGACAGCGCCACGAATGCGAGCACGCTCAAAGCCTTCTTTGGCGGCGGCTCGTATGACTTCGGCACGGTGCGGCTGTACGCGGGCTTTCACCACGCCCAGCAAAGCGATGGCTCGGTGGACAAGAACGTCTATACGGTTTCCGGTGCGTACCGCTTCAACCCGGCGTCGACACTGGCGCTTGTGTACAGCCACCTCGATGACCGCACGCCCGCCGCGCGCAACGCCGATCACGTGGGCCTGATGTATGCCTATTGGCTGTCCAAGCGCACGTGGCTATATGCGAGCGGGGCAGTGCTGCTCAACAAGGGCACGTCGGCCTATGCGCTGGCCGGGTCGACCACGCCCGGCGTGGCCGTCGCCTACCCGGGTGCCGATGCGCAAGGCGTGCAGATCGGCGTCCAGCATCGGTTCTGAGATCGGGGGGCAATCCCCTTACAGTAACGGGCCCCATGCCTTGTCGGATGGGGCCCGTTGTCTTTACGGCTGATGGTGTTCAGGCGATCTTAGTTTGGCTTAGAAGCCGAAATCAGATCCACCCGCGCCGCCGGCGCCGGGTAGCGCCGGTGCGCTTGCCTTCGGCGATTCGACGATAGTCGCGTCGGTGGTGAGCAGCAAGCCGGCGACAGAAGCCGCGTTCTGCAACGCCGTGCGTGTGACCTTGGTCGGATCGAGCACCCCCAGTTCGACCAGATCGCCGTATTCGCCAATCGCGGCGTTGTAGCCGAAATTGCCGCTGCCTTGTGCCACCTTCGCGACGACGACGCTCGGCTCATCGCCCGCGTTGGCCACGATCTGACGCAACGGTTCTTCCAGCGCACGCAGCACGATCTTGATGCCGGCGTCCTGATCGGCGTTGTCGCCGCGCACTTCGCGCACCTTGTCGCGCACACGGATCAACGCCACGCCACCGCCCGGCACAATGCCTTCTTCCACCGCCGCCCGGGTGGCATGCAGGGCGTCGTCGACGCGATCCTTCTTTTCCTTGACCTCGATTTCAGTGGCGCCGCCGACTTTGATAACGGCCACGCCGCCCGCCAGTTTGGCCACGCGCTCCTGCAACTTCTCGCGATCGTAGTCGGACGTGGCTTCTTCGATCTGCACGCGAATCTGTTTGACGCGTGCCTGAATGTTGACGGCCTCACCGGCGCCGTCGATGACGGTCGTGTTTTCCTTGCCGACTTCGATACGTTTGGCTTGTCCCAGCTCGGCGAGCGTTGCCTTTTCCAGCGACAGCCCGGTTTCTTCGGCGATCACCTGACCGCCAGTGAGAATGGCAATGTCTTCGAGCAACGCGCGACGGCGGTCACCGAAGCCCGGCGCCTTGACGGCAACCGTCTTGAGAATGCCGCGAATGTTGTTCACGACCAGCGTGGCGAGCGCTTCGCCTTCCACGTCTTCCGCGATGATGAGCAGCGGACGGCCCGCCTTGGCGACTTGCTCCAGCAACGGCAGCAGATCGCGGATATTGCTGATCTTCCTGTCGTGCAGCAGCACGAACGGCGATTCCAGCGCCGCAATCTGTTTGTCGGGATCGTTGACGAAGTAGGGCGACAGATAACCGCGATCAAACTGGAGCCCTTCGACCACGTCCAGTTCGTCAGCGAGCGTCTTGCCGTCTTCGACCGTGATCACGCCTTCCTTGCCCACCCGATCGATGGCCTCGGCGATGCGCTGACCGATCGATTCTTCGCCATTGGCGGAGATAGTCGCGACCTGCGCGATTTCTTTGCTGGTGGTCGTGGGCTTGCTGATGGCGCGCAAGGCGTCGACCGCCACGCCGACCGCACGGTCGATGCCGCGCTTCAGATCCAGCGGGTTGAGCCCGGCGGCCACGTACTTCTGGCCTTCACGCACGATGGCCTGTGCCAGTACGGTCGCCGTCGTGGTGCCGTCGCCCGCGAGATCGCTGGTCTTCGAGGCGACTTCCTTGACGAGCTGTGCGCCAATGTTCTGAAGCTTGTCGGCGAGCTCGATGTCCTTCGCGACGGATACGCCGTCCTTGGTGACGACCGGTGCGCCGAAACTGCGTTCGAGCACGACATTGCGGCCTTTCGGACCGAGGGTGACCTTCACGGCGTCGGCGAGGATGTTCACACCCTCAACGAGCTTCGCGCGTGCGGCGTCGCGCAATACGATGTCTTTGGCTGCCATGGGTTGCGCCTTTTTGAATAGAGAAATGAATGGGGATTAGTGCGCGGCGACGACAGCGATGATGTCTTCTTCGCGCAGGACGAGCAGTTCGTTGCCGTCGACCTTGACGACCTGACCGCCGTACTTGCCGAACAGCACACGGTCGCCGATCTTGACGTCGAGTTCGATATGACGGCCATCCTTGTCGCGGCGGCCGGGTCCCACGGCGAGCACTTCGCCTTGATCCGGTTTCTCTGCGGCGCTATCGGGCAACACGATGCCCGAACTTGTCTTGGTCTCTTGATCGAGACGCTTGACGATGACGCGATCCTGTAAGGGACGAAGGCTCATGACGTTTCCTTTTGCTTCTGCTTGATGGTGGAGAGAGATAAGAAATCGGTAGCGATTGGCACTCTTGATCGTCGAGTGCCAGACTGGTTTGCAGTATAAAAATGACATCGGGCTGCAATCCAATAATCGATTCTCGGATCGATATCTCTAAGCGGCATTAGCCGGTCAAAAGCAGGTCAAAAGCAGGTCAAAAGCGAGGCATCTCCCTTCACCTCACGACTCAGGTCGTTCGCAACGCTGCGCTCAGCGTCTGAAGCGTGCGTCTGGCCTGCGCATCGGTGAGCCCGGTGTGCAGCACCACGTCTCGCACGGGTAACGGGGGGAGGCCAAGACGCTGCCCCACGTCGACGGTCCCGACCGGGGCAACACGGTGGGCGAGTGCCGCGACGGCCAGCCCGGCGGTCACGGCGGCCCCAATCGTGCCGACACCGCCCCCCACAAAGACTTCGTGCCACGCGACGCCAGCAGCATCCAGTGCGCTCACGGCCATCGCGCGCACGCTGCACGGCTTGGCTTGCGTCGCGAGCGGCAGCCCGCCGTTGGCACTCGGTTCGAAGTCCGTCGCCGCCATCCAGCCGAACGATTGCGCCATGATGCGCTCGCCGTCGAGACGCCGCGTGTCGTGGCGCAGCACAATGCACGCGTCGATCTCGGTCGCGTCGTAGCATTCGAGCAATTCGCGCGACGGTGCAATGCGAAGCTCGACAATCACGCCGGGGTCCGCGTCGTGCATGCGTCGTATCAACAAGGGGAGATTGGCGCCGACCAGATGGTGGCTGATGCCGATAGTCAACCGCCGGGTCTGAACGCTGAATGCCTGTAGCGCCGTTTCATGGGCACTGACGAGCGCGCGGGCAGGCGCCAGAAAGGCGAGTCCGCTTGCCGACAGCCGGACCTGACGCGGCGTGCGATCTAGCAGCCGGTGTCCGAGTGTCGCCTCCAGCCGCTTGATCTTGACGCTGACCGCCGACTGGGTGGAGTTCAGCACTTCGGCCGCCCGGGTGAAGCTCTTGAGTTCGACCGTCAGCACAAAGGCCCGCACGGCATCGATATCTAACGCATTCATGATCAGTCATTCGAATTTGTCATCATTGAAATATCCTGCCATGTGCTGTTCGAATGGTCGAGCGCTAATTACGATGGCTCCATCAAAGGAGCTACGTCATGCCTCAATTTCAAATCGACTCGCCGCAAGAGCCCAGGCGCGGACATTCGCCGGATCAGTCCCCGGTATCGGCAAACGCGTTTGTGATGGCGCATGTTGTCAGTGTGGCGGGCGTCGCACTCGCCGTCGCCTTGCTGACGGCCGCCGTAGCGACGGTGTGGCGGTAGCCGTTCAGGACAGACGTATCAGGACGGAAACAGGCACTTCCGAATGATGGCGTGCACGCCCCAGTTGCCGTTCACCACTTGCGTGACGCCGAAGTCGACACCAACGGAGAGGATCGCGTTCGCCTCGTCTTCCGTCAGCCCGTTCACTTGCATCAGAAACCGGCGCGCCTTGTAAAAGGCGTCACGCAGGGCGCTGTCAAGCGTCGACTTCAGGTAGATCTGGCTTTGCGCCTTCTGCCCCAGCTCGGCGAGGTGGTTCGGTGAACTGAAGCCGTGCACGATCCACTCCTGCGCGGTTTCCACCAGCGGATACGTGAGGTCGGCAAACGGCGCATTGGCGGGGATCGCCGCCTTCTTGTGCAAGATCAACTGAATCTTGCCAGTGAGCGAACATTCGATGGCCGTGCCGCCCAGCTCGGCATCGCCTTGCGACGCGTGCGGGTCGCCGATCGACAGCAAGGCATTGGGCACCGCCACTTTCAAGAACACGCTGGCCCCGCGCGTGACACGCCAGTTGTCCAGATTGCCCGCATAGCTCGACGGTGGAATCGAGTCGATCAGACCGTCTTGCGCGGGCGCAACGGCGAGTACGCCGAAGTGCGGCCGCAGCGGGATCTCGACATCCTTCAGTGCGCGGTGATTCTTCGTAATCTTCGTATGGTCGACGGGCACGCCCGGGTAGTCGATGGTCGTGTGCACCACACCGAACGGGTCGCGCTGCGGCGTCCAGCGGAAGCTGTAGAGCGCGCGGGCGACGCCATCGTTACGTTCGCAGTCGATCTCGAAGACGGTCACGACTTCGCGCTCACGCGGTGCCGTCAGCATGTCCTGATAGTGAAATCCCCACCACGCCGACGCGTGCGCGCCGAAGGCCTTGCCCGCATAGGCCGGATTGGCGCTGGGGCGCGGCTGCAAGTCGAGAATGCGGACTTCCAGCACGTCGCCCGGCATGGCGTCCTTGACGGCGATCGGGCCCGTGCAGATATGCACGCCGAAGCCTTCTCCAGCGCCGCGCCCGTAGACAGACGCATCCATTGGGCCAGCGCCTCGCCGGTCGACGTTCTTCTGCGTGGCCGTCCAGTGAAAGACGCTCTCGGCGCCCGGGTCGCCCTGCACCATGCGTTCCCAGTCGTCGGTGGCGTGCTGGGTCAGCGTCTCGATCGTGACGGTATCGCCGGAGTCGACCGTCAGCACCGGTGGCAGATCGTGACTCAAATATCCCCAGTGCACCGACTCGCGTGTTGCGCGCAAATAGTGATGCTGTCCCGCCGCGTGAGGCAAATTGGCATGCGCTGCGTTACCGTCATGGCCTTCGGTAGCGGAACGGTGCGCAGTGCGTACCGTATCTGCCATCAATCCGGCACCGCGTTGCAACGTCGCCGAGGGGAAGTCGGGATGCCCCCGGGAAATACGTGCGCGGGCGGGCAGGGTGCGCGCCTTCACGCTTTGCTCGCGATAGGCTTTCGGCGACACGCCGAATCGTTCCCGAAACGCTTGGCTGAAATACGACGGATCGTTGAAGCCCCATCGGTAGCAAATATCCGACACGGACAACTGGTCGTAGACCGGGTTCGCGAGATCCGCGTGACATCGTTCCAGACGGCTATTGCGCAGATACGTCGAAAAGCTGTGGCCCGAGTCTTCGAACAGTTTTCGCAGATAGCGATCCGAGATGTGCTCGTCACTGGCAATGGCCGACAACGACAGGTCGGGCTCCGCAAGCCGTGCCTGAACACGATGACAAATACGCGCGAACATGGCCGATCGCGAGGACGACAGCCCCGACGTCGCATGGGGCTTGGCAGCCACTAGCGCCGACGCCAGCAACTCAAGCAAGACGCCTTCGACCGGTTCGAGGGCCTGCGCATCGGGCTCGGCCATGGCGTCGAGTTGATCGGCAATCGTTCTGAGCAGACTGCCGAAGAGGCCGCCGACCGACGGCGGCAGCTTGCACGTGCCGGCCAGCGGCGCGCTTGCCAGCCGAGGCGCGATCAGCGCGTGCCGAATATGCAGCGTGACGATACGAAAAGGCGTCCGCGCCACGAAATCGACGCTTTCCATCGCCGGAATGCAGGCAATCTCGCCCGTCGCCAGCGGCTCGTCGATCACGCTTCCCGTGAGTTCTGCCTGCCCGTCGAGCAACATGATGAGCAGATAGCCACGCTCGCCGCCCGCGCGGGCGGACACGACTTGCGGCGTGGCAGCGATGACGGACACCTCGATGCCTGCGGGTGTGCGATGCGAGAGCAGGGTGCCGTGCAGCGGTTGCTCAGGGGCAGGCGAGCGAAAATGCAGACGCGCGTCGAGCAACCGGGCTTGCCAGGCGGGGCCCCGCTGGTCATGAGCGTAGGACTCGGTTGAAAAGTGCGCGCGATCCAAGACCAATCTCCTGCATGGGTGACATGGACGCCGGGCCGGGGCAACCTGCGATGCCACCGGCCCGGCAATTGCCGTCAATGATGCAATCCCGCTAGCCGAAGTGCAATTGGCCTCGCATCGCGGCGACGAGCACAAAGCCGACAAACGTACCGAAGATGGCGAAAATACCGCCGAGCACATTTGGCGCGGGAATCGGTGCCCGCACGCTTGTGTAGACGATGCCGGTGACCAGACCGACGGCGGCCGCCTGAAGCTCGGTGGCGCCCAGCGTGAGCTCTACCATGATGTTTTCCTCAGGATGACCGGACCGGTCGCGTGTGCGGCACGTCCTCGGCGGGCGGGCGGCCGAACGTCACCGAGCGGCGCCAAGCCTGAACAATGAGATAGCCAAGGTAGGTGAACACGATGGCGAAAATACCCCCGGCGACGTTCGGCGCCGGAATCGGCAGGTTGAGCCACGAGTACAGCGTGCCCGTGACCAGCCCGACGAGCAGGGCGACGATTTCATTGCGCCCGATGTAGACGTATTGCATGGCGTGGGTTCCTTACGGTTTCGTCGATGACTTTGTCGATTGCCGGGCCGCCGCCATCGCGTCCGTTTCTTCGGGTGGGAAGATGCTGCGCGGCATCGTGCAATGGATACCCTGTGTGCCGTCGACCACCTGCGTGACGCCGAAGTCGGCGGCAACGCTCATCAGCGAGTAGGCGTCGTCGCGCGAGAGGCCCTGCTGCTCCGTCAGCAACTGGACCATATCGCGGCCAGCGTTCTTGCCTGCCTCGTCAAGGTCGGGATGGAAGCCGTGGACGATCCAGCAGTCCGGCGTCTCGAGCAGGGGCGACGGGAAGTGGAAGTCCTTGCGCAGCACGATCTGGAACAGCACATTGAGCGAGGCCTCAATGGCAGTGCCGCTGATCTCGCCGTCGCCTTGTGAAATATGCGGGTCACCGATCGAGAAGAGTGCGCCGTCGACCTGCACCGGGTAGTACATCGTGGCACCGGCACCGATGCGCCAGTTATCGATGTTGCCGCCATGCAGTCCGGGCTCGACCGTGGTCACGCGCCCCTTGGCATCCGGTGCAACCCCGGCAGTGCCCAAGTGCGGGCGCACAGGGACGCGTACCCCTGCCAGTGCGGGTTGTTTGCAGCACTCCCGGTGATCGACGATCTTGCCCGGCGTGGTGAGCTTGCCCGGGTAGTCGAAGGCGAAGAGGGCGTGGGCGGTGTTCGAGCGATTGTCGAGCTCGTAGATGGTGACGCGCTCTTTCTTGAAATCGTCGTACAGCTGCCCCCAATGGGCGGCCACGTTCGCGCCGTAACGGAAGCGGGGAATCATCTGAAGGTAGCGAACTTCGAGCATATCGCCCGGTTTCGCGTCTTCGACAAAGATCGGGCCGGTCATGATGTGCACGCCGGGGTTGCGGTCTTCGTGGGGAATCGTGTCGTAGATGGCACGCACGGCGGCGTCCATCATCAGATCGGGGGCGTCGCCCGCGTGATGCGTGACGGCTTCGGCGCGAATCAGATCACCGCTTTTCACCGTCAGTGCGGGTCGCTGGGTCGCGTCGAAGTAGCCCCAATGCACGGTCTCGGGCCGGGCGGGAAGGTCGTGAAGCATGCCATGTCTCCTGATTTTCGTTTTAGGGTGAAGTCATGGTAGTGCCCGACAAAACCCGACGATTAGGAGCGTTTGACACGTTCTCTGTTGCTAGGTGGAACTAACGTTAACCCCCGTTATCCGGGGGTGCCCGTCATTGGAAGCCTCAGGCGTTGGCAAGCGTTGATGCCGCCTCGTCGATGAGCGCGGCGACGTCGACCGGCTTCGACGCCAGCGATGCGTGACTTGCTGCCAGGGTGATCACCTTCCTCGCGTTGAGCCGCGCCGACATCATCGCCTCGTTCTCCGGTGAGATCATCCGGTCATCGCTGGAGATCTGATACCACGACGGTTTTTTCTTCCACGCCGGTGCGGTAATGGTGTCGCCGAATGTCGACGCGAGGGGGGCCTTCTGGGTGACAGCCATCACGAGGCCTTCTTCCGGCGTCAGATCCTGACAGAAGCTCTCGCGAAACTTATCGGCCTTGATCCACAGATAGCCATCGCTGTCCGGCGCAAGATTCGGCACGGCGACGGGGGGATGCTGCTCGGTAATGCCGCCGGGGCTCTCCCCCGCGTCGGGTGCGAACGCGGCAATGTAGACCAGCCCGATCACGTTCGGCTGATCACCGGCCTCGGTGATCACGGCGCCTCCATAGGAATGGCCGACGAGCAAGACCGGACCTTTCTGCTGCGCGATCATTTTGCGCGTACGCTCCGCATCGTCGGCAAGCGAAGTGAGTGGCATTTCAACCGCGTGAATCGACGTGTAGCCCTTGCGCGTCAATTCGACAATGACTTTCGCCCAATGGGCCGCACCTCCCCAGAAACCGTGAACCAGAATGACTGTCGGTTTATCGCTCATGCTCTGCTCCTAGTCGATACTGCCCGCCAGCGAGTTTTCGAGGCATAGCCTGCCGGCGGAGGGGGGGCTATCCGGCGCTACTGGAGTAACGACTATAGGTCATGATTTCGCTCGGTGTGAGCATCGATTGACGCGTCATGCGATGGTCATCTTTGGCTTGTCGCTCCTTGTCATCTTCATGACAAAACCGTAATCCCCGGTTCATCTTGCTGTTTGCTGCGGCTGCTTACGATGGTACCCAACAGTTCCACAGGGACTGACGTCTTCCCGAGTCATCTCAACCCAAGGGGTATCACCATGATCAAACGCATCCTCATCATCTCCACCCTCAGTGCCAGCGCGTTGCTGTCGATGTCCGTACAGGCCACTGCCCGCTATGACAACAATGTGCCGCCGTTCGCCGCCGACACGGGGCCGGCCGTCGCGCGTGACGATGTTGCGAAGCAACTGAAGGACGTGCATGCCAACGGCGTGCCGGTGCCGTCGAACCTCAAGGCACTGCAAGGCACGCAGTCGTCGTCGAAGATGACCCGCGAGCAAGTGCAAAAGGAGCTGGAAGCCGCGGCAGAACAAGGCCTGCTGAACCAGCCCGATTCGGTGTATCCGAAACTGCCTCTGGTCGAGTGACGTCATGCGTCGGCGTCTTCTCTCATTCGCGCCCGCCGCGACGCTCGTGGCTGTCGCGCTGGCAGCAACGGCACAAAGCGCGCAGGCCGAAGCCTTCGTCCCATGTCGCTGGTTGGGCAAGCCATCGCAATGTGTCTCGGTGCCGATGGAGAGCCGCGACGCCGATGGGCAAGCCAAGGCATTCGTGGCGCCGCCGGCCGACATCGCGCGCGTTTATCTCGTGCGCTCCCGTACCACGGACCCCCGGCGTACCACGCCGGTGGACGTGGGCAGCACTCACGCCGGTGATCTCGCGCCCATGACCTATCTCGTGCTCGACCTTCCACCGGGCGAGCACGAGTTCACAGGGCGGGCAGACGGTACGTTCGGCCGCAGTCTGCACTTAGAAGGCGGTCAGGTGTACTTCGCCGAACTACGTCTGACGCAGTGGCTGAACACCATGTACGGTGCCATCGACCCGATGCCAACTGAGGCCGGTCAGCGCGCCGTTGCGGGGGCGCGTCTCGCCCGGGCGTCGGACGGCAGCGGCCATCCCTGACGGCCGTCGTCTGAAGATGACAAAAATGTAATCCCCGTTTCATGTTGGTGATCGCGGCGGGTGCTTACGATGCCCGCTGTCCGGTCCCTCTCGTCCGGGCTCCCCTTTCCCTGTCCGACCGCGCTCGCCGATCCGCCACGATCGATTCCCGCCTGCGCGCCGGCTCTCTCTGCGCCCATGAAGACCACCCTCTACGCAACGTGTGTTGCCGTGCTGTTGCTCGGTATCGCCCCGGCAAATGCACAGCCCGCCGTCAGCGCACCCGGCTCCGTCACATCGTTCACGCTGGCGCAAGCCATGCAGAGCGCGCTCGAGAACAACATCGGACTGAAAGTCGCGCGCCGCGAAATCGATGCGCAGTCGAGCGCGCTCATGCAAGCTGGCGCGCGGCCGAATCCCTCGCTGTCGGTCCTTCAGGAGGACTTTCGCAGCACCGCGCGCACGACGACGACACAACTCACGCAGCCGATCGAACTCGGTGGACAACGCCAATGGCGTGTCGAGGCCGGGTCGGCGGCACAGCGAGCGGCCGAGCTGGACGCACAAGCGAGCGAAGCCTCGGTACGCAGCGAGGTCGTCGTGCGCTATTTCGAGACGCTGGCGAGCACCGAACTGGTCGAGCTGGCCACGCAGACGGCCAGCATCGCGCAGGAAACTTTCGTGGCGGTGCAGCGGCGAGTCAAAGCCGGGAAGGTCTCGCCCGTCGACGAAGGGCGCGCACAAATCGCCGCGAACAATGCACAGATCGAACTGGCCAGCGCGAATGCCGCCCGGGACCGCGCTCGCGCACGGCTCGCGCAGGTACTGAGCGTGGCCGAGGGGCAGTTGCCCGGCACGCTGTCCGGCAGTCTGGAGTCGCTGCCGATGCTGCCGGAGTGGTCGCGCCTCGCGGCGGCGCTCGACACCACGCCAGCGGTGCGATCGGCGAGTGAGGAAATCCAGCGTCGTGACGCGCTCGCGAAACTGGAGCGCGCGCAGCGCATTCCCGACCTGAGCGTCACCCTCGGTCTGAAGCGCGTGACCGACGGGGCACGCACAGACAATCAGGCGGTCGTCGGGCTCTCGATTCCCTTGCCGATTTTCGACACCCGGCGCGGTGCCACGCTGGAGGCCGCACAACGCGCTGACATCGCACGTGACGCCTACCTCGGGGTTCGCCAGCAACAGCAGCAGACGCTCACGAGCGCCTATGCGGAGTTCACGGCGGCGCGCGAAGCCGCCCGCAGGCTCCGGGAAGACATCCTGCCTCAAGCGCAGAGCGCCTATGACGCCACGCGGCGCGGCTTCCTGCTCGGGAAATTCGGTTTCCTCGACGTGCTGGACGCGCAACGCACGCTCGCGATGGCTCGCTCTCAGTACATCACTTCTGTCGCTGGCGCGTACAGCGCCTACGCCACCGTCGGTCTTGCCGTGGGTGGCAGCGTCGACGGCGTTTCGCTCCTGTCGGCCGATCGCCTGACCCAACCGCAATATCAGTGAGGAATCCTCGTGCAACGAGCAAAGAAGTGGATCGTTTTTGGCGGCATCGCCGCACTGTGTGTGGGTATCGGTGTCAGCGTCATGCGTGCCGACGGGCGTCAAACGCCGTCGACGCCCGACCCGAAGGTCGCCAACGCGGCGAAGCAGGACGGGCATGCCGGTCACGGCGACGCGAAGGCGTCGGGCGCCGCCCACGGTGAGGGCGACGACGATCATGACGACCATGCCGACGAGGCCAACGCCGGTGGCGAGGAACGTGTGACGCTGACCGACGCGCAACAGGCGGCAGCGGGCATCGAGATCAAGACAGCGGGGGCGGCTCAGATATCCGAGCAAATGGAATTGCCCGGCGAAGTTCGCTTCAACGAGGACCGGACGGCGCACGTGGTGCCGCGCGTGCCGGGCGTTGTCGAGCGGGTCAACGTGAGTCTCGGGCAGCAGGTCAAACGGGGTGACGTGCTCGCGGTGCTGTCCAGCACACAAGTGTCGGAACAGCGCGCGGAACTGCTCACCGCGCAGGAACGCAGAGCCGGTGCGCTCAAGACATACGAGCGTGAAAAGATGCTGTGGGAAGAAAAGATCTCGGCGGAGCAGGACTTCATCGCGGCACAACAGGTCTTGCGGGAAGCGGACATTGCGGTGCGCAATGCCCGGCAGAAGTTGAGTGCCGTGGGCGCGAGCGCTGCGTCCGGTGACGGGTTGAACCGGATTGAACTGCGTGCGCCGTTCGACGGCACCGTCGTGGAGAAGCACGCTGCGCTGGGCGAAGCCGTCACGGAGACGGCCAACCTGTTCACGCTGTCCGACATGGGCACGGTGTGGGCAGAGATCGCCGTGCCGTCGCAATCGCTCGGTGCGGTGCGCGTGGGTACCCCGGTGACCGTGCGCTCGACCGCTTTCGACTCGCAGGCGAAGGGTACGGTGGCCTACGTCGGCTCGCTGCTGGGCGAACAGACTCGCACCGCCAAGGCGCGGGTATCGCTTGAGAATCCGGACCGCATGTGGCGTCCCGGCGTGTTCGTGAACGTCTTCATCGGTACGAGTCAGGTCAATGTGCCGGTGGCGGTTGCCGAGGCGGCGATTCAGACCGTCGAGGGCCGCACGGTCGTCTTCGTCAAGACCGCACAGGGGTTTGTCGCCACGCCCGTGAAAACCGGGCGCCGCGACGACACGCACGTCGAAATCGTCAGCGGGCTGGCACCCGACACTCCCTACGTGGCCGCCAACAGCTTTGTACTCAAGGCCGAACTCGGCAAGAGCACGGCTGAGCACAGCCACTGAACCCCGGAGCCAGACGCATGTTCGAACGCATTATTCAGTTCTCGATTGCGCACCGCTGGCTGGTGTTAATCGTCACGCTCGCCGTCGCCATTGCCGGTGTCTTTGCCTATCAGCGGCTGCCCATCGACGCGGTGCCTGACATCACCAACGTGCAGGTGCAGATCAACACCAATGTCCCGGGATACTCGCCGCTCGAAGCGGAGCAACGTGTCACCTATCCGATCGAGACCGCGATGTCGGGTCTGCCGGGGCTTGAGCAAACGCGCTCGATGTCGCGCTACGGCCTGTCGCAGGTCACAGTCATCTTCAAGGACGGCACCGACATCTATTTCGCCCGTCAACTCGTGGGCGAGCGCATCGCACAGGCCCGCGAGAAATTGCCTGCCGGCATCAACCCGGAGATGGGGCCGATCTCCACCGGGCTCGGGGAAATCTATCTCTGGACAGTTGAAGCTGCGCCTGACGCGCGCAAGCCCGACAACACCCCCTACACGTCGACCGACCTGCGCGAAGTGCAGGACTGGATCATCAAACCGCAACTGCGCAGCGTGCCCGGCGTCACCGAGATCAATACGATTGGCGGCTTCGCCAAGGAATATCAGATTGCCCCGGACCCGGCGCGGCTGATCGCTTACGGGCTGACGTTTACCGACGTCGTGCGCGCATTGGAGCGCAATAACGCCAACGTCGGGGCGGGCTACATCGAGCGTCGCGGCGAACAGTATCTGGTTCGCGTGCCTGCGCAAGTGGAAAACGCGGAGGACATCGGCAACGTCGTCCTCAACAACGTCAACGGTGTTCCGGTACGGGTGAAGGACGTTGCAGAGGTCTCCCTCGGGCGTGAGCTACGCACCGGCGCGGCCACGGAGAACGGCCGCGAAGTCGTGCTCGGCACGGTGTTCATGCTGATCGGCGAGAACAGCCGCACCGTGTCGCGCGCGGTGTCGGAAAAGATGATCTCCATCAACAAGAGCCTGCCGCCCGGCGTCTCTGCCATCCCGGTGTACGACCGCACCGTGCTGGTAGAAAAGGCGATTGCGACCGTCAAGAAGAACCTGCTCGAAGGCGCGGCGCTGGTGATCGCGATTCTCTTCCTGTTCCTTGGCAATCTGCGCGCCGCACTGATCACCGCGCTCGTGATCCCGTTGTCCATGCTGATGACCTTTACCGGCATGGCGGCCGGCCGGGTCAGCGCCAATCTGATGAGCCTTGGCGCACTCGACTTCGGCATCATCGTTGACGGCGCGGTGGTGATCGTGGAGAACTGCGTGTTACGGCTCGCGCATGCCCAGCGGGCACATGGCCGGCCGCTCACCATGCAGGAGCGCTTGCATGAGGTCTACGGCGCAGCGCGTGAAGCCAGACGCCCGTTGCTGTTCGGACAGGCCATCATCATGGTGGTCTATCTGCCGATCTTTGCGCTCACGGGTGTCGAAGGGAAGATGTTCCACCCGATGGCGATCACCGTGGTCATGGCGTTGGGCGCAGCTATGGTGCTGTCGGTGACATTCATTCCTGCGGCGGTCGCGGCCTTTATCGGCAATCGGGTTGAAGAGAAAGAAAACCGTGTCATGGGCGCGGCGCGGCGCCTGTACGAGCCCGCGCTTGACTGGGCTTTCGGGAACGCTCGCATCGTGCTGGCGGGTGCCGTCGTCGCCGTGCTCATGACGTTCAGTCTGGCATCTCGTCTGGGCAGCGAATTCATGCCGAATCTCAATGAAGGCGATCTCTCGATTCAGGCATTACGCATTCCGGGCACCAGTCTCACGCAGTCGGTGCAGATGCAGCAGCAGTTGGAGAAGGCGTTGATTGCGCAGTTGCCGGAAGTCGAGCGCGTGTTTGCGCGAACCGGCACCGCAGAAGTCGCCTCGGACCCGATGCCGCCGAACATTTCCGATGGCTACATCATGCTCAAGCCGAAGAACGCATGGCCGGATCCGAGCAAGACGCGCGAGCAATTGATTGAAGAGGTTACCCGCGTCGCGCAATCGATCCCGGGCAGCAACTACGAGTTCTCGCAACCGATCCAGCTTCGCTTCAATGAGTTGATTTCCGGTGTGCGCAGCGATGTGGGCGTGAAGATATTCGGCGACGACATGAACGTGCTGAACGAAGTGGCCGGGCGCATGAGCACGCGTTTGCAGGCGATTCCGGGCGCGACGGAAGTCAAGGTCGAACAGACGTCGGGGCTGCCGATGCTGACGATCAACATCGACCGGGCAAAGATCGCGCGTTACGGCATCAACGTCGCAGATGTGCAGGACACGGTTGCCGCCGCGCTTGGCGGGCAGACGGCAGGTACGCTGTTTCAGGGTGACCGTCGGTTCAGCATCGTCGTGCGCCTGTCGGACAACGTGCGCGAGAACCTCGATGCGATCCGGCGCCTGCCGATTTCGCTTCCCGCAGCAACGACGGCAACGCCACGCGGCGACGGCGTCGCGGGCGACCCGGCAATGCAACGTGCCGCGTTCATTCCGCTGTCCGAAGTCGCCACGCTGGATCTGAGCCCGGGCCCGAACCAGATCAGCCGCGAGAACGGCAAACGCCGAATCGTGGTGAGTGCCAATGTGCGCGGGCGCGATCTGGGGTCGTTTGTGGAAGACGCGCGCGTCGAGATCGAGAAGGTGGCGCTGCCTGCCGGGTACTGGACGGCCTGGGGCGGCCAGTTCGAGCAGTTGCAGTCGGCGTCCGACCGGCTGAAGATCGTCGTGCCGGTAGCGTTGTTGCTGGTGTTTGCGCTGCTGTTTGCCATGTTCAATAACGTGCGTGACGGCCTGATCGTGTTCACGGGCATCCCGTTTGCCCTGAGCGGCGGGTTAGTCGCGCTGTGGTTGCGCGGCATTCCGCTCTCCATCACGGCAGCGGTAGGGTTTATCGCGCTTTCCGGTGTGGCGGTGCTCAACGGTCTGGTGCTGATATCCTTCATCCGGAATCTGCGCGACGGTGGAAGTCCGCTGGACGTGGCGGTTCGGGAAGGTGCGCTGACGCGTCTGCGCCCGGTGCTGATGACGGCGCTGGTCGCGTCGCTCGGTTTCGTGCCGATGGCGATTGCCACCGGGACCGGTGCCGAGGTGCAGCGCCCGCTGGCGACCGTCGTCATTGGTGGCATTCTGTCGTCCACCATGCTGACCTTGCTGGTGCTGCCCGTGCTCTATCGCGCCGTCTGCCGGCGCGAGCCGCAGGGCGGTATGGCCAATCGGTGGGTTGCCCGGATGGGACGAAAATTCCGTCGGCAGAGTTAGTTGTTCAATATCACCTTAGGAACGAAATGCGCATTCTTGTCGTCGAGGACGAGCACAAGACGGGGCAGTACCTGAAGAAGGGGCTGACGGAGGCCGGCTATGTCGTCGACCTCGCCGTCGACGGCATTGACGGTCTTCACATGGCCACGACGCTCGCGTACGACCTCGTGGTCCTCGACGTCATGCTGCCGGGCAAGGACGGCTGGCAGGTACTGGCTGAACTCCGGGCGCGCCGCCACACGCCGGTGCTGTTTCTGACCGCGCGTGACGACCTCGACGAGCGCATCAAGGGGCTCGATCTGGGCGCCGACGACTATATGACGAAGCCGTTCGCGTTTGCCGAGTTGCTGGCGCGCGTGCGGACCATTTTGCGACGCGGGCGCACACGCGAGCCCGACGTCTTGCAGATCGGCGATCTCGAATTGAATCTGCTCGGTCACAAGGCGGTGCGTCAAGGCACGAGCATTACGCTGACGGCCAAGGAGTTCCTGTTGCTGGCGTTGTTGATGCGGCGCCACGGCGAGATTCTGCCGAGAAGCTTGATTGCGTCGCAGGTGTGGGACGTCAACTTCGACAGCGATACCAATATCGTCGACGTGACGATGCGACGCCTTCGCGCCAAGATCGATGATCCGTTTGCCACGAAGATGATTCATACCGTCAGAGGCATGGGCTACGTGCTGGAACTTCGCGAGCCTCGCGAATCATGACGAACGCTGCCGAACCGCTGCGACATGCCCGGTCGATGCGCGCCAGACTCACGCTGTTTATCGCTGGCTGCATGTTCACGGTGCTGGCGCTCATGGGCCTGTATCTCTACTTCGCATTGGCGGAACAGCTGCGCGCACGCGCGCATCAGGATCTTCTCGGCACGGTCAGTTCGCTGCGCTCTGAGCTAAGGGGGATCACGGACAAGTCGGAGATCGGTGCCAATCCGCGCCGATGGTACGACGCGACGCACGGGCATCAGAACCTCGATTTTGCTGTGCTCGATGCCAGCGGGAAGCCGTTGATCGCGAGTCGTGGCTATCGCCCCCCGGCGACGGCGCTGACGTACGTCGACAGCCACAACATTCCGCACGAGCGCCATGTGCAGAAGATCGCCAACGCCGAATTGGGCGTCCGGCTGCGTTACGTGGCGGCTGACGACGTCATCGGACAAGGCGGCGAGCACGTCATGATCGTCGTGCAGCTCGACCCGAGAGAGCAGGTCAACGTGCTGGCCAGCTTCGCGCTCACGGCGGTGGTCGCACTGATCGTGGGTACGTTGCTGGTGGCGGCCATGGCGTATTGGCTGGTGACCCTCGGGTTGAAACCCTTGCGCACACTCACGCAGGCCGCCGAGCAGGTGTCGAGCGAACGCCTTGGCCAGCCGCTGGCGGACGACGACACCCCGGCAGAACTGCGCGACCTGTCGCACGCGTTCAATCGCATGCTCGCCCGGCTGAACGATTCGTTCACGCGGCTTTCGCAGTTCTCGTCCGATCTGGCGCATGACCTGCGCACACCGCTATCGAACCTGATGGGCGAGTCTCAGGTGGCCCTCTCACGGGAACGCACGCCTGCGGAATACAAAGCGATTCTCGCGTCGAACATCGAAGAGTGCGAGCGCCTGTCGCACATGATCACGTCGATGCTGTTTCTGGCGCGTGCCGATGCCGCCCACGCGAAATTGCAACGGGAACCCACGGCACTGCACGAATTGGCATCGTCGATTGCCGAGGACTTTGCGCCGATGGCTGAGGAGGGTGGTCTGACGATGCAAGTCAGCGGCGATGCCGTCTGCGTCGTCGATCGCGGGTTGGTGCGCCGCGCGCTGGCCAACTTGCTGACCAATGCGATTCGCCATTCGCGCCCCGGCAGCACGATATCGATACGGTGCTCGGCGTCCCCCGACGGTGCTGAAATTGCTGTCCACAATCAGGGCGACGTGATCCCCGAAATACACTTGCCGAGAATCTTCGACCGCCTGTACCGCGTGGACCCGTCACGCCATAACGACGGCAGCACGCGAACCACAGGCACCGGCTTGGGACTCGCCATCGTCAAGTCGATCATGGAGCTGCATGCCGGCTCGGTGTCTGCGACAAGCGACGCCACTGCTGGCACGGCATTTCGCCTCAGATTCCCCGCCAAGCCGCTCGATGGCGTCACGTCGTCGGTACCGCACGCCCTATAGACAGGATGGGCCCTGTCGGACGCCCGATCGGCGACCCGTTGGGCGGCTCGAGCGTGATCTCGAACAGTTGATTGGGCTGCATCGGCGGCAAGCGGTCGAGTGAGATTTCCAGCGATTCGCCCGCTTGCACCAGCCCCAACGACATCGGCGCAGACCAGCCATCGGCCTTGGTCCAGAACTGCAACGCCTTGGCGGGTTGCACTTCCTGCGACTTCAGCGGTATCAAGCGCAATTTACGATTGGCACCGACTTGCACGAGCCATGCGGGTGTCTTGTCCTGCGGCGACATGAGCACAACGACAAACTGCGGCACCGGTGCCGGCGTGCGCAACTGGACACCGAGAACCACCGCAAGCACCAGCGTTGCGAACGACCCGGCAAGAGCGCTGGTTCGCCAGAAACGCACGTCGTTCCACCAGCGACGCCATCCTTCGGCGCCTATGGTCGACGTGCTTCTGCGGATTCTCGGCCAAAGCTGTTTTGAAGGTGCCAAGGGCGCCACGGTGTCGGCCAGTGGCTGGAGTCGCGCTTCCCACTCGGCGACTTTGGCAGCCAACACGGGTTCGTGGCGCAGCCGCGCTTGCACCGCTTGCCGTTGCGCCCATGGCAAGGTGCCGACGACGTATTCGCCAGCCAGATCGTCGAGCGCGTTAAGTTCTTCTGGCGTCATCCCATGCACTCACGTAGCGATTGCAGACCGCGCCGTACCCACGCTTTGACACTGCCGAGGGGTGAACGAAGCCGCTCGGCGATTTCGCTGTGGGTATAGCCGTCGAGATAGGCGTGAAGAATGCTGGCACGTGGCGACGCGTCGAGCCGTTCCAGACATTCACCGAGGCGGCCCAGCATCAGAGGATCGACTGAAAATGAATTCGAAGCTTCCGCATGCATGGCGTCGGCACTCACATGGGCATCGAGGGTCTCGTCGTCCACGTCGACCTCACGCTCTCGGCCCCGAATGGCATTCAGCGCCTGATGACGCACGATGCTGAAAATCCAGCCCCGCCCCGAGCCACGGGCGGCGTCGAAGCTGGCCGCGTTGGTCCAGAGGCTGACAAAGGCATCGTGCAGGACATCTTCGGCCAACTGCCGGTCGCGCACGATGCGCTGGGCCACGCCGAGAAGGTAGGCGCCATCGCGCTCATAAAGCCGCTGGAGCGCCTTACGATCCTTGCCGCCACACGCGGCAATCAATGATTCGTAGTCAAAATCATCCTTCTCGTCGTGCACGGGCACCTCTCGGAAACCATCGGCGATATGTCGAAGCACGCGAATACAGATCGACTACGTCTTCCGCAAAATGCCCGTCGCTCAGACATGTGTCAAGCGGCTTTCCAGAAAATGTAGTCGGCCTGGTACTTCACCTTCTCCTTGGCGCCCTTCGTTGCCGTGGCGCAAGCGGACGCCGGCGCAACCCCGCCTTGCGTGGCAAGCCGCTGGATGTACGTGACCCCCTGCATGGCCCCGGGGCCGGAGGCCGGGTTTGCCTTGACCAATTGCAATGGGATGCTGCCGGCACCGGCGGGCGATATCGCTACCTGTGTGGCCGTCACTTTGGAGCCGTCATTGGATTCCCACGTTGCGGGCGGGCCATAGTATTTGCCGACGGCGTTGCCGCTCCGGTCCGTCAACACCGCATCCGGGCCGATGAATGTCCATTCCCACTGGCCTGCGGCGTCTTTCTTTTCCCGGCATTCGTAAAGAATTTCGCCTTTGCCGACGGTTTGCAGCGCAATCGTGTGGCCGTCGGGGACTTTGACGGCTGCTGCCACCGGGGCGGCCGTACCTGAGGTGCCGGTCATCGGCATGTTCTGGGCGCAAGCGGCGAGCAGGGTGGAGGCGGCGAGGCTGACTGAGACTATGCGCATCATGGCAAAACTCCTGTGTCGGATCGAGTCGTTTGGCGCCCTGAATATCGGGTCGCTACCTTCTCTACACACGAGATGTCGATTCGGATGCAGCCGAATGCAAATTTTCCGAAATCAGTTGCTGCCGAGCAATTGCTTGCGAAGCGACGGCGCGCGGGTGCGTGGGTCGAGCCAGATGCCGAAGAACGCCTGCGCGAAGGCGGGATCGTCAATTTCCGCCGAAACGTTCCCGTTGAGATAGAACCGCGCCCCACGCCCGGGCAGATAGACGCCACACAGTTCGTCCCCGCGAGACACATCACCGAACGCCCGTCGCATCGCGTCACGCCAAGCCGAGAGCGTCGCGTCAGCGATCGGCTGTGTCGCCAGTCGCTGAATCTCGTCGATGCCCGTCGAGACGATGCGCGCACCGCTAAGGCTACGTTCGTAGGTCAGCGAGAGCGCAAACGGGATGTCGAATGACAACGGTGCAGGGGGTGCCACGGGCGCCTTGGGGGCCCAAAGCTCAGCCCGGTAAAGGCAGAAGCCCAGCACGCAGAATTCTCCCGCACCGATGTGGCGAGCTCCGGCGATGTCGTCGCGGCACCCGGCCCGCGCATTGGAAACCGAGCAGGCAGCGATCAGCGAGGCAGCGCACACCCACGAGAGGGCGAGGCGGCGGGTAGTCCTCAGGGGGGAGGTCGGGACCACGCGTCAGTCCTTTTCGCCGGGCGAAGCGAAGCCCGGCTGCCCAAGTTGCTCGCTCACCTGCGGCACCCGTCGAAAACGGGACGTGTCGTAACCCATCGCCTCAAAGCGCGCGAGCAGCCCGTGATAGGTGGCGTCATCCATCATGGGTTCGCGCGAGAAGACCCAGCCAAGCGACTTGTCGGGGTAACCGAGCAACGTGTAGCGATAGTCCGGGTCGACATACAAGGTGAGTTGCGAGACGTAAATCGGCCAGAAGAGTCGAACGCTCCAGCGCCCGCCGCCGCTGCCCGGCACCACACTGTCGAGGAATTGATAGTGGCTTTCCGGTTGGTCGAAGCCGTCTTTGCGTCCATAAAAGTGATCGTCGATCCGGCCGTCTTCGCGCAGATACCACTCGGCGCGGCTGCCCACGAAATCTCGTTCGGCAAAGTACGGGATATTGGCTATCACGTACCAGCGTCCCATATAGCGTGGCAAATCGACGGGCACCACCTGTAGCGGGGTATTCGCAAGGGGATTCGGGTTGGCGGGCGCGCCCGAGCAGGCGCTCAGCAGCAGGCCAGCGATCGCAGTGAATACCAGCAAAGCGTTTCGCAGCATAGGGTCTCCGGCATCGGACAGGGGCGATGGGGGCAATGTGTGTGTATACGAGTGGCGCAGCCCGGCGGATGCAGATGTCGTCAAGAAAATGGACATTTTTTTGTTCATCCTGCATCCGGAAGCCGATCTGGCACGTATTCGAACCTGTGCGCCCGGTGCCGTGGCTATTGGCCTGCCGATGAAGGCGGGCGCGCGTGCGTCATCGTCCAGTTCGTAAGTCAACAACCCAAGTCACGGAGCCAAAATGTCAGGCACCTTGCTCAGCAAGCTGCTGTTGGTCGCCTCAGCCGGTGCGGCCCTTACCGCGTGCAGTCCCGCCTATCTGGTGAATGCACTGACGCCACGATCCACCTATGAGGCGTCGACCGATCTCGCCTACGGGCAGTCAGATCGTCAACGGCTCGACGTTTATGTGCCAACGCAGCGCGCAACCTCACCGGCAGGCACGCCGGTCGTGGTGTTCTTCTATGGGGGAAGCTGGCAGAACGGGGAGCGCGCCGACTATCGGTTTGTGGGCGAGGCGCTGGCGTCGCGGGGATTTCTGGTGATCGTGCCGGACTACCGGACGTATCCGGAGGTGATATTCCCGGGGTTCATGGAAGACGCGGCGTTGGCGGTCCGTTGGGCGAGGGATCATGCGCGTGCGTACGGCGGTGATACCGGACGGCTTATTTTGATGGGCCATTCGGCAGGGGCGCAGATTGTTGCGCTATTGGCGACCGATCCGCGCTACTTAAGCGCACAAGGGATGGCACGGAACGAGATTGCGGGCGTAGTCGGTCTTGCTGGCCCCTACGACTTTCTGCCGCTGGAAAGCGACGTGCTGCGCAAGATATTCCCCGAACCAGTCCGCGCGGCAAGCCAGCCGATCCACTTCGTGTCGGGGCACGAGCCGCCGATGTGGCTAGGGGTTGGGGACAGCGATAGCGTCGTCGATCCGGGCAACACCGAGCGCTTCGCGCAACGGCTGCGGGCCGCAGGCGACGACGTGGAAGTCCGCCACTACAAGTTGGGACACGTCCTGCTGGTGGGAGCGCTCGGCATACCGGTCAGGCAGTTCTCGCCGGTACTGGACGATATCGCGACGTATGTGAATTCGGTTCGACCTGCTAATTGACGCCAACTACCGTCCTTCGGCGGTTTCGCCAGAAATTTCCCCCGTATTCTCGAATACCCTCCGGCAAAAATCATTATCGCTTTTGCCCGAAACCCCTATGTCGTTGGCAGCGTCAATCGCCGAGAATCATTTGCGCGGTTCTTTTCTCTCGGCGGAGATAGCCAATGACGAGCATTTCCCGAAACCGATCTATCCTGGGCCGAACGCTCTCACTGATATTTGCGGCTGCGTGCAGTGTCACGGTCGTTGGCGGGTGCGCAACTTCGCCTGACGCCGCCGCAGCGCCCGAGGCGTCGGTTACCGCGCAACCGGCCGTGCATTCGGTCGCACCGCTCACCCCGGTCGATCCGGTCGCGGCATCGTTGCCGTCGTGGCGCGACGGTCCATCGCGCGACACCATTCTCAAGTTCGTAAGCGATGTCACCCGCGTGGGTGCACCGACGTTTCTCCCGGTCGAATCGCGCATTGCCGTGTTCGATAACGACGGCACGCTATGGAGCGAGCAGCCCATACCGTTTCAGTTGATCTTCATGATCGATCAGGTGAAGGCGGCAGCGCCGGCCCATCCCGAATGGAAGAAGCGCCCGGCGTTCAAGGCGTTGATGAGCAATGACGTTGCTGCACTCGCCGCCAACAAGAAAGATGCCTTCGCGTTGATCGCGGAAGCCAACAGCGGCATGTCGACCGACGTGTACGACGCGGCCATCCGCGATTGGCTGGCAAGCGCGCGTCACCCCCGGTTCGGACGCGCCTATACGGATCTGATCTACCAGCCGCAACGCGAACTGTTGGCGTTGCTGCGCGCCAACGGCTTCCAGATATGGATCGTCTCGGGTGGCACCGCCGAATTCATGCGCGTATGGGCGAGTGATGCCTACGGTATCCCGTCCGAGCGAATCGTCGGCAGTCAGGAGAAGCTTCAATATCAATCTCGCGACGGCAAACCTGTGCTCGTGCGCAAGCCCGGTTTCGACGTATTCAACGACGGTCCCGTCAAACCGGTCAGCATCTTCCGGGCGATCGGACGGCGGCCTGTGCTCGCAGTCGGCAATTCGGACGGCGACCGGGAAATGATCGAGTACACCACCGCCGGCAACGGCCCCTCACTGGGCGTGTTGATCCACCACGACGACGGCGTGCGCGAGTTCGCCTACGACCGTTCATCGAGCACCGCGAAGCTCGACAAAGCCTGGGATCAGGCCAAGCGGGCAGGGTGGGTCGTTGTCAGCATGCAGAACGACTGGACGACGATCTTCCGCTTCGAAACGGCCCCGGCGGCCAACAAATAAAACCGCAATACGGTGTCGGGGACGGCCATTGCCCGAAGGGGCAATCCGGTTGCCCCCAACACGGATTGCGTCTGTCTCGTGATGAAAAGATGATGCCCTCACCGGGCTGAAGATTTTGTCCGCCTTTCCTATGAGGTGTTGAATGAAGCCCTGCCTCGACGCCAATCGCACTCGATCGACCGCTAGCGCCAAGCCATCGCAATCCGCCAAAAAAAGTGGCACTGCGAACGGAACGGCCACGCGGTGGACGCCCCCACACGGCAAGCTCATCGTCCTGGCGGCCGTCGTCATGGCAGTGGCTGCCGGAACCGTCTGGAAAATCCGGACGGCCGCACCCTCCGTGCCGACCGTCGTAAGCGGTGACGGCATACGCGGCCCGAGCGGCATGGTCCATATCCCGGGCGGTCCGTTCCAGATGGGGAGCGACAGCCGTCTGGCGCAGGCCAACGAGCGTCCGGCGCATCAGGTACGCGTGCATGGTTTCTGGATGGACACGCATCACGTCACGAACGCCGAGTTCCGCAAGTTCGTCGAGGCGACTGGCTATGTCACCACGGCGGAACGCAAACCGGAATGGGAGACGTTGCGTGTGCAACTCCCGCCTGGCACCCCGCGCCCGCCTGACAGCGCGATGGTGGCCGGCGGGATGGTTTTCGTGGGAACGTCGGCACCGGTGCCGTTGCAGGATTACTCGCGCTGGTGGCGGTATATGCCCGGCGCGGATTGGCAACATCCGGGCGGCCCACGCACATCGATTGCAGGCAAGGACAATCACCCCGTCGTGCAGGTCTCGTACGAGGACGCTCAGGCTTACGCCAAATGGGTCGGCAAGCGATTGCCGACCGAAGCGGAATGGGAGTTCGCGGCACGCGGCGGACTTGAACAAGCCACCTACGCGTGGGGCGACCAGTTCACCCCCGATGGCAAGCAGATGGCCAACGTCTGGCAGGGTCAGCAAAACCGGCCGTTCCCGGTCGTCAGCCCGAAAGCCGGCGGTGCAGTGGACACGAGTCCAGTCGGCACGTTCCCGCCCAACGGCTACGGGTTGTCCGATATGACTGGCAATGCGTGGCAGTGGGTCGCCGACTGGTATCGCGCCGACCAATTTCGGCGTGAGGCAGGACAGAAGCAGGCCATCGTCGATCCTGCGGGGCCGGTCGCATCGTGGGACCCCAGCGAACCGGGCGTGCCCGTTGACGCCCCGAAGCGCGTGACACGCGGTGGCTCCTTCCTCTGCAATGTCGACTACTGCCTGAGCTACCGGCCCAGCGCCCGGCGCGGCACCGACCCCTACAACAGCATGTCGCATCTGGGATTCCGCCTCGTCATGGACGACGCGCAATGGGCTGCCGTGCGCCGTGGCACCGCTGTCGCCAGCCGCAGCGGGTCTGCCAACTAAGCGCAGACACCGCGCGAAGGGCGGACAAACACGGACAAACACGGACAGACGAAGGCAAGCGGGCAAGTCAGCACGTTCCGGCGGCCGGTGGCCGTCACAATTCCTGTGGAGGCGGTAATGATTCCAATGCGAAGCTTCAGTGGGCGCGCACGTATCCCACGTATCCCACGTGGGGCTCTGGCCGTAATCGCGCTGGCGGTCGCAGTGCTGGCCGGGTGCGGAAAGTCCGACGAACAGAAGACCCAAGCCCCTCAATCGTCTGCCGCTCCGGCGCCAGCTGCGGCACCCGAGACCACGGCGAACGCCAATGCGACACCCGCACAACCGCCAGCCGAATCGAATCTGCCCGCCGCAGCAGGGCAGACGTCCGGCGCTGCGGCACCGGCCGCAATGGCAAGCAACAATGGTGCGAAGCCGAACATTCTCGTGATCTTCGGCGACGACATCGGGCAAACGAACATCAGCGCGTACAGCATGGGTGTGGTGGGCTATCGCACGCCGAACATCGATCGGATCGCCCGTGAGGGCATGATGTTTACCGACTACTACGCCGAGAACAGTTGTACTGCGGGCCGGTCGTCGTTCATCACCGGCCAGTCGCCGCTGCGCACCGGTTTGTCGAAAGTCGGCGTGCCGGGTGCGAGCGTCGGTTTGCAAGATCGTGACGTCACCATGGCTCAAGTGCTCAAATCCATGGGCTATGCCACCGGGCAGTTCGGTAAGAACCACCTTGGCGACCGCGACGAATACCTGCCGACCAAACACGGCTTCGACGAGTTCTTCGGCAACCTTTACCACCTGAACGCCGAAGAAGAGCCTCAACGTCCGTATTGGCCGAAAGACAAGAACGACCCGATGGTCAAGGCCATGACTCCTCGGGGCGTGCTGCACAGCACCGCCGACGGGAAGATCGAAGATACCGGACCGCTCACGACCAAGCGCATGGAGACCATCGACGACGAGACGACGGCCGCCGCGCAGAACTTCATCACCAAGCAGGTACAGGCGAACAAGCCGTTCTTCGTCTGGATGAACACCACGCGCATGCACATGTACACGCACGTGCGTGATTCGATGAAGGGTCAAAGCGGTATGGAGGGCAACGAGTACGCCGACGGCATGCTCGAGCACGACGGCGACGTCGGCAAGCTGCTCAAGACGCTCGATGACCTGAAAATTGCGGATAACACCATCGTCGTGTACACGACCGATAACGGTCCGAACCAGTTCTCCTGGCCCGATGCGGCGACGACACCGTTCCGTAGCGAGAAAGATTCGAACTGGGAAGGCGCGTTCCGTGTACCTGCCATCGTGCGTTGGCCGGGCAAGATCAAGCCGGGTACGGTCAGCAACGAAATGTTCTCCGGCATGGACTGGTTCCCGACGCTGGTGGCAGCCGCGGGCGACAACGGCATCAAGGACAAATTGCTCAAAGGGGCATCGGTGGGCAGCACGACGTTCAAGGTCCATCTCGACGGCTACAACCAGTTGCCGTATCTCACCGGCCAGACCAACAAAGGTGCGCGTGACGAGTTCTATTACTTCAACGACGACGGTGTCCTCGTGGCGACACGCTTCGGCAACTGGAAGCTTGTCTACTGCGAGATGAAGTACCCCGGTGGGTTCGCCGTATGGCAACAGCCGTTCACTTGCCTGCGCGTGCCGAAAATCTTCAACTTGCGCATGGACCCGTACGAACGGGCGGACATTGTCTCTAATCAGTACGACGATTGGCTCGTGAAGAACGACTATCTGGCATTCCTCGGCACCGCCAAGGCCAGCGCGTTCCTCCAGACGTTTGTCGACTATCCGCCGAGCCAGCGTCCGGCCAGCTTCAGCATCGATCAGGTGCGCGAGCAGGTCGACAAGCAAATCGCGGCAGCGATGAGCAAGAAGGCGTCGAAGTAGTGCGCTAGAAGTCAGGCAACGCATCACTTCGTAGTTCCCGGGCGGACGGCCGATTACCTCGGTCGTCCGCCGCTCTACCAAGGCAGACCTATGCGAAGCACACCGGCAAGCCCTTCGTTGACTCGCGCCTCTAAAGCATCGAAAGCCGTGACGAAGGCGGCGGTGCATGCGCGCGAACAAAGCCGGCTGGGCCGGCTGAGCCGGTTGAGCCAGTTGAGTGCGGCGGTAGTCGCCGCGACGCTGCTGTTCATGTCCGGCGCGGCCGGACTGATTTATCAAATTGTCTGGATTCGGCAGCTCTCCCTCGTCGTCGGCGTGGATGTTCACGCGGTGGCGCTCGTGGTGGGCGCGTTCTTCGGCGGCTTGGCGCTCGGCGGGTGGTACTTCGGCAGGGTCGCCGATCGCGTGCCGAACCCGCTTCGGCTATACGCCCAACTCGAATGTGCCGTACTCTTGCTCGGCGTGGCAGCGACCCTCGTGCTTCCGTATGCCGCCGCTCCCTTTGCGTGGATGGACGCCCACCTTGGCGTGCTCGCGTGGGGGCTTCCGCTTGCGCTGGTGATCGTCCCGGCCATCGGGATGGGCGGCACATTGCCGGTGATCATGCGTTTGGTCACGGCCCCCACTGACGGGATCGGGCGGGCCGGCGGACGATGCTATGCGGCGAACACCGTCGGCGCCATCGCCGGCACGCTGCTTGTCGGCTTCGTATTGATTCCATCGCTCGGCATGACCGGCAGTGCACTGGTGGCAGGCGGTTTGAATGGCCTCGCTGCGTTGCTGGCATGGCGGCTTTCTCGCCGCTTTGCCGAAGAAAGCGCCCGCGCACAAATCTCCAACGCCCCGGCGGTGCTCGCGCCGGAGGACACTGCCGGCAATCAGGCACGCCTTGCGCTGGCTCTTTACGCCGTCGCCGGTGGTATCGCGTTGGGATACGAAGTCGTCTGGTCGCAAAGCATCGTGCAATTCATGAGCACGAGAACCTTCGCGTTTTCGGTCGTACTCGCCACTTATCTCGCCGGGTTGGCGCTCGGCAGCGGGGCGGCAGCGCGCTTTGCCGACCGGGTGCGAGATCCATGGAGCGCGTTTGGTGCGCTGGTGAGTGCCGCCGGGCTCGTTGCGTTGCTGGAAACGGTGCTGCTCGGCGGATGGCTGATGCGCACACAGTTGGCACTTCAGGCGTGGGTGGTGGCAACGACATCGCATACCTCCTGGGCCATGTATGCCAGCTTTGCACTCGCTGCCCTTTGCATTGTCTTTGTGCCGACGTTGCTGCTCGGGGCGGCCTTTCCGTTCGTCTTGCGCATTGGCGTCGACCGTGCCCGTATGGGGGCAGATGTCGGGCGCGTCGTCGCCTGGAACACCATCGGGGGCATCGCGGGCTCGGCACTGGCCGGGTTCGTGCTCGTGCCCTCGATCGGGCTCGTTCGTACGCTAGCGGTGCTGGCCGGCGGCGCGTGCGTCATCGGATGTCTCGCCGTTTGGCGGGGCAAAGGCGCGCACTCGCGCTCGCGCTGGCTCGCGCCTGCGCTCACAGCCGCCGTCGTGGTGACGTCGCTGGGTGCGTCGCCTGAGCGCTTTGCCTCGCTGCTCACCCAGTCGCGTGGCGGCGACGCCGTGTTTTACGAGGAGGGCAGAGGGGCCACCGTGGCCGTGCTTGAACAGCGCTCGTCGTCAAATACCTTCCGCCGTCTCTACATTCAAGGCGTTTCCAACTCGGGAGACGCGATGACGTCGCTGCGCTACATGCGATTGCAGACGTTGCTGCCGTTGATCGTGCACAACGGCGAACCGAAGTCTGCGCTGGTCATCGGACTCGGCACGGGGATCACGGCAGGCGCCATGCTGGCCTATCCGGGCCTTCAATACCGTGTCGTCGCGGAACTGCTCCCTGCGGTCGCTCGCGCTGCGCCGAGCTTTTCCGGCAACTTCGACGTCGCGTCTAACAAGCGTGTCGATATTCGACTACGCGACGGCCGCCGGGAGTTGCTGCAAAGCCAGCAGGCCTACGACTTGATTACGCTGGAGCCGCCGCCCCCGTCCGCGGCCGGTGTCGCGAGCCTGTACTCGACGGACTTCTACCGACTGGCCGCCAAACGCCTGCAACCCGGCGGGCTGGTTGCGCAATGGCTGCCGCTGCCCACGCAGAATGACGCTGACACGCGCTCGCTCGTGCGTAGCTTTCTCGACGTGTTTCCGTACGCCTCGCTGTGGACTACGGAGTTGCACGAAACCATGCTGATCGGCTCGCTCACGCCTTTGGACCTTGACGTGCAGCGCATACAGCGCCGCTTTGCCGAGCCGAAGACGCGAGATGCGCTTCAGGCCGTCGGCGTGCGCTCCGCCGATGCCCTGCTCGCCACGTGGGTGACGGATCGGGCAGGGCTGGAGTGGTATGCCGCAGACGCGCTGCCCGTGACGGACGACCGCCCGCGCATCGAATACGCCGGATGGGTGAGCCGCAACGCGTTCCCTGAAACGCTGACCAACCTGATGGCGCTCCAGAACGACCCGCCGTTGCGTGGCGCGGACGATGCGATGTGGCGCAGCATCCGGGCGGAGCGCGAGGTGCTTCACACCTTCTACCGGGCGGGTCTCGATGCGTACCGGGGGGATCGTCAAGCGTGGGCGGAACACATTGCCGCCGCCGTCGGTGCCGATCCTGAAAATCCGTATTACGCGTGGTTCATTGGCCGCTCGGCGGCGCGTCCGGCCGAACCTCAAGCGACTACCTCTAACAAGAGAACCGGCACATGAGCCATCACGACGACGTTCTCGCACTTCAGCAAGCGATGGGCGAAGCCATCGTCGGTCAGCAGGCCATGATCGAACGGTTGCTGCTGGGCATGCTCGCCAACGGCCATTTATTGGTCGAGGGATTGCCCGGTCTGGCAAAAACACGCGCGATCAAGGTGCTGGCGCGGCATCTCGATGCCCGTCTCTCACGCATACAGTTCACGCCGGATCTGCTGCCCTCGGACATCACGGGCTCGGAAGTCTATTTTTCGGAAGGCGGTAAAGGCGAGTTCCGGTTTCAGGCCGGTCCGATCTTCGCCAATCTCGTCCTCGCCGATGAAGTCAACCGCTCACCCGCTAAGGTGCAGGCCGCATTGCTCGAAGCGATGGAAGAGCGGCAGGTGACCGTGGGCGGGGTGACGCACAAACTCGATCCGCTGTTTCTGGTGATGGCGACCCAGAATCCCATCGAGCAAGAGGGCACGTACCCGTTGCCCGAAGCGCAGATGGACCGCTTTCTCATGCACATCAGCGTGAGCTATCCGCAGCAGGATGCCGAGCAGGCGATCGTACGGCTCGCGCGCTCGGAAGAGGCCGACGTCTCGGCGTCGGCGAACGTATTGCGACTCGCACCGGCGGTCATTCTGGGGGCGCGCAATGAAATTCACGAAGTCCATGTGAGCGATCCGGTCGAGCGTTATCTCGTCGCGCTGGTACAGGCTACGCGCGTCGCCAGTACGTTGGACGACGAGTTGGGCCGGTGGATTCAGGTGGGCGTCAGCCCCCGCGGTGCCATCGGGTTGGACAAGGTGGCACGTGCCTATGCCTGGCTGCGCGGCCGCGATTATGTCACCCCGGAGGACGTGCAAGGCATCGTGCACGACGTGTTCCGTCACCGCTTGATCCTCTCGTACGAAGCGCACGCAGCAGGTATCGACGCGGACACGGCGATCGACCGGCTCGTCGAGCGGGTCGCGGTCGCCTGAACCGGCATCCCGATATGACCGTGGATCTGACCTCTGAGACGCCCCTTGCGGGCGTGAGCATCGACATTGCCGCGCTCAATGCATTGGAAGGCGCGGCCCGTGATTTTCACTTTCAACCGGGCCAACCGGTGCACAGCGTACTGGCAGGCAGGCACGGCTCACGCGTGCGCGGGCGTGGGCTGGCGTTCGAGGAACTGCGTCGATACGTTGCGGGCGACGACATTCGCAGCATGGATTGGCGTGTCACGGCGCGAACCGGCAAGCCTTACGTGCGGGTGTACACCGAGGAGAAGGACCGGCCGGTGGTACTCGTCGTCGATCAACGCATCAATATGTTCTTCGGCAGCCGCCGCGCGATGAAGTCGGTCACGGCGGCCGAAGCGGCGGCGTTGGCGGCGTGGCGTGTGCTGGCCGATGGTGATCGTGTCGGCGGTGTCGTCTTCGGCGACACGACCATCGATACCTTTCCCCCGAAGCGCAGCCGGGCGGCCGTCGAACAACTGCTCGGCGGCATTGCCCGGCACAACGCCGCGTTGCGCGCCGATACGCCGACGCGCCGGTCAGCCGGGCAATTGAATCTGGCACTGGAACGATGCGCCCGCATGGTGGCGCACGACAGCCTCATCATCGTCATCAGCGATTTCGACGGCCACGATGCGACCACTCGAGAGCGGCTGCTCGGCATCGCCGCGCGCAACGATGTGTTGACAGTACTGGTGCACGATCCATTTCTGAGTGCGCTGCCTACCTCGGGCAATCTTGTTGTGAGCGACGGGGAGTTGCAGGTTGAGCTCAGCTTCGGCAAAACCTCGCTCCGGCGCAGCATTGCCGACTTCTTCGCCGCGCATGGCAAGCATCTGGTGGATTGGCACGAAGCGATAGGCGTACCGATGCTGCCGCTCTCGGCGGCGGAAGATACGACGGCGCAAATTCGGCGCCTGCTGGGCGGACAACCCGCGTATGGCAATGCCTTCAGGCGCGCAAAGGCGGGGGCAGGACGATGACGGATGTTGCGGCAACCGCCACCGACTTGCCGACACTGAAGGCGCTGGCCGACATCGTGACGCCGCCGGCGCCCTCGTGGATGCCACAAACGATTGGCTGGCCGATAGCGGCCGCGTTACTGCTCGTTGGAACGCTCTGGTTCGCATGGCGGACATGGCGGCGCTATCGCGCCAACCGCTATCGCCGGGAAGCGCTGGCGCAGTTGGAACAGTGGGCTGTCGCACTACGCTCGCCAGATCCGAGTGCCGCGGGGGATGCCGATACCGCGAGTCGCGCGCGCGCCTTGCGTGAAATTGCAGTGCTGCTTAAGCGCGTCGCTTTGAGCGCATGGCCACGCGAGACGGTCGCCAGTCTGACGGGCAATGCCTGGGTGGCATTCTTGAGAACGAGTCATGGCGGCCAGAGCACTGGGACTGACGCGATGGCGACGCTCGTGACCCGTGCCGAGTATCAGTCGGACGAATCGTTGAGCCGGGAGTGGGACGCCCCTCGCACGGACGCGCTCGTGTACGCCTGCCGTAACTGGATCGAGCACCATCATGTTCCAGTTTGAATACCCATGGGCCTTTGCGCTGCTGCCACTGCCGTTGCTGCTGTGGTGGTGGCTGCCGGCCTATCGGGAAGAAAGCCCGTCGGTACGGCTGCCGTTCTTCGGCGAGGTGGCCGAGGCGGCGGGTCTGCGCCCGGCATCAGGCGCAGTCGTGCCACGGCGCAACTGGGTGCAACACGTGCTCGCCCCGGTGGCGTGGGTGCTGATCGTCACTGCACTGGCCCGTCCACAGTTGCTGGAAGCGCCTATCGAGAAGATGCAGCCGTCGCGCGACATTCTGCTCGCGCTGGATCTTTCCCAGTCGATGGATACGCCGGATTTTCCGGATGCGTCGGGAAAGCGCATCGCGCGCGTGCAGGCGGTCAAGCAGGTCGTCAGCGATTTCGTGACGCAGCGCCCGGATGACCGCATCGGTCTGGTGATCTTCGGCGACGCGGCCTATCCGCTGGCACCGTTCACGCAAGATCACGATCTCATCCACACGTTGCTCGACGATATGGCGCCGGGCATGGCGGGCAACAGCACGGCACTGGGCGATGCCATCGGACTGGGCGTGCGGATGTTCGAGCACAGTGAAGCGCCACAGAAGGTCATGATCGTGCTCACCGACGGCAACGACACGGCCAGCCGCATGCCGCCCGATCGCGCAGCGGACGTCGCCCACGAGCAATCAGTGATCGTACACACCGTCGGCATCGGCGACCCGGCCGCGCAAGGGGAAGCGCGTGTCGATCTCGGACTGTTGCAGCGCATGGCCAAGGTCACCGGAGGGCGGTACTTCTTCGGTGCCGACCAGTCGGCGCTTGCCGAGATCTACGCCACACTCGATCGCATCACGCCGCACGATCACAAGACACTCTCCTGGCGTCCGCAACGAGAGCTGTTCATGTGGCCACTGGGCGTGGCGCTTATCATCGTGCTGCTTTACGAAATAGCGCTGGCGATTCATGCGTCCTACGTCACACGTGCGGCGGTGGCCGGCAGCGGTAACGAGGAGGCTTCATGACGGGCTTCCTTTCGAGCGTTGCCGACTTCCATTTCCTGCGCCCGCTTTGGTTGTGCTTTGTGCCGGTGGCTGCGTGGCTCGTCTGGGCCGTCGGGCGGCATACCGACGTGCGCAGGCGTTGGCGCAAAACCATTGCACCGCACCTGCTCGATGCGCTGATGATCCGGGAGCGGCGAGGCCTTCGGCTGCGTCCGGTGCATCTGATCGCGCTCCTGCTCGTTCTGGGCGGCATTGGCATGGCGGGCCCGGCGTGGAAGCGCGAGCTGCCGCCGTTTCTCGACGACAAAGCGCCGCTGGCCATCGCCATCGACCTCTCGCCGACGATGGATGCCATTGATGTCACGCCCTCACGGCTGGAACGCGCCAAGTTGAAAGTCAAGGCGCTACTCGCGCGGCGCGAGGGCGCACGTACGGCCATCTATGCCTATGCGGGCTCGGCCCATCGGGTCATTCCGCTGACCGACGACCGCGCGTTGCTGCAAACCTATGTCGACGCGCTGCAAACCAGCATCATGCCGGTTCCCGGTCGAGACATGCGGCAAGCCCTGAAGGTGATCGACAATGACCTGCGGCGTGAACCGGTCCCCGGCACCATCCTTTTCATCACCGACGCGGTCGACCTCAACGCCGCGCGCGCATTTCAGGACCACGCCGGTGCCCAGTCAGCGAGTCAGCCTGTCGTCCTGGCCATTGGCACGTCTCAAGGCGGGCCATTGCGTAACCCGGACGGCAGCTATGCGGAACGCGACGGTGCCCGCGTTTTTGCACGTCTGGATGAGGGCGCGCTGAAACGATTTTCGAAGGACAGTGACGTGCCGGTAGCCACCTTTACGCCGGACAGCGACGCCGATATCGACTGGGTGCAACGGCATGTGCAGTCGCACCTCGAACAATCGCAGGCGGGGACGACGGCACGCTGGCGCGATGAGGGATGGTGGCTCATGTTGCCGATTGTGGCGTTGGGGGCGCTCTGGTTTCGCAAAGGCTGGACGGTCAGATGGGTCGTCGGCCTGCTGCTGGCCGTCACGCTTCACGTGCCCGTCGCACCGTCGTACGCGCAGTCACTCACCAGCGCCACTGCCACACAAGATTCCCCCGACGGTGCAGGCACCCCGCGGCGATGGCGCTTTGCCGATCTCTGGCTGACGCATGATCAGCAAGGACGCCTTGCCTTCGAGCGCGGAGACTTTACAACCGCCGCCGAGCGCTTCGACGATCCGATGTGGCGCGGCGTGGCGCAGTATCGCGCCGGTCAATATGCGCAGGCAGTGCAGAGTTTCGCGCTGGTCGATTCCCCGGAAGCGGACTTCAATCAGGGCAATGCGCTGGCCCGCATGGGAAAGTACGAGGCCGCGCAGGCTCGCTATACACAGGCGCTCAAACGCGCGCCCAACTGGGCGGCCGCGCGGGCCAATCTGACGTTGATGGGAAAGCTTATCGCGGCGTTGCCGAAACCGCCGGAAAAGTCGGGGGACGACGAGATTCCGCCCGATGTCTCTCCCGATGAGATTCAGTACGACGCGAAACGGCCAACCGGGCCAGGCGAGCGCTCGTCGAAGGTGGGCCCATCGCTTGAGACACAAGCGTGGATGCGCACGATCCAGACGACGCCCACCGCTTTGTTGCAACGCGAGTTCGCGTTACAGCAAGGGCAGGGCGCAGGCGGAGGGCAGACACAGTGACGTTGTTATCGTATGCGTTCAACGCCTTAGGTATTGCCCACCGGATGCGCCGAGCGATGCCGATCGCGATTTGCGCGGTGTTGTTGGTGGTGCTCAGCAATGCCATTGCCGCGCCTGCACCGATGGTGCGTGTCGAAGTGGCGGCCCCGCAACCGATTCGCGTCGGGCAGCAAGTCAGTGTCGATGTGACGGTGCTCGCCCCCAACTTTTTCATGTCCGCACCGGCATTTCCAACGCTGGACGTGCCCGGTGCCATCGTGACGCTCCCGGACGCGCGGGCGCTGAATGGCACGCAGTCCATCGACGGCGTGACCTTTGCGACGATCAGCAAATCCTATGCGTTTGTTGCAGGACAAGACGGCGACTTCGATCTGCCGCAGGCGACGATTTCGCTTACCTATGCCGGGAACGACGGCGCACCGCAGCAGGCCACGGTAACGCTCCCGGCGACGCGGATTCGGGTCGGGGCAGGCGGCGTACCCAAGGACGCGTCGAGCGGTGCACCGAGCGGCGGTGCGATGTTGCCTGTGGCGCAACTGAATGTCACGCAGACACTCGCGCCCGCGCCTGATCACGACGTGGTGCAACTGAAGGTGGGCGATACGCTGGTGCGCACGGTGGCGACATTTGCCCCGGGCACGCAGGCGATGCTGATCCGGCCCCCCAAATTGGATGCGCCCCGTCGCGTACGTGTGTTTGCCGCCGATCCGAAGTTATCGGACGGGGTGTCGCCGAATTCGGGATCTTCCGCGACGGGCGGGCTGCGTATCGATACATTCTCGTACGTGTTTGAGCGCAAAGGCACTTACACCTTGCCGGTGATCACACTCGACTGGACCGACCCCGCGACGGGACGCGCGTCGCATTCGGACGCGCCCGCCATCCGTGTCGTTGTGGCGACAGGGGCGGCGGCCGGAGAACTCACGCCGGGGACGGCGTGGCTGAATCTGTCTCAGGATGCGGAATCGATAGGGGTCGTCTTGGCGAGTGTGGCTGGGCTGGCCGTCCTTGGGCTTGTGATCTGGCGAACACATTCACGGTGGCACACCGTTCGACGCCGACACGACGAGCGCCTGAAGCGGGTTCGGCAAAACGCAAAATCCCTGCATGCGGAGGTGATTCAGGCTTGCCGTGCGGGCGACGCCATTGCGGCGTATCGCCTTGCGCAACGCTGGAGCGAGGACGTCACCGGACTCGGGCTCGCTGCGTGGGCGCAAACGACTCAGGATGTCCCGTTGATCGACGCGGTTTCAACGTTGGAGCGGCGGCTGTTTTCACCGGCAGACGATGCTGCCGCGAAGCCCGTCTGGGACGGCGGGCCACTCGCGACAGCGTTCAATCGATGTGCGGCGATAGCCATTACACCTGTGCATCGGACCGGGCCCTCGTTTCTGGCGCCGTTGAATACGTTCTGAACTGCCGTGAGCGCCGTGGGAGGTCGGTGGGGCCGGCATTCTCATGGTTGCGGGTCCACTGGTTTTCCGCGAATCAGCGCCTCCGGATGAAGCTGGAGGTATTCAGCGAGCCCGTTCAACGACCGCAGCGTTTGATTGAGCGCCTTCATGGCGCCGCGAACGTCCTGCTGCATTGGGGCGTCTTCGGAGAGTGTCCGCTCGGCAGTGCCAAACGTCTTCTTGGCCTCGCCTAGCGCGGACTTCGCCTCTGGGGCGATCTCGGCATCGAGTTGCTTGAACAATCCCTGGGCACTCTCCATGGTCTTGTCGAGCTTGCGTAGCGAGTTGTCGAGGTTCTGTCCGATGGTGTCAAACGGAATCTTGTTGAGCTTCGCGGCGATATCGGCGACCTGCAACTGCAATTGGTCCAACGTATTGGGCACCGTCGGGATCGTGGTTTCACCGTCAATCTCCGTCGCCTGAGCGGGCGCCGCGTTCGGAAAGAAGTCCAGCGCAATATAGAGTTGGCCGGTTAGCAAATTGCCGGTTCTGAGTTGGCCGCGCAGGCCGTGGGCAATCAGCGCCGTGAAAACCTCTCGCCGTTCCGGTCGCGTCGCCGGCAATTTTCCCGTCGCGTCACGGCGCCGCAGGCGCTCCGGATAGATGACCACGGTCACCGGCATGACCAGACTCTTGCTCTTCGCATCGAACTCAACGCCAATCGACGTAACCTCGCCCAGTGTGATTCCCCGGAAATCGATGGGCGCGCCCACGGACAGCCCGCGCAACGATTGCGAAAAACGGAATACCGCGCGTACCGGCTCCGCATCGGGAAACTTCATGGCGCTCGCTTCGTCTTCGGCGAGGAAAAACGCCTGATCGGGTTTTGCCATGACGCCGGCACCGCTGTCCGCCGGTGCTTGAAACGCGATGCCGCCAATGACAACCGACGCAAGCGATTGCGTGTTCACCTGAAAGCCACTCGAATCCAGCCGCAGGTTGATGCCGCTGGCGTGCCAGAAACGCGTGTTGCTGCCGACGTATTGATCGAAGGGCGCTCTGACGAATACGCGCAGGGTAACGCCCTTGCCATCGGCATCGAGCTTGTAGGTTTCGACTTGCCCGACCTGAATGCGCCGGAAGTAGAGGGGCGATCCGGAATCCAGAGACCCAATCTCGGCGCTGTGCAAGACGAACGATTTCCCCGCTTGCCCGCTGGAGACGACCGGCGGCACCTCCAGTCCGACGAAGCGGGTCGCGACGTCGCGCGATTTGCCGGCGTCGGCACCGATGTACGCCCCGGATAGCAGGGTCGAGAGGCCGGAAACGCTCCCGCCCGCAATGCGCGGACGGACTACCCACCAAGTGGAACCCCGGGAGGCGAATCGTTTCGCGTTCTTCGTCAGATCGACGGTGACGTGTACTGAGGCGAGATCCGATGAGAGCTCGATATCCTTGACGACACCGATATCGACTTCCTTGAACTTGACCTTGGTTTTGCCGGCTTCCAAACCATCTGCACTCTTGAATTCGATGGTGATGGTCGGTCCCCGATCAAGTATCGACCTCGCGACCAACGTCATCCCGATAACGGCAGCCACCAGCGGCACCAGCCAGACGAGCGACAACGTCCAGCGCTTGCGCGGCTCGATGCGAGGCGAAGGGAGTGGCGTTATCGGATCCGGCAAGCTCACTTGACCGTGTATCCACGGCCCTCCATGCACGCGCCATAGGCGTGCCAGTAGGTGGTCATCTGCGAGCTTTGGTTGTTTTGCGCTGCCTGCGCCTGCGCTGCGTGCTGACGGCGCGAGCGAACACCGCCGGCGACGGCGCCTGCGGTAGCGCCGACGGCAGCGCCGTGTCCCGGGTCGTCGTGCGCGACGTCGCCGATGATTGCCCCGGCAGCCGCGCCGCGCGCCGCGCCGCCGACGCGCGCTCCCGTCGGGCCCTGCGGGGGCGGTGCCTGTTGTGCCACCACGGCGGGGTCGACGCCGGTGTTCTGCTTGGCCCAGGCGTAGCACGCACCATCGTCGCTACTCTGTTTGTCGGCACTCTGGCCGTGGGCTGGATAGATTGCGGGCTTCTGGGCGAACGCGAGCCCCGACAACACCAGGCCTGCACACAAGATGACGGATCGCATGAGTACCTCCCGTTTTGGGGAAAGGGAATACATCAGAAAATAAGTGTCGCCGTGGCCATAAAGGTGGCCGTGCTCTTGAGGCGATTGGTGCTGCTCACGGTAGGCACCCAGCGCGCCGAGAACGACAACGGATGCTTGCCGTCGAGTTTGGTGTCGTACGTGACGATCGGACCTAGCGCAATGTCGTGCCCGCGAAAACCGTTCAACTGATCGGCCGTCGGGCCGCTATCGCTTCCCAGTTGCTGGACCGTGCCGACGATCAGGCCAACGCCAAGCCCGTTTGAAAATCGCTTGAGCCCCATGACATCGAGCGTGAACAAGGGAGCGTTCTGGTAATTCGTAGCGGTGTTACGGGTATAAAACTGAACGCCGGCGACCACATCGAATTCGAGATCGTACGACGGCAGAATCTTGGTATAGGCAACCTGCGGAATGAACGTCCAGTTGTTCAGGCTGGGATTGGCAAGCGCGTTTGGATCGTACCGGCCGGTCGGTGCCCAGACGTTGACCGAGAACGCAATGTGTTCGGTCTTCGAGAAGTGGTAGCCGGCAATCAGCGGGGTGAAGCTGATGTCGAAGAGATTGGACGCATTCTGCGAGGTCGTGGCACTTCTTCGGTCGGTGCCGAGCGTTGCCGATACCTTTGTCCACACATACGGCAGGGTGAAGCTGGAAGCGAAATTCCAGTTGCCGGTTCCCGTGTCCCACGTCTTCAGGATGGTCGCGAGGGTGAAGGCAATCTCGCCATCCAGGCCGAGTGATGTCTTGCCCGCCACCGGCACCGACTTGCTGCCGCCTATGCTGCCGTCAAAGTAGATCTCGGCAAAGTTGACGGCGACCATCGGCGTGGGCGACACGACGCCCGCGTCGGGCTGCACAGTGGCCCCGCTGATCGGGCGGCCCAAGCCCCCTTCGGTTGCCAGTGCATGCGTACACGTTAGCAACGATGCCGCGACGCCAGCGACCCATCTCGCGAAGCGTTCGCGTGGTCGGGGCGTCAAAAAACCACCACTGACGCGTCGCCAGGTCACATCGTCTTTGAAAGATCGAAAGGCGGAATGTGACATGCCATGAACAATTAATGCTCTTATGAGTGTCATCTGATTCTGAATGAACGGGAATCGAGAGTGCCTTAGGCTATCCTTAATTTAAGACGAGTTCAACGTTAATTATTCAATGTCGCAATATTGTTTGACGGAGATGTCTTATTGCCTTAGCGTCATGTCCTTGAGGGAAATTTGTCGATTTATTTTATTCGGGTAATTTAAATTATCTGAAATTTGTTTATTTATATCTGCAAGGCGATGGCGTGGCTGCTGGAAGGGAGTTCTAGTGATCTAGACGCCTCAATCTGATGTGATTGGAAAGTGGTTTTTTTGATCGGAGGTTTTTGATTCGGATTGGTCGGGCCGGCGATTGTTATCAGGTCAGCTTTAGCGAGTTGATGCGCTTGGTGCATCCACAAAGACATCCCTTTGCCGTGGAGATGGGGTTTGATGGATTTTTATGGCCAGACATGCCTTACCGCAGTGCGGGGTTGGCCAACGATCCTGCGCACAATTCTGATTCTGGGCTTGGCGTGGCCGTTGTCGACAACAGCCGAAACATCCGCTGAACGCGCAGGTGATGCGGACGAAGTCACCGGAAATGGCGACAGTGACAATTCGACCGGGCCAGGCGTGCCCATATCGGAGGCATCCAAATCGACGCGCCCTTCGGAACCCGCCAAAAGCAGCGTCGTTTGGCGAGACCCCGTCGACAACAAGATCGACGCCAGTGATTTCTTGCTCGGCCACAAAGGCGCGCTGCCTGTACCGGTCGTCATTACGGAGCCTGCCATCGGCTATGGCGGCGGCGTGATGCTGATGTTTTTCTCGGAGTCGATGGCCGAGGCAGCGGAGTCTGCGAAAACCACCGGAGAAATGGCACCACCGAACATCACCGGCGTCGGTGGCGCGATGACGGAGAACGGCACGTGGGGCGCGGGGCTCGTTCATTTCCACACGTGGGGCGGCGACGCCATTCGCTATCTCGGGGGGCTGGCCAAGGTCAACATGAAGACCGACTACTACGGGCTTAGCAACTCCGCACGCGCCTATCAGTTGAACGGCTGGCTCACGGTGCAACAGTTGCTGTTCCGGATCGGGCACTCGCATTGGTACATCGGGCCGCGCTATACCTACTTCGATTCGAATACGCATTTCACCGGACAGGTAGCGCAGGAACTCAGTGTGCCGGATGTGGCGCGGCGTATCGGCAAGGTCGGCCTCGTCATCGATTACGACACGCGCGACAACATGTTTTTCCCGAATCGGGGCAGTTACGCCGAGCTTGAACTTCAGGCTGCCAGACCTTGGGCGGGCAGTTCTCAGTCGTTCGAAACCTACAACGGACGCGGCTACACATGGCTGCCGATTGCCCATACGTGGGTGCTGGGGCTGCGTCTGGACGGGCGCCTCTCCAGCGGGGACGTGCCGTTTTATGAGCAGCCTTACGTCAAATTGCGCGGTGTCCAGCAGGGGCGTTATCAGGACCGCAACGCCGCGATGGTCGAGGCCGAGCTGCGCTGGAATGCCACGCCACGCTGGTCGCTGCTGGGTTTCACCGGCGCCGGCCGCGCGTGGGGACGATGGAAATCGTTCTCCGAAGCGGATGCCGTGGTGAGTGTGGGCGCGGGCGTGCGCTATCTGATTGCAAGGAAGTTGGGGCTGGCCGTGGGCATCGATGTGGCTCACAGCAAGGGCGAGAACGCTTTTTATATTCAGGTCGGCAGCGCGTGGCACTGACGCGCATCCGTTATCCGGAGGAGGGCACATGGCACGTAGCGCCCCAAGCTTTGATCAGGTAACGCAACATTTGCTCAGCGATGCCGCCGTGCGTGTCGGTGCGGAATATGGTCACGATGCGACCGCACTGCTTGATCACTTCATTCTGGCCGCTTACGACATTACGCATGGCATACACAGCGCGAAGGTGTATCTGAATCTGTTGGCGCGGGCGGGTGTCGCCGGACTCCCGAGCGAAAGCACCGTACAGCGCGCGATTACGCGCATGCGTTCAAAGCTGAAACAGCAGGCGACGGCAAGCGGATCGACGCTCACAGCAACCTCAACCGCCCCGACGGGCTCTGCTTTCGTATCCGAGGATGTGGTTCGGCATCTCGCCAAGGCGATGGCGTTACTGAGCACGAATATCTTCGATGCCAACGATCTGGAGTTTCCTCACCGCGCTGACGCCAAGTCCACGTCGGAGGATCGCAGCGCCGTAGAACGCCTCGAACTCGAGATTCATTCGCTGCGAATGCAGGTGGAGGGATTGAGAGCCCAGCTCATGGCGGCACGCATGGCATTGGCGCAGTTGCTCAATAGCGGCCTGCCTTCTGCATCGAGCGACAGATTCCGGGGAACACGGCTTTGACGCCGCCAAAGCGGGAGACGCGCAGGGCGAGCACTGAATCACCGATCGCCGGGTGGCAACGTATGGCGTCGCAGGCGATTGCCGCCGTCGTGCTCGGGACCGTGTGTGCCGGCGCCTTTGGCTGGACCGCAGGCGGCACCGGTGCCACGGTCGTCGGGCCGACACCGGCTGTCGGTGCGGACGGCACTGAACTGCCGGTGAGCGAACGGCATGGGTGGTATCGCGGCATTGTCGGGCCGACCGGTGTGCCCGCGTCTGCCTCGAGTCCGAGCGTTGATCTGAGCGTTCCCGATGCGACGGCGGATGCGAAACCTGCGAGGCAATGGGACCGTGCGCTGCCGTTCTTCGCCCAACGGGTGATCGACCGCGGCTACGACTTGCCCAACCCGTACGACGTCGGGTACTCGTACTTCAATGGCACACAGCGTTATCAGTTGTCGAACCTGATGGTCGGCGCCAATGGCAACGGCTTGCGTTCGGCAGATTTCGTGCAATTCGATCAATCGCGCATTCGCAGCGAATCGAACCAGTTTCAGTTCGGCGCGTGGCTGTTCCCGTTCATGAACGTCTACGGCATTTTCGGCAACGTGCGCGGGCACGGCGACATCGGCATCAGCTTCTCTTCTCTCACCGCGCTTGAACAGTTCTTCGGCATCAACGTGGGCTGTGGCGGGCGCCGGCCCGGGCCCGAATGCAGCAAGTCGATTCGGTTGCCGACGCAGCAGGCGAACTACAGCGGCACCACTTATGGCGCGGGTTTCACGCTGGTCGGCACCTACGGCAACCTGTTCTTCTCGCTGCCGGTGACCTACACCGTGTCGAACATCTCGATGTCGGACAGCAGCATCCAGTCGTGGAACATCTCGCCGCGCATCGGGTGGAACGTGCACCTTGGGGGCTACGGCATCCTCACCCCTTACATCGGTGCCACGTGGTTCCGTACGCGCGCCACGATTACGGGGCACTTCGATATTCCCATCGACGCTGCGGGTGGACAAACCCAACGGCTCGACTATCAGATCGACGAATCGGTGGTCGGCGCATGGAGCGGTGTGGTGGGGGTGAGTTGGGCGGCAAGCAAGCGCTTCGGGCTGCTCGCGGAGATCGGCTACGGGTACAACCGTAGCGACGTGATTCTCACCGCCTTCCTGCGGTTCTGAGGTGCCGATGCCGGAATCGACTGGATCGTACAGAGTGAAACGCTCGCGTTGGCCGTGGTGTGCCGCAAGCCGATGGGTCGGCGGCGGGCTGCTGGCATGGTCGGTATTGTCGGGCGCGGCGCACGCGGCCGAGCCGGAAGGATGGCTCGACCGGTTGCTGGCGAAGTTAGGGGCGGCCGACAAAGTCGACGTGAGCCACGGCATGGATTGGGGTGTCATGCCCGGCCCGTTTTACAACCCTGAGATGGGGTTCGGCATCGGCGCGGCCGCCGTCGGGCTATATCGGGCACCGGGTGCGCTGGAGAGCACACAACTCTCCACGCTGACCCTGCATGGATTTCTCACGACTACCGGGGCCGTCGGCATCGGTGCAGACAACACCACGTTTTTCGGCGACGACAGTCATCGGTTTGTCTTCGCTGGGGCGCTCGTGAATATGCCGACTCAGTATTGGGGCGTCGGATACGCGCGCGCGAGCGACGACGCGAATCGGGAGAAGTACACCAAGCGCAGCATCTTTATTCAGCCGAAGTTCCTGTGGCGAATCGTGCCGCAAACGTACGTCGGCATCGGGCTCGACGCGCATTACGACGCGGCTGCCAATCGCGACAAGGGCGACGCCAGTGCGTTTCTCAGCGACCCCGGCGGCCCCTATGTGCGCAGCATCGGCGTGAGCGCGAATTTCTCCTACGACACGCGCGACTTCCTGCCCAATCCATATAAGGGACAGGCGTTCATCATGACCGGCACGGTCTACCGGCGCGCCTTCGGCAGCAGCACGGCGTTCGAGTCGCTGGAATGGTCTTACGACCACTACACGCGCTTTCGCGAGCGCGACGTGCTGGCGCTCGATGTCTACGGCAAGTTCAGCTGGGGCGACGTGCCGTGGAGCATGATGCCGACCTTTGGCGACGGCAAGCGGATGCGAGGCTACTTTCTTGGCCAGTACCGCGATCGCAACATGCTTACGGTGCAACTGGAATATCGCGCACATCTGGTCGGCCGCCACGGCATGGTGGTGTGGGCAGGGACGGGTGCCATCGCCAACCAGCCCGGCGATCTGGCGTCAGCCCACTGGCTGCCCAACGCCGGTGTGGGCTATCGGTTCGAGTTCAAGCCACGCGTCAATGTGCGCTTTGATGTCGGCTTCGGCAAAGGCACACGCGGCGCGTATTTCCAAATTAACGAAGCGTTCTAGATGGGTTGACGGCGCCTCGGCGCTCATGGATTTCCCACTGTGATGGTTGACGTGCTCAGGAGAGAGAGATGACAGCAGCACCGAATTGTGGCCTGCCGCTCCGAAAGGCGGTGTACGCCAGTGTCCTGGCCCTGTGCTCTCCCTTGGCTGGGGCGCAAACGTCGGCAGAGGATGCGAACAAGAGCAACAACCCGCTCAATCTCGCGCCTTCGTTCAACGTGCAGAACTTCTACACGCCTTCCATCTTTGGCACCGGCGGCCACACAAACGACTTTCTTCTGCGGCCCACGATACCGCTCGGTCCGAACGGGTTGGTGCCGGTCCCGCAGATTCTTCGCGCAACGATACCGATCAGCACGCGGCCGGACCCGAACGGGGGCTACAACACCGGGCTGGGGGATATCAATCTCTTCGATATCTTGTTGCTGAATGCGGGATCGTCTACCGAGATCGGTGTTGGGCCGTTAGTCACCATGCCTACCGCTACCGACAAGACGCTGGGCACAGGGAAGTGGCAGGCCGGGCTGGCCGCCGTCGCCATCAATGCCGACAAGCAACGCTTGTTGGGGGCGTTAATCCAGTGGCAGCACTCGTTTGCCGGTCAGTCGGATCGCCCGACGGTTCAGTCGCTGACCGCACAGCCGGTCGTGATCTGGAATCTGCCGGAGGGCTGGTATCTGCGCTCCACAGGCACATGGACGTTCGATCTACAGCACGGCACGTATTACATTCCCGTGGGCTTCGGTGCGGGCAAGGCGTGGAAAGCGGGGAAGACGATTCTCAACGCCTTTATCGAACCGCAGTACTCCGTGGCGCACTCCGGTAACGTGCCGAAGTGGCAAATCTTCGCGGGACTGAATATGACGTTTGGTCATTGATCGGGGCGTTTCGCCACGGCGGTGCATCGACCGCCGGGCGAAGACGGGCGCTTAATTCGTGCCGGTAATGCCTGCCACAGCGACATCCAGTCGTTTCCCGGCCGTCGACAGTGCTGCCGTGCGTTGTGACAGGTGGGCCTGCTCCTGATCCAGTTCCTTGCGAGCTTGCGCAATCATGCGTTTGACAGACGCCGGGGCAGGTCCGCCGATGCCGTCGCGACGTGCCACATTCCGCACGGGGTCCAGCGCGTCGCGCACCGACGCTTCCGAGATGCGGACCGTGTGGCCGAGTTGCTGCTCAGCCGCACGCCGAATCATATCCACGGTGATCTGGTCGGCGCTCAAATTCGCCTGAATGGCCGAATCCACCACTTTCGCTACGATTTCATGCGCGTCGCGGAAGTCGATGCCCGAGTCGCGCACGATGGCGTCGGCCAGATCCGTCATCGTCGAATAGTTCTTGGCCGCATCACGCAACATCTGCGCCTTGTTCACATGCAGCGATTGCACGACACCCGTCATTGCCTGCGTGGCAGCGATCATGCCGTCGATGGAGCGCGGCTCCAGCGCAACACGTGCCACGCTGTGTTGATATTCGATGCCATCGAGCGACACCAGAATCGACGTCAACGCGCCGACGCTATTCGCAACGATGGCCCGAGTGCGCTCGATTGAATCAGGATTCTTCTTCTGCGGCATGATGCTGCTGATGCCCGCGTAGGCGGAATCGAGCTCTGCTAACCGGTACTCGTCGGTGGTCCAGAGCTGGATTTCAGAACCGAGCCGTCCGAGGTCGCTCAGGTAGATGGCGTTATCGGCAGCGAATTCCGTAATGTGATCCCAGCCGGCGGTGCCTTCAATCGTATCGACGACCAGACTGTCGAAGCCGAGAAGACTGGCGGTGCGCTCACGATCCAGCGGCCAGCCGGTGCCTGCGGAGGCCGCTGCGCCGAGCGGGCTCTGGTTCATGCGCACATACAGTTCCTCGTACCGGTCGATGTCCTTTTTCAAGGCTTCCGACAGGGCCATCAAGTAGTGGCCGAGGGTAATCGGCTGCGCTTCCTTTCGGTGGGTGTAGACCACCATCACCGTGTCCATGTTGGCTTCGGCTTTATCGATGACTGCGCTGCGCAGCGCGATCAATGCCGTGACCGTGCGGTTGATCTGATCGCGATAGAACATGCGATTCACGGTGTTCGCGAGGTCGTTGCGGCTGCGTCCCGTGTGCATACGGCCTGCCACTGAGCCGATCTCCTTCACGAGCGCTGCCTCGTAGGGCAGGTAGGTGCGCAGGGTGGCGTCCTTTTGCGCACGCGCATCGATGGTATCGAGGCCGGAGAGGATCTTTCGCGCGTCATCCCGGCTGATGATCCCTTTCTCCGCGAGCATGACGACGTGCGCACGGTGTACCCGAACTTCATACGGAAACGTGGCGTCGGGCAGCGTCTTCGCCGCAGCGTCGAAGTCATAGAGCGCTTGAAAACCCGGCGCCTTGGGCACCGACGTTCTGCCGATGCGGCTGGCATCGGGCGTTTGGGCTTGTGCGGCCCATGAAAGGCAGAACACGGCTGCGGTGACGAGACGCAATGCGAAAGGTGTACGGTTCATCGATTTTCTTTTTGAGTTAAGTACGGGTGAACTGACCATGGGGCGTTGTCTCCGGTCAGTACGCCAGCACAGCAATTCCATGCAGGCCTGCGGTATTCTTTCGCATAACGATCGCTTGAAATAGCGATACTTTCTCTACCATTGGTTGAGTTTTGCTATACCTAATCGCCCATGAAAACCCTGCCCAAACATTTGCCGCCGCTGCCAGCGCTGAGAGCCTTCGAAGCCGTCGCGCGTCTGGGCAGCGTCAGTCGTGCGGCAGATGAGCTACACGTCACCAAGGGCGCCGTGAGCCAACAGATCAAGGCGCTGGAGCTCGATATCGGTGGCACGCTGTTGCGGCGTGGCACTCGGGATCAGAAGGCGGAGCCGACTGAGCTCGGCACCGCATTTCTCAAGTCGGTGCAGCGCTCATTGGGATTGCTGGAGATTGCGTGCCGGGAAACACGGTTGGCGGCGAGTGGCTGCCAGCGGCGGCGCCTCTCCCTTTCGGCCAACGCGTCATTCAGCGCGCTTTGGCTGGTGCCGCGTATCGGGCGCTTCATGGAGCAACGGCCCGACATCGACATCGAGGTGCATCTCCACACGAACCAGAACCCCAGTTGGAAAACGCGCGATATCGATCTCGCATTTCTGCATATCAATGACCGGGGTTCGCGCGTTGCGCAGGCGGACGATGTGCCGTTGGCGGGCGAGACGATTGTGCCGGTTTGCAGCCCCTCGCTGATCTCCCGGTCCCGGCACGACGATCCGGCGTTGTTCACGCGTCATCGACTGATTGCCGAGGACCATGCGGGCAGCCCGGAAACGTCGTGGAACGCGTGGCTGGATCGCATGGGGGTTGCGACTAGTGCTTCGCGCGACCCGCTCATCCTGCATGGCATGAGTGCAGTCGTGTCAGCCGCCGTGTCGGGCGTCGGCATTGCGCTGGGCCGCACGCCGCTGATTGACGAGGAGGTCGCGGCGCGCCGGTTGGTAGTTCTTGTGCCGGATCTCAGGCTGGCGGGTTCGTGGCGTTATGTCATGCGGCGTCATCCTGAGCGAGCGCCGGATGAGGCGGTGATGGCATTTGTCGAGTTCTGCGGCAACGAGGCCGCGCTATCTCGCTAGCCGGCCAATGGCAATCACGGCAATCGCGAGCAGAACACCCGCGAATACATCCACCAGATAATGCCCGCCTCGGCTGGGTGTCGCGATCAGCATCAGCAGATTGAGTCCGGCCCAATAGTGGAATCGAGGTGTGCGCCGTAACGAATAGGTGATGAGAACGGCAGTGGCGGCGTGAAAGGACGGAAGCGCAATTAGCCCTTGCCTTGGAATCGCGGCAAAACCGGGGAACGCGCCTTCTCGCAAAAGCCTGAAGTCGGAGTACCACGCAGCGCCCCCGATATCAGCAATGTCGTAGTGCAGGAACAGGCTGGCAGCGGGGATCGGCAGGGAAATCAACACACATAAAACGGCCGCAACCATCATGTTGATGACGAACTCGGGCAGTCGATCGGCGTCTCTGTGATAGCCCAGAAGCACGGGAATGATCAGTAACTGCACCCAGAAACTCGCGTACGCCAATACGAACAGGAATTCGATCATCGGGTGCGAATGCACCCATCGGTAGTGCGCCAGCCAATCGAAGCCGATAAGTCTGTCGAGCGCCATCAGACGCTCGTCGATCAGCGGTGCGCCGACAGTGACCGAAAGGTACTGGAGTACGTCGGCAGCAAAGAAGAAGCATTGCAGCACCGCAAACCACGCAAGTCCACGGGCCAATTCCCGGCATCGCAGCTTTTCGGCATAAGGTGAAAACCGGGCGGTGTGCGAGATGCGGGAGAGGGCGACGGCGATCAGCAATAGGCAGGCCATGGCCATGCCGATTCGTGCGACGAGCGTCAGCGACAGCGACCATTTCAACTGGTCAATCCACCCCAGATCCAGCAGGGCCAACGCAACAGTAAAAGCCCACGCGAAAGCATACTGCCGGGCGCTGGAGGGTCGCGAGCGATGGGGCGTCGGGTCACGCCGGCGAAACCGGGAGGCCGGGACTTGCTCGACGTCAGAAGGGAAATGCCTCACTGCCAAGTCCCCCGTGATATGAGGCGAAGACCTGCCGTTGACGATTTGAATGACTTCAGTTCGCTATTGTATTTAGAGGCGGAAGATTGTCAACGCGGTGCCCGACGCTCATCGAGGCGCTGGCCCAGTCACGTCAAATCATTGAAGCACGATGCCGCTCAGGGCTTGTGCGCGGGCAGCCGCTGCGGCCAGCCGTTGTGGGTCGTTACCGTGCACGCGCAGCAACACGTCACCGGCAAGCACCGATTGCCCGGCGGTGCAAAGCAGATCGACGCCCGCGCCCATATCGCCCGGCGCGCCGGCGTCGCGGGCAATGCCGGAGACTTCCCAGCCATCAATGGATGTCACAACGCCATCGGTCTGCGCAACGATGTCGACGAATGACGCGGCGGGCACGGCGAAATCTTTCCGGCCTTGCGCATCGACAATTTTCTCGAAGGCACGTCGCGCGTTGCCGCTCGCCAGCAGTTGTTCTGCGGCGGCGTGCGCCTTCACAAGATCACCGCCCATCGCCGGGTGCCACGACAGAATGCGGGCCGCAAACGTCAACGCCTTGGCGCGCAGATCCTTGGGGGCAGTGGCATCGTTGTCGAGTACCTGTAGCACGTCGCGCAGTTCCAGCGCGGGGCCGATGCCTCGGCCTATCGGTGCGCGTCCGTCGGTGGCGAACGCCTGCACGGTCATGCCCAACGCCGCGCCCACACGTTCGAAGAGTTCGCCCAGCTTTCGCGCCTGCGCCTCATCCGTCATCTTCGCTTGCGGCCCCCAAGGGAGATCGACGACGACATGCGTGGCGCCTGCGCAAAACTTTTTCGACAGAATCGACGCGACCGACCAACGGCGCGTATCGAGCCGGAGCGGTCGCACCATCGCGTTGGTCACATCGTCCACGCGAGAATGATTGAGCCGGCCGTTCCATACGATGCAGCCGCCAGCCTGCTTGACGGCGGCACGCACCTCCGTGGCATCGAGATCCACCCGCGCGGCCGCTTCCATCGCGTCGGCAGTCCCGGCGGCAGAAGTGATGGCGCGTGATGACGTTTTCGGCATGCACAGTCCGTACGCTACGACGAGCGGTACGACGATCAGCGTGATGCGGCTGCCGGGCACGCCGCCCATCGAGTGCTTGTCGACGACCATCGGCCGCCCCCAGTCGATGCGAGGCATCAACCGTGTTCGCGCCCGGGTGAGCGCAACGATCTCGTCATCGTCGATATGCTCGATCAGTAGTCGCAGCAGCGCTTCGCCCTCATCCGGGGCGTAGCGGTCATACATGAGATCGTCGAGCAGTTGCCCCCACGAGGCTTCATCGAGCGATACCCCCGCACGCTTGGCGTCTGCCAATTCGCGGCTTTTCGGCGGCTGCGCGCAGGACTGCAACGCAGCGGTGAAGCGTGCGATGCCGACGTCGCTCGTGCTGTCATTCGACACACGCACGAGTGGCACGCCAGCGGGATAGGCTGTCACGGTACGAGCCAGCCGTGCGGCGATCTGCTCGGGTGTTTCGCGTCCGCGTCCTGCGATGCGCGCGGCGAGGACTTCCACCGGCGCGCTGACTTCCACGATGACCAGCCGTTGCACGCGGCCGATGAGTTTGGGCAGGATGGCCCGCGAGCCATTGGCGACGACATGACGGCCTTGCGCAAGCACGTCACGCAAGCTGGCATCGAGCCCGTAATGCAGTCCGTGGGCTTGCCAGGTCACCAGAAACGCGCCCGCAGCGTCGCGGGCGGCGAATTCAGTCTCGGTGACGCCGATGTGTGCTTCCCCCGGGGCATCGTCAGCGCGAGTGATGGTGCGCGTCGCGAAGACGAAGCGGCCGCCATCGGTCAGGCACGTGCGTGCACCGTCGATCAGCGTATCCTTGCCGGCCCCGCTGGGGCCGACCACGAAGAAGAATATCCCGGGGAGCGTCATCGTCGATATCCCTTGATCAGGCTTCGTCCAGACCAATATCGACGGCCGGGGCCGATTGCATGATCTTGCTCGTCGAAATGTAGTCGACGCCGGTTTCGGCGATCGGGCGAATCGTCTCCAGACGAATGCCGCCCGAAGCCTCGACCTTGCACTTGCCGCCAATCATCGCGACGGCTTTGGTCATGTCTTCGACCGACATGTTGTCGAGCATGATGACGTCTACGTCGGTATTCAGCGCTTCAGCAACCTGATCGAGACGATCGCACTCGACTTCCACCTTGGTCAGCATCGGCACGAGCTTGCGTGCGCGCGCCACGGCGGCCGTGATACTGCCGGAGACGGCGATGTGGTTGTCCTTGATCATCACGCCGTTGTCCAGCCCCAGACGGTGGTTCAGCCCGCCGCCGCAGCTCACGGCATGCTTTTCCAGCATGCGCAGACCCGGCGTCGTCTTGCGGCTGTCGAGCAGACGGGCGCGCGTGCCTTCGATGGCAGCCACATAGCGGGCCGTCTCGTTGGCGATGCCGCTCATGCGCTGCACGATGTTCAGTGCGGTGCGCTCCGCCGTGAGGATGCTGCGAGCATTGCCCGAGACATGCAGCAGGATGGCGCCCTTCGGGGCGTGCTGCCCGTCGCGCACCTTCACGTCAACCTTGAGCGTCGGGTCGTAACGCAGGAAGATTTGTGCCGCAACGTCGATGCCGGCAACGATTACCGGCTCGCGGGCGTTCATCACGAAGGCACCCGTGGCAGATTCGTCGATCATCGTCTGCGCCGTGAGGTCGCAATAGCCGATGTCTTCGGTAAGCCAAAGGTCGATCAGGCGGTCAACAGCAAAACGGTCGTACATGGCAGCTCCTCGGTCAGGACTCAGAAGGGTTGATTCGTAGCGTACACACTTAATATTTGCGCTTCAAGGAAAACAATTCCATTCAACGGTAGAGGAAAACCCTAGGGCTAGGATGTGGCGTTATACGTCCGCCTTTGTGGGGCTTTGTGCGGCGTGCTGAAGGGCATTGCGCAGGCGTGTTTTGCCACTTATTTTTCTAGCGCATACGCTTTTTATTCATGCTATACATCCGTCAGTGCCGAGCGCACACGCCCGAATTCTCGCCGGGCGGACGATCCACCCAGACTCTTACGCTACCCGGGAATCGCCATGTCCTCTCTCTCTACGCCAGACCTGGTCACGCAAGCGGCCGCGCCGAACACCGACGCCGATGCGTTGTACCGCAAGGTCACGGTGCGGCTGATCACGTTTTTCTGCCTGTGTTATTTCGCCGCCTATCTCGACCGGATCAATGTCGGACTGGCCAAATTACAGATGCTCAGTGCGCTGCAATTCAGCGACACCGTTTATGGCCTCGGGGCCGGTTTGTTCTTCGCCGGCTACATCCTCTTCGAAGTGCCCAGCAATCTGATTCTTCAGAAGGTGGGCGCCAAGCTGTGGATTGCCCGCATCATGATCACGTGGGGCCTGATCTCGGGCGCGACTGCGTTTGTCACCACGCCCACGCAGTTCTACGTGCTGCGTTTTCTGCTCGGCGTCGCCGAGGCGGGGTTCTTGCCCGGTGTGCTGCTGTATCTGACGCGCTGGTATCCCGATGAACGCCGCGCGCGCATCATCGCGTTGTTTATGGTCGGCTTGCCGCTCTCCAGCATGATCGGCAGCCCATTGTCGGGCTGGATCATGCAGATGTTCGACGGTGCGCACGGATTCGGCGGCTGGCAGTGGCTGTTCGTTATCGAGGCCATTCCGTCGGTCGTGCTCGGGGTGGCGATCTTCATGTATCTGCCGAACGACATTGCATCTACCCGATGGCTCACGCCGCAGGAGAAGGCGGTGCTGCTGGCCAATCTCGACAAGGACGCCGGCGTTCACAAGCGCCACAACCTGGGCGCGGCGTTCACCGATCTGAAGGTCTGGGTTCTCGGGCTGGTTGACCTGTGCGTGCTGCTCGGCTTGTACGGCGTGAGCTTCTGGCTGCCGACGATCCTGAAGGACACGGGCGTGCGCGACACGTACACGATCGGCTGGCTGATGGCCATTCCGAATGCACTCGCCGTCGTCGGCGTGCTGGTGTGGGGCGCGCGCTCGGATCGCCTGCGGGAGCGACGCTGGCACATCGTGCTGCCGTTCTTGCTGTCGGCCGTGGCGATGTTCATCTTCGCCAGCGGTAACCATGGCACCGCAATGACGGTGGTGCTGTTCTCGCTGATCAATCTGGGCGCAGCCGCCGCCATGCCGGTGGTGTGGGCGTTGCCGTCGACCTTCCTGAAGGGATCGGCGGCAGCGGCAGGCATTGCCTTTGCTTGCTCGCTGGCCAATCTCGGCGGCTTCTTCAGCACGTACTTCATCGGCTGGCTGCGCGACACGTTCCACTCGCAGTCGGCCGGCATCTACGGCTTTGGCGTCTGCATGGTGATTGGCTGCGCACTCGCGCTGTCGTATCCGAAACACGTGGTAAATCGTTGAGCGCAGCGCGGGCACCGGACGGTGCCCCGTGTCGCGATACAGGAAAGTAAAAAGCCGGCAAAAGCCGGCTTTTTTTTGCGCGTTGCTGATCGCGATCGATTTGCTTAGCCGGCGAGCGCCTTGCCGGCCTGCACATCCATCAACGACATCACCGGCAAGCGGTGCCGCCGCGCGGTCAATTCCGCGGCAATCGACACGGCAATTTCCGGCGGCGTACGCCCGCCCAAGTGCAGCCCCACGGGGCCCCGCAGACGCGCGAGCGCGGCTTGCGTCACGCCAAAGAGCTGCAACCGCTCGCGACGCTTGTCGTTATTTCTGCGTGAGCCGATCGCGCCGACGTAAAACGCGGGCGACATGAGGGCTTCCATCAGCGCAAGGTCATCGAGCTTGGGGTCGTGCGTGAGTGCAACGACCGCCATGCGCGAGTCGGGACGCATGCCGATGACGGTATCGTCCGGCATGGTGCGCACCAGCGTGACGCCCGGCATGTGCCAACCATCGCGATATTCCTCGCGCGGATCGCAGACCGTGACGGCGTAATCGAGCGTGAGTGCAATGTTGGCGACGTATTGGGTGAGCTGCCCTGCGCCGATAAGCAGCAGCCGCCAGGTTGGGCCGTGGGTGGTAACGAGCTTTGACGCGTCGAACACGCAAGCGTCGCCGTCGCCGTGCTCGGCGAGCGGTGTCAGTGTGACGCGTCCCGTGGTCATGTCGAGCGTGCGACGCATGGCGCGGCCGTTGCAGATCGCTTCGATAAGACCGGGCAGGGCGCTGGCGCTGGACAGCGTTTCGCGCACCAGCCGCATCGTGCCGCCGCAGGGCAATCCGAAGCGATGCGCTTCGTCGGCACTGACGCCATACTCGACGAGTTCGGGGAGCGGTCCGGGCGGGCCGTCGCGTTGCAAGCGGTCGATCAGATCGTCTTCAATGCAGCCACCCGACACCGAGCCGACGAGCCGGCCGTCATCGCGAATCGCCAGCGTGGCACCCGGTGGACGCGGTGACGAGCCCCATGTCGCGACGACGGTGAACAACTGCACACCACGCCCCTGCGATAGCCAGCGTGAAGCGGTTTCGAGAACTTCGCGATCGACGCTGTGCATGGGCGGGGGCTCCGTGGCGGGTCAGTGAGAGGGTGCGGTGCGGGCGCGTGCCGCCGCGGCGTCGAGGTCTCGCCACGCGGGCTGGTCAGGTGCATAGCGAGCGCGAATATACGACGCGAGCTCGGCGATCTGACGATCGTCGAATGCATCCCGGAAACCCGGCATGTAGCCGAGCGCTTCGGTAGCGGGCTGGTCGATGCCATTCATCAGGACATGCATGAGGTTGTCGGGCTTGGCCTGACTCACGCTCGTGTTGAGCCCCATGAGCGGGCGCACGCCGAAGTGTCCGACGCCGCCCGACTCGGTATGGCAGACGGCGCATGCCGCCTCGAAGGTGCGCCGTCCATTCTCCATGCCTAGCGTTGTCGCGAGATCGACGCCGCTGGCGCGTTGCCGCGCAAGGTCGGCGACTTGCGACGCATCCGCCTGCGGTGAGAGCGAGGCGATGTAATGCGCAATCGCCCGGACATCCGTTTCGGGCAGCGCGGCGAGGCCGGACACGACAGGTGCCATCGGCCCGGCGGCGACCCCGTGCTCAGGCGAGAAACCGGTTCGCAGGTAGTCGAACAGCGCGGCTTCTGTCCACGGCACCGGCGCATCGGGGGAAGCTACAAGCGGCGGTGCGCGCCAGCCTTCGGCCTCGCCACCGCGCAAATACAGCTTCTCGCGTTCGGCGCCGAGCATGTTGCGTGGCGTGTGACAGGCACCGCAATGGCCCGCCCCATCGACGAGGTAGCGGCCGCGATTCCATAACGTCGATTGCGCAGGATCGGGGCGATATTCGGCCGTGTCGTGATACAGCCAGTTCCAGCCGGCCACCAGACGCCGCTGGTTGAGCGGGAAGGGCAGCGCAGTCTTCGGCGGCGTATTCGCGACGGCGGGCTGCGACATCAGGTAGGCGTACAGGGCGAGCATGTCGGGCTCGCTCATCTTTGCGAACGCGGTGTACGGGAAGGCCGGATACAGATGAGCGCCGTCGCGCGAAATGCCCTCACGCATGGCACGCGCGAATGCAGCGTAAGACCACCGCCCGATGCCGGTCTCGGCGTCCGGGGTGAGGTTGGTCGAGTAGACGGTGCCGAATGGCGTCTCCAGCGCGAGACCGCCTGCATTAACCGCGCCGCCCGCGGCCGTATGACAGACGGCACAGTCGCCGGCCAACGCGACCTGACGGCCGCGCTCCAGCGTTGCGCTGGACCATAGCGTGTTGTCTGCCGCAGCAATCGGCGCAAGCGCGGGTGCACCGGGCAACATGGCACACGCCAGTCCGATCAAGCCGCCAACCACGCCGCCAATCCCTCCGCCCGCGAGCCAGCGGCGCCAGCGGGCCGGGCGACGCTGATTGGCGGGAGCATTTTCCGGTGACACGTTCGCGTCGCGAAGTGCATCGCGCAGACTGGCCGGATCGAAGGGCGGCCGTCGCAGCCGAACGCCGGTGGCATCGAACAACGCGTTGGCAATTGCGGCGGCAGCCGGTGCCGCAGAGCGCGCCAGACGCTCGGCGTCGAGGCTTGAAAGGGGAGTGTCGGCGCTGTCCGGCGTAGTGCTGGCCTGCGTCAAAGCGCGTCGGAGTGCGACTGCCAAAGCGGCCTGTCCGTCGTCGGCGCTACCCGTTTCATCGTGCGTCGGCGCGGCATTCCACGCCATTCCCAACGCGCGCTGCATCGCGTCAGTGATTTGCCATGCAGGCAGGCCGCCAACTTCTGGCGCTGCACCAGGCTCGCCGGTGGCCTGACCGGCAACCACGCGGCGAATGGCGATTTCACCCGACTGCGGATTGACGTCGAGATCGACGACCCATGCCGACCATGTATCCGGGGCAGCGCCCTCGTCAGCAACCGATGCCTCGCCATCGAACGCGAAACCTCGTCCGCGCTGCCAGCCGGCGGGAGCACTGATGGTGTCGGCCCGTTCCGGCACCCCCCACGCAGCGCGCTGCGCCACCATGCGAATCACTTCGCGGGCACCGGCGTCGCGCTCGGGGTCGAGATGATATAGCCGGTAGCCGACCGGGTCCTGATCGGCTTCGGCGGCCACTTCATCCATGAACGATTCGCGCGCGAACGTATGGGCTTGCGGTGGAATGCGGTGGCCCGCGTCACTCACCTGCATCGCGCTCGCATCGAGGCGATACAACTGCGGCGGCAGTGCGCCGGCATCGTGCGAAGGCAGCACGGGAAGCGCTGCGTCGCCGGGTGCGATGTCGCTGCCAACGTCTGCGCGATAGTGCCAGGTGCGGAGTGTGCCGTCAGTGCGCGTTTGGGCCGCCACATCGAGATGCGCGACCGCAGCGCCGTCACGCGTGGGCCAGCCGTAGGTGGCATGCGGCCCGTCACCTTGTGGCGATGTCGCATCAGCCTCGCTCAGCTCGGCACCGTGGGAGCTGCCGTCAAGCGCGCGATGGCGCGCGTCGTCATCGAGCCGGGTCATGTCGCAGATATTGCGCCGCGCGGTGCACGGCCTTGACGATTTCGTAGTGCGTGCCGCAGCGGCACAGGTTGAAGCGCAGCGCGTCATGAATCGCAGCGTCGTCGGGCATCGGGTTGCGGTCGAGCAACGCCTTGGTGCTCATGATCATGCCGTTCAGGCAATAACCGCACTGGGCCGCCTGCTCGTCGATGAACGCGCGCTGGATGGGGTGCAGGTCGTCGACGCCGCCCAAGCCTTCGAGCGTCGTGACTTCGCGTTCGCGTGCCACGCTCACGGGCACAACGCACGAGCGTGTCGGCTGGCCATCGACCAGTACCGTGCAGGCGCCGCACTGACCCAGTCCGCAGCCATACTTGGGGCCGTTAAGCGCAAGATCGTTGCGCAACACATAGAGCAGCGGCGTATCGGGCGTGGCGTCGGCCACGGTGTGCCGCGTGCCGTTTATGCACAGCGCGATCGGTCCTGCAACAGAATTCGGTACAGCCATGGGCAGGCTCGCAGACGAAGAATCGGGGTGACGTCATCCGGACCGCATACGTCGGACACATCACCCCGCAGGTTCATGCAAGTCCCGTGCCCGGCACTCAGGCGGCAGCCGTCAACGGCGGCGCCACCGTAAGCGACGAGGCGGGAACGAGGGGAATCTCGAACACATCGTAGCCGAATACCCAAGCCGGATCCTCATTGGTGCGCAGCCACGTATTGTTGTGGGACACGCGCTGCACCTCGGAGGCGCGCGCCGCGCGATTCGCTTCGTAAAGCGCAAAGGCGTTGCCGTAGTCCGTCACGCCGACTTCATCGAGGCAGCGCGTGAGCATCGCGGCGTCTTCAATAGCCATGGCAGCGCCTTGTGCCATGTGCGGCTTCATCGGGTGGCAGGCGTCACCCAGCAGCACCAGACGTCCGCGACTCCACATCGGCAACGGGTCGCGCTCCAGCAGCGGCCATTTGGTGATCGTCGGCGAGACTTCAATCAGGTGCTGCACGTCGGCGTGGTAACCCGCAAACGCCTCGAGCATTTCCTCGCGGCTGCTCGGCAGCATCGATACGCCCTCCGGCCATTCCTTCTGCGGCACACCGGTCACGTAGTAATACTCGTCCTTCTTCTCGGTCACGTAGTAGACCATCATGTGGCGATCTTCGGACCACCACTTCACGCACATGTCGTAAGGCTTGTTGGCCAGCAACGACGCCGGGAACACGGCACGGTGTGCCACATAGCCCGTGTAGCGCGGGGGCTCGGCGCCCAGCAGATGCTCGCGAATCTTCGAATTGACGCCGTCCGCACCGATCAGGATGTCGGCCGTCTCGGTCGTGCCGTCCGTGAAGGTCAGGCGCACCTCATTGCCCGTGTCTTCCACCGATTGCAGACATTTGCCGAAACGGATCGTGCCGGGGGCAACCGCCTGCGTCATCAACGCGTGAAAGTCGCCACGGTGTACGGTCAGGTAGGTCGCGCCATAGGTCTTCAGCGCAAAGTCACCCAACGGAATCTGGGACAGCGCTTCGGCCGTCTTCCAGTCACGGCTGTACCAGAAGTCAGGGTGCGAGCCCATCACGTTCAGCGCATCTTCGATACCCAGGCGACGCATGATCTTCATCACGTTGGGCCCGAGGTGAATGCCAGCGCCCAGGCGGGAGAAGGCGGGTGCCTGCTCGTACAGCGCGACGTCGTAGCCGCTGCGTTCCAACAGGCCGGCTGCGGCCGTGCCGCCCAGGCCGGCGCCAATGATGGCGATGCGTGGTTTGCTCATGGAGGCTCCTGATCGTACGCCCGGCACGGTCATGGACAAGAGAGATGTCCGGGCTGGTTGAGTTCGGTGATTCGTAGCGTACACACGATAAATTTCAATCGCAAGCGAAAAAATACCGTCTCCGTGTTTACCCGAAATCAAATGATTGATTTTCTTTTTCAGTAAGGGTTTTCGCGGAATTTACCGGCTTCGCAATGATTTTGTCTTGTATTGCGAAAATCAAATGTGTGCGCTAGAGTTTCTCGCACCTTGACCATTTATCGTGTGTGCACGACAAATTTGCCGCACGCCAATCAGGTCGCCACCCCCTCGGGAGAATGCCCTTATGAGCAAGCGCTACCGCATCGGCCAGATCGTGCCGAGTTCCAACACCACCATGGAAACCGAGATCCCCGCGATGCTGCGGCTGCGCGAGACGATCCGGCCGGAGCGGTTCACGTTCCATTCAAGCCGGATGCGCATGAAAAAGGTCGTGAAGGAAGAGCTCGCCGCGATGGATGCCGAGTCGGATCGCTGCGCCCTCGAACTGAGCGACGCGCGTGTGGACGTGCTGGGCTACGCCTGCCTGGTCGCGATCATGGCCATGGGACACGGCTATCACCGCATCTCGCAAAAGCGGCTGACCGAGCAGACCATTGCCAATGGCGGCGCAGCGCCGGTGCTCACCAGCGCAGGGGCGCTTGTCGATGCACTGCGCGTGATCGGCGCGAAGCGCATCGTGGTAGTCGCGCCGTACATGGTGCCGCTGACCGAACTCGTCGTCGATTACATCCGCAACGAAGGTTTCGACGTCATTGCCTACCGCGCGCTGGAAATCCCCGACAACCTCGACGTCGGCCGCCACGATCCGAGCCGCTTGCCGGATATCGTAAAGACACTGCCTTATCAGGAGGCTGACGCGATCGTCTTGTCGGCGTGCGTGCAAATGCCGTCGCTGCCGGCCGTCGCGCAGGTTGAGGCCATGACGGGCAAGCCGGTGATCACCGCCGCCATCGCCACGACCTACGCGATGCTGCGCGAGCTGGATCTCGAGCCGATCGTGCCGGGGGCGGGTGCGCTGCTGTCTGGTGCGTACTGATTCGCCGGCCTTTCCTGTTCGACGTTCTGACTATCCCGGAGTCTGTTTTATGCCCTCGACTTTTCAGTACGGCGCGAATGTTGCCGCCAACGGCATTCGTCAGCATTACCTGCGCTACGGCGGCACGCACGGCGCACGTGCGGCGCGACCGGCCATCGTGCTCATTCCCGGCATCACCAGTCCCGCGGTGACGTGGGGCTTCGTCGGCGAAGTACTCGGCCGGGAGTTCGATACCTATGTACTTGACGTGCGCGGGCGCGGATTGTCGAGCGCATCCCCGGAACTGGACTACAGCCTCGACGCGCAAGCCGACGACGTTGCAGCACTGATCGCTGCGCTCAAGCTGGACCGTGTGATCTTCGTCGGCCACTCGATGGGCGCACGCATTGCCGCGCGCACCGCAATGCGCGAGCCGCGAGGTTTGGTGTCGGTCGTGCTGATCGATCCGCCCGTGTCCGGCCCGGGCCGTCGCGAATATCCCGGCAAGTTGCCGTGGTACGTCGACTCGATGGCACTCGCCCGTGCCGGCACGGACGCCGAGGGCATGCGCGCGTTCTGCCCCACGTGGACCGAAGAAGAGCGCACGCTGCGCGCCGAATGGCTGCATACCTGCGACGAGCGCGCAGTGCTGGCGTCATACGAAGGTTTCCACACGGACGACTTCCACGCCGATGCCGCGCGCCTGCACGTGCCGTCCTTGTTGATCACGGCGCAGAACGGCGACGTCGTGCGCGACGACGATGTGGCCGAGTTGCAGCAGGCCACGCCGACGATGCGCCACGTGCGCGTGCCCAACGCCGGGCACATGATTCCCTGGGACAACGCGGCCGGCTTCTACGCCGCGTTCGGCGATTTCCTCGGGGCAACGCTCGGCGGCCCGGTCAGCGCCTGACGTCACACAGAAACAGGAGCCAACCCATGGCGATTAGCGATTTCCAATTGATCGAAGCGTGGAAAGAGGTGCTCACGCTCTCGAAGCTAGAGCGCGGCCAGACCGTCACGATTCTCACCAGCGCGTCGACGCATCCGCAAACGCTCCAGTGCGCATTGATCGCCACGCAGTCGATGGGCGCCATCGTCAACCGGCTCGATCTGCCGCCGGTCAATGGCGATAAGGCATTCAGCCGCGACTCGCTGGCGTATCTCGGCACGACACCGCTGACCGGCAACCGCGCCGCGATTGCTGCGCTCAAGGAAAGCGACCTCGTGCTCGACCTGATGACGCTGTTGTTCTCGCCGGAACAGCACGACATTCTCAAAAGCGGCACGAAGATCCTGTTGGCGGTGGAGCCGCCGGAGGTGCTGGCGCGCATGGTGCCGACGCTGGCCGACAAGGTGCGCGTGCTGGCGGCTGCGGCCAAGCTGAACGCCGCGCGGGAGATGCGGGTGACGTCGCCGGCAGGCACATCGTTCATTTGCCCGATGGGCGAATTCGGTCCGACGGCGGAATACGGCTTCGTCGACGAGCCGGGGCGATGGGATCACTGGCCGAGCGGCTTTGCGTTGTCGTACCCGAATGATCACACCGCGCACGGCACTATCGTCATCGATCGCGGCGACATCCTTCTGCCGCAAAAGCGCTACGTCACCGAGCCGATCGTCCTGACCGTCGAGAAGGGTTATGCGACACGCATCGAAGGCGGCGTCGATGCCGCGCTGCTGCGTGACTACATGGAGACGTTCCGCGACCCGGAGGGCTACGCCATTTCGCACATCGGCTGGGGGCTGCAACCGCGTGCGCGCTGGTCAACGCTGGGCCTGTACAACAAGGAAGCGACCATCGGCATGGATGCACGCGCCTTCGAAGGCAACTTTCTGTTCTCGCTCGGCCCGAACAACGAAGGCGGCGGCAGCCGCACCACGACGTGCCACATCGACATTCCGCTGCGCAACTGCACCGTGTCGCTCGATGACGCTGTCGTAGTGAAAGACGGCCGAGTGATCAACGAATGAGTCGTGCGGCACGACGCCCCGCAGCACATCCCGGGCCACGACCCGGCCAGCATTTCACCGCGAGACAACCGACATGAGTGATACCCCGCAACACGCCGAAGCCCACGTCTATCAGCGGCAAGGCTTCGGCACGCCGCTGCCGGTGCACGGCAACATCGGCTTGCTGATTGTCGATCTGGTGGTCGGCTTTGCCGATCCGAAGACCTTTGGCGGTGGCAACATTCCCCAGGCCATCGCACGAACGGTCGATGCGCTGGCATTGGCGCGCCAGCACGGCTGGCCCGTGGCGCATAGCCGCATCGTCTACGCCGACGATGGCAGCGATGACAACGTTTTCTCGCTCAAGGTGCCGGGCATGGCAACGCTCACGGAAGATCACCCGAACAGCGCCATCGTGCCCGAGCTCACCCCGGCGCCGGGCGAACTGGTGGTTCGCAAGGTCGTGCCGTCGGCATTCTTCGGCACGCAGCTCGCGCCTTGGTTGTCGCAGCGTGCCGTGCAGACGCTGCTCGTTGCCGGGGCGGTGACCAGCGGCTGCGTGCGGGCCAGCGTCGTCGACGCAATGTCGTACGGTTTTCGCCCGCTCGTGTTGTCCGACTGCGTGGGTGACCGCGCCATTGCGCCGCACGAGGCGAATCTGTTCGATATGCAGCAAAAATATGCGGCAGTGATGCCGCTGGCGGATGCGATCGACGAGATCGAGAAGCGCACCCGCTGACAGAAAGGCTGCGCGGCGGTGCTGGCGTCACCGGCGGCCGCGCGCCATTCCGAACCGAGGGCAGTGGATGCTGCGGTTGACGCGCCAATATTGTCCCCCTAGCGTGATGACTGGCACGGTGCGAGGGCACCTGCCGAACCACAGGAATCTCCGCTCGTGAACCGCTCTGAATTGCTGGCGCGCGACGGCTGCCTGACGGTAATCCGCCAGCCTGCCGTGCCGATCAAGCCTGCGCCCGGCCAGCCCGGCAGTCATTCGACTTTCGTGCCCGTCGTGCCCGAGGTCTTTGTCGCCGTGCTCGACGACGGCCGCATCCTTGCGTTCAACGGTCACGTCGACCTCGGTACCGGCATCCGCACATCGCTCGCGCAGATTGTCGCGGAGGAACTTGACGTCGAGGCCGCGCAGGTTCAGATGCAGTTGGGTCACACCGACGCCACGCCGAATCAGGGCCCGACCATCGCGAGCGCGACCATTCAGATCTCCGCGGTGCCGCTGCGCTGCGCGGCGGCGCAAGCGCGCCACGCGCTGATCGAACTGGCGGGCCGCCGCTTCGGCATTCCGGTAACAAATTTGCGCTGCGACGGCGGCCGTGTCTTCGGCGAAACCGATGCCGGCGCCGCGTGCAGCGCTTCGTTTGCAGAGCTGGTAAAAGGTGAGCGCGTTGCTCTCACGCTTGACCTGCAAACGCCCGTCAAAGACCCCGCGACGTATCGGATCGTTGGCAAATCGTCGCGCCGTGTCGATTTGCCGGCCAAGGCGAGCGGGCAACTAACGTTCGTGCACGACATGCGCGTGCCGGGCATGCTGCACGGCCGTGTGGTCCGGCCGCCCTACAGCGGTATTGATACAGGGGCGTTCGTCGGCACGTCGCTACTATCGGTCGATGAGTCGTCCGTCGCGCATTTGCCGGGCCTGAAGGCCGTTGTCGTCATCGGAGACTTTGTTGGTGTAGTCGCGCTGCGTGAGGAGCAAGCCATCCGTGCGGCGCGCGAACTTCGCGTGACGTGGAAGCCATTGCCCGCGCTACCGTCGATGGATGATCCGGCGGCAGCCATTGCCTTGGCACCGGCAAAACGCCGGGCGTTGCTGGAGGAGGGCGATGTCGATGCCGCGTTCGCTCGCGATGACGTCGTGACGCTTGAGCGCACCTACGTCTGGCCCTATCAGATGCATGGTTCGATCGGGCCGTCGTGCGCACTGGCAGACTATCGCGCCGCTGATGCCGGGCGAATCACCGTTTGGTCCGGCACGCAGAATCCGGTGTCGTTACGTTACGACCTCGCGCAGCTGATTTCGCGTGACGAGGCGGACATCGATATCGTTCGCATGGAGGCGGCAGGCTGCTATGGGCGCAATTGTGCCGACGACGTATGTGGCGACGCCTTGCTGCTTTCGCGTGCAGTCGGTGCGCCCGTGCGCGTGCAACTGTCGCGTGCCGACGAACATCTGTGGGAGCCGAAAGGCACGGGGCAGGTGGTCGAGGTGCGCGGTGCCGCCACCCGGGCTGGCGAATTGCTCGCCTATGACTTTGCCTCGCGTTACCCGTCAAATGACGCACCGATTCTAGCGGCACTGTTGACGGGGCAAGTCGCGCCGATCGGCGGCGTCTTCGAGATGGGTGACCGCACGGCAGTCTCGCCGTATGAGAGCCCGAACCGGCGCTTTGCTTGCGACGACATGGCGCCGCTCGTGCGCGCGTCATGGTTTCGCGGCGTCTCGGCACTCCCCAATTCGTTTGCACATGACTCGTTTGCCGATGAAATGGCCGCCGCCACCGGTGTCGATCCGTTGCGGTTCAAGCTGGCTCACCTTAAAGACCCGCGCGCCATCGAACTGGTGACGGCGGTCGCTGCACGCGCCGGCTGGACGCCGCGCTCGCAAGATTCGTCGCGCTGGGAAACGGAACAACGCTACGTGCGCGGGCGCGGCGTGGCCTATGCGCGCTACGTCCATAGCCGCTTCCCGGGCTTCGGTGCGGCATGGTCGGCGTGGATTGCCGATGTGGTGGTCGATCGTGTGACGGGGGAGGTTCGGGTCGAGCGAGTGACGGTCGGCCAGGACACCGGCACGATGATCAATCCCGATGGGGTGCGCCATCAACTGCACGGCAACGTCGTGCAGGTGCTCAGCCGCTCGCTCAAAGAGCGCGTTCGCTTCGTCGATGGGCGGGTGGCGAGTCGCGAGTGGGGCAGCTATCCGATTCTGACGTTTGCCGAACTGCCGGCACTGGACGTCGTGCTCATGCCGCGTCAGGGGGAGCCGCCGATGGGCGCAGGGGAGTCGGCATCGGTGCCGGGCCCGGCGGCACTGGCCAACGCAATCTACGACGCGACGGGTGTGCGCATCGTTGCACCGCCGTTCACGCCGGAGACCGTGCGCGGCGCGTTGGCGCAGGCTGGGCGGTTGCTGCGTTCATCACAACCGACGGCCACGTCAACGTAACCGCAGGGGCGCCCAGTGTGCGCGCCTCATTCTGCCGCATCGGCATCCATCATCTTTCGCATGAGGAATACCAGCGCCACGCGCTCGGCCGGATTCAGCGCACCGTAAGTCCGCTCAGTCACTTCCTTGGCAAAGGGCACGGTGTGATTGATCAGGGCCAGCCCTTGTTCGGTAGCGGTCACGAGCAGCTTGCGCCCATCGCTGGGGTCGGCCGTGACTTCGATGAGCTTTCGCGCCTTCAGCCGCTCGATCACGCCGCGAATGGTCGCCTGGTCGATCGCCGTCGTCTTGACGATGTCGTTGAGCGAGCACGATTGCTTTTCCTTGACCGTGCACAGCGCGACAAACTGGGCCGCCGTCAGATCCGAATCGGGGATGGCGTCCTGAAAGATGGCGACGTGGCGCTGATAGGCGCGCCGAAGCAGGTGGCCGATCTGATCGTGGAAGTCGTAAGAGTCTTTTCGCGACGTCATGAGGCGGTGCTCAGGTTGGAGTGGGTGAAGTGTACACCCTGTAAGCGCTGCCACTAAAGCGCTGTTATCAGGGGATTTGCGCTGCATCAAACGCGTGATGTCGCTGCAAATACACCACGCTTCATCGGGGTGCATGCGGCGCGGCGGGGCACCAAACACGGGACGGTATGCACCGATGCGTGACGTTGGCGGCAATTTATAACGTACACATTAATTTTCCGGCTAAAAAATACGCGATGATTCGGTGACGTTGCGTGCATTGATAAGCATCGATATCACGATGAAATGCCTTGATTAATAGGTGTTTAAGCATTGTGCAGCGCAGCTGAGTGCAAACCCCTAGGCGATGGCATGAACATTGCGTTGCAATGATTATTTGAGTGTCTACAATGTATTTGCGCGAACAAGACGCGCGCAAAATCCGACGAACCATTTGCATGTTTGACCCGGAGCTGAAGATGACGAATCTGTTTAAGCGCGCTTGCCTGACGTTGGGCGCCGCTGCCATGTTGCTGCCTGCGGCGCGCGCGGTTCAAGCCGAGGAGATCTCGGTGACGCAGTGGGGTAACAGTCTTTACGGGCTGCCGTATGCCGTGGCGATGGACAAGGGATTGTTCAAGAAGTCCGGCATCGACATTACCGGCATCCTCAGCTCGGGTGGTGGCGGCACCACGGTGCGCAATATTCTCGCCAGCAAGACGCCTTACGGGGAAGTCGCAGTGTCGGCCGCCCTTGCGGCCGCCCGTCAGGGCATGGACGTCGTGATCGTCAACGTTGGCACGCGCAGCGTGGCCGAAGCGTCGATGGTGACGATGCCCAATAGCGACGTGAAGTCGATTGACGATCTGGTCGGCAAAAAGGTGGCGATCACCTCGCCGAAAAGCGTATCGGAAATGCTCTTCCTGATGGCACTTCGCGACAAGGGCATCGATCAGAGCAAGGTTACGCGCGTCGCCTCGGGCGGCTACGTCAACGGCATGACGATGCTGGAGCAGGGCGCCGTGGCCGGTGCGGTCGCCATCGAGCCGCTGTCGATCGTGCGCAAGGACAAATATCGCGTGGTGTACCGCGCGGGTGATCTGCTGCATCCGATGACCACGTCGGTTGGTATCACGACCCGCGAATTCGCCAAATCGAATCCGGATACCTTGCGCGCAATCATTGCAGGCCGCCGCGCGGGCGTCGATGCGACGTATGCCGATCCGGCGGGCGCGGCGAAGATTCTCGAAACCAGCTTCAAACTCACCCCGGCGGTCGCGAAAGAAGCGGTCGACAACATGGTGCGCTCACGGATGTGGAGCACCGGCGAGTTTGATCGCGCCGAACTGGATCGCATGGTCGACGGCCTCAAGCTCGTCGGCGAAATCAAGGACAACGTCGACTGGTCGAAACTCGTCGACACCCGCTTCCTGCCTGCCGACCTGAAGACCAAGGGGACCTTATGAACCTGTCGTACGCGAATCCGATGCTGCACATCGTCGAAGGGGGCGCCGCGCGCGTGCCTGTACCGGTCGAACAACCCGAACCGCACGCGGTACTGACCGGCGTGACACGCTACTTCAGCAAACCCGGCGAGCGCGAATTGTTCCATGCGCTGGGCCCCATCGATCTGACGTTGTTCAAGGGCGAGTTCTTTTCGGTGGTGGGCCCTTCCGGGTGCGGCAAGTCGACGTTGCTCGATGCGCTCGCCGGACTCGCCAAGCCCAGCAGCGGCACGGTGACGTTCGAGGGCATGCCTGTGAAGGGCGTCCCTGACGGCGTCGGCGTGGTGTTTCAGGAAGATGCGTCGTTTCCGTGGCTCACTGTGCGCGACAACATCTCGTTCGGCCTGCGCATGGCGGGCGTCGACGGGGCAGAGGTCAAACGCCGCGTCGACTATGCGATGGGCTTCATGGGGCTGCGAGACTTCGCCAACGCTTATCCCGCGCAACTCTCGGGCGGCATGCGCCAGCGCGTTTGCATTGCGCGCACGCTGGTCATCCAGCCGCGCCTGATTTTGCTCGACGAGCCGTTTGGCGCACTGGATCAACAGACCCGCCTCTTGATGGGCGACGAGTTGCTGCGCCTGTGGCGTGAGACGTCGGCCACGGTCTTGTTGATCACACACGCGCTTGATGAGGCAGCGATGTTGTCGGATCGCGTCGGCGTGATGTCGTCACGCCCGGGCCTGTTCATCGACATCGTCGAGACCGGCTGGGAGAGAGAGCGCGACAGCACGGTGGTGTCCACGCCGCGCTTCGGCGAGATCACCGCACGCCTGTGGGAGAAGTTGCGCATCGAATCGCTCAAGGTCATGGGCGCAGACCGCGCGGCGCACTGATGGCCTGGCACCAGGAGTCATGATGAAACGAGTGATCAAGCGGGAAACCGCGTGGCGCAGCGGCGTGGTGATCGGCTTCGTGCTGCTCATCGAGTTTCTGTGCCGGGTGGGCACCATTCCCGCATCAGTGATGATTGCCCCCAGCGCGATGGCGGCACATGCGATCGAGATACTGCGCGAAGGGCGCTTCATGCACGATATCGTGACGAGTTTCGTCAACATCGTGGCGGCATCGGTCGTGGCAGTCGTGCTCGGCTTTGTGCTGGGTCTGGCAATCCACGTGATGCCCAGCGTACGGCGCGCCGTCGAACCAATTATGGCGAGCTACTACGCGGTGCCGACGTTCATCTTCTACCCGGTGTTCATCGTCCTGTTCGGCGTCGGCTCGCTGCCGATCATTGCCATTGCCGTCATGCTGGCCGTCGTCACCATGATTACGGCCACGTTGACCGGGCTCGATCGCATTCCGCGCTCGCTGTCGAAGACCGCGAGCGTGATGCGGCTCTCGCCCTGGCAGTCGGCGCTGCGGGTCAAACTGCCGGCAGCGCTGCCTTATCTGTTCAGCGGCGTGAAATTGTCGGTGGCGTATGCGTTCATTGGCGTGATTGCGTCCGAGTTCATCCTGTCGGGGTCGGGCATCGGCTACGCCATCGGGTATGCCTACAACAACTTCGAGAACGACGACATGTATGCGCTGATGCTGATGGTGCTGGTCGCCGTCACGCTGATCAATCTGGTACTTAACCGCCTCGACACGCGCTTTCAGGCGCGGCGTCAGCGCTGAGCGGGTCACGGAGAATTCGCATGAAGAAGCTGATCGGACCGTTGGGCGTGGTGCTCGTTGTGGTGCTGGCGTGGGAGGCCTTGCATCTGGCCGTGGGCAGTGCGTCGCTGAGTTCGCCGGCGGACACCGCCGTGGAGCTATGGCAGATGCTGGGGACGGCGTCGTTCTGGGATAACGTGGCAGAAACCGGGCGGGCGTTGATTTACGCCCTGATCATTGCCATCACCGGGGGGATTGCGCTGGGCGTGCTGCTGGGCATCAACCGCATGGCCGGCACCGTGGCCGAGCCGCTGCTCGTCAATCTGTACTCGTTGCCGAAAGTCACGCTATATCCGCTGGTATTGCTGATTTTCGGGTTGGGACTGTCGGCCAAGGTGGCGTTCGGGGTGATGCACGGTCTGATCCCGATTCTCGTTTTCACGATGAACGCCATTCGCCAGATGAAGCCCGTTTATGTGCGCGCCGCCCGAACGATGGCCATGCCGTTTCCGCAGATCGTCTGGCATATCGTGTTGCCGGCGATCTTTCCGGAGATCGTCGCGGGCATGCGTTTGGGCTTTTCGCTCACGTTGCTGGGGGTACTGATCGGCGAGATGTTCGCGTCGCAAAAGGGCTTGGGCTATCTGCTGACCAATGCCATGAACCTCGGCGATATCGGCACGATCATGTCGGTCGCGCTGTTCCTCACCTTGTTCGCGCTGACGTGCAACGGCCTGCTCATGGCCGCCGACAAGCGTCTGAAGCATCGGTGATACGGGTGACCCGCGGGCTTGCCCCGCGGGTCACCCGCCGGACTTGCCGTGCAAGAAGTTGCCAACCGGGCGTTCGTCCTCGTTGATCGCAACGCGCCGACCGATTATCATCTCGTTCCAGCGAAAGAGCGGACAGGACTCCTATAGACGTCCGGAACCGCCGTGCCCATCGCGCTTCGCCACTTCCCCATGAACCGTGCATTGATCCAGTGCATGCGCTTCGCCTATTCGCCATTCGTGCTCGCGTCAGCGTGACAGAAGGGCGCCTCCGATTGATTTCCCCTCATCCTCGCGGAACCGTGCATTGCCGATATGGGCCGTGCTGACCGCCGGTCGAGTATTGATCCATAACGCATGCCATGCCCGCACCAATGAAGCACCGCGATACAGGACCGACCTATTTCTCGCGTCAGCGCGTCAAAACACCCAAACCTCACGTCATGGCTTTACTGCTGGCGACCGTCTTCTCGTCGGGGGTGATGGCACAATCGCCCGCGGCCGCAGGCACGGCACCCCCGGCCGACGACGCGCATAACGCAGGCCAACTGGCACCGACGACAGTGAGCGCTTCGGCGTTAAGCGATACGGACCCGGCCGCGGGTGGTCAGGTCGCCAGAGGCGGGCGCGTGGGCATGCTCGGCGACAAAAGCGCCATGGAGACCCCCTTCTCGGTGACCAGCTACACGTCGGAGCGCATCGAGAATCAGCAAGCCGTGACGCTTGCCGAGGTGCTGAACGCCGACCCGTCAGTCCGATTCACGGGGCAGATTGGTGGCGTCACGGATTCCTTCTTCATTCGTGGCTTCCCGATCAATGAGGGCAATCTCTCCGAAGTTGCCTTCGACGGTGTTTACGGGGTGTCGCCGAACTATCACCTCTTTACCGAATACATCGAGCGCGTCGAAGTGCTGCGCGGTCCGGCCGCGTTGCTCTACGGAATGTCGCCGAATAGCGGCGTGGGTGGCGTCGTCAACATCGTTCCCAAGCGCGCACTCGCCAAAGATCTGACGCGAGTCACCGTCGACTACGCCACTAAGAGCCAGGCAGGTGTCGCCGTCGATGTCAGCCGTCGATTCGGCGATGAACGGCAATGGGGCATTCGCTTCAACGGCTTGCACCGTCAGGGCGACACGGCGCTGGACAACCAGTCGTCGCGCGCCGAGGTCGGCGCCTTGTCCTTGGACTACCGTGGGACACGTCTGCGCGCATCTCTTGATGTGATTGAGCAATACCAATGGGTCGACGCCCCGACCCGCCCATTTCTCGTCGCCGCCGGCATCCCGGTGCCGTCGGCCCCGAGCGGCGCACGTAACGTGACGCAGAAATGGGGGTGGTGGAAGTCCAACGATCTCTCGACGCTGGGGCACGTGGAGTACGACCTGTCCGACAACGTGACGGTCTTCGCCGACGCAGGCACGGCAAAATCCGACGTTTCGCGGCTGTCGGATCAAACGCCGACGATTCTGGACGGCTTCGGCAACACCTCGGCTGTTCCGCAGAACTGGAAATTTCAGGTCAATCGCACCACGCTCGACACGGGCGTCAGGGCGAACTTCCGTACCGGCGGCATCTCGCATGCCGTGACCGCCCAAGCGAACTACTACACCGATCGTGTCGCCTCCGGCGCCAATTCCGGCACGGCGGTGCTGTCGAATATCTACTCGCCCGTCGATCGGCCGGAACAGTTCATCGGCGCCCCGACGCGCGTCCCGCTGGCGTCTACCTCGACGCTCTCGGGCATCGCCTTGGCCGACACGATTGGCCTGTTCGCCGACCGGCTGCAACTCACGCTCGGGCTGCGCGGACAACAGGTTCGGTCGAACAATTACAACGCCGTCACCGGTGCGGTTTCGACGGCCTATGACAAAAGCGCCGTCACGCCGTTGGCCGGCGTGGTGTTCAAGGCAACGCAAGACATTTCGCTGTACGCCAATTACATCGAAGGTCTGAGCAAGGGCGACGTGGCGCCGACGACCGCGAGCAATGCGGGTGAAGTGTTCGCGCCGTACAAGACGCGACAAAAGGAGGTCGGCGTCAAAGTCGCCATGGGCGGCGTCATTGCGACGCTCGCGGCGTTCGAGATTACCAAGCCGAGCGGTTCGCTGAGCGGCACGGTGTACAGCGTGAACAGCGAGCAGCGCAATCGCGGTCTGGAACTCACGATGGCCGGCGAACCTTATGCTGGCTTGCGGCTGATCGGCGGGATGACGTGGTTGAACGCGCAACTGACCCAAACCCCGAATCCCGCAACGCAAGGCAAACGTCCTGTCGGCGTGCCGCAACTCATGGCGAACGCGGGCGTGGAGTGGGACGTGCGGTGGATGCCGGGCCTCACGCTGACCGGCGCGGTGACCTACACCGCGGACGAGAACGTCAACCAGACCAACACGCAGTCGGTGCCCTCATGGACGACGGTCGATCTGGGCGTGCGATACAAGACGAAGCTGGTCGGGAAAAGTACGACGTTCCGGGTGGGCGTGAACAATGTGTTCGACCGGCACTATTGGTCGGGCGTGGCTTCCTACGGGACGATCTCGCTCGGCGCCCCGCGCACGCTTTACGCGTCGGCCGCCGTCGATTTCTGACCGTCTGACCTTCTGACCTGGGCGCGGGCTGCCTCAGCCCGTCGCCACGCCCCAGATGCGTTTGCGGTTCAACAGCAGGGGGATCGCGCCGATGGCGATGCCGCCCATCCCGACGATATTCGTCACCCAGTCAAAGGTCGGGATGCTGTAGAGCGCGATAAAGAACAGAAACGCGCCGCTCGCCACCGGCCAGATCACGTGGGTCACTGCGACCCACGGCCCCTGTGTCAGTACCTTGCGGTAGTACCAGCCGCAGGCGAACCCGGTCAGTCCTAAATAGAAGCAGATCTGGAAGCCGATCGCAGTAATCGAGTCTTGCAGGATCACGTTGATGGTCGGGAGATAAGACGACATCAACAGCAGTACGAGTCCGGTGATCCAGATGAAGAAGATGGCGATGTGGGGCGTTCGCCAGCGGGGATGCAGCCGCGCATAGCGATGGTGGAGGGCGCCGTCGCGGCTCTTGGCGAACAGCGTGCGCGTGAACTGCAACATCTGCGTCTCGACCGTGCCCACCGTGCTTAGTAACACCGCGATGATCGCGACGTAGCCCCACGTCGGCCCGAGCAGCTTCTCCGCAATGGCGAAAATGATGTTCGTGTTGTAGTGCTGGATCTCGGCGTCCGACAGCCCGAGCAGCGCGATGACAATGAAGACGAGGAAAAACACCATCAGGAACACCATCGACCAGAATGCCGCCCGGCCCGGGGTACGGTTCGAATCGCGGGTTTCCTCGCTGAGGTTCATGGTCACGTCCCAGCCATAAAAGAAGAAGATCGCCACCAGCGCACCGCTGGCAAACGTCTTGGGCGTGAACGCCAGCGGCCAGAACCAGCCCCACGAGAACGCATGCTGCTGCGCGTGCGGAAACACGAAGAAGCTCGCGACGATGATCACGAGCAGGATGATGCCCTCGACGACCGTCATCAGCACCTGCACATAACTGGTGAGTTTGATGCCCTTGACGACCACCGCACTGACGAAGGTGAGCCACGCGGCCGCGATCAGCGTCACGTAGTGCACGTTATTCATCATGGGGCGATTGAAGATCAGCAATGTGGCATTCGCCGCCGGAATCATGGCGGACACCATGAACACGCAGCACAGCACCAGCAGCGCCCAGCCCGCAAAGAAGCCGAGGCCGCGCCCGAAGACCATGCTGACCCACGAATAGGACGTACCGGCGCTCGCCAGCGCGCGGTTCATATTAATGAACGCGTAGGCAATGCCGAACATGATGAGCCCGCACACCAGAATGCTGGCCGGCGAGAGGGTACCGGCCGTCCCGATGATCGTGGATGTCGTGATCTCGATGCTGTAGGCGGGTGCCGTGCCGGCGATGCCCATGATCACGGATTCGACGATACCCAGCGAGTCGGCGTTGAGCTTGGCGGGTGAGTCCATGGGCACGCAACTCGCGGTTGTCGTCGATGGGTCGACTTTTACTCCGAGCCGGACCAACAGACAAGTCAGGTTGTCCCGCGAATCGGCCAATTCCACACAATTTCAATCAGAAAGAAATTTCACCAAAATTCATCGAATAATTTCACATAGGTGAAATCTCTAATATCGACGTGGAATTCGGCTGCTCAGAATGCAGGCTCAGATCACTGCAACGCCTCGCCCTGGAAGGTCGCATATGGATACCACCGAAATCGGCTGTTTCACTACCCGGCAGCCCCGCAAGGGAAACCGGACCCGCGATGTGATCGCGGCGAACTTTGGCACGTTCTTCGAGTGGTTCGATTTGCTGGTGTACGCGATGTTCGCGATCACCATCTCGAAACTGTTCTTCCCGCAGGGCGATCCGCAGTCGGCACTGCTGTTCAGCCTGATGACGTTCGCAAGCTCCTTCCTGATCCGTCCGGTCGGGGCAGTGGTGCTGGGCATGATGGCCGACAAGGTTGGCCGGCGTGCCACCTTGAGCTTCGCGGCCATGCTGATGCTGGCCGGCACGGTGCTGATCGCCGTATCGCCGACCTATGACACGATCGGCGTCTGGGCGCCGGTGATTCTCGTCACGGGGCGTTTGCTGCAAGGCTTCTCGGTAGGCGGGGAGTTCGGTACCGCCAACTCGTATCTGACGGAGCAGAGCGCCTCGCGCAAGGCGTTTTTCGCCAGCTTGCAATTCTCGGCGTCGGGTCTTGCCGTGCTGGCCGCGTCGTTGTTCGCGTACTTCCTGAACCACTTCCTCACGACGGACCAGATCAATTCGTGGGGCTGGCGTCTGCCGTTTCTGTTTGGCTGCCTCATCGGGCCGGTGGGCCTGTATATCCGCTCGAAGATCGAAGAGACGGCTGACTTCGAACAGGTCAAGCGCACGGGTGCCACGGTGCAGAACCCGCTGGCCGAGACGTTCCGGTCGCACAAGCGTTTTGTGCTGATCGGCGCGGTGGTAGCGGCCGCCGGCGTGGTGGCCAGCTTCCTGAACCTCTACATGCCGACGTTCGCGATCAACAATCTGGGGCTGACCAAAGACGACGCTTTCATCGCCTCGATTTGCAGCGGTGTGGTCTGCACGTTCGTGCCGATGCTCGGTGGTATCGCCGCTGACCGGCTTGGCACGGTGAAGGTGATGCGCACGGCGTTGATCCTCGGCGTGATTCTGGTGTTCCCGCTGTTCCAGATGCTCACGCGCTCGCCATCGCTGCTGACGCTGGCGGTCTTCCAGTGCACGCTGTCGTTCGTGTTCTACAGCTTCTACTACGCGCCGATCGGCTCGCTGCTCTCGCAATTGTTCCCGACGTCGTGCCGCACGACTGGGGTGTCGATCGCCTACGTGGTCGCGCAGACGTTCTTCGGCGGTATCACGCCGCTGGTGGTCGGCTTCATGGTCAAGGCGACGGGCAGCGTGATGGCCCCGGCGTACTACATCGTGATCATTGCCGTGTTCGCGCTGATGGGGCTGTACGCCAGCCGCAAGCATGTGACGTGATGGCCTGACGTAAGACCTGGCGAGACCCGGCGAGGCCTTGTAACGCCTCGCACAGTCCCGACTGACTGACGTTTCAGCCCGGCCGCCCCTCAGGGGTTGCCGGGTTTTTGGCCTTGGCGAGGCCACAGCAGGTCGACGGGTGCAAGTGCGCCGGCCGTATGCAGTTTCTGCAATGACAACGCTTATTGATGCCATTGTCTGCACGGCAACGCTGCGCCAAGATGATTTCACGTGCTTGTCACCCGATGCCTCACACGGCACGAGGGCGAGCCCTCTGGAGTTCACGATGAACATTCGACAACTGGAAGCCTTTCGCGCCACCGTCATGGCCGGCACCGTCAATGGGGCGGCGGAGATGCTCGGGACGTCGCAATCGACCGTCAGCCGGCTGATCGGTCACCTTGAACGCTCGCTTGCGTTGCCGCTGTTCGATCGGGCCAACGGCCGGTTGGCCGTCACGCCCGAGGGGCAGTTGATCTTCGAGCAGGCCGAGCACGCTTACCGGTCGTACGAGCGCATCCGGGAGTTGGCCGGCGATGTCCGGCAAAACCGCGTGGGTCATATCGCTATCGCGTGCATGCCGGCGTTGGGTCTTAGCTTTCTGCCGGGCGTCATCAAGGCGTTCTGCGAGAAATACCCCGGCGTGACGATCTCGCTGGAGATCCAGTCATCGACGCGCGTGGAGGACTGGATTGCCGCGCAGCGGACGGATTTCGGTCTGGCCGAGCTGCCGTTCTCCCGCGCCGACGTCGCCGTCGACGAGTTCTGCCGGGTGCCGTACTACGCCATTCTGCCGCCGGGCCACGCGCTGGCAGCCAAGCGCGAGTTGCAGCCGCGCGATGTCGACGGCCTGCCGTTCATCTCGATGACGAGCGTCTGTCAGGTGCGCCATCACGTCGACCAGTTCTTCGACGCACATGGCGTGCGCCGCGTGACGTCGCTGGAGACGTCCTATCTGCAAGCGGTCAGCGAATTCGTCCATCTGGGCATGGGCGTTGCGCTCGCCGATCCGTTCACGGTGCACGCCAATCTCGACCGGGTCGTGGCGCGCCCGATGCGTCCCAGCCTCGATTTCGGCGTGGGCCTGCTGTATCCGCGGCACCGGCCGCTCCCAAAGGTGTGTCGCACCTTCATTGCGTTCATGCGCGAATACCGCGACCGGTGTTTCGCCGAGGTTGCGGCGCGCTGCGGTGTCTAGCGTGCTGCCAGTCAACCCATCACCCTTATCCGTCAGCTTTTGAGAAGAGACCGCCCCATGACGACTGATCGCAAAATGAAACTCGGCCTGTCGATGCGCTACCTCGGCTACCACGTGGCCGCTTGGCGTCATCCCGACGTACCGGCTGCCGGTGCGCTCGACTACCGTTACTTTCTGGCGAATGCGCAGAAAGCCGAAGCCGCCAAGTTCGACATGATCTTCTTCGCCGACGGGCTGGGTATCCGGGCGCAGGACAACCCGCGCGGCGCGCTGGCCCGGGACATGCGCAACGCCGAGCTGGAGCCGCTCACGCTCTTGGCTGCGATTGCCGCGCACACGTCCAATATCGGTCTGGTCGCCACCGCTTCGACGACCTACAACGAACCGTTTCATGTGGCCCGCAAGTACGCGTCAATCGACCACATCAGTGGCGGGCGTGCCGGCTGGAATGTGGTGACGTCTTGGTCGAACGAGGAGGCGCGCAACTTCGGCCGTGACGAGCATCTGGGCTACGAGGAGCGCTACGAGCGCGCCGACGAGTTCGTCGAAGTCGTCAAATCGCTCTGGCAAAGCTGGGAAGACGATGCGTTTATCCGAGACAAGGCGAGCGGCGTGTTCTACGACGAAGACAAGCTGCATGTGCCGAACCATGCGGGGAAGCACTTTCAGGTCCGTGGCCCGCTGAATTCCGCGCGCACACCGCAGGGGCGGCCGCTCATCGTGCAGGCGGGCGCGTCGGAAGCCGGGCGGGCGCTGGCAGCGCGCGAAGCCGATGTGGTCTACAGCAATTCGCACAACCTTGCACACGCACAAGCGTACTACCGCGATTTAAAGGGGCGTCTTCCCGCCCATGGCCGTGCGCCGGACGACCTGTTGATCATGCCGGGGCTGACGCCCTTCGTCGGCCGAACCCGGCAGGAAGCGCAGGACAAGTTCGATCAGTTGCAGGAACTCATCGACCCGATCAGCGGGCTGGCCAGCCTGTATGACGCGCTGGGTGATCTGTCGGGCTATCCCGTGGATGGGCCGGTGCCGCAGATCGAGCCCAGCCGCAACATCCGCAGCATTGCCGACAACCTGCTCGCGATGGCGCGCGACGAGAATCTGACGATTCGCCAGTTGTATCAACGCGTGGCCGCCACTTACACGGTGCGCATGGTGATCGGCACCCCGGCGGACATCGTCGATCAGATGGAGGAATGGTTCTGCAACGAGGCCGCCGACGGTTTCAATATCTGCCCGGCCACACTGCCGCACGGCATCGACGACATGGCCGGGCTGGTCGTGCCCGAGTTGCGCCGCCGGGGACTGTTCCGCACCGAGTACGAGGGCAATACGCTGCGCGCCAATCTCGGACTGACGCCGTTGACGTACCGGCAGGGCTGAACGACATCATGACTTCCACCGTCCAGATTCCAGACTTTCAGCGGGCAATGGCGTCGTTCCCCGGCGGTATCACGGCCGTGACGACGCGTAGCGCCGACGGCCCCATCGGCATCATTGCGACCGCTGTGTGCAGCCTTTCGGCCGAGCCGCCGTCGATTCTCGTCTGTGTCCATAAGCGCGCGTCGGTCCACGACAGCATTCTCGAGGCCGGGCGTTTCGCAGTGAATCTGCTATCGACCGGCCATCGCGAGCTTGTCGCGCGCTTTCAGCAGGAGCGAGGAGCGGCGCGCTTCGAAGCCGATCTGTGGACGCAACTCGAGACGGGGGCGCCGATTCTCGCCAGCGCTGCGGTGGCGCTCGACTGCACGCTGCTCGACACCCACGACGGCTACTCGCACACGATCATCGTGGGCGCCGTCTCGGCCACCCGTGTCAGCAACACGCCAGACGACGGTTGCCTGCTCTGGCACGGCCGAACGTATGCGCAAAGCACGCCGCTGATGGCATGAGGTGACAAATAACGACAGAGGGGTGGGGGGATCCGGATTGACGCCATATCGAAATCACTCTAATCTTTTTGAAGTGTGATTGAAATTCACCGGCGTACGTTTCACACGCCCCGGTTTGCGTCTCTCTGGTGTTTCCGATTCCTTTTCGTCCTTTTCGTCCTTTTCGTCCTTTGCGTCCTTTGCGTCCTTTTCGTCCTTTTCGCCATGCCATCGAAGCCGAAAGCCGTCACCGCCGCGCCGCTGTCTGCATTCTCCGAGTCTGACCCCGAGGCATCTGGCCGTATCGCCGATGATCTGGACCCCGAGGTTCAGGCGAGCGATATGGAGTTAGGTATGCGTTTGCGTGCGATGCGCACCGAGCGCAAGTTCACGCTCAAGGACCTCGCGGCGCGCGCCAACATGTCGATCGGCATGCTGAGCCAGATCGAGCGCGGCGTGAGTTCGCCATCGATGCGCTCGCTGCGTCAGCTTTGTCACGCGCTCGGCGTGGATGGGGCGGCGCTGTTCACGTCGATGCCCACCGTCGCAGAAGACGCACCGAGCGCCAGCACCGAGCCGAACGAGTTCGTCGTCTGGGCGAGCCAGCGCAAACCGCTGCGGCTGGCGGGCTCGGGCGTCACGAAGTCGCGCATCACACCTCTGAATTGCGCGTCGCTCGAGGCTTTCATGATGGAGCTCGAACCCGGCGCCGCGTCCGATTCGAATCTGTTGGTGCAAAGCGGCGACAAGGTGGGCTACGTGCTCTCAGGCAAGTTGCGCGTGTTCATCGACGACTCCACGCTGGTCCTCGGCCCCGGCGACACCTACGGCTTCACCGGCAACCGCCCGTATCGCTGGGAGAACGCGTGGGACGAGCCCACGGTGTTCATGGTCGTGAACAGCAACCACTTCTACGTGTGAGCGCAGCAGCAGTGCAGAGGCTGTGCAGATTGCGCGCGAACTCCCGAATTCTTTCTCCTATTGTCGGCAGGTAATTTATGGCTAGCGTTCTCCCCAAACAGGTCGATGTCGCGATCATCGGGGCAGGCATCATCGGAATGAGTACCGCGTGGGCGTTGGCCAAAGCAGGCTTGCGCGTGGCGGTGTTCGAGAAGGGCGTCATTGCGGGCGAGCAGTCGTCGCGCAACTGGGGCTGGATTCGTACCGTCGGCCGCGACCATAAGGAGCTGCCGCTGGCGATGCAGGCGATTGGTCTGTGGAAGGAAATTCAGGCGCAGCATGACGTGGGCTACCGCCAGACCGGCGTGGCGTATCTGGCAGAATCGCAGGACGATCTGGATGGCTACCGCAAGTGGCTCGACAAGGCGCTGCCGCTGGGCGTGCCCGCCGAATTGCTGAACCGCGACCAGTTGCCTGACTTGTTCAAGTCTCGCTCGGCGCGTCACTGGATTGGGGCGCTGCATTGCGCGTCTGACGGTGTGGCTGAGCCCGAACGCGCGACGCAGGCGATTGCCAAGCTGGCGATCGCGGCCGGCGCGCAAGTGTTCGAACAGACGGCCGTGCGCGGTCTCGATCGTGAAGGCGGGCGCACGAGCGGCATCGTCACCGAACAGGGTCGCGTCGCGGCTGATGCCGTGGTGCTGGCCGGTGGCGCGTGGTCGCGTCTGTTCTGCGGCAACACGGGGGTGAGCTTCCCGCAGTTGAAGGTGCACGCGTCGGTGCTTCGCACGACGCCCGTGGACGCCGGACTCGATCTCGCGATCAACGGCAAGGATTTCACGTGCCGCAAGCGCGCGGACGGTGGCTATTCGGTGTCGCAATTGGGCGCGTCGGTGGCCGACCTCACGCCGGACAGCATTCGTCTGTGCCGCCAGTTTTTCCCGGCATGGCTCTCGGAGAAGAAGTATCTGAAGCTGCGGGTCGGCAAGCGCTTTCTCGACGAATTGATGATGCCGACCCGCTTTGGGTCGGATGCGGCGACGCCGTTCGAAGCGCATCGCACGCTCGACCCGGCCCCCGGCATGAAGTCGATTGGTGTCGCGCTCGACAAACTCAAGCAGGCCTTCCCGGAATTCCAGCCAGCGCAAGTCGCGCACGCATGGGCCGGTTTCATCGACGTGACGCCCGACGCCATTCCGGTGATCTCGGGCGTCGACAGCGTGCCCGGCTTTTATCTGGCATCCGGCTTCTCGGGCCACGGCTTCGGCATCGGGCCTGCCGCCGGTGCACTGATGGCCGATCTCGTGCAAGGCAATACGCCGTTGGTCGACCCGCATCCCTTCCGCTTGTCGAAGTACGACAGGCATTGATTCCTACGTCATTCCCAATTGATAGAAAGAGGTAAGTTGTGGCCGAAAGTCATTCGCATCTGGTGCGCTTCAGCGCAGGTCCTTTGCAAAACCCGGAGATCGGCAAGCCGCGCCGTCCGATGGAAGGCGATACCGTGTTTCGCAGCATGACGGGCTTCGAGGGTAACGGCGGCCGTGCGTCGTCCGGCATCTGGGAGAGCACGGCAGGCAAGTTTCGCTCGGATACCACCGGGTACATCGAATTCGGGTACATCCTCGAAGGCGAGTGCCGCATCGTCGACCCGGACGGCACCGTGCATGCGCTGAAAGCCGGTGATCCGTTCGTGATGCCTGAAGGCTACAAAGGTCACTGGGAAGTCGACGCGTTCGTCAAGAAGGTCTGGTTTGTCTCGCTGACGAGCTGACGAGCTCACCTGCCGGTGGCGGCTGCCAGCCGCCGCCGAGCGCCTTGTATAACGCCACCGATGCCTGAAGTCTTGCCAGTCGCAACTGCACTTGCAGATCGAGCGAGGCAAACAAAGTGCGTTGCGTATCAAGCAAGGTGAGCATGGTGTCGGCACCGGCACGGTAGCGCGATTGCGCCAGCGTGAACGCCGTCCGCGCCTGCGATAGCTCGCGTTGCTGTGCCGCTTGCTGACGGTCGATGCCGTCGATGGCGTTGAGCGACGCCTCGACGTCACCAAACGCCGCGACGATCGTGCGCCGGTAGTCCGCCAGCAGCGCCTCACGCTGCGCAACCCGCAGATCACGCGCACCCGCCAGCGCACCGCCATGAAAGATCGGCGCGCTCAAGGCTGCCGCGACGCTATACACCGGATTTTCCAGCACCGTATTCAAGCGACCACCCGAAAACCCGATGCCGCCCATGAGCGAGACGGACGGCAGCATGCGCCCGCGCGCTTCGAGCACGTCGGCGTCGCTGGCGGCTAGCAATGCTTCGGCACGCGCGATGTCGGGACGTCGCGCAATAAGATCGCGGGGGAGCGAGGCCACCGTGGGTGGCGCGGTAAGTGTGTCCAGCATCGGCGTGTTCAAGGCGACGTCGCCGAGGTGGTGTCCGATCAAAACCGCCAGTGCATTCTCACTATCGGTTGCGTCTTGGTTTCGGGCCGCGACATTACGCAGCTGCGCCTCGTAAAGCCCTTCCTGCTGTGCAAGATCGAGGGAAGTCGCTTGTCCAGCCTGCGTCTGCGAACGAATTAGGCGCAACACCTGTGCGGCGATGTCGCGTTGCTGTATGGCGATGGACACTCGCTCGCGCGCCGCCGCCAGCGATAACCAGACATTGGCAGCGCCCGCCGTCACGGTCAGTCGAACGGTGTCGCGGTCAAAGGCGCTGGCGCGCATTTGCGCGAGCGCGCTGTCTCGGGCGGCGCGATTCGCGCCCCAGAAGTCCAGCTCGTAAGTCGCCGTCAATCCCAGCGCCAGCGTGTTGCCGGACACGTCGGCCTGACCACCCATGCGTCCTTGCCTCGACGCAGAACCGCTGCCATCGAGCGCGGGCACCAATGGGGCGCCCGCAATCCGTGCCAGCGCCTGTGCCTGCCGGACGCGGGCATACGCGGCGGCCACGTCGAAGCTGTCGCGTTCAGCCAGCGCCACGACCTGATCGAGCGACTCGCTCCCGAAGGCATGCCACCACGTTTGATCGACGGGCGCGACCTGAGATGGCACAACCGACGTCGCGCCGGAGCGCCAGACGGCAGGCGTTGCCACGTCACGCGGTGCGGACGGTTCGTGCAACGCGCACCCGCTGACGAGCAGTGCCGCGCACGCGAGCGACAGGCATTGCGCTGTCGTACGGCGAGTGATGAATGAAATGAGCTGGCGGCGCATGGCGGTCAATCGCTGGCAAGCGCGACGATGGGATCGAGGCGGGCGGCCTGACGTGCGGGCATGTAGCCGAACACCAGCCCGGTGACGAGGGCGCACCCAAACGCGGCGAGCATGGCGCGCACGGAGAAGACCAGATCGACGCCCCAGAGAATGAGCGCCACACCGAAGGCAAGGCCGACGACCGTACCCAGCACGCCGCCCACCGTCGATACCATGACTGACTCTGTCAGGAATTGACGCAGGATGTCGGCCTGCCGCGCGCCCGTGGCCATGCGAATGCCGATCTCGCGCGTGCGCTCGCGCACCGTCATGAGCATGATGTTCATCACGCCGATACCGCCGACCACCAGTGAAATCGCGGCAATCAGGCCGAGCGTCAGCGTCAGCGTCTGCTGCGCCTCGCTCTGCGCCTTGAGCGACGCCGCTTGGTTATAAACCTGAAAGTCCTTCACATGATGGGCGTCGGTCAGCACCCGAGTGATCTCCGCCGCCGTGTCGTCGACCTTGTCGAGATCGTGCACGAGCACAGAGATCCACGAGAGATTTGCCGTGCCGAAAACACGTCGGCTGCCGGTGCTGGAGGGCACAAGCACGACGTCGTCATCGTTCGACTGGCCGGACGTAGCGCCTTTTTCCGTCAACACGCCAATGACCTGAAACGGCACGTTGTTCACCAGCACATATTGGCCCAACGGATCGGCCGGACCGAACAACTTCATGCTGATGCGCTTGCCCAGTACGGCGACGGTGGCCAGTGTGCGCACGTCCTGACGGGTGAAGAACGTGCCACGCGACACGTTCCAGTTCAGCACGTGGGGCGCATCTTCGGTCACGGCCCACAAGCGCGTGCCGACATCGACGTTGGCCGCGCGAACCGTCGTTTTTCCAGCAAAGAAGGGCATGGCGATATCGACGTTGGGCACTTGCGCGAGCAGCGCGGCGTCCGCTTCGGACAACGTGCCGCCGGGACCGCGCTCGGTATCGCCTCCCGGTGTCACGTACATCCGGTTGGTGCCGAAACTCGCAATCTTGGCCATGACGGTGCGCTGCGTGCCGGTGCCGATGGCGAGCATCACGATCACCGACGCCACACCGATGATGATGCCCAGCAGCGTGAGCAGCGTGCGGAAGCGATTGACGAGCAGCACCTGCCATGCGGCTTGCACGGCTTCATGGATATCCGCCCATGGTGACGCGGCGCGCGAAAGCCCGTGCGCCATGGTGGTGGCGAAGTTCTGCGCGTTGAGCGTCCATCCAGCGCCGTCGCTTGGCGCAGACGATGACGGCTCGGCAGGCGAGGGGAGGGACTCGGCGTCACGCGGCGCTTCACCGGTGTCGGACACGATCAGCCCGTCACGAATCTCGATGACGCGTCGCGCCTGACTGGCGACACCCCGATCGTGCGTGATGAGAATCACGGTGTGGCCCGCGTCGGCCAGTTCGCGCAGCAATGCCATGACCTCGGCGCCGCTGCGGGTGTCGAGCGCCCCCGTCGGCTCGTCCGCGAGAATGATGCGGCCGCCATTCATGAGCGCGCGGGCAATCGATACCCGTTGCTGCTGACCGCCGGAGAGTTGGTGTGGCCGGTGATGAACCCGCCCGTCGAGACCCAGACGGGTCAACAATTCCGTCGCCCGGCGGTGCCGGTCCGTGCGGGACAAGCCGGCATAGACGGCGGGGACTTCAACGTTGTGCAGGGCGTCAAGCGTGCGGATCAGATGGTAGTTCTGGAACACGAATCCGAACGCTTCTCGGCGCAACCAAGCAAGCTCATCGGCACGGAACGACGCGATGTCCTGACCGGCAAAGCGGTACTGTCCGGACGTCGGCCGGTCGAGGCAGCCGAGCAGATTCATCAGCGTCGACTTGCCCGAGCCGGAGGCGCCGACAATCGCGACGAACTCGCCCGCATCGATTTGCATCGAGACGCCACGCAGCACCTGTGTTGCCGGTGTACCGCCGGCGCCCCCGTAGCTGCGGCAAATATCGACAAGTTCGATCAGCGGAATATGCGTCGGGAGTGGCGAGGGCGGCGGTTCACCGCCTGCCACCGGGGCGTTGGTTCCGGTTACCACTGGAATCTCCCCGCGCCCGCGCGGACGTTGCTGATCGAGGTGATCAGCGCGTCGCCCTGCTCGAGCCCCTCAAGCACTTCACCATCCAGCCGGTCCCGCAAGCCGATGCGCACCTTGCGCTCGACGCGCTTGCCATCGACGAGCACCTTGGCCATGAAGAGGCCGGCCTGCGCATTCACGGGGACGAGCGGCGTCATGGGCGACAGCAGCACATTTTTCGCCGAGGCGATGACGAAGAACACCTGTGCCGTCATCTCCGGCATAAGGGCGCCGTCTTGATTGTCGACGTCGACCAGCACGGTATAGAGCACCACCTTGCCGGTGCTGCCCGTCGGACTCTGCTGCGACGCGTCGCCACCGCTCTTGTCGAGTGGCGTGGGCGGCGCGGGCAGCACCTGTCGCACGGTGCCGTGCCAGCGTCGCGGCCCGCCGTCGGTCTGGCCGCCCAGTGTCGTGAAATAGACCGGCATGCCCGCCTTCACATGACTGATGTCCGCCTCGGAGACCTGCGTCCACACGGTCATGTGCGACAGATCGGCGATGCGCATGATCAGCGGCGTCTGATAGGTGGCGTTCAGCGTCTGACCCTCGCGGGCGTCGAGCGTGACCACGGTGCCGGTCATGGGCGCGTAAATGCGCGTGTAGCCAAGCTGCGCCTCGTCTCCCTTGAGCGTCGACGTGGCGCCGTTGATCTGCGCATGCAAGTTGTCGATCTTGGCGAGAGCGACATTCAGGTTGGCTTGTGCGGTCTGAACGTCTTCAAGGCGTGTCGATCCGTCGGCCATCATCTGCTGTTGACGCCCCGAACGCTGGCTGGCCAGCACACGTTCGGCCTGCGCCTGTGCAAGCTGCGCATGCAGGCTCGCGAGACTGGCGCGATCGGCGTCGACCTTGGCCTGCTGGACCGCAGGATCGATCTCGACGAGCAGGTCACCTTTGTTCACGCGCGTGCCGGGCTGCACATGGAGACGGCGAATGGCGCCGGACGCCTGTGCCCCGACGTCGACATAGCTGCGCGGGCGCAAATTGCCCAAGGCAGTGACCGTCAGTTCCAGATTGCCCCGGTTGACCGTGGTGGTTTCGACCTGTTCCACGCTACGAAATATCGTGAACCACAGCACGAATGCCAACAGCACGACGACAAGGAGGAGCAGGGTGCTGCGAATTCGCTTCGGTTTGAATGGCATCGGCTTCGATAGCGTGCACAGCCAACGCCATCGTGGCGCCGGCAAATCATTTGGATGGCGAAGCGGTGGACGGCAGCGATCACCGCACGAGCGGCGCCAAGTATAGAACGATTCTCATTTACAGAGAAATCCTATCGTCTTCAGTGTTTTGATATCTACGGCGCGTTGTCATAAAAATATGACGAAGATGAAGGATATTTAGGCCGCAATGATCAGAATTCGATTGACAGCCGTGGTGTCTCTTTTGTAGATTCACCATCTCTAATGAGTAATGATTCTCATTAACTAGCCATAAATCATTGGCTGATTCGGTACGTTTCCGGGTGCCATCCGGATGTCAAAGTACTAAGGAATTCGAACCTTTTGGGAGCAACGCGATGAGCTGGGACGACGAAAACGCGGAATTCGAAGTTGTGATGAACCACGAGGCGCAGTATTCGATCTGGCCAAGCTACAAGGCAATTCCGGGTGGCTGGCACGCGGTCGGCATGAAGGGCAACAAGGCGCAATGCCTGGCCTACATCGAGGAGCACTGGACCGACATGCGCCCGTTGAGCCTGCAAAAGGCGATGGCCGAGCAGGCGGGTCAGCCGACGAGCGCCGGTGCCTCTGCCTCGGTGCACTGATTGCGCCCGAACCGCGTCCTCTTGACTGGCGCCGCCTGAATGCCTGCTCCTCTCACCTTGTTCTGCCTGCCATATGCCGGGGGCAGTGCTGCGATCTATCGCGAATGGCCTCGTTCGCTACCCGACGCGATTCGTCCCGTCATGTTGCATCCGGCGGGGCGGGGCGTGCGCCACGGTGACGCCCCCGTGCATCGTTGGCCGGAATTCATCGACGACATGGTCGCGCAGGCGCTGACGCACCTCATGGTGCCGGGGCAGGCGCCACTGCCGTTCGCGATCTTCGGCCATAGCATGGGCGCGCTCGTGGGGCTCGAAATGGCTCACGCGCTACGGGCACGGCTGGGTGTTAGCCCGCGCTGGTTTGGCGCGTCGGCCAGTCTCGCGCCGGCCTTGCGTCAGCGTGAAACACATTGGCTGACCTGCGACGACGCGACGTTCATTGCCGAAGTCCGGCGGCTGGGCGGTATGCCGGACAGTCTGCTGAACAACCCCGAGTTCATGGCGCTCGTCATGCCGGCGCTGCGCGCCGATTTTCACCTGTGCGGCACCTACGATCCGCCTGCGCGTGCGCCATTGGCATGCCCGTTGCTGGCGATCAATGGTGACGACGACGCGCGCTGCGTCGTGCCCGCCAACGACCCGGCTTGGGCCAGCGAGACGACGGGGCCGTTCGCCTCGGCGCGAGTGCCGGCCGGGCATTTCTTCATCAATACCCACCGCGACGCGCTGCTGGCGCACGTCATTGCGCCATTGCGCGAGGTGGCCGGTATCACCGAGACGCCTGTCCGGGCGCTCGTCTGACGTCAATACGGAGATGGACATCGTGCAAGGCCTCCCCCTGCTGTTCGATTTCGCCCCCTATCTCGAAGTCCGCGACGACACGTTGCCGCTGATTCGGGAATTCGCGTCGCATATGGCGTTTCGTAGCGCCGTCGTCGAAGAACTGGAACTGGACGAAGACTTCTACCGCCGGCCGTTGCGCCCGGAAGATCTCGAGTTCCTGCAATTCAAGAAGGCCGTGCGCGCCGAGACGGTGAGCCGCCTCCCGATGCTGGCATCGCAACGCCTGCTCATGTGCATCAACGAGGTGGGCATTGCCCGCATGCCGCGCCCCGGCGATGCGGACGGCGGTGTGGACATTTTTGCCAGCGCCGACGCGTTCTACAGCGAGCGCAACCAAGTGCTGGGCGCTCGCATCCGGCCCTACCTTGAGAACTACGCGTATGCGTTTCTCGGTAACGAAGGCAACGCAGACGCCACGCCCGGCGCGCTGACGGATACCCTCGACGCCATCGTGCGCACTGAACACGCGTGGTGGAGCGACATCTTCGCGCTGCTGCAACGTAACGAGTATCTGCCCGAAGGACTGCGCTTCATCATGATTCAGCGCTGGAGCCTCGCTCCATCGCGTCGTGCAGCGGTTGCGCGTGCGGTGGCGTCCGGCTATTTCGATGCGGTGTCGCCCGACGCGCGTCCGGTCATGACGGACGCGGCGCAAGACGCGCTGCTGAACCGTGTGGCCGGTGCACTGGACCTGACGCGTCGCGAGCATTCGTACTGGCAGTTCTATTTGCCGACGAGCCTCGCGAAGTGCAATTTTCTCTACGCGCTGGGCGCACGCCCGGATCGCGCATTCGCGCTGCTCGGTGCCGCGTTTGTGGCTGAGGCCGAGATGCTGGCGTTCTGTCAGGCCGCCGCGGCTGCGTGCCCGCATATGCTGCACGGCCTGCCGATTCAACAGCCGCCGTTGGAAGATGCCGTCTCGGACCTGGTCCGCCGGGCGGCCGCCGCGACCACGCAAATCGACGCGCAGTACGGCGCTCAAGGACTGGGCCGTGTGAGCCAAGGGCTTGGCGCGGCGGAACTCATGGGCGCGCGCGGGCGTTGGGATCTCGGTGAACAACTGCGCTGGCTCTCGGCAATCGAGCGCTATGTGGCTTTCGCGAAGCAAGTGGAAGGGCGTATCGAAGCCGAGTGCCCGGGTATCGACCGTGAGACGTTTGTCGAGCCGCGCGAGATGTGTTCCACCACGCACGTGCACAACGACCACCGGCTCGTGGTGATCGAGTCGGGCGACATGATCTTCTGGGGCAATCTCGGCATGCAACTGAAGATGAAGCAGGGCGACAGCGTACTGATTCCCGATGGCCGTCTGCATGGCTCGACGGTCGTCTCGCACGAGTGCACGTATCACCAGCCGATCATTCCGGACGCGTGGTTCGAAGCCCTGCATACCGGCAACGCGCCAAACGCACCGGCACCGAAGTCTTCTGCCGCGCTCGCCTGAGCCGGTACACCCCATGCCCGTTCGCGGCAACGCCGGCGCGCCCACGTAGCGCCGGCGACCTGATTGTCTCGAGGCTATCGACACGAATAGCCGATTACGAATTTCCTAGGCACGTTCATGCGTCCCGCCGCGACTCGTCTCGACTCGCGGTGGTCGATGCGTGACGCAATGACAGCCGGCCCGGGCCGGCGCGCGCAGTTTCGACGGAGAAGCTCATGCAGCTCGACCCCCGCGATGTTCTTGATTCCCCCCGTTCGACCGAGTCATCCCCTGCGCCCCGGCGCGCCACGGCAAGCGACTGGCGCTCTCGCGTCATTCTCGGCGAGCAGGTCGGCGGCATCGACCTGCCCGACTGGCTGGAGACCTCGTACGAAACGCTTCGTTCGCAGGTCATGCACCCGGAGTATCCGTGCTTCTTCGGCACCATTGCCGAGCGTCGCGGCGAGATGTTTTACACGTTCGTGAACGGCAAGGACAACGCGACGCTGCCCGCGACGATGCTCACGTTCGCGCGGCTCGCGTCGCAGCCCGAGTTCCGTCGCAACAACATCGCGATTTTTTATGAACCCGACGCCACGCCGCTGACGCACAACGCGTATCACGACCTGTTCTGGGGCACGTTGCAGTATCTGCATGACGTCGATCCCGATCCGGAAGCCGATCAGCAAGTGCCGCCGTCGCACGAGGACTGGGAATTCGGCTACGGCGGGCTACAGATGTTCGTCGTCTGCGCGTGCCCGTCGTTTTCGCAGCGGCACAGCCGCAACCTCGGGCCGGGCATGGTCCTGCTGTTCCAGCCGCGCGCGGTTTTCGTGGACACCATCACGAACAAGGTGATCGGCCGTCAGGCGCGCGAACAAGTGCGCGAGCGGCTGCGCAAATGGGACGCCGTCGGCCCGCACCCCGACCTCGGTTTCTATGGCGACCCGGGCAATCTCGAATGGAAGCAGTACTTCCTCGAAGACGAGAACGTTGCGGCAGCGGACCAATGCCCGTTCCTCAAACGGATGCGTCGTGCCGCCGAAGACGCCTCCGCCACGTCAGCCCACGCCGCAGCGGCACCGCCCGCACCGCTCACACCGATGATCGGCAAGATCCCCGTGCATCCGAAGCCGCATCCGACCGAAACACCATCGACCGCCCATGCCATGCATTTGTCGCACGCAAATCATGTGGCGCGCCAGATGCACGCCGATGCCGGTCACGCCCGACTGATCGAACAGGGTGACGCCAGCGTGCGCGAGAGCGCATCGCATGGCCAGCACGCGGGCTCGCAGGCCCCTGCGCCGTCGCGCAACGACAACGAACAACCCGAGTAGCCGGCGTTTCCCCCAAGCGGGAAAGCAAAGCGCGGCCGGTGGGCTGCGCGAATCGTCCGATCCTCGAAACGCAACGAATTTCAGGCATACCGATGTCCCAGACTCCCAAGCACATGGTCGAGCAGCTGCAATCGCTCGCAATCGAACGCCCTGACGATATCGCGCTGATTTGCGTGCAGACCGGCGGCGAGACGTCGCACAGCTACGCCGAACTCGATCAGCGTGCCAACGCGCTGGCGCAGCGTCTGGGCGGCGGGGCGCGCAAGGGCGAGCGAGCGATTCTGCTGATGGACAGCGGCCTGTCGTATTTCACGGCGTTCTTCGGCTGCCTGTATGCGGGCGTGCTCGCCGTGCCCGCGTTCGCCCCCGGGCGCACTCGCGATGCCTACGCCGAGCGCCTGCGCGTGATGCTTGCCGACGCCGAAGCCCGATGGGTGCTCGTCACGCCGGAACACGCGCAGATCGCTCGCTCGTTGTTAGCTATGTATGGCGAAGCGGCGGAGTTGATCGTCATCGACGACTCGGTCGATCCGGAACTCACCGAGCGCGTCGCCATCGAGCTGGCGCCGCACGACATTGCTTTCCTCCAGTACACGTCCGGCTCGACGTCTGCGCCCAAGGGCGTGATGGTCACGCATGGCAACTTGATCGCCAACGAGGTCGCCATTCAGGAACGCCTGGGTGTCACGGCATCCGACGTATTCGTCAGTTGGCTGCCGCTGCCGCACGACATGGGCATGATCGGCACGATGCTCCAGCCCGTCTACACGGGCATTCCGCTCGTGCTCATGTCGCCGAATCACTTTCTGGAACAGCCGATCCGTTGGCTCGAAGCCATTGCGCGGCACGGTGGCACGATCTCGGGTGGGCCTGACTTTTCCTACCGGTTGTTGACCGAGCGCGTGCGCGATGCGCAGATGGAAGGTCTGGATCTGTCGGGATGGCGGGTGGCGTTCTCGGGCTCCGAACCGGTGCGTCACGACACGCTGTGTGCATTCGTCGAGCGGTTCAGCGCGTGGGGTTTCGATGCGGCCGCGGTGTATCCCTGCTACGGACTGGCCGAGGCGACCCTGCTGGTCACGGGCGTGACGCGCGCGGGCGGCATGTCGGCTTTCAGCGTCGATCGCGCGGATGGCGAGTCCAAGCATCTGGTGAGCTGCGGCCACGTTGCGCGCGATCACGAGGTCAGAATCGTCGATCCGTCCAGCGGGCGAGCGCTTGGCGACGGTGAGATCGGTGAGATCCGTTTCAACGGGCCGAGCGTGACGGCAGGCTACTGGCGTAATCCGGCCGCGAGCGCAGCAACGTTTGTCGACGACGACGGACGTCGCTGGCTGCGCACGGGCGATCTGGGCATGACGCAAGGCGGGCAACTGTACGTGACCGGCCGCGTGAAAGACATGATCATCGTGCGGGGCCAGAACGTGTATCCGCAGGACGTCGAACAGGCGATCGAGGCGGAACTCGACGTGGTTCGCGCAGGCCGCGTCTCGGCGTTCCCCGTGGAAATCGACGGACGCGAAGGGATCGGTCTGGCGGCCGAGGTCTCGCGCCGGACGCAGAAGTTGCTCACACCGGCGCAGATCGTCGACGAACTCGACGCCGTCGTCGCCCCGCGCTTCGGCGAAGCCTTGGGTGTCGTGGTATTGCTCAATCCGGGTGGACTGCCGAAAACATCGAGCGGCAAGTTGCAACGCTCTGCGGCCGCACGCGGCTGGCGCGAGCGCACGCTCGACGCTTGGGCCGTCTACGCGAACGGTGTGTTCGACGACGCTTATGGCGCCTCGCACAACCATGCCCCGGGGGCTGAACCGCAAGGCGGGCAGGGCCAATCCGACAACGGCGCTACCGCAGAGATCGCAACAAGACTCGCCGTGATTTGGGCGGAAGTGCTCGGCCGACAGGTTGACCCAGCCAGCGCGCATTTCTTCCGTCTTGGTGGCAACTCGATTCAAGCGGTGCAACTGGCCGCGCGTGTGCAGGCAGCGTTTCATGTGCCGTTCGACGTGCGCGATGTCTTCGAGCAGTCGAAACTGCCCGACGCGGCGCTAACCATCACGCAGCGCCAAGGCGTGTCAGGACAGACCGACGCCGCCGTCGCCGTACCGCCGATTTGCCGCCACGCCGACAGCGACGCGGCGGCACCGCTGACCCACGCACAGCACCGTCTCTGGTTCCTCTGGAACCTCGATCCGTCGGATACCGCGTACCACGTGGGCGGGCGGCTGACGTTTGACGCCAGCCCCGACGTGCCGGCATTGCAGGCGGCGTTGCGCGCTGCCATCACGCGGCATTCCGCGTTGCGCACGACCTTCGACACGGACGCGCAGGGCGAACCTGTCCAGCGGGTGGCCGACGCCAGTGTTGCGTCCCGATTTGAACTGACGCATACGACGCTCGAGAGCGGCAACACCCTCAACGACGCCGCTCAGGCATGGATCGACGCGCCTTTCGATCTGCGCAACGGTCCGGTGGTGCGTGCGACGTTGTTTGAGACGCCGGATCGCCGGGCGCATCTTGTCGTCGCGCTTCACCACATCGTGTGCGACGCATGGTCGATGCAGGGTTTTGTCGACGCATTGGCGGATGACTATCGCACCTGCCTGACGGGCGAGCCGCCATTGACGGGGCTCGAAAGTGATCTGAAGTACACCGATTTCGCTGTCTGGCAGCGCGACCTGCGCGACCACGAATCGCGCAAGCGTGAACTGGCTTACTGGTGCGCACGACTGGGGGACGAACCCGCCGCGACGATCCTTGGCGATCGCACGCGCACCGGCAATGCGCCACGACGCGCCGCAACGCACACGTTCGACCTTCCGCCATCGGTGCTTACGGGGCTGGCTGCGGCGGCGGCATCGAATGGCGTGACCCCGTCGATGCTGATTCTCGCTGCGCTAGGTCTCGTGCTGCGCCGACACACGGCCAGCGATGACGTGAGAATCGGCATGCCGGTGGCGAACCGGCAACACGGTGGTACGGCCTCGCTCATGGGCCTCTTCGTCAACACAGTGGTCATGAAGCTCGACGTTCAGGCGTCGGGCACGCTATCCGGGCTGATCTCGCAGGTGCGCGAGACGGCGCTGGAGGCACAGCAGCATCAGGACCTGCCGTTCGACGTGCTGCTCGATACGCTGGCACCGCACCGCAGTCTTGGCCAGACACCGCTGTTTCAGGTGATGTACAACCACGTGCAGCAGGACGAGCGTTCGCTCTCACGCTGGCCGGCGCTACGCGCCACGCTGCATGGTCTCGATGCCGGCGCCGCGCAGTTCGACCTCACGCTGGACGTGCAGGCATACGGCGATGGCCGTCTCCTGCCCAAATTCCGGTACGACGCCGATACGTTTGACGCCTCGACCATCGCCCGGCTCGCCACCCACTTGTGCAGCGCCTTGCAAGCACTGGTACAGCATGCGGACACGACCGTCAGCGCACTGGCCTTGATCGACCGCGACGAGCGCGATCGACTCGTGCAATGGAGCGCCAATGCGCAGGTGTCACCGGGGTTGCCGTTGCATCGACGCATCGAAGCGCATGCCGCCCAAACGCCGGAGGCCGTGGCCCTGACGTTCGAAGACACCGCCATGACCTACGGCGAGTTGAACGCTCTCGCCAACCCGCTTGCCCATGCGCTGATCGCGCGGGGCGTTGGGCTGGAAGCCCGTGTCGGTATTGCGCTGGATCGTTCGCCCGAGATGGTGGTCGCCATTCTGGCGGTGCTCAAGGCCGGTGGCGCCTACGTGCCGTTGGACCCGCAGTATCCCGCCGAACGTTTGAGTTTCCTGATGTCGGACAGCGGCATGACGCTGCTGCTGACCCGCGGTGCGCTGCGCAGCGAGTTGCCGGTGCCGGACGGCGTCGCCACGTTGTTGCTGGAGGATTTCGCGACCGAGACGAACCGCACGCGGGAGGGCGATGTTTCCAACCCTGATGTGCCGGTCTCGCCGTCGAATCTGGCGTACATCATCTACACGTCAGGCTCGACCGGAAAACCGAAGGGCGCACTGGTCACGCATGCCAACGTCGGGCGCCTGCTCGATGCGACGCTGGCGGATTTCGACTTCGGCCCGCAGGACGTATGGACGTTGTTCCACTCGTACGCCTTCGACTTCTCCGTATGGGAAATCTTCGGCGCGTTGTGTTACGGCGGCCGTCTGGTCATCGTGCCGTACCTCGTGAGCCGCGCCGCCGACGACTTCCTGACGTTGCTCCGCCGCGAACGGGTGACCGTGCTGAACCAGACACCGTCAGCGTTCCGGCAGTTGCTGCAAGTCCCGGCGCTGGCAGAGGCTGACGATCTGGCGCTGCGCTTCGTCGTCTTCGGCGGTGAAGCGCTGGAACCGCAAACGCTGCGGCCGTGGTTCGACCGCTTCGGCGATACGACGCCGCGCATGATCAACATGTACGGCATCACCGAGACGACGGTTCACGTGACGTTCCGTCGGATCACCCGCGACGACCTGAGCGTGACACGCAGCCCGGTCGGGCGAGCTATCGGCGATCTTGGGCTGTACGTGCTCGATGCGCAGGGGGAACTGGCACCGATCGGCGTGCCCGGTGAGCTGCATGTGAGCGGGGCGGGTCTTGCTCGCGGGTACTGGCACCGTGCGGCGCTGACCGCACAACGTTTCATTCCGGACAGTTTTTCGGGCGATGGCGGACGGCTCTATCGCACGGGTGATCTGGCGCGTTGGCGTGCCGACGGCGAGCTGGACTATCTGGGGCGCATCGATCATCAGGTCAAAATTCGAGGCTTCCGCATCGAGCTGGGCGAGATCGAGGCGCAACTGCTGGCGCAGCCCGGCGTGCACGGCGCGGTCGCGAGCGTGCAGGAGGGGCCGGGTGGCGCGCGTCTGATTGCCCACGTGGCGGGTGATGCCCACGTGCCGACGCTGCGCGCGGCGCTGGGTGCCGTGCTGCCCGACTACATGGTCCCGAAGGCCATCGTGGTCATGCCCGTGTTCCCGCTCACGGCCAACGGCAAGGTGGATCGTCGGGCTTTGCCAGCGCCGGAATTCGGTCGCGGCATCGACGCCGCACCGCGTGCGGGGACAGAAGCTACTTTGGCGCAGGTCTGGCAGAGCGTGCTGGGCGTGCCGTCGGTGGGGCGTCACGACAATTTCTTCGCCATTGGCGGCGACTCGCTGCTGACACTGAAAGTTGTGAATCGGGCAACGCTGGCCGGACTCACGCTGTCACCACGCCATCTGTTTGAACATCAAAGTCTGGCCGATCTGGCGGAAGCCCTCGATAGCGCAGCGGCAGTCACAGACGAGATTGCCGCGCCCGCATTGCTCCCGCTGGAAAGAACGGCCGGCCTGTCGCTGCCGTTGTCGTACGCCCAGCAGCGGCTGTGGTTCCTGTGGCATCTGCAACCGGAAAGCTCGGCGTATCACATCGCAGGCGGGCTGCGGCTGCACGGTGCGTTCGACGACGCGGCGAAACAAGCGGTGCAAGCCGCATTCGACACGCTCGTCGCACGCCACGAATCGCTGCGCGTCACGTTTGCACAGGGCAAGAGTGAGGGTGGCGAGGGGAGTGAGGGCGAGTTGGCCGTGCCAGTCGCCGCACGGCAAATCGTGCACGACACGATGCCAATTACCGTGCGCCATCACGATGTCAGCCACGCCGGCGATCCAGAGGCCGACGCCGCGGCGCTGGCCGATGCGTTTGCACGCGAGACGTTCGATCTCTCGCAAGGCCCGCTGTTGCGTGTCGGTATCGTGAAGCTGGGCGAGCAAGCGCACCAGTTGCTGATCTCGATGCACCACATCATCTCGGACGGCTGGTCCGTCGATCGCATGCTCGACGAGTTTGTCGCCTGCTACCGTGCCCATCGGGATCACACGACCGCGACCCTGCCTGTGCTGCCGGTTCAGTACGCCGACTACGCCGTGTGGCAACGCCGCTGGCTCGATGCCGGTGAACGTGAACGTCAACTGGCGTGGTGGCGCGCCGAGCTGGGCGATCAACATCCGGTGCTGGCGCTCCCGGCAGATCGCGAACGCCTCGCGCTCGCCGATTACACCGCCGCGCGGCACACGTTTGTGCTGCCGTCCGAATTGACCCGCCGCCTGCGAGCCAGCGCCCAACGCCACGACAGCACGCTTTTCGTCGCCTTGCTCACGGCCTACATGGCCATGCTGCATCGGCATGCCGGCGCACGCGACATTCGCGTCGGGGTGCCCGTCGCAAATCGCGAACGCCCGGAAGTCAACGACGTCCTCGGCTGCTTCGTGAACACGCAAGTCATGCGGGCGCGGGTCGGGCCTGCCCAGTCGCTGGGTGCATTGCTGCAAACCGTTCGCACCCATGTTGCCGGCGCGCAGGCGCATCAGGACTTGCCGTTCGATGTCCTCGTCAACGCCCTGCAACCGGAGCGAAACCTTCGGCACACGCCGATCTTCCAAGTCGTACTGAATCACCGTCAGCCCGACCATCGGGTCTTCGATGCGCTCGACGGCCTCACGGTGTCCCGCATGGATATCGCGGGGCGCAATGCCCAATTCGAACTGACGCTCGACACCGAAGAGGCGGACGACGGCTCGGTGAGCGCCGCGATGACCTACGCGAGCGAGCTCTTCGACGCTACGACCGTGGCTCGTTGGGCCGACCACTTCGTGACCCTCTGTGAGGCATTGGCAGCGGATACGTCTGTCGCCGTGGGTGATGTCGTGCTTCACAACGCAGACGGCAGCGTCATGCCAGTGGCGGTCGATGCGGTTGTGGGAGGTCAGGGCGAAGGCAGCGGCCGCGAGGTTGATGTTGCCATTCGTTCGACGCAACCCCAAGCCGGGCGAAACGCCTTCGAAGCGCCCGTTTCGCCCGCAGAGCAGGCGGTCGCATCCGCATGGCAAGCCGTGCTGCAACTCGACCGCATTAGCCGCCACGACAACTTTTTCGAGATCGGTGGCGACTCGATCCTGAGTCTGCAAATCGTGTCGGCACTGGCAAGACAGGGCTGGAAGATCACTGCGCGTCAGCTGTTCGAAGCCCAAACGGTGGCAACCCTTGCGGCGTTGGCGCAGCCACTGGACGCGGGATCGCAGCCCGTTGTTAAAGCAAAGTCTCAAGTGCGGACACTGGTTGGGCAGGCCGACGACAACGTCGAAGCGGCCTATCCGGCGACGCCGCTGCAAAGCGGTCTCCTGTTCCATAGCCTGATGCAGTCGGGGCGCGGCGTTTACGTCAATCAGAAACGTCTGACGTTGCGCGGTTCACTGGATCACGAACGCATGCGTGATGCGTGGACGCGGGTAATGGCACGCCACGCGATCCTGCGAACCCACTTCAGTTGGGCGCACGGTGGCGATGCGATGCAAGTCGTCTCCCGTCATGTCGCGCTGCCTTACACCCGGCATGACTGGTCAGCCGGCCCGCAAGCGACTTACGACGCGCGCCTGCACGCATGGCTTGCAGACGACCTCGCGCAAGGCTTCGATCTCGCCGTTGCCCCGTTGCTGCGCGTGAACCTGTTCGCCCGTCCCGATGGCCTGACCGATCTTGTCTGGACCGACCATCACGTGCTGCTCGACGGCTGGAGTGCCGCGCAACTGCTCGCGGAAGTCCTCGCGATCTATCGGGGCGAGACGTTGCCCGAGGCTGCTGTGACGCCGCAGTACGGCGATTACGTGCACTGGCTCAAGACACAACCGGACCACGCCGGCTATTGGCAAGGCCGCATGCAGGCGCTGGATGAACCGGCGACGCTCGTCGCAAGCCTGCCGTCCGCTCAGACCGGGCACGATGCGACGTCGGGTCCGTTGCTGCAAGTCGACGACGTGCTCGACAGCGCACTGGACCGACGGCTGCGCGACGCCGCCCGCCAGCACCGCGTCACGCTCAACACGATGATTCAGGCCGCATGGGCGCTGCTGACCTCGCGCTATGGACATCGGACGCAAGCCGCCTTCGGCGTCACCGTTTCCGGCCGGGAGAATGATCTGCCCGGGATCGACCGCACCCTCGGCCTGTTCATCAACAGCCTGCCGATGTGGGTCGACGTGCCCGCCGCCGCGACGATTTCAGCGTGGCTACAGGACGTGCAGCAGCGCGGCACGGCATTGCGCGCGGTGGAAACCACGCCGCTGCGTCAGGTACAACAATGGACCGGGCGCGCCGCCGAGGCGCTGTTCGACACGCTCGTCGTCTTCGAGAACTACCCGATCGACGCCGCCGTGCGCGCCGACGACGCGTCGCTCTCGCTGGCCGCTTTCGCCACCACGGAACAGACGCATTACCCGCTCGTGCTCGCAGTACTGCCCGGTGACACGCTCACGTTGCGCTGGAAAGCGAAAGCCTCGCGCATCGACGCGCACACGCTGGCGCAATTGCAAGCGGATCTGCGGGTGATTCTCGATCAACTGTCGAGCCCATCGGAAGCCGGATCGACACACGTCGGCACGATAACGCTGGCCGGTCAGGCCCAGCCGTCGTCGCTGACCCGTCATGATTTCGCACCGGTCATGCATCGCATTGCGGCGCAGGCAAAGGCCACGCCGCAACGTCCGGCCATCCATTGCGAGGGTGTGCGTTGGTCGTATCGCGAGCTGGACGCCGCAGCCAACCGCATCGCCGTGGCGCTTGTCACCGCAGGCGTGCGCGCCGACGAACGCGTGGGCCTGTGCGTCGAGCGCTCGCCGTGGATGACCGCTGCGTTGCTCGGCGTGCTGCGGGCAGGCGGCGCATTCGTGCCACTGGACCCGTCGTATCCGTTCGATCGTCTGGCCTTCATGATGGAAGACGCGGGCGTACGCCGTGTACTGACAGACGCCAGCACGGCGCAGACGATGGCCTCGGTACTCCACGGGCATGAGGTGATCGTGGTCGACACGCTAGAGCCGGCCGATGGCGCCATGGTGTGCCACGACGTTCATCCCGACCAACTGGCTTACGTGATCTATACGTCGGGATCGACCGGACGGCCGAAGGGCGTGGCGATCTCGCATGGTGCCTTCAGTCAGCACATCGACGACTTTCTGAATACCTACGCGATCACGCAGGACGACAAGCAGTTGCAATCGTCCACGATCAACTTCGACGTGGCGTTGCACGAAATGCTGCCGGCGCTGTGCAACGGCGGACAGATCGAAATGCGCGGACCGCAGGCTTGGGATCTGGCCACGACAAGCCGCCACCTGAGCGAGGAGGGCGTGACCTTCTCACGCATTCCGACCGCCTATTGGCAACAGTGGTTGCGCAATCCGCCGCCGCGCGAGGCGCTTGCCGCGCTGCGTCAGATCACCGTGGGCGGGGAGGGGCTGCCGGGCGATGCGTTACGCCAGTGGCAGGACGGCCCGCTGTCGGGCATTCAACTGGACAACCTGTACGGACCGACCGAAACCACGGTCGCCTGCATGTATCGGCGCACCTGCGAGGCCGATACCCAACACGCGATCGTCTCCATCGGCGTGCCGTATCCGTCGCGCCGCGTGTACGTGATGGATGCCCATGGCAACGAAGCACCGGTCGACGCGCTGGGTGAACTCTGCATTGCTGGTCACACGCTGGCGCGCGGCTATCTGGGCCGGGCGTCGTTGACCGCCGAGAAGTTCGTGCCGGACCCGTTTGCGGGCAATGGCACGCGGATGTACCGCACCGGCGATCTGTGCCGGCGCCGCGCGGATGGCCGGATCGACTTTCTGGGCCGTCTGGACGCTCAGGTCAAGCTGCGCGGTCTGCGCATCGAACTCGGCGAGATCGACGCTGTGCTTCGGCAAGTGCCGGGCGTGCGCGACGCCGTGGTGGCATTGGTGGGCGCAGGTGAGGGGGCGCGGTTGGCCGGTTACGTGGTCGGCGACGTGGCCGACGTGGTGCTGCGCCGCTCGCTCGAACGCAAGTTGCCGGGGCATATGGTGCCGTCGGTGTTCGTCCACCTCGATGCCTTGCCGGTCATGCCGAACGGCAAGACCGACCGTGGTGCATTGCCGCTGCCGCAAGACATGGCGTCGCGCGAGCGGCAAGCGCCCGTCGGCCCCGTGCAAATCGCGCTGCACGACATCTGGCGCGATGTACTCGGGCGCGACGACGTCGGCGTCACCGACAACTTCTTCGAGATCGGTGGCGATTCGATTCTGAGCCTGCGCGTGATCGCGCAGGCGGCACTGGCCGGGCTGAAGCTCACGCCGCGACACCTCTTCGATGCGCCGGATATCGAACGTCTCGCCCTGTTGGCCGAGCCGCTGCATGCGCGACCCGCGCACGTCGAGTCTCGCGAACCGTTGCCGTTGACGCCGATTCAGGCCACGTTCTTCGATCGTCACCCGCACGGCGAGGCGCATTGGAATCAGGCCGTGCTGTTGCAAAGCGAATCGCTGCCAGACGCCGCCGCGCTGCGCCGCGCTCTGGATGCCCTCGTTCAGGCCCACGACGCGCTGCGGCTCCGTTTCGTGCGCACGCCGTCGGGCTGGCAGCAGCAGGTGGTCGCCGTGGATGCGCACAATCTGCTCGAGACGCTCGACCTTCGGGGCGAAGCCGACTGGCGTGCCGCTATCGAACGCGAGGGCACGCGGGTCCACCGGTCCCTCGACATTGGGCAAGGGCCGCTGCTCCGGGCGTTGCTCATGCATACCCCGGATGGCGCCTATCTGCTGATCACGATTCATCACCTCGCCGTAGACGGTGTGTCGTGGCGCGTGCTGCTCGACGAGCTTGAGCGTGGGTATCACGCGGCGCACGAGGGCCGAGCCATCGAGCTTTCCGGCAACACGCCGTGGAGCGTGTGGGTGCAGGCGGCGACCGCCCATGCGGCGTCGGCAGACGTCATCGACGAGTTGCCGTGGTGGCGTAATGCGCTGACCGGCGCGAGCCCGCTGTTCGGCGCCACCTCGAAAGGGCGGCCGCGTCAGACCCGTCACGCATTACTCGGGGCGCAAGCCACGCGCCGACTCGTTGCGCAGACACGCAGTCATTTGGGCCTGCAAATCGACGAAGCGCTGCTGGGCGTGCTCGCGCGCGCATTAGGTGACACCTTCGATTGCACCGACGCGGTAGTCGCCGTTGAAGGACATGGCCGAGAATCACTGGGACGCGAGTCGGGCACAGAACTGGACCTGAGTGGCACGATCGGTTGGTTCACGACCCGATATCCCGTCCGCCTGCCTGCGACCGGCACGCTTGCCGACCAGCTCATCGCGACGAAAGACGGCCTGCGCGACGTACCGAACAAGGGCCTGCATTGGGGCCTGCTGGCATGGCATGCGCGCGACGACGTCCGCCGTGCCGCAGCCGCGCTGCCCGTGGCACAAGTGGGCTTCAACTATCTCGGCAATCTCGACCAGGCGGTCGCCACCGGCAGCACGTTTGCGCTGTCCACGCTCCCATGCGGCGAGATGGCCGCCCCGGCACCGGCGCCGTTCGCGCTCGATCTCAACGCCCGCATTCAGGACGGCGCGCTGTCGATCACGTGGGACTTCGATCCCGATATCGTCGATGCCACGCAGGTGGAACGCTGCATCGAACGCTTTGATGCCCACTTGCAAGCTGTCATCGAAGCAACCCGGGATCGCACGCGAATCTTCTCGCGCAGCGATTTCCCGCGCGCCGCGCTGAACGCCGAACAATGGCAGCGGCTCGCGCTGGACGCCACCGGGGTCGAGGATGTCTATCCCGCCACGGCGGTACAACAAGGGTTGCTGTATCACGACCTGTCGTTGCCGGGCGAGGGCATGTACATCACGCAGAAGCGTGTGACGCTGATCGGCGACCTGAACGTCGCCGCGCTGCGTCAGGCTTGGGAGCAGGCTGTCGCCCGTCACGCCGCTTTGCGCACGCGCTTTGCGTCGCACCACGGCGGCCCGATCTTGCAAATCGTGCAGTCACGCGCGGCATTGCCGTTCACGGTGCATCCGGTCCCGGCAGGCGTCACGGATCTCAGCGCTTATGAGCGCAGTTTCACGCAATGGCTTGCGAGCGATCTGCGTGCCGGTTTCGATGTGGAACGCGCGCCGCTGCTTCGCGTCAACGTCTTCCTGCGCCCGGACAACGCGGCGGATCTGGTGTGGACCGCCCATCACGCCATCACCGACGGATGGAGCAGCGCACTGCTGATGGCCGAAGTCGTCGGCACCTATCGCGCCGTGCGCGACGGTGACGAACGGCAAGCGAGCGCGGCACCGGCCGTGCCTTACAGCCGTTACGTCGACTGGATCGCGCGTCAACCGTCGTCGCGCGACTGGTGGGTAGAACAGGCCGGAGAGGTTGCGAATCGCGGGCAGTTGCTCGCCTATGCGTCGTCCGCATCACCGGAGGCAAGCACGGATGCGCTGACTTTCGAAGACGCCTTGCCCGACGCACTGGGGATCAAGCTGGTCGAAGCCGCGCAACGTCATCAGGTGACCATCAATACCGTGATGCAAGGCGCATGGGCGCTGCTGATCGCGCAGCAGAGCTTCCGTCAGGACGTGACGTTCGGCGTCACGGTCTCCGGGCGTCCGGCCTCGTTGCCCGGTGCGCAGGAAATGCTGGGGCTGTGCATCAATTCGCTGCCGCTGTTCGTGACGGTGAAGCCGTCGCAGGACGTTGGCGTTTGGCTTCGCGCGGTGCAGGCACAGAACGTTTCGCTCCGTGAACACGAGCACACCCCGTTGGCGTCCGTCCAGCAATGGCTCGGTTTGAACGGTACGGCACCGTTCGATAGCCTGATCGTGTTTGAGAACTACCCGGTCGCGGCCGGTTTGCTCGACGGCGACGCCACGCTGCGTGTGGGGCAGGTGCAAGGCTGGGAACGTACCCACTATCCCGTCACGCTGACGGTCGCCACACGCGGTACGCCGACGTTGGGCTGGCGCTTTGACGCCAACCGTTGCTCAGGCGATGACGCCGCGCAGTTGCGTCGTCAGTATCTGTGTCTTCTGGAGGCGATGGCGAACACGCCGGCAGTCGGCACCCGAGTGGCTGACTGCCTGACGCCGACGGTCGACGCTGCGGAAACGCTTGCCGCCTTGGGCGTCGCGCAGGCCACGGCCTTCGATACCGCAACGGTGCCCGCACGCATCGCGCGTCAGGCGAGCCTGACGCCGGACGCCGAGGCCCTTGTGCTCGACGGCCAGACCTTGACGTTCGCCGATCTCAACACCGCCGCCAATGGCTTGGCACGTCGCCTCGCCAGCATGGGCATCAGGCCCGAGGTGCGCGTCGGCGTGGCGATGATCCGCTCCATCGAAATGGTAGTCGCGCTGCTTGCCGTCATGAAGGCGGGTGGCGCCTACGTACCGCTCGACCCGGCGTACCCGGCGGCCCGCATTGCCCACATGATCGAGGACAGCGGCGTATCGGTCGTGCTGTCGCAGGCGGAAGTACCGCTTGCGTTGGCCGGCGGCGTGCGGCGTCTGGACGTCGACGACGCCGTGCTGGCCGTACGTCACCCGCTGCCACCGGAGGTCGCGCTACACGGCGACAACCTCGCGTATGTCATCCACACGTCCGGCTCGACGGGCGTACCGAAGGGCGTGGCGATCTCGCATGGCGCACTCACGCGCCACGTCGACGCGACGATTGCCTATGCGAAGCTGAGCGCCGCAGATCGGGTGCTGCAATTCTCCACCGTCAACTTCGACGGATTCGTCGAACAGCTTTTCCCAAGTCTGTGCGTGGGCGCGACGGTCGTGTTGCGCGGACCGGATATCTGGTCGAGCGACGAATTTGTTGCACGCGTGCGCCGTCATGGCGTCACGGTGGCGCACTTGCCCACGGCCTACTGGCATGCATTGACGCAAGACCTCGCAGGCAGCACTGAAAGCCTCGCGCCGTTGCGCGAGTTCCACGCCGGTGGCGAGGCCATGTCCGCGCAGGCGCTGCGGCGCACGCGTGAAAGCGCGGCGCTGGCCCCCGTCACGCTCATCAACACGTATGGTCCGACCGAGGCCACGATTACGGCCACGGTCTTCGATGCCGATGAGATCGGCGCCGCTGCGCTGCCGGCGCTGTCGGCCTTCGTACCGATCGGGCGGGCCTTGCCGGGACGCAGCTTATATGCCGTGTCGCCCGATCTGTCGCTGGTGCCGCACGGTGCGCCGGGCGAACTGCTGATCGGCGGTGAACTGCTCGCCCGCGGTTATCTGAACCGTCCGGGGCTCAGCGCCGAGCGGTTCGTACCGGATGGGTTCGGGGGCACGGGTGGGCGTCTGTACCGCACAGGCGATCTGGTGCGCTGGCGTGACGACGGCTCGCTCGACTACCTCGGCCGCATCGATCACCAGATCAAACTGCGCGGCTACCGGATCGAACCCGGTGAAATCGAGGCGGCATTGACGGCACAGGCCGGCGTGCGCGAAGCCGCCGTCGTGGTTCGTACGGAAGGGGCACGAGCCCGTCTGATCGCCTACGTTGGCCGTGACACCGCGCAGCCGGTCGACGGTGCACAACTTCGCGAGGCATTGGCGAACCGGCTGCCCGAGTACATGGTCCCCGAAACGGTCGTGGTGCTCGATGCATTGCCGCTCACCCCGGGTGGCAAGGTAGATCGCGTCGCGCTGCCGGACCCCGGCTCGGCCTCAGCGGCATTCGAAGCGCCGCAAGGCGAGGCCGAACGCGTGTTGGCCGAGCTGTGGCAGACCGTGCTGACCGTGCCGCAAGTGGGACGTCACGACAACTTTTTCGCCCTCGGAGGCGATTCGATCCTGAGCCTTCAAGTCGTCGCGCGTGCCCGTCAGGCGGGGCTGACGGTGTCGCCGAAGCAATTGTTCACCGCGCCGACGCTCGCCGCACTCGCTGCCGTTGCCACGCAGGCCGGGACGGCCGGTGCGGTGCGTGCGCCGACCGACGACACGCCCGGTGACGTGCCGCTGCTGCCGATTCAGCAGGCGTTCTTCGCCACGGGCATGCGTAACGTCAACCACTGGCATCAGGCGTTGCTGCTGACACCTGCCGAGCCGCTCGACGTCGAAGCGCTGCGGCAGTCTTTCGTGAGTGTCGTTGCGCATCATGCAGCCCTGCGGATGAGATTCGTGCCGGATACGGCTGCGGCAGGCGGATGGCGTCAGTCGTTCACCCCCTTCAACCGCGAATCCGCCGAAGGCATGCTGTGGACGCGGGTTGCGGCAAATACCCATGACGTCGAAGTCATTGGGAATGAGGCGCATGTCAGCATTCATCTGACCGACGGCCCGGTGCTGCGTGCGGTACTGATCGCCATGCCGGATGCCAGCCAGCGTCTCCTGCTCACGGCACACCATCTGGTGGTCGACGGCGTGTCGTGGCGCATTCTGCTGGGCGATCTACGCATAGCGTATGACGCGTGGCGCGCAGGACGGGCGCCTGCGCTCGCCGCAACGGGCACTAGCTATCGCACGTGGGCGGAGCACCTTGTTGCTGGTGCGTCGCGCAGCGCACAGCGTGACGAGCTGCCGTACTGGTCGGGCATTCGCGGCGCGACGCACCTGCCTGTTGTCGATGCTGACGCACCGTCGCTGGCCGGTGATCTGACGCGTGTCGAGCGTCGTTTCAATCGCGACATTACGCATCAGCTTCTGCAAGACACCGGTGTCGCCTATCGCACGCAAACCGGCGAGCTGCTGCTCGTCGCCGTCGCCCGCGCATTGCAGGCGTGGGCCGATGCCCCGGACTACGTTTTGGCGCTGGAAGGCCATGGCCGCGAACCGTGGAGCGACGACGTCGATCTGTCGCGCACCGTGGGTTGGTACACCAGCCTTTATCCGTTTGCGGTGCAGGCGCAGGGCGATCTCCGGGACGCGATCCTTCGTACCAAATCGGCCCTGCGTGCCGTGCCGCAACGCGGTCTTGGCTTCGGCGTCATGCGCTGGCTCGGTGACGACGCGACCCGGGAAGCGCTTGCCGCTGTGCCTGTACCGGCGGTCGTCTTCAACTACCTCGGGCGCTTTGACGGTGCGTTGGGGCAAGACTGGCAACCGGCCGGGGAAGCCCTCGGACAGACCGTCGCCAGCGACACGCCGCTCACACATGACCTCAGCATCGATGCCAAGGTCGTGGGGGGAGAACTGAACGTGGCGCTGTCGTTCAGCGCCCGACGTCTCAAGCCGCAGGACGTGGAGGCATTGGCCGCCGCGATCGACACCGAGTTGTCCGCCATCCTCGCGCATTGCCTCGACGAGACTGCCGCTGGCGTGACGTCAGGCGACTTCCCGCTGGCGGCGTTGGACGATGCAGCCCTCGCGACGTTGCCGCTGGCATGGCGCGACGTCGACGATCTTTATCCGCTGGCGCCGATGCAGGCAGGGTTGTTGTTCCACGCCATGGTCGACGGGCAGGGCGGTGCGTATCTGAACCAGATGCGTGTCGATATCGACGGGCTCGACCCTGCACGTTTCGAAGCGGCGTGGCAGACGGTTTGCGCACGCCATCCGATGCTGCGCACCGGCTTTGTCACGACGGGCAGCAAGTTGCTGCAATGGGTGGCCCGCCAAGCCCCGGTGCCGTTCCTGCATCTGGACTGGCGGAAGCAGAATGCGGCGCCGTCTGACGCGATAGCTGCGCTCGACGCCCTCGCATTGGCACAACGCGAGTCACCGTTTGATCTGGCGGTGCCGCCGCTGCAACGCGTTGCGCTCGTTCGAACGGGGGTGTCGAAATATCACCTGATCTGGACTTGTCACCATCTGCTGCTCGATGGCTGGAGTACGTCTCGCCTGATCGGCGATGTCATGCGGCACTATCACGGCGAGCCGGGCAGTGGGATCAATGCGACCCCGACGGTGACGTTCCGCGACTATGTCGAATGGCTGGTGGCACAAAGCGCCAGTACCTCGGGTAGCGCAACGGCGTTCTGGCGGGAGACGCTGGGCGTGCTGGACGAACCGACACGTCTCGCGCCTCGCGAGTTGCCGGTTGCCGCCTCCCGTGACGACTTTGCGACGGAAATCACTGAACTCGATGCCGCCACGGTCAGCCAACTGAATCGCTTCGCCGCGCGTGAGCGCGTCACCGTCAACACCCTCGCACAAGGGGCTTGGGCGCTGATGCTGCATCAAGCCACCGGCCATGCGCACGTGGCATTCGGCACGACGGTCGCCGGTCGTCCGGCATCGCTGCCGGGGGCCGATACCATCGTCGGTCTGTTCATCAACACCGTGCCGGTGGTCAGCCACCGCCCGGAACGCGATACGGCAGGCGACTGGCTGCGTGACTTGCAGTCGCGCCGGGCACAGGCGGGCGATTTCGAGCACACGCCGTTGCACGACATTCAACGCGCTGCCCCGGTGACGGGCGCGCTGTTCGACACGCTCTTCGTCTTCGAGAACTTCCCGGTGGACGGCGCACTGGCCCAAGCCGCGTCGCATGGCTTGACGCTTTCGGGCGCCAGCACTGACGAGTCCACCCATTACCCGCTGGCCGTTACGGTCGTGCCGGGCGAGCAATGGCGCATTCGCTGGAGCTACCGGACGCAGGCGTTCTCGCCTGCCGAAGTCTCGGCGCTGTCATCGCGCTTCGCCGAGACGCTCCGTGCGTTGTCGGGCGACGGCTCACTTGCCGCCGCCGATGCGTTGCGGATGACGTCGGAGGCCGCCCTACGCGTCGCCACATTGGGCGCGCCACGGCCGCTGCCTGCGCATGACGCACGATGCCTGCACGAGCGGATCGCCGCGCAGGCGTTGCAATCACCGAACGCAACGGCCTTGCGCGACGGCGACACGATCGTCACTTACGGTGAACTCGACGCGCAGGCGAATCGGCTGGCACATCGCTTGCTGGCACGCGGTATCGGTCACGAAGCACGCGTCGGTATCGGCATGACGCGTTCGCCGCAGATGATCGTGGCGATGCTTGCCACCCTCAAGGCGGGCGCCGCCTATGTGCCGGTCGATCCGGCGTATCCGGCGGAGCGGTTGTCGTACCTGATGGCCGATTCGGGCATGCGCTGTTTGCTGACGCGTTCAGTGGATCGCGATTTGCTGCCAGTGCCGGAAGGGCTGGCAGTCGTCGATGTCGCGGACGAAACATTCCTTGGCTGCGAATGGCCGTCCGACGCGCCTGCGGTTGCGGTCGATCCGCATCAGCTCGCGTATGTGATTTACACCTCGGGGTCAACTGGCAAGCCGAAGGGCGCGCAACTCACGCACGCCAACGTCATGCGGCTGCTCGACCAGACGCAGGCGCGCTTCGGATTCAGCGAGCGTGATGTCTGGACGCTGTTCCATTCGTTCGCCTTCGACTTCTCGGTGTGGGAAATCTTCGGTGCGCTTTGCTACGGCGGCACGCTGGTCATCGTGCCGCATGCCGTGTCGCGTGCCCCCGCCGAATTCGCCGCCCTGTTGCGCGACGAAGGCGTGACGGTGCTGAACCAGACGCCGTCGGCGTTTCGCCAGTTGTTGCAGATGCCGTCGATGTACGAACCCGGGCTTCATCTGCGCACGATCATCTTCGGCGGCGAAGCGTTGGAAGTCCGCGCGCTCGCGCCGTGGTTCGCTCACTACGGCGGCCATGGTCCGGCGCTGGTCAATATGTATGGCATCACCGAAACCACCGTCCATGTCACCGCCCGCGAGCTGACGCCGCAGGACGTAGATGCCGAACGCAGCCCGGTGGGGCGCCCGATCGGCGATCTCGGTCTGTACGTGCTTGACGCTTGGGGCGAACTCGCGCCCGTGAACGTGCCCGGTGAACTCCACGTGAGCGGAGCCGGGCTGGCGCGCGGCTATCTGGGACGTGCCGGACTCACGGCGGAGCGGTTTGTACCGAACCTGTTTGCCAATGATGGCGGCCGTCTGTACCGGACCGGCGACTTGGCCAGTTGGACCGACACGGGCGAACTCGTCTACCTCGGCCGCATCGATCAGCAGGTCAAGATTCGCGGGTATCGCATCGAACTCGGCGAGATCGAGGCGCAGCTGCTCAAGGTGCCGGGTATCACGAACGCGGCGGTCATTGCGACCGGCGGCGGGGCCGATGCACGCCTGCTCGCCTATGTCTGCGGTGCCGATACGCTCAACGCCGCTTCAGTACGGGCCGCGCTATCGCAACATCTGCCCGACTACATGGTGCCCGCCAGTGTGAGCGTGCTGGCCGCGCTGCCGCTGACCGCCAATGGCAAGCTCGATCGTGCCGCACTGCCTGCACCCGAGGCGCAGCACGTCGCCGGTCCGGCACCGGAAGGCGAGACGCAGCTTGCGCTGGCGGCCATCTGGTCCGATTTGCTCGGTGTGGCTGTGGTCAGCCGCAACGACAACTTCTTCGACCTCGGTGGCGACTCGATTCTGGTGCTCAAGGTGGCTGCCCGCGCCGCACAGGCCGGAATTGCGCTCACCGCCCGGCAATGTTTCGAAGCACCGACGCTGGCCGCACTCGCTGCCGCGGCTGACGTCGCCCTCGATCTGCCGGTCGACGAGGCCGCCGCTTCGCCGATTGTTCGCCTGACGGATCGCACGCAACTGCCGCTCTCGCACGCGCAGCAGCGTCTTTGGTTCCTGTGGCAATTGCAGCCGCAAAGTACGGCGTATCACGTTGGCGGGGCTCTGCTCATGCGCGGCGCTTTCGATGCCGCCGCGGCGCGCGACGCGTTCGGCTGGCTCGTGCAGCGACACGAAGCGCTGCGCACGACGTTTGCCATGTCCGAGCGCGGTGAGGCGACACAGGTCGTGCACGACGCGCTGCCTTGCGCGTTCGAGCACCGCTCAGGGGACGAAGCCAGCGCCCGCGCGTTCGCCGCCACATGGATGGCTGCGCCGTTCGATCTCGTGAACGGGCCGCTGCTTCGCGTTGGCGTGGTGAGCATGGCGGACGACGCGCATGTGCTCGTCGTGGGCATGCACCACATCGTGTCCGACGGCTGGTCGATGGACATCTTGCTGAGTGAATTCGTCGACGCCTATCGTGCCGCGTTGGCGGGCGATGCTCCCAAGGCACCGGACCGGGCACCGCTGCCCGTGCAGTACGCCGACTATGCCGTCTGGCAGCGCGAATGGCTTGACGCCGGCGCGCGCGATGCCCAACTGACGTGGTGGCGCGACGCGCTGGACGGCGCGCCGGGCAACGTGCAACCGGTGCTGGATCTGCCGACGGACCGTGCCCGCCAGTCGCTCGGCGACTATCACGCGGCGCGCGTGACGGTTGAACTTCCGACGAGCGTGGCATCCGGCGTCCGTACGTTGGCGCGTCGCTTCGGCACCACGCCTTATGTCGTGTTGCTCGCGGCGTTCCACGCCTTGCTTCATCGGCATACGGGGCAGGACGACATTCGTGTCGGCGTACCCGTCGCCAATCGCGAGCGTGCCGAAGTTGCCGGTGTCATCGGACTGTTCGTCAACACACAGGTACTGCGCGCACAACTGGATTCGCGTGTGACAGCGGCCGCGCTGATCGGGCAGGTCAATGAACGGGCGCGACAGGCGCGTCTGCATCAGGACCTGCCGTTCGATGCGCTGGTCGATGCCCTTCAGCCGGAGCGCAGCCTGTCGCATACGCCGCTGTTCCAAGTGATGTTCAACCATGAGCGCGATGACCAACGTGCGCTGGCGCAATTGCCCGGCGTTCGCGTGGAGCCGTTCTCGCTCGGTATGGGCGAAGCGCAGTTTGAACTGTCGTTGACGACGAGCGAGTCGCCGGAGGGGGCGATCCGCGCCGATCTCGACTATGTGCGGGAGTTGTTCGACGCCGAGACTGCGGCGCAGTTTGCTGCGCAATACGTACGCCTGTTGTCCGGATTCGCCGAGGCACCGGATCGGGCGATCGGCGATATCGCCCTGCACGACGCACAAGGGCTGGACACCTTGCGGGCGTGGGGGCGTAACGACGACGGCCCGGCGCACGCGTCACCGGTGCACGAGACGATTGCCCGTCAGGCGGCGGCAACGCCCGACGCCATCGCCGTGATCTTGGACGACACCCGGCTCACCTATGGCGAGCTGGAGTTGCGTGCCAACCGCCTTGCCCAGTACCTGCTCGGCGTGCGCTCCGCAACCGGGGAGGCGCGGGTCGGCATCGCGATGCGACGCTCGCTCGACCTCGTTGTGGCAGTGCTGGCCGTGTTCAAGGCTGGGGCGGCTTACGTGCCGCTCGACCCGGATTACCCCCAGTCGCGGCTCGCCGATATCGTGACGGACAGCGGACTGGCCGCCATTCTGGCCCATGCTGACGTGCTCGACCGGCTGCCGGCGGACGTGGCATTGCCGGTGCTCTGTGTCGATACGCTGGCGCTCGATCAGGGCGACCACGTTGATGTGTCCGCGCCGGACATCCGCGTCCACCCGGCGCAGTTGGCCTACGTGATCCACACATCGGGGTCTACCGGCAAACCGAAGGGCGTCGCGATTTCGCATGGCGTGCTCGCCCGTCATGTCGACGTTTCAGCCCGCTTCGCAGGCATCACTGCCGCCGATCGCGTGCTTCAGTTCTCGACCATCAACTTCGATCCTTTCGTGGAGCAACTGTTGCCGTCGCTCTGCCTCGGCGGCACGGTGGTTCTGCGCGGTCCGGCGGTGTGGAGCGCAGCGGAGTTCCGTGAGCAGGTCGAACAGCACGGCATCACGGTGGCTGACCTGCCGACGGCGTACTGGCAGATGATCACGCGCGAACTGGGCGATAGCGAAGCCTTCGCCGGTCTGCGCGAAGTGCATGCCATGGGTGAAGCGATGCCGTTGGAGACGTTGCGGCAATGGCGCGCCAGCCGTGCCTTCGGCGGCGTGCGGTTGTTGAACACCTACGGGCCGACCGAAGCCGCGGTCACGGCAACGCTGTTTGATGCGTCAGCTGCCGATGTCGACGCGCTGCCCGCACTGGTGCCAATTGGTGTGCCGCTGGGTCAACGCGCGCTGTATGTGGTCGACGCCGACTTCCAGTTGGTGCCGGCGGGCGCTATTGGCGAACTGCTGGTCGGTGGCGACTTGCTCGCACGCGGCTATCTGAATCGCGCGGACCTGACGGCCGACCGCTTCGTGCCCGATCCGTTCGGCACCAGCGGCGGGCGCTTGTACCGCACCGGCGACCGGGTGCGCTGGCGAGCTGGTGGCCAACTGGAATACCTCGGCCGGACCGATCACCAGATCAAGATTCGCGGCTTCCGCATCGAACCGGGCGAGATTGAAACGGCATTGCTCGCACAACCCGGCGTCGGTCAGGCGGTGGTGCTGGCGCGGGACGTCGATGGCGCGGCGCGTCTCGTGGGATATGTCACGCTCGCCAGCGAGCACGCGGGCAGTGCGCCGGATGCGGCGGCGTTGCGACTCGCCCTCGGCGCAGTGCTGCCGGACTACATGGTGCCGTCCACCTTGATGGTGCTCGACGCACTGCCGCAGTTGCCGAACGGCAAGCTTGATCGCCATGCGTTGCCGGTGCCGACATTCGCGAAGCCAACGTTCGAAGCACCGCAAACGGTGCTTGAGCAGTCGCTGGCCGATCTCTGGCAGGAAGTGCTGTCAGAGGGCCGTCGCGACACGTCCAGCGGGGTGCGCGTAGGCCGTCACGACAATTTCTTCGCGCTCGGCGGCGACTCCATCCAGATTCTGAAGATCGTGGCACGGGCCGCCAACCGTGGGATCGCGCTTTCCCCACGCCAGATGTTCGAATCGCAGACGGTCGCAGCACTTGCCACTTCGGTGGTGTCGGCGCAGGGGCAACAGACCGGGAGCGCAAGCCACACTTCGGCGTCGTCGATCCTGCCGCTCTCGGATCGGTCGCACCTGCCGGCTTCGCACGCCCAACGGCGCATGTGGGTGCTCTGGCATCTCGATCCGCAAAGCAGCGCGTATCACATTGCCGACAGCGTGCGGGTGCGTGGCAAGCTCGACACCGACGCGCTTCAGGCGACATTCGATGCCATCGTGGCGCGACATGAGAGCTTGCGGACGACGTTCTCGCAGGACGCCGATGGCGACGTGCGCCAGATCGTCCACGCGGCGGCAACGGTAGCCATCGTGCGCGGCACGCATGCCCCGGCACAAGCCCGGTCATGGGCGGCCGCATTCATGGCGCAGCCGTTCGATCTCACACTGGGGCCGCTATTGCGTGTCGGGATCGTCTCGCTCGGGACGGACGATCACCTGCTGGTGGTGGCGATGCATCACATCGTCTCGGATGGCTGGTCAGTCGACGTCATCCTCGATGAGTTCGCCATCGGTTACCGGGCAGCGCTTTGCGGCGAGTCGCCTGAATGGCGCGCGTTGCCGGTGCAGTACGCCGACTATGCGTCGTGGCAGCGCACCGTGTTGAACGACGCTGAGAAGAAACGTCAACTGACCTACTGGCGGGAGGCGCTCGACGACGGTGCGCAGACGCTGGCGTTGCCTACGGACCGCCCGCGTCAGGCCCTCGGACGCTATCGCGCCGCGCGGTTCCCGGTCACGTTGTCGCCGGCGCTGGCGGCACAACTCGGCGCGTTGGCCCGTCAGTACGAAACGACGGTGTTCACGGTGCTGCTCACCGCATTTCAGACGGTGCTGCATCGCCATACCGGGCAGCAGACGATCCGCGTCGGTGTGCCGGTCGCAAACCGCGAGCGTGCAGAAGTGCAGGGCCTCATCGGTCTGTTCATCAACACGCAGGTGCTCGGCGCGAAGATCGCACCGCGCATGACGCTTGACGCGTTGCTGCATCAGACGCGCGAGCGCGTGAACGGCGCGCAGCAGCATCGCGAGTTGCCGTTCGATGTCCTCGTTGAAGCCATGCAGCCCGAGCGCAGCCTCGTGCATTCGCCGCTCTTCCAGGTGATGTTCAATTTCGAGCAGGAAGACCGCCGCGTGCTGTCGTCGCTGCCGGGGCTGACGACCGAGCGTTTTGATGCGGTCGACCAAGCGGCCCAGTTCGATCTGACGCTGAACCTGCGCAGTTCGCCGGGCGGTGTCATCGACGGCAGCTTCCAATACGCCCGGGAATTGTTTGACGAGACCACGGTGGCGCGCCTCATGACGCATTACGTGGCCGTGCTGACGGCGTTTGCGGCATCGGCCGAGACGGCAGTCGGCGATATCGCGCTCGCCGGCAAGGCGGAAGTCGAACGACTGCGGGCGTGGGGTCAGGGCGAAAGCACGGCCGAGGGCAGACCGGTCGCCGTACACGTCGCGATTGCCGCGCAGGCGGCCCGCACGCCATTGGCCGTCGCGCTCGTGCTGGACGACGACAGCCTGACCTATGCCGAACTGGACGCTCGCGCCTGCCGCCTTGCGCGTCATCTGAGCAGCGCGGGCGTGACCCCCGATACCTGTGTCGGTATCGCCATGACGCGTTCGCTCGACATGGTGGTTGCCATGCTGGCGATCCTCAAGGCGGGCGCCGCTTACGTGCCGCTGGACCCGGATTATCCGTTGGCGCGTCTGACCTACATGATCGAAGACAGCGGTATCCGGGTGCTCGTGAGCGACGCCGCCGTCATCCGCAAGTTGCCCGCACTGACGCAAGTAGCGGGTGTGAACACGCTCGATGTCGACTCGCTGGATCTGCACTCCGACGCGAGCGCAACCACAGCACCGGCGATCCCGCTATTGCCGCAGCGACTGGCGTACGTGATCTATACGTCAGGGTCGACGGGACAGCCGAAGGGCGTGGGTATTGCGCATGAGGCGCTCGCCGGGCATATCGACGCGACCATTGGCTATGCTCGTCTGACGCCGTCGGACCGCGTCCTTCAGTTCTCGACCGTCAACTTCGACGGCTTCGTCGAGCAGCTTTTCCCGCCGCTCTGTCTGGGCGCGACCGTTGTCATGCGTGGCCCCGACTTGTGGGCCACCGACGAGTTCGTGGCTCGCGTGGCACGTCACGGTCTGACTGTGGCGCACTTGCCAACGGCCTATTGGCACGTGCTCACGCAGGATCTGGCCAACAGCAAGACGTCGCTGGCTCCGCTTCGGGAGTTCCACGCGGGTGGCGAGGCAATGTCGGCACAAGGCTGGCGGCGCACGCAAGCGAGTACCGCGCTGGTGCCGGTGACGTTGATCAACACTTACGGGCCGACCGAAGCGACGATTACTGCGACGGTATATGACGCCACGTCGGTGACTGATGCCACGGCCGCGACGTTCCCCGGCACGGTGCCGATCGGGCGGCCGTTGCCCGGACGCCGCGTGCAGGTGGTCGATCCCGGCATGACCGCGGTGCCGCAAGGCGCTGTGGGCGAACTGGTCATCGGCGGCGATCTGTTGGCGCGTGGCTATCTTGGCCGCCCGGCGCTGACGGCGGAGCGCTTTGTGCCGGACCCCGAGCGCAGCGATGGCGGCCGCTGCTACCGCACGGGTGATCTCGTGCGTTGGCGCACCGACGGACAACTCGACTATCTCGGCCGTATCGATCAACAGGTCAAGATTCGTGGCCTGCGTATCGAACTGGGCGAAGTGGAAGCCGCGCTGCTGGCGCTCGCCGGTGTGCGGGAAGCCGTGGCGTCTGCCGTGCAAGCCACGTCCGGTGAGGGCAACCGGCTGGTCGCATGGGTGGCGGCAGAGGGGGGCGCTTCACTGGAAACACCGGTATTGCGTTCGGCACTGGCCCGAACCCTGCCGGCGTACATGGTGCCGGAAGCCATCGTGGTACTCGACGCGTTGCCCATGACACCCGGCGGCAAGGTGGATCGTCGCGCATTGGTGATGCCACAGGGCGATGCGTCGCACTCTGCCACCACGGCAGCGATCCCGAGTGGAGAGACTGAAACCGCGCTCGCCGCGCTGTGGCAGTCGCTGCTCGATGTGCCGTTCGTCGGCCGCGACGACAACTTCTTCGCGCTCGGCGGGCACTCGTTGACGGCGCTGCAACTCGTTTCACGTGTGAAGTCGGGACTGGGCCGCCAGCTGTCGTTACGCGATGTCTTTGCTGCCCCCACGCTCAGCGCGCTGGCGCAGCAGCTCGAATTGGCGCCGCACGTTGCGGTTGACGGGCCGGCGCTGGTCCGTGTGCCGCGCGCAGAACGCATGCCGCTCTCACCGACGCAATACCGCCTGTGGCTGGCCGGCAAGCTGGCCGGCCCAGAGGACGCTGCGTCGTACACGCTGGCGACCGCCATGCGGGTCACGGGCAATTTCGACGTGGACACCGCCCGGGCGGCGATGGCAGCGCTCGTCGCACGACATGAAGTGCTTCGCACGTGCTATCCGGATGACGACGGCGTGCCGTATGCGCGCATCGCACCGATGGGTAAGGCAGATATCGAGGTTGTCGATCTGGAAGGGGATTCGGCAGACGCGAAGGAAGCCGCCATCGCTGACGCCATGGCCACCCAGTCGCAACATCGGTTCGTTCTTGCTTCCGGACCCCTTGCCCGCATTCGGGTGCTGCGACTGTCGCCGAACGAACACGTCGTGCTGTTCGCCGTGCATCACATCATCGCGGACGGTTGGGCTATGAGTGTGCTCGTCGGCGAGTTCGCGACGGCCTATGCCGCCATTCGCAGCGGCGAGGTGCCTGAGTTCACATCGATGCCGGTGCAATACGTGGACTACGCCGACTGGCAACACAAGGCGCTCGATGGTGTGTCCGGCGAAGCGCTACGCGGCTACTGGCGCGATGCCTTGCAAGGTGCGCCCGCTGCGTTGCGTCTGGACACGGATCACCCGCGTGCGGTGGCGACATCGACCGCAGGCGCGGGTGTGCCGTTCGTCCTCCCGCAATCGCTCAACGCACCGCTGCGGGCATTTGCCCAACGTCACGGCACGACGCCGTCGACCGTGCTGCTCGCCAGCTATCAGGCGTTCCTGCACCGGCTGACCGGCATGGACGATCTCGTCGTGGGCGTGGATTCGGCTGGCCGCAACGATGCAGCGCTCGAACCCATGCTCGGGTTCTTCGTGAACGTGCTGCCGGTGCGCTCACGTCTGGATACCGGTGAGCCGTCGTTCGGCGCACTCACGGGCAGAACGCACGACGCAATGCTCGGCGCCATCGCCAACGAGGCGCTGCCGTTCGAGCGCATCGTCGAGGCGTCCGGCGTGGCCCGTGTGTCAGAGCGGAGTCCGCTCGTCCAAACCCTCTTTGTCATGCAGAACACGCCACGCGGCGCGCTCGCCATTGACGGTCTGCACATCGACCCGATCGGGCAAGCGACCACGTCGTCGAAATTCGACATGGCGTTGTTCCTGAATGAAACCCCGCTCGGCTTTGCCGGCGAATGGGTGTACGCGACCGATCTGTTCGTGCACGCCAGCATCGAACGCTTTGTCGCCACCTGGCTCAAGCTTCTGGAGACCTATCTCATGGAACCCGATACCCCGATGCCCCCGATGACCCCGCCGCCGGCGCAGGACGCCGCACGTACGCGTGACGCCGCGCGCGCCGCAAAGCTCGAAAAGCTCGGCGCATTGGGCGGTGGACGCAAGCTCGCCCGTCCGGCGGCGGATGCCGCTCCCGGAAATGCCGGCACGCCGGACTATCAGGTCCGCATCACGCCGATGCAGGCAGGCACGGGCTTTCCGGCCCTCATCGAACCGCTGCACGCAGACCTCGACCCGTTCGTATGGGCGGCACGGCATCGCGAGCAGATCGATATCTGGCTGGCACGCCACGGCGGTCTGCTGCTGCGCGGCTTCGTCATCGAAGGACCGCGCCAGTTCGAGCGCTTCGTGGAAGCCATCGTGCCCGAACTTTACGGCGACTACGGTGATCTGCCGAAGAAGGAAGAGGGGGACCGGACGTATCGGTCGACGCCGTACCCCGAGAAGGAAATGATCCTCTTCCATAACGAAAGCTCGCACCTTGAGCAATGGCCGCGCAAGCAGTGGTTCTATTGTGAGTTGCCCTCGCAGGTGGGCGGTGCGACACCGATCGTCGACGGCCGCGAGATGCTGCGCCGGTTGCCGCCTGACGTTGTGGATCGCTTCGCGCGGCTTGGGCTGTGCTACGTGCGCACGTTCATCGAAGGGCTGGACGTGCCGTGGCGCCAGTTCTTCCATACCGACAGCCGGGAAGACGTCGAAGCCCGCTGCCGCGCCGTCGGCACACAGGTGCGCTGGTTTGGCGACACATTGCAGACGGTCTCGCGCGGCCCGGGTGTGCTGCGGCATCCGGTCACCGGCGAACTTGCGTTCTTCAATCAGGTGCAACTGCATCATCCGTACTTCCTCGCGCCGGACGTGCGTCAGCATCTGATGGACATTGCCGGTGAAGACCGCTTGCCGCGCAACGTCCTGTACGGCGATGGCACGCCCATCGACGACGAGACGATGGCGCTGATCGGCAACGCCTACGAGGCATGCGCGTTCCGCTTCGACTGGCAGCGGGGTGACGTCGTCATGCTCGACAACCTGCTGGTCGCCCACGCCCGCGACCCCTATCAGGAGCCCCGCAAGATCGTGGTCGCGATGGCGCAGATGATGTCGCGCGACAGCGTTCCCGCGACGAACGTGGATGACGACGCGGCGAGTCCCGTCAATCCGCCGATCCCGATGCCGCAGGGTGACGACCATGCATGAATCGACCCCAACACCGCAAGCCATGACCAATAACGGATTCGGACTGACGCCGGAACAACGCGCACGGGTTGCGCTTGGTATGGAGACGGCTTGCGTGGCCGTCGTCGTGGAGCCCGACGCCGCGCTCGGACCGGAGGCGGTGCGTGCCGCTTGGGCCGCGCTGCCGGCGCGGCACGAGATGCTGACGATGGCCACCGGTCAGGTCGAGGGCTTTCGTGGTGTACGTCATTTGTCGGAGGCACCTCCCAAGGGGCTGCCGTGGATTCAGATTCACGCGTCGGGCCACTCGGCAGACGCCGTTGCGCTGGCGATGGCGTCAGGGCCAATGCCGGCGCAAGCCGCATCGCAGCAGGCCAATGCCTGCGCCATCTGGCTCACGTGTGATAGCGGCACGCGGCTCATCCTGATGGCGCGCGCATGGATGTTCGACGAAGCCAGTCTCGTCGTGCTCGCGCAGGCATTGCTTGCCGATGCGCAAAATTCGCAAGGGCACGGGGTAACGGACGACGACGCGCCGTTGCGCTACGAAGACTTCGCGTCATGGCGAGACAGTCTCGTCGAGGGCGAGGATGGGCTTGACGGACAAGCCTACTGGCGCCGCTATCTGGATGACGGCGGCACGCCACATGACGGCCTTCGACTGCCGTCTCGTCAGTCTCGTCAGTCTCGTCATCAGGCAGCAGCGCCAGTGGCACCGGCACAAGACGCGCCATTACATGCTGCACGGCGCACCGTAGGGCCAGAGATCGGACAAGCGTTGGTGGCAATCGCCCAAGCACGTGGCACGGCCCCCGGCCTGTTGTTGCAGGCAGCATGGTGGGCGCTGCTCGCGCGCATCGGCGGCCAGACGGCGGTGGACGGCACGGTCTGCCACGATTGCCGCACCGACTACGGACCGCTCGCGGGCTCGATCGGTGTCTTCGAGCGTCGGTTGCCGGTACGCGTGCGGCTTGACGACACGTTTTCGCTCGTGGACGCCGCTTGCCACCTCAACGAGACCATCGAGGAACATCGTCATCGGCAGGAGTCGGTGCCGGTGGGCATTACCCGCCACGGGCTCGCCTCGTTCCGCACGCTGGTGTGGGATTCCGCTATCGTGCCAGCGCGCCTGGTTGGCCTGCACGCGCCGCTCGGCAAGGCGGAATGCCATCTCGATCTGGTGACGGACGCGCGAGGCGCGCTCACGCAATTCGCGCTGACCGGCGATGCGGAGGCTTATCCCGCCGAGGCCATCGAGGTGCTGGCAGACCAGTATCTGACGATGCTTGCGTCGCTGGCCGCACAAACGTCCCGAGCCGATGCGCCGTGGCGGCAACTCGACGTCACGTCGAGCGTTCAGCGATCACGCTATATGAGTTGGACAGGGCCGGAACTGACCGTGCCCGACGAGACGGTGATTCACACGCTGCTGCGGCACGCGCAGGAAACGCCCGGCGCCAATGCCATCGAAGGCGAGGGCAAGCGCCTTACATGGTCCGAACTCGCGAGCGAAGTATTGACCGTGTCGGCCAATCTTCAAGCACGCGGCGTGCGTACGAGCGACACGGTGGCGCTCGCCATGCCGCGCACAGTGGATATGGTGATTGCCTTGCTGGCGACGATGCGGGCAGGCGCCGCCTATGTGCCGCTCGATCCCTCATGGCCGGCTGCCCGTATCCACGCGGTGCTGTCGCAGGCCAAGCCTGTGCTGGCGATCGCGGCACCGCCGTTCGAGCCTGAGGCGGAAGGCGCACCCGTGCCCGTCGTGTCGTTCTCGACGCTGGCGCTGCCAATGACAGGTAACGCCACGTTGCCTGCCCCTCGCGCGGCAGATTGCGCCTACGTGATCTTCACTTCGGGATCCACCGGCGTGCCGAAGGGCGTGCCGATCGGGCATCGTCAACTGGCGAACTACGCTCATGCAATCGCCGACCGGTTGTCGCTCGGCCCCGGTCATCGCGTCGCCCTGAGCTCGACGGTGGCGGCCGATCTCGGTAATACGGCACTGTTCGGCGCCATCGCGGCCGGGGCGTGTCTGGTCGTCGCCAGCGATGCCGATATGGCGGACGGCGCCGCCTTCGCTCGATTCATCGGCCGCACCGAGGTCGATCTCGTCAAGATCACGCCGTCTCATCTCGACGCGCTGGTGCAGATCGCCTCGCCCGTGTTGCCCGCCACCGTCGTGCTCGGCGGTGAAGCGGCGCCGCAGCCGTTGGTTCGAACACTGCGGCAAATCCGGGCAGACGTACGCGTCGTCAATCACTACGGACCGACGGAGACCACGGTCGGCGTGCTGACCCACGATTGCGCTGTTGAATCGTCTATCGGTCTGGACAGCGCCACGCTGCCTTTGACCCAGCCGCTCGCGAACTGCTATGCACGCGTGCTTGACGATGACCTGTCGATCACCCCGGTCGGCGCACGCGGGATGCTCTATCTCGGGGGCGCGCAGTTGACGGATGGCTACCTCGGTCGCGACGCACGGGAAGGGTTCGTGGACGACCCGTTCAAACCTGGGGCGCGACTCTACCGCACCGGCGACGTCGCCCGATGGTTGCCGCAAGGCGGGATTCAATGGCTTGGCCGCGCCGACGAACAGGTCAAGATCCGCGGCCACCGCGTTGAGCCGGCGGAAATCGAAACCGCATGTCGCGACATTCCGGGCATCGCGCAAGTCGCCGTGCGCACGTGGGGCAGCGGCGCACAGACGCTACTCGCGGCCTACGTGGTGGCGCCCGGGGTAACCGATGCGCCGAAACTCGTCGGCGAAGCGCTGGCCAATCGACTGCCCGGCGCATGGGTGCCAGCGTTTGTCGTGGCGCTGGCGACGATGCCGCGTCTGGCTAACGGGAAGGTCGATCGGCAGGCCTTGCCTGACCCGAGAGTTGCGGAACAAGGAGGCGGGGGTGCGGCTGTCGACGAACCACCACAAACACCGCTTGAAGTCTGGCTGGCCAAGCGGCTCGAAGACTTGCTGGGACGCGCCCCCATCGGCGTGACACGCAGCCTGTTTGCGCTGGGCGGCGATTCGCTGACCGTCATCCGCTTTGTCGCCCGTATCGGCGAAGGGCTGCATATCGAGGTGCTGCCCGGGCAGGTCTTCGCCACGCCAACGATTCGCGCTCTGGCAGACGCCCTCTATGCACGTCAGGACGGTGGCGATGGACTCGTTCGCCGCGCACAGGCCCGGCTGGCGTTCGATGCGTTGCCGCCCGAAGCCCAGGCGGCATGGCTGGCGCGTGCCCGTCAGGCAAGTAGCGCGGCGACCTGAATCCCGCAGAACCGAACAACCAGTGAGATCCCCCGGGACATGCTCCGGGGAGATGTCCGAAATCATTTCGTTGTCATGACGGTCCGGCCCGTTCTCATTGTGAATGCAAATGAGAACGGTTATTATTTCACTTCTATTTTTACGTCGGGCGGAATTCCTGATCCCGATGCAGCATGCGCCGCTGAGAGCGCGCCACCACACGTCAAGGGGAAGGTTGCACATGAAGTCGATTCACGGGCAGTACCGAACAACACGGAGGGGCGCACTCACACCGAGTCGTACAAGTCTGGCGGTTATGTTGCTGCTTCTGGGGCAAGCGGCTGCGGCACAGGCGCAGTCTCAAGCCACGCAGGGCAGCAGCGCGGCGCAACCGGCGAACAATGCCGCAGGTGACACCGCAACAGCGCCCGGGGCCGCACCGGTCGCGGCACTGCCGGCAACCAACGTGGAAGACCAGCGCGACGCGGTGGCCGAAGCGCTGAACCCACCCACGACGGTTGGCTCGAAGATTCCGATGACGGCACGCGAAATCCCGCAAACCGTGTCGGTGATCACGCAGGAGCAAATCAAGGAACAGAACTTCCAGACGCTCAAGGACGCCATGCAGTACGCGCCCGGCATCACCACGTTGCAGAGCGACTCGGACCGTGTGCAGTACTACGCACGTGGCTTCCCGATCACCTCGTTCCTTGTGGATGGCACGCCGTCCTACGTGAACAGCAGCATGTCGGTCACCGCCGATACGTTCCAGCCGAGTCTGGCGATCTACGACCGGGTCGAAGTGCTGACCGGGCCGTCAGGTCTCTTGAATGGCTTCGGCGCTCCGGGCGGCGCGGTCAACCTCGTGCGCAAGCACGCGCAGAAAGAATTCGAGGCCAGCGCAACGCTCAGCGGCGGTACGCGCGGTAACAGCGGCGCCACCATCGACGTGGGCGGACCGCTCAACCCGGCTGGGTCGCTGCGTGGGCGCGCCGTCGTGTCCTATACCGGCGCCGATGGCGTGCAGGACACCACCAACACGCGCAACAAAGTGCTGTACGGCACGCTGGAAGCCGACCTGACGTCTACGACGCTGCTGCGCGTCGGCGCGAGCTACAACGAGTACACGTCAAACGAGCCGTGGATCTGGGGCATTTACACCGACGGCACCTACGGCAATCTGCCGCGTGGCCATTACTACGGCGCCGGCTGGAACCGCGACACATTCCGCACCACGGATCTCTTTGCCGAATTGCACCAGAAGCTCGGCGGCGGCTGGACGGCCAAGGCCGTGTTCGATTACGTGTACTCACGCTCGAACACTCTGCAAGCTAGCCAGTTCAATGCGTGGGACCCGGCAACCTACACCGGCGACATCAGTTCGACGAACAACGTGGTGAGCGAGGGCAAGACCAATATCGACGTGTCTGCGACCGGCCCGTTCACGCTGTTCGGGCGCACGCATCAGGCCACCATCGGCGCCAACTACATGCGCATGGTCGAGCACCAGTCGCAGTACTACGGCACGCCGGACAACCTGTTCAACGTCTCCAACGTCAACCTGCTGAACATTCTGTACCCGATGCCGGTGTTCCCGGGCACGCCCGACACGGTGAGCCGCAACAACACCTATGCCAAGCAGTACGGCATCTACGCGCAGACGCGTCTCTCGCTGCTCGATCAGTTGACCCTGATTCTCGGCGGGCGCGTGAGCTGGTACCAGTCAAAGTTCGCAGTCGATCCGACGTACAACGTCTTCAACATGAACGGCAACTCGCTGGGCAACGCCGGCAAGTTCACGGGCTATGCGGGGTTGGTGTACGACCTGAACAAGACGTGGTCGGTCTACGCCAGCTATACGAGCATCTTCCAGCCGCAGGACAACTTGCTGACGACCTCCGGCACGCTGATCAAGCCGATCACGGGTGATCAGTACGAAGCCGGGATCAAGGGCGAGTTCATGGACGGCCGCTTCACGACGGCGTTTGCGGTCTATCAGATCAACCAGTCCAACCGCGCGATGATCGACCCGAACGACCCGACCCAGTCGCACTACGTGGCGCTGGGCAAGGCGCGCACGCGTGGCTTCGAGGTCTCGGGCACGGGTGAGTTGCTGTCCGGCTGGAAATTGTTCGGCAGCTACACGTACAACAACAGCCAGTTGGAAGACTCGAACAGCTTCGACACGATCGCGTCGCCGTTCTCGTCGATTTCACCGCACAACATCTTCAAGCTCTGGACCAGCTATCGCCTGCCGGGCAGCTGGAACGGGCTCACCGTGGGGGCGGGCGTGACTGCCGTGAGCGAAACATCGACGACGCGTAACGGCTTCACCGCCAATCAGGGCTTCTACGCCGTGGTCGATGCGTCGATCAGCTATGCGTTCACGAAGAAGACCTCCTTGTCGCTCAACGCGAACAATCTGTTCGATCGCGATTACTTTGCTGCGGCTTACGCCCGAGGCCAGCCGCGCACCGTGATGTTGACCCTGCGAACCGCCTATTGATTGACTGATCGACGGTTTGACGTAAGTGCAGGACCTCTGGCGCGCGCCGACGTGCGCCGGATCGCTGTTCCGGCCCGTGCGCGTTGCGCGGGCCGTTACCGGAGGATGCTGGCATGGCCATGGAAGATCTCGACCGCGCGCTGCTGGAACTGTTGATGCTCGACCCGCATGCGTCGGCGGCCAGCGATTCTGAGAGCGAACACGAGACCGAACGCGAGCGCGCGGGCCATCTCGCCGCCCGCCACGCCGAGCCTGCGTCGCCGTCATCCGCCGTGCCACTGTCGTTTGCGCAACGCCGGCTCTGGATGGCGCAACAGTTCGCCCCGGACGACGATGCGTATCACATCGCGCGCGTATTCCGGTTGAGCGGCGGCACTGCGATCGAAGCGAACGCCGTGGAGCAGGCGATCCGCACGGTCATCTCCCGTCACGATGTCTTGCGCACCGCCTTTGCCATGCAGGATGGCGAGCCATCGCAAACGGTACTGCCTGAAGTGCCGTTCGCCATGACACGTCTGGACTGGCGCCACCTGCCGGCCTCTGACATCGAGACACGCGTTGCCGCGTTCGCCTCGGAGAGCGCCCGGACACCGTTCGATCTCGCCGCCGCCCCCTTGCTGCGCGTGAGCTGGATTGATTTGCCGGACCGTCAGCACGTGCTGGCCGTCACCATGCATCACCTGATTTCGGACGCCGCGTCGAACGACGTCTGGGCACGCGAGTTTGCACAGGCCTATCAGGCCGTCGTGCAGGGCGCCGACCCGATGGCGGCACTGCCGTCGCTGGCGATTCAATATGCCGACTACGCGCAACGCCAGCACGCTGGGCTTATCAGTGGGCGATGGCAGGCAGCGCTCGACGGGTGGCGCCGCGATCTCGCGCACGAGTACGGGCCGTTGCAACTCCCCGCGCCGTCGGCACGTGAGGCCGGAGTGCGTCGCGGTGTGTTACGTCATCCCCTGGATGCGCCCCGGCACGCCGCACTGACCGCGTGGTGCCAGCAAGCGGGTGTGACACCGTTCGTCGCGCTGCTCGCCCTCTGGCAACTGACCCTGCGCCGGTATCACGGCGAGGGCGATTTTCTCGTCGGCGTGCCCGTCGATGGACGGCATATCCCCGGCACGCCCGATTTGATCGGCTGCTTTGTCGGCACACAGGTGTATCGGGCCCGTCATCGTCCGGCACAGTCGTTGCGCGCTTGCGTTGACGATGTGAGCCGCACCCGGGTGGCGGCGCTGGATCGCCTTGACGTGCCGTTCGAGCTGGCACTGGATGTGGCGCGGCGTAGCGGCGGCAGCATTTTCCAGACGATGTTCAACTTCAGCCAGTCGGACGCTGCCCCGCAACTGCGGGTCGGCGACGTACAGGTTGACGTGCTGACGCTGGCCAACGACACGCCGCAATTCGACCTGACGCTGGCGGTCGACTGGCATCGACACGGCGCGGATCTCGATCTCGAATACGATCGCGACCGCGTCGATGGCGTGCTCGTTCATGCCTTGCTCGATGACTTCGGCCACTGGCTCGATACGCGGGTGAGTGCGCCTGACAGGGCGACCGGCGCCGTCGTGCTGACTCAACGCGCTTCGCTGCACCTTGCTGCGGATTGCCTGCCCGATGAACTCGCGGCCAACGCGCACGATGCGCGGCTCGACCCGGTGCCTATACGCATTGCGTCGCGGGCGACGCAAGACCCATCCCGATTGGCGGTCGTCTGCGGCGAATCGCGTCTGACGTATAGCGAATTGCTGCATCGTGCCGATGCGCTGGCGCGACGCCTCATCGCTGATGGCGCGGGGCCTGATAGTTGCATCGGCGTCGCGCTTGAACGCTCGGTCGATATGGTCGTGGCAGTGCTCGGCGTACTCCGCGCGGGTGCGGCTTACGTGCCGCTCGATCCTGAATATCCCGCCGAGCGTCTGGCCTACATCGTGGCGGACAGTGGCTTGCAACGGATCGTCACCTGCCCCGAAGTCGCCACGCGGCTGGCATTTCCGGCGGAAATCCGGACGTTTGAGGTGATGTCCGCAGACATTCCGGCCGACGAGGCAGAGGTTGCCTTAGAAGCCCTGAACGTGACCGTACTGCCCGAGCATCTGGCTTACGTGATTTACACGTCGGGATCGACCGGGCGGCCCAAGGGCGTCATGGTGCGGCACGCCGCGCTATCGAGTTTCATCGCGAGTCTGGGCGAGCGGCCCGGGCTAACGGCGGAGGATCGCTGGGTCGCCGTGACGTCACTGTCGTTCGACATTGCGGCGCTGGAGTTGTACCTGCCGCTCGTCACCGGTGCGCAATTGATCGTCGCGGACAAGCACACGACGCGTGACGGCGCAGCGCTTTCGCGATTGCTTACGGATTCCCGGGCCACGGTATTTCAAGCAACGCCAGCCACGTGGCGCATGTTGCTCGATGTCGAAACGCATGCCACGTCAGGCGGGCGGTCGACGCCTCCAGCACTTCAGGGACTGAAAGGGTTATGCGGCGGCGAAGCGCTGCCGCCCGATCTGGCGCAGTCGTTGCTCGCCCGGGGCGTAGCGCTTTGGAACATGTATGGACCGACGGAGACGACGATCTGGTCGTTGGTCGCTCGCGTCGACGGCGATAAGACCACCCTTGGTGCGCCGATTCGTGCGACGCAGGCGTGGGTGCTCGATGCAAGCCTCAATGAGACACCGGTCGGCGTTCCCGGTGAGCTTTATCTCGGCGGCGAAGGGCTGGCACGGGGCTATTGGCAGCGCGCCTCGCTCACGGCGGAGCGCTTTGTTCCGCATCCGTTCGCCGCTCAAGGCGCGCGGCTGTATCGCACCGGGGATCTGGTGCGGCGTCGTGCGGATGGCGATATCGAGTTCATCGGCCGCATCGATCAGCAGGTGAAGATTCGCGGGTTCCGCATTGAGTTGGGTGAGATCGAAGCGGGGTTGCTGGCTTGCGAGGGCGTGCGCGAAGCCGTGGTGACGGCGCACACGGGGCCGGCCGGTGTGCGCCTGGTCGGCTATGTGACGGCATTGCCCGGCGCCCAGCCCGATGAAGTCGACTTGCGCCGTGCCATCGGCCGCACGCTGCCCGACTACATGGTGCCGGGGCGCGTGCTGGTGATTCCCGCCATGCCGCTCACGCCAAACGGCAAGATTGACCGGCGAGCCCTGCCAGTGCCGCAGCAAAGTGACACTGTCTATGAAGCGCCGACAGGAAACATCGAAACACGGCTTGCTGACGCGTGGCGCTCGGTGCTGCGTTTCGCAAACGACACGCTCATTGGCCGCGACGACAACTTCTATGCCCTCGGGGGTGACTCGATTCTGACGCTCCGGGGCGTCGCCCATGCGGCAGCGGCAGGCGTTGAATCGACACCTCGGCAATGGTTCGAGGCCGCAACGCTGCGTGCACTGGCGGCGTCGGTAACTGACGACGTGCCGCCGCAAAGTCGCCCCGACATGCTGGTTCGTGAGGATGGCCGATTGTGTATCGCCGCCTCACACGCTCAGCAGCGCCAATGGTTCCTGTGGGCGCTGCAACCCGAAAGCTCGGCGTATCACATTACCGGTGCCATGCGGTTGAAGGGCGCATTGAACGCCAACGCTGTCCGTCAGGCGTTCGCGGGCATGGTGGCGCGGCATGAAGTGCTTCGCACCACGTTCAGCGACAAGTCCGTCGGCGGCGACGACACCGAATTGCTTCAGATCGTGCACGCCGATCTGCCGTTTGAATGGCAGCACGTTGATGTCGCCACGCAAGATGAGGCGAACCACAGGGCGCAGACGTTCAACGACACGCCGTTCGATCTGCGCACCGGACCACTGTTACGCGTGGCACTGCTGGCACTGCCCGGTGAGCCGGTCTCCGAACACATCCTGCTGGTCGCGATGCATCACATCGTCGCGGACGGCTGGTCCATCGATATTGTGCTTCGGGAATTTGTCGCCGGTTATCAGGCCGCTGTGGCTGGGCAAGCACCGGACCTCCCCGCGTTGACCCTGCAATACGCCGACGTTGCCGCATGGCAGCGGGGGCGACTCGCGGCGGGGGAACAGCAACGCCAGCTTGACTGGTGGCGGGCCGCGTTAGGGGAAGGCGAGACAGCACCCGTATTGCTGCTGCCGTCAGACCACCCGCGCGAACCGCTGGCGCAATACACGGAAGCGTCCGTGCCGTTTTCGTTGCCGCCCGCATTGACGGCCGGTGTTCGCGAGCTTGCGGCGACCCATCGTGCGACACCGTTCATGATCGTGCTCGCGGCGTTCCAACTGCTGCTGTCGAGACACAGCGGCCTGCGCGACATTCGCGTGGGCGTGCCGATTGCCGGGAGAGAGTTACCGGAAAGCGCACCACTGATCGGCTTGTTCATGAACACGCAGGTGTTGCGCGCTCGGCTCGACGCATCACAAACCGTTGCGGAACTCCTCGACCGAACCCGTGCGCACGTGCTGGAGGCCTCGGCCCATCAGGCATTGCCGTTCGAAGCGCTGGTCGAGGCACTGGCCCCCGAGCGCAGCCTGACGCACACGCCCCTGTTTCAGGTGCTGCTCAACTATCAACGCGATGACGCGAGTGCCGTGCAGGCGCTGGACGGCCTTCACGTCGAGCGGTACTTGCCGCGCATGCGCGCCGCACAATTCGAATTGACGCTGAGTGCGCATGAGCTGGCGTCTGGCGGGCTCACTGGGAGCGTTGATTACGCGCGGGAGCTTTTTGCGCCGGAAACGATGGCTCGCCTGTGCGATCAGTTCGTGTCGCTTCTCGCGTCGTTCGTCGCCGCACCGGACACGCGACTGGGCGATCTCGCGATACTGACGGGCGATGCGCACGCGTGCCTTGTCGAGCATGGGGAAACACGGCTAGCACTGGAAACGTTCATGCCAGTGCATCGTCGCTTCGCGGCCCATATGGCGAGTGGTGCCGAGGCGGTGGCGCTGGTGCACGACGGCGTCACGCTCTCCCGCGCGGCGCTCGATACCCGCGCGAACCGACTGGCCCACCATCTGATCGCGCTGGGCGTCAAACCCGACACCCGCGTCGGTGTCGCCTTGACGCGCTCGGTCGACATGATCGTCGGCATTCTCGCCGTGCTCAAGGCCGGCGGGGCGTATGTGCCGCTCGATCCGGACTATCCGCCGCAACGGCTCGCCGACATGCTTGAGGACAGCGGCGCGGGACTGGTGCTGGGCCACGCGGCGAGTTCGCACGTCGCGCTGCCCGAGGGTGTCGTGCGTGTCGATGTCGATGCGCCGCTGAACACGCCCGATACCGCCCCCGACGTGCCGTTATTGCCAGCGCATCTGGCTTACGTCATCTACACGTCAGGATCGACCGGCAAGCCCAAGGGCGTCGCGATCAGCCACGGCGCGCTCGCGGCGCAGGCGCGCGTCTGGGCGTCGCTGTGCGAGTTGTCTGCCGCTGACCGGGTATTGCAGTTCTCGACGATGAACTTCGACGGGTTCGTCGAACAGCTATTTCCGGCGCTACATGTCGGAGCCGCCGTTGTTCTGCGCGGTCCGCAGTTGTGGAGCGCGGACGAGTTTGTCGCCAACGTCGCGCGTGACGGCGTCACCGTGGTCGATTTGCCGACGGCGTACTGGAACGTACTGGTTCAGGCGTTGGATGAGGGCTTCGACCAGCGCTCCCACGCGAGATCGCTCGCACAAGTTCGCCAATTGCACGTGGGGGGAGAAGCGATGTCCGCGCAGGGGTTGCGGCGCTGGCGCGACCAGACGCATCTCGGGCACATCCGCCTGCTCAATACCTACGGGCCGACTGAGGCGGCAGTCACTGCATCCGCGTGGGTGGCATCCGGCGAGACCAACGACAGTGCCACCAGCGTGCCGATTGGACGCGCACTGCAAGGGCGACGGCTATACGTCGTCGCGCCCGATATGACACTGGCGCCGCAGGGCGCGATCGGCGAGCTGCTGATCGGTGGCGACCTGTTGGCGCGCGGCTATCTCGACCGTGCCGCCCAGACGGCTGACCGTTTCGTGCCCGATCCGTTCGGCGCGCCGGGCAGCCGGGCCTACCGCACCGGTGATCTGGTTCGTTGGCGGGCAGACGGGCAATTGGACTACGTCGGACGGGTTGATTTCCAAGTCAAAATCCGCGGCTTCCGCGTCGAGCTTGGCGAAATCGAGTCAGCATTGCTCGCGCAGCCGGGCGTGCGAGAAGCGGTCGTGACCGCCTTCGAAAGTGACGCGGGCACGCGATTGGCCGCGTACGTCACCGGGCAGAGCGGCCGCACGCCCGATACGACGGCGCTGCGCGCCGCGCTCGAAGCCGCCTTACCGGCACCACTCGTGCCCTCGGCCATCGTGGCGCTCGATACGTTGCCGATGACGCCGGGCGGCAAGCTGGACCGTCGCGCTTTGCCCGCGCCGTCGTTCGAACAGGGCGGCTACGTGGCGCCCAGCGGCGAGCGCGAATCAGCGCTGGCGGAAGTCTGGGCCGACGTGCTTGGCCTCGCGCGCGTTGGCCGCAACGACAACTTCTTTTCGCTCGGCGGCGATTCTATTCTGGTGCTGCGAGTGGTGGCGCGTGCCGCCGCACGCGGTATTGCCATCTCGCCCCGGCAGATGTTCGTCCATCGTTCATTGGCCGCATTGGCGTCGGCATCGCTGGAAATGACCGACGCGGCGCTACCGCCCATCGCACGCACACGCCGGTCGCGTTCGGCACTGCCCATGTCACACGCGCAACGCCGGTTGTGGTTCCTCTGGCATCTGCAACCGGATAGCAGTGCCTATCACGTTGCCGGTGGCATTGGCTTGCGCGGCACCTTGGACGAGACAGCCGTGCGCCATGCCTTCAGGGACATCGTGGCGCAGCATGAGGTGCTGCGCACGACGTTCGAAGTGCCGGAGGGCGCAACTGAGGCCGTGCAGGTCGTTCACGATCTGCCGGATTTTGCGTGGCAGGTGTTTGATGCCCACCCCGCCGAGGCACCTGCTCGCGCGCAGGCTTTCACCGACGCCCCGTTCGATTTGCAGCGCGGGCCGTTACTGCGTGTGGGCATCATGCGACTGAAGGGCGTGGCACCCGAGGCAGACGCGGCGGATCACGTACTGTTGATCGCCATGCATCACATCGTGGCGGATGGCTGGTCGGTCGGCGTGCTGCTCGATGCATTCGTCGCCGCCTACACGGCGCATTGCCGGGCTGGCGCTAAAACGTCTGCCCCGGCACGCGTCGAGTTACCTGTCCAGTACGGCGACTACGCCGCGTGGCAGCGCGACACGTTTGACGGTGCCGAGCGCGACCGGCAACTGGGGTACTGGCGCGCGCTGCTGGGCGACGCCCACCCCGTCGCCGATCTCCCACACGACCACCCGCGTCATCCGACCGGTGTGTACAAGGCCGCACGCCACCCGTTCCAACTCGATACGGCGAGCGTCACGTCTGTGCGCGATGCAGCCCGTCGCCACGGCGTCACGCCCTATGTCCTGCTCTTGTCGGCGTTTCAGGCGCTGCTGCACCGCTGGTGCGCGCAAGACGAAATTCGTGTCGGCGTCCCGGTCTCCGGCCGTGACCAGCCCGAGGTCGCCAACCTGATCGGCGTATTCATCAATACGCTCGTGATGCGTGCGGACTTCCCGGCCCGCATGCGTGTCGCGGAACTTGTGAGCATGATCGGCGAGCGCACGCGGCAGGCGCTAGATCACCAGACGCTGCCGTTCGACAGTCTCGTCGATGCGCTGTCGCCCACGCGCAGCGTCAGTCACACACCGTTGTTTCAGGTCATGTTCAATCACCAGCGCGAGGACTATCGCGTGCTGCGTGAGCTGCCCGGTCTCACGACCCGTCATTTCGACACGGGGGGCGAGGCTGCCCAGTTTGAATTGACGTTGAACGTCAGCGAAACGTCCGGCGGCGCCATCGCGGGCAGCTTCACGTATGCCCGCGAACTGTTCGAGCCGTCGACGATGGCACGTCTGTCGAGCCAATACGAAACTATGTTGTCCGCCCTGTGCGCCTTGGACGATGCCGTGATTGACGACGTCGCGCTCGTCGACACGGAGGCAGCGGCGCAACTCGACGCGTGGGGCGTCGCGACCGAAGACTTCTCAGCCGACGCGCCGGTGCATGCCCGCATTGCAGCGCAAGCGCGTCGAACGCCGGATGCTGTCGCCGTGCGCGGGGATGACGAATCGCTCACGTATGCCGCGCTGGAGCGCCGCAGCAATCAGCTGGCGCACGCCCTGATCGCGCAGGGCGTCGGGCCCGATGTGCCGGTGGCCATTGCGCTCGACCGGGGTGCCGGCATGCTCGTGGCGCTGCTTGGCGTGCTCAAGGCGGGCGGCTGCTATGTGCCGCTCGACCCCGCGTATCCGGCGGAACGCCTGCGCTACATGCTCGACCACAGCGGTGTGACGCGGCTCATTACTCAGTCGCCGCTTCAGGCAACGCTGCCGTCGACTGTGGGCTTGGAATATCTGCTGCTGGATGGCTTCGACGGCGATGCATACGCCGACACTGCGCCCGAGGTTCAAGTCGAGGCGGAGCATCTGGCTTATGTGATCTACACCTCGGGCTCGACCGGCAAACCGAAAGGCGTGATGGTGCGCCACGGCGGGCTGTCGAACTTTCTGTCCAGTCTGGCGCAGTGCCCCGGGCTCGCAGCAGATGACCGATGGGTCGCGGTGACGTCGCTTTCCTTCGATATTGCCGCCCTCGAACTCTTCCTGCCGCTCACGTTGGGTGCGCAAGTGATTGTGGCGTCGAGTGAAACCGCCCGTGACGGCTTCGCGCTCGCTGCGTTGTTGCAGGCAAGCCGGGCAACGGTCCTGCAATCGACACCCGCGACATGGCGCATGTTGCTCGCGGCAGACCAACCGTGGCCGGCGTTGCGCGCGTTGTGCGGCGGCGAGGCCCTGCCGCCGGATCTGGCCGATGCCCTGCGGGCGCGTGGCTGCGAACTCTGGAACTTGTACGGGCCGACCGAAACGACGATCTGGTCAATGCTTGGCCGCGTTGTCGGCAAGCCGGTGTTGGGCAACGTCATCGCCGGTACGCAGGCGCGCGTGCTCGATGCCCGGCTTCAAGCAGTGCCACCGGGCGTGGCGGGCGAGCTATATCTGGGCGGCAGTGGTCTGGCGCGTGGCTACTTCGGCCGGGCAGACCTGAGTGCCGAGCGCTTTGTCCCCGATCCTTTTTCGCCAGACGGCAAGCGGCTTTACCGCACCGGGGATCTCGCACGCTGGAAGCACGACGGCACGCTCGAATTCCTCGGCCGCACCGACCATCAGGTCAAGATTCGTGGTCATCGCATCGAACTCGGGGAGATTGAAGCGCGTCTGGCCGCGTGTACAAATGTCGGAGCGGCCGTGGTCGTCGCGCACGAAGGGACGTCCGGCGCACAACTGGTCGGGTACGTCACGCTGGCAGACGGGGTGCCGGATACCGATGCGCTACGGCGTGAATTGGCCGCGCAACTGCCGGACTACATGGTGCCGGCAACCATCCTTGCACTGCCTGCGCTGCCGCTGACCCCCAACGGCAAGATCGACCGCAAGGCACTGCCTGCGCCAGACATCGCATCGCGACATTTCTCAGCCCCGCAGACGGGCGACGAGGCATTGCTCGCGGACGTCTGGCGTCACGTGCTGGGCGTCGAGCGCATCGGTCGCGACGATAACTTCTTCGCGTTGGGCGGCCATTCGCTGCAAGCCATGCAGGTCGTGTCGCTGCTGGCCACGAAACACGCGAGGGCACTCGCACTGCGCGATGTCTTTGCTGCCGCGACGTTATCTGCGCTGGCCGAACGCCTTGGGCAGGCCTCGCCGGATAGCGATGCACCGTTTGGCACTACGCCAACGCCCGCGATCATCGCGCCAATTCCCCCGCGAGCCGACCGCCAGCGTGCGCCGCTCACGCAGGGTCAGGCGCGTCTGTGGTTCCTTTGGCAGCTTGATCCGTCGAGCGCCGCGTATCACATGACGGGCGCGTTCCGGCTTGACGGGCAACTCGACTCGCAGGCGCTTGAACTCGCTGTGGCCGACGTCGTCAAGCGCCATGACGTACTGCACAGCCACTTCGAGGCAGTCGACGACACGCCGTGGCAAGTTGTGGATGCCGCCGATGCGTTCGGCTGGGCCGTCGAAGACCTTGAGCGCAGCGGCGGTGCGCTTAGTGAACGCCTTCAGGCACTATCGTCCAAACCGATCGACCTGACGCATGGGCCAATCCTTCGGGTGACGCTCCTGCGTCTTGGCACCACCTCACATGTTCTGCACTTTGCGACGCATCACATCGTTGCCGACGAGTGGTCGGTCGGGGTACTGGCGCGCGACTTCGGCAATGCCTACACGGCACGGCTGGCGGGCGGCGAACCCGCCTTCACGCCGCTGGCTGCGCAATACGGTGACTTTGCCGCATGGCATCGCGAATGGCTGGACGACGCGCGCGAGTCGGCCCAACTGGCGTATTGGCGAGACCGATTGGGTGACGAACATCCGGTATTGGAGTTGCCCGTGGCACGTAAGCGGACCGGCTTGCGCGCCGATCGCGGCGCACGCATCACCGCCGAGTTGCCGGGCGATGTCAGCCGCCGTGTCCGTGCGCTGGCTCGCCGGCATGGCACGACACCGTTCACCGTGCTGCTCAGCGCGTGGCAACTCACGCTCTCCCGTTACGCTGCACAGAAGGATGTGCGCGTGGGCGTGCCGGTTGCTGGACGCGTCCACCCGGCCACCGATGATCTCGTCGGTTTCTTCGTCAACACGCTCGTCATCCGCAGCGAGTTGACCGGCCTGCAAACCCTCGGCGACCTGCTCGCGCAGACGCGCGACCGCATGATCGAAGCGCAAGCGCATCAGGATGTGCCGTTCGCGCGCGTTGTCGATGCGCTGCAAACGCAGCGCAGCCTGAGCCATACGCCGCTGTTTCAGGTGATGTTCAATTACGGCGCGCGTGCCGGCAAGCCGACGTCGTTACCGGGTGTTCAATTCGAGCTGCTGGCCAATGAAGCGGCGACTGCCCGGTTCGATCTGGTTCTCAACGTCTTTGAAGATGAAGCGTTCGGCCTGTCGCTGACTTACGCGTGCGACATTTTCGAACGGGATACCGTTGGCGACATGCTGGCGGGTTACCGCGCGGTGCTCGACCGGCTGGTCCGGGACGAAGCGATGCCGACGCCACCGGAGGTTGCGCTGGGTGACGTGCGTCTGGTCGAAGCCCCCGTCCGGGTCACTGCAAAGCCGAGTCGTGCCGAAGGGGGCAACACGACGGACAAGCCGTGGCGCCCGGTCACGCAAACGTTGCTCGAAAAGGCGCGCTCACACGCGGGCGAGAACGCGGTTCACTGTGAAGACGAACACCTGACGTACGGTGAACTGGACGCATGGTCGGCGCGGGTTGCCCGCCGGCTCATCGCGTCCGGCGTGAAGCGTGAGGAGCGGGTGGGGCTGTGCCTGCGGCGGTCTGCGGCGGTAGTACCCGCGCTAATTGGCGTGCTGCGCGCCGGTGCCGCGTTCGTGCCGCTCGATCCGGAGTATCCGGCCGACCGTCTGGCTTACATGATGGAAGATGCGGGCGTCTCCCGCGTGTTGACCGATGCCGAAACCCGCCATGCGCTGGCAGCACTGTTTGTGCAGCGCGATGCGATCGATATCGATCAATTCAGACCGGCGCAGGGTGACGGCGACGAAGCAGAGATTGACAGCGCGCCGCACGACATCGATGCGCACGCAAAAGTCCACGGCGACCAACTGGCGTACGTCATCTACACGTCGGGCTCGACCGGGCGTCCGAAAGGGGTGGCTGTCAGCCAACGCAGCCTCGCGCTGCACCTGAATGACTTCATCACGACGTACGGCATTGCTTCGTCCGACCGTCAGTTGCAGTCATCGACCATCAACTTCGACGTGGCGCTGCACGAGATGCTGCCATCGCTCATGCAAGGCGGCAGCATCGAAATGCGCGGTGCGAAGCCGTGGGATCTTGCGACTACCAATCGCCAGTTGGTCGCGCGACAAGTGACGTTCGCCCGGATTCCAACGGCGTATTGGCAGCAGTGGCTGCACGAGCCGCCTGACCCGGCGTCGCTCGCCTTGCGCCAAATTACCGTCGGCGGTGAAGGCTTGCCCGGTGATGCTCTGCGGCAATGGCGCAACGGGCCGCTCGCTCACATCCGTCTGGACAATCTCTACGGACCGACGGAGACCACCGTTGCCTGCATGTACCGGCCCACGCAGGACGCGGATTGTGCGCAACCCATCGTGTCTATCGGCGGCCCGTATCCGTCGCGCGACGTCTATGTCTGTGACGACACGGGGAATGCGCTGCCTGCCGGTGCGCTCGGCGAGCTGTGCATCGGCGGTGAAACGCTGGCCCGAGGCTATCTTGGCCGCGCGTCGCTCACCGCAGAGAAGTTTGTCCCGGACCCACACCGTCACGACGGCGCACGCCTGTACCGATCCGGCGACCTTTGCCGTCAGCGACCGGACGGGACCATCGACTTCCTCGGCCGTATGGATCAACAAGTGAAGCTGCGCGGCTTCCGGATTGAACTGGGCGAGGTGGAATCTGCACTGCGCAGCGTTCCGGGCGTGCGAGAGGCCGTCGCTGAACTGCGAGGGCAGGGCGACGAGCGCCAACTGGTGGGCTACGTCACGGGGGATGCCTCGCTGGTCGATACCGACACGTTGCGCGATGCGCTTCAGACGCGTTTGCCGGGCTTCATGATCCCGGGCGCGTTCGTGCGGCTCGATGCGTTGCCGCTGATGCCCAACGGCAAACTCAACCGCGCTGCGCTGCCGGAGCCGACCGTACCGACGGCGAGCGAGACCGCGCAAGGGCCGATGACGCCGACCGAATCGCTATTGTTCGACGTCTGGCGCGACACCCTCGGCCACGACGGCTTCGGCCGGAACGACAACTTCTTCGCCATCGGCGGCGACTCGCTCGCGGCGCTCAAGGTGGCCGCGAACGCGCAGCGACGTGGCCTCGGTCAGTTCTCACTGGAAGGTCTGTTCGCACATCCGACGCTTGCCGGGCTCGCATCGTGGCTGGACGAGACCGCGCAAGGACGGCCGGCCAATATCGTCACGCTCAACCGTTCTTCGGCGACCACGCAACTGTTCGCGATTCACCCCGGCTACGGCCTCGTCGGCGAGTACCGGCCGCTGGCCAGCGCGCTGGATGACGTGGCACAGGTGCATGGCGTGCAATCGCCGATGTATACAGATGCCACATGGGCCCCCGATTCGCTCGGGATGCTGGCAGAGGATTACGCGACGGCGATTCGCCGGGTGCAGCCCAAAGGCCCGTACCGTTTGCTGGGCTGGTCGAGCGGTGCCGCCATCGCGCGTCATGTGGCGGGTGTGCTCGTCGCGCAGGGGGAAGTCGTCGACTTCCTTGGCAGCGTGGATGGCGAAGCGCCCCAAAGTGCAGCATCGTCAGGTGAACCAGCGACTACCGTCGATATCACGCACGCCATGCAGGTCAATGACGCAGAGATCGACCACTTGCTGGCCGCCATGCAGGCAGACGCCGGGCGTTGGCAGGGCGTGATTCCCGAAGGCGACGACGGACGGCAATGGCTCGCCACCGTACTGCGCATCGGCAAGCATTTCGACGCCGTATCGGCGAGCGGGCACGACGCGGCGCCGTTGCCGGTGCCGATGCACCTTTGGCTCGCACGCCGCGACGGCGACACGACGAATGCGCTCGATGCGATCGCCGCCACCCGCGCGTGGCGGGCTCAGGCCGGACACGTCACCGTCGAGACCTTCGACACCGATCACACCGGCATCGTGCGTCATCCGGATTTCATCGCGTCGCTGCATCGTGCTATCGATTCGCTGCGTCAACAGAACACCTCGGCAGGCAATCACTCATGACATTTCGCATCAACCATCCGGATCGTCGTCGCCCTGTCGGTTCACGCATCATGCTGGGAGCGCTCTGTCTTGCCGTGCTGGGTGGCTGCGCGGCAGACGCGTCGCACTCGCCAGCGGTGGCCGGTAGTCCGGAGCCGCAGCGCTATCGCGCCCAAATCGAGCGGACGACGGACGGCATGCCGCATATCGTCGCGAACGATTGGGGAAGCCTCGGCTGGGGCGCGGCGTATGTGCAGGCACAGGACAACCTCTGCACGATGGCGCAGGCGTTCGTCACGTATCGCGGCGATCGGTCGCGCTACTTCGGCGCGCAGGGCAGGCAACCGACCGCCTCGACGCTGGGTGACATCGACAATCTGGATTCCGATGTCTTCTTCCGGCTGGTGGCCGACAACGCGCGGTTACAGGCGTACCGCGAGGCCCAGACGCCGCAATTCCGCGAACTGGTCGATGGGTTTGCCGCAGGCTACAACCGCTATCTTCAAGACTGGCAACGCAACAAGAGTGCGCCGTCGCACGCGGCTTGCCGTAGCGAACCGTGGGTGACGGCCATCTCGCCGGACGATGTCTACCGGCGCTTGTTCGCTGCCAATCTGGCAGGGGGAATGGCGCGATTTGCCGGGCGAGTGGCGGGCGCGATGCCGCCGGGAAAAACGTCAGGAATACCTCGGCAGCCCCAAGTCAGCACGTCGCCGGTCGAAAAGCTCGCGTTGCGTGACGGGGAGTTCGACGTTGGCGGCGGGCGCGGCATCGGCAGCAACGCACTCGCGTTTGGCGCGCAGGGTAGCGCAGGCGCACAGTCGGTGCTGCTGGGCAACCCGCACTGGTTCCTCGAAGGGCCGGACCGCTTCTATCAGATGCGACTGACCGTGCCGGGACAGCTCGACGTCAGCGGCGTGTCGTTTCTGGGCGTTCCTGTGGTCATGATCGGCTTCAACCACGACATCGCATGGACGCACACGGTATCCGCCGCACGGCGCTTCGGCCTGTTTCAGTTGTCGCTCGCGCCAAATTCCGAGACCACTTATCTGGTCGACGGCAAACCTGTCGCCATGACGCCCGTGACCGTGACGGTCCCGGTCCGTGAGGCGGACGGCACGGTGCAACCCCGAAGCCGCACGCTCTACCGCACGGCGCTGGGGCCCGTCGTCAATCTCGGTGCGATGTCGCCCGCGTTGCAGTGGCGGGCCGGTGCCAATGGCAAGCCCGGTCAGGCATTCGTGATTCGTGACATCAATGCCGACAACTACCGGGTGTTCGCGAACTTCCTCGCATGGGGGCGTGCGACGTCGCTCGACGATTTCGTCGCGATTGCCCGCCGGGAAGCGGCCACGCCGTGGGTCAACACGGTCGCTATCGGTCGCGGCGATCCGCGTGTGTGGTTCGGCGACGTCGGTGCGGTGCCGAACGTTCCCGACGCGCTGGCCGCACAATGCACGCCGCCGCTCGGCAAGGCGTTCGCCGCACAGGCGCCGGGCGTGCCGTTCCTCGATGGGTCGCGTTCCGCGTGTGGCTGGCAGTCCAGCCCGGATGCCGCCCAAGCGGGGGCGTTGCCCGCCGACGCCATGCCGCAGTTGTTCCGCCAAGACTACGTCGCGAACATGAACAACACGCATTGGATCGTCAACCCCGCGCAGCCGCTGACCGGCTTTGCGGCCGTGACGGGCGGTGAGCGTACGGAAATGGGGCTACGGCCGCGGCTGGGCTTCCGTATTGCCGGCCAGCGCATCCGTGGCAGCGACGGCCTCGGGTCGGCGGGGGCAACGGCCGACAGCGTCGCACACGCTGCGCTCGACGCACGTTCGATGTCCGCGCTGCTGTTCAAAGCGCAGGCGGTGGCAAATGCCTGCAAGCCCGACGGCGGCCGTCAGATCGTGTCGGTGCAACCCGTCGAAAAAAATCAGAGCGCAACGCCCGCGCGAGATGTCGACATCGCCGACGCGTGCCGTGTGTTGCAACGCTGGGACAACACCGCCAGCCCATTCGCGCAAGGCGCGGTGCTGTGGGATGCGTGGTGGGCTCAGATCAAATCGGTCCCGGAAGACAAGCGGTTTGCGGTGCCGTTCGACCCGCAGCGTCCGCTCGATACCCCCAACACGCTGAATGTCGACGGCAAGACACTCGCCAAATGGCTCGGCGTCGCGGTGTTGCGACTGCGGGAGGGGGGCTTCACCCCTGACGCGGAAACCGGCTCCGCCATGTACGCAGTGCGCAACGGCGTACGAATTCCGTGGTTCGGCGGCTGCGACGACGAGGGCTATTTCACGTCGGGCTGCAATAGCGACGCCCGCATCGAGGACGGTGCGCTCAAGATCGACGCGCACGCGTTCTCGAACAGCTACTTGCAAGTGGTCACGTTCGGTGCGAACGGCGGGCCGGTGGACGCCCGCACGCTCATGGCGGGCTCGCAGTCCGATGACCCGGCCTCGGCGCACTTCGCGGACGGCACGCTGCGCTACAGCAAGCAGGCATGGGTTGCCCGCCCGCTCGACGCGACACGCACCGGTGACGGCGGGCTGTGGCTGGACAGCGCGCAGGCAACCCCAGCATCGTTGTCGGATACGACGCAGGTGAAGACCATCGCGGTGCGTTGGCAGGCGTTGTCAAAGCAGGGCATGCCAGCGCGCGAAGCCAGTGAGTTGCTTGCCACATCCGAAGGCGAACTCGTGGCGGCAGAGCAGGGCAGCGTGGTCGTTCCGCTGCGTGTGACGCCCTCGGATTTGCAGGCGATGCTCGCCCGGCTTCACCGCTTGGGGCGCATCGAGGTAATGGTGCGCACGGAGCATGGCATTGCCGAGCAGGTCATTCGTTCGTCGAAGCCGTTCTTTGACGCCGGGGGCAAGGCGACCGGGGCGCTGGACATGACGGTCGATGCGTCGCGCTGGGCATCCGCGTATGCCGTCACGCGCTACTACGGGGTGAAGCGCGAACCCTATCGTCAACTGCAATTCTTCGACGCGCAGGGGCACAATATCGCCAAAGTCACGTCCATGGACGAGCAACACGTGACGGACTACGATGCATTCGTCGTGGCATTTCGTTCAACGGGGACGCCGGGCACGGCGAACGACGTCGCAGTCCCAGCTTCGCCCGGTGTATCGCGGGAACGTACCGCTGACAAGCTTTGCCAGCGCTCGGATCAGGATGGCCGTCGGGCAAGACTGGCCTTGGCCGACGCGCTCGACGCCGCGAAGTCTGGCGGCTGGCCGGTGCGGATCGACGTCAGCAACGACGGCGCGTCGTTGGCGCAAGCCGGGCGCGTCAAGCAAATCAGGAATATCGGCGGTGGATGGTTGAGCGTGCAGATTCGGGATTTCACGCTGCACGTGCGCGTGTCGGGAATCGCCGCGAAGTGTGATGACTTCGGCAAGAACGACGGGCAAATCACGTTGCTGGACAGCCGGGGCGTGCCGTCCGTCTCACTGACGCTTACGCGGCAAGCCACCCCACAACAGCACCAACGCTGGCTTGCCCTGTGGCAGGAGAACCCTTCGGCCAGCGGCAAACAAGTTGTCTCGCAGAACGCACCCACTAGATAACCCCCAATGACATTACCGCTCTCGCCGGTCTTACCGAACGTCGCGCGCGGACAAGAACCACTGGAAAGTTGCATGAAACGTCGTAGTTTTTGTGCTGGCGCGGCTGCCATCTTGGCCGGTGCCGGTCCTTGGGTCCACGCGGCCGGACGCCCGACGACGGCGTCCGCGTCGCCTGCATCCTCGTTACGCATTCTTGCGCCTGATCGCGGCGCCGTGTCGTCGTTGCTGGCGCTGGGCGTCGAGCCAATCGCAGGGGCCGACCGCGCCTTTTACGATTCGATGGGTGCCGAACCACGCATGCCGCCGGGCATGAACATCGTCAACAGCGGCGATCCAATCGAGCCGAACCTCGAACTGATGATCGAGTTGGGCATCAACTGGTGCGTCACCGTGACCACACCGCAGATCGCTCGCGAGCGCATGGGCGTGGTCGCACCGGTCACCCATCTCGACATCTTCACCGGGGCGACTGGTGCCCTCGACCGTGCGGCCGAGGGGCTGCGCACGCTCGCGCGCATGACCGGCCGGGAGGCGCAAGCCTCTGACTACATCGCGCGGGTCGAAGCCCATATGGCCGAGGTCGCCAGAACGCTGGCGGCGAGCGGCCGTCCGGCACAACGTCAGACCTATCTGGTGACGCTCAACGACGGCGGGCGATCAATGGTCGCGTATGGCCGCAATAGCATCATGTGGGACGTGATGACGCGCGTTGGCCTGCGCAACGCGTGGACACGCAGCACCAACGAGTACGGGTTCAGTGTCGGTGGCGTCGAGCTACTGGCGGAAGCGCCGGACGCCGACATCGTCGTCGTGGATTTCGGGGCGTCGACAACGGCCGCGTTGCGTCAACTCGCCGTCAGCCCGTTCTGGAACCGGCTGGCGTCGGTGCGGGCGGGACGCGTCTACCGGATTCCGCTCATCGATCTGTTCAACTCGTATCCGTCGGCGTCGACACTGCTGCGCGGACTTGACGGGCTCATTCGCCGGGAGGACTTCCGTCATGTCTAGCATGGTCATCCCGACCCCGATGCCGCCGCGCGAGAAGTCGCCGCTGTCATTCGTCCTGCTCCTCTTAGGGCTTGCGCTGGGACTGACGTGGCTCAACCTGCACAACGCGCTGCCCGCCACCGGCTGGCGCGGCTTGTTGCCCGGCGCCGATCCCGACGACATGAAGCGGGTCGTGATCGAGTATTCGTTCGCGCCGCGTCTGGCCGTCTCATTGCTTGCGGGCGTCGCGCTCTCGCTCGCAGGGGGGCTGTTCCAGCACGTGTTGCGCAATCCCCTCGCGGAACCGACGACGTTGGGGGTAGCGGCGGGCGCCAACCTCGCGATGACCGTCACGACGTTGTGGTTTCCGTCGCTGCTGATCGAACATCGCGACGCGGTCGCGCTGGGCGGTGCCGTCGCTGCGTTTGCGCTGGTATTTGTGATCGCGTGGGCGCACTCGCTCTCGCCGCTGGTGCTCATTCTGTGCGGTCTGGTCGTGACGTTGTGCGCCGGGTCCATCGGCTCGGTGTTGTCGTTGTTCTTCCACGAAGGGCTGCTCGGCGTCTTCGTCTGGCAATCGGGTGCACTCAACCAGAACAGCTGGACCATTGCCGAGCAGTTGCTGCCACGCGTCGCGCTGGGTGCCGTTGCGGCGGCATTGCTGGTCAGGCCGCTGTCGGTGATGGCCGTCGGTGACGATGCGTCCCGCGCGCTGGGGGTATCCCTGCGCTGGTTGCGGCTGGGCGCGCTCTTCGTCGGCACGTTGCTGTGCGCATGGATCGTGAGCGCGCTGGGCGTCATCGGCTTCGTGGGGCTCGCCGGACCGGCGCTCGCGCGCCTTGCCGGGGCCCGCACGCTCGGACGGCGCCTCGCGTGGGGGGCTGTCATCGGTGCTCTGTTGCTGTGGCTTGCCGACCAGATCGTGCAGTGGCTCGGTCTGTGGATGCCGGAGATTCCGACCGGTATCGCCACTGCGCTGCTGGGTGCGCCGTTGCTGTTGTGGCTGTTGCCGCAACTGCATGACAGCGCGCATGTGCATCGCCACGAGGGCCCGGTGGTGCAGCGCGCACAACGCAATTTATGGGTTGCAGTGATTGGCGCGTTGCTGTTGCTCGTCGTCATGACGGTTGCCGCCATTCTCGTCTCGCGCGGTTTATCGGGCTGGCGTCTGGACACCTTCGAGTCGCTCGGCCGCCTGAGAGCACTGCGCATTCCGCGCGTGGTCGGCGCACTGGCCGCGGGGGCGATGCTGTCGGTGGCAGGCATTCTGATCCAGCGTCTGACGGCGAACCCGATGGCCAGCCCGGAAGTGCTGGGGATCTCGTCGGGCGCATCGCTCGGGCTGATCGTGCTGCTGTTCGCGGTGAATTCGCCGTCTCAGGCGATGCAGCTTGCTGCTGCGTCAGCCGGGGCATTTGCCGCCCTCGGCGCGATGTTTTTGTTGGCCCGGCGCAGCGGCTTTTCGCCAGAGCGTCTGATTCTGACGGGCATCGGCATCAGTACGGTCTTCAGTGGCCTGGCGTCGCTGATGATGGCCAGCGGCGATCCGCGCATGGCGATGATGCTCGCGTGGATGGCTGGCTCCACCTACGGCGTGGGCGCGACGCAGGCCACCGTGGCGCTGGTGATTGCGGTCGTGCTGCTTCCGCTGGTGCTGTTTGCCGCACGCGCGCTCGACATTCTGCCGCTGGGCGAAGCCGTCGCCCGGTCGGTCGGCGTGAATGTCGGACGCTCCCGGTTCGCGTTGTTATCGGCTGCCGCTGTGTTGAGTGCTGCTGCCACGCTCATCATCGGCCCGATTTCGTTTGTCGGGCTGATGGGGCCGCACATCGCCAGATTGCTGGGACTGCAACGTCCCGTGTCGCAGATCTTCGGGGGCGCGTTCGTCGGTGGCGCGATGCTCGTGCTGGCGGACTGGATTGGCCGCAACGCGTTGTTCCCTGACCAGATGCCGGCGGGCCTGTTGGCCACGTTCGTCGGCGGACCGTATTTCCTGATGCTGATCTGGCGGGACCGCGCCTGACGCGACCGCCGACGATCACATCCTATTGCGCAAGACCGGATGAAACGATGATGGAAGATACCGAATTCGCCGCCACACCATCGCAGGTGGCCCAACCCAAGCACGATGCCCATGAGGTGCCGTCGCCAATGTTCGACCTGCGCGACGTCTCGTTCAAGGCGGGCGAGCGTACGTTGCTGCACCCCCTCACGCTCACGCTGGCACCGCGCCGTGTGATCGGATTGATCGGCCACAACGGCTCGGGCAAATCGACGCTGGTCAAACTGCTGGCCCGTCAGCAGGCGCCGGCCAGCGGCGAGATTCGCTTCGAGAACACGCCGCTGGGTGACTGGCAGGGCAGGGCGCTGGCGCGCAAGATCGCCTATCTGCCCCAGCACACGCCACCCGCAGCGGGACTGCGCGTACGCGAGTTGGTGCGCTTTGGACGCTATCCGTGGCATGGGCCGCTGGGGCGCTTCTCCGCACAGGATCTGGCGCGTGTCGACGAAGCCATGGAGCTCACCGGCGTATCGCGCTTTGCCGATCGGCTGGTCGATACGCTCTCGGGCGGCGAGCGCCAGCGCGTCTGGCTGGCCATGCTCGTCGCGCAAGACGCCGACTGTCTCTTGCTCGACGAGCCCATTGCCGCGCTGGACGTCGCGCATCAGGTCGAGGTGCTGTCGCTCGTCCAGTCGCTCTCGCGCACTCGCGGTCTGGGTGTGGTGGTAGTGCTGCACGACATCAACATGGCTGCGCGCTTCTGCGACGAGATCGTGGCGTTGCGCGGCGGGCGCTTGTGCGCCCGGGGCACGCCGGCCGAGCTCATGACGAGCGAGCGTCTGGAAGACATCTACGGTATTGCCATGGTGGTGATGCCGCATCCGCAGACCGGTGAGCCGGTTTGCGTCGTCCGTTAAGTTTCACGATTGGGGAAATTGCCATGACCGACCGTTCCATGGGTCAATCGCCGGACTCGCCTGACAAGACGCGTATCGGCCACGAATTGTTCCGGCTGTTCCGGCCCTTCCTGCCGATGAGCCTGTTCTCCACCGTGATGGGCGTGGTGGCAGGTCTCACCACGGCATGGTTGCTCGCGACGATCAACGACGGCCTTCACTCGCCCGACGGCATTACCGGCAAGACCATCGTGACCTTCGTCGTGCTGTGCGCGGTCACGCTTTCCGGCAACGCCATCTCCGGCGTGGGCAACAGCGTGATCGGTCAGAAGATCATTGCGGCGCTGCGCAAGGACCTCTCGGCGCGCATCGTCTGTGCGCCGATCGCCGAAGTCGAGCGGTACCGCGTTCACCGCTTGCTCGCGACGCTCAATAGCGACGTCGATACGGTGAGCGCCGTGACCTTCAACTTCCCCGGCTTCATGACGGCCGTGGCGATTGCGCTCGGTTGCGTGGCCTACATGCTGGTGCTCTCGCCGTTGCTGTTCCTGTTTGCACTGGCGGCGATCCTGATCGGTCTGGGCATCAATCACTACGCCTCGCTGCGCTGGGACTTTCACTACCGTGGCGTACGCGGCGCGCAGGACGAGCTCCAGAAGCAATACCGCGCCATTACCGAAGGTGCCAAGGAGTTGCGGCTGAACCGCGCGCGCCGTCAGCGCGTGTACGGCGAGCAGTTGTCGGGTGCCGCCGATCTGATCGGCGAACTCAAGAGCCGCGCCATGCGCCTGTACTACGCGGCCAATGCGATGGGCGGCATGCTGTTCTTCGTCGTGATCGGGCTCATTCTGCTGCTTCAGTCGAAGCTTGGCGTGGACTCGCGTGTAGTCAGTGGTTTTGTGATCGTGCTGCTGTATATTCGCGGCCCCATTGAGATGATTGCGGGCGGCTTGCCGACGTTGATTCAGGCGCGCGTCTCGTTCCAACGCATTGCCGAGCTCACGAGCCAGTTCCGGAATCGTGAGCCGCGCCTGCTCGAAGGTCCGGCGGTGGGAGAAGCGGGATTCCCCGCGATGCAGACGCTGGCCCTGCGCGGTGCCACGCATGCATTCCCGGCGGCGGGCGACAGCGCGCCGTTCCAGCTTGGGCCGATCGATCTCGAAATTCGTCGCGGCGAGACGCTCTTCATCGTGGGCGAAAACGGCTGCGGCAAGACGACGTTGATCAAGACGCTGCTCTCGCTCTATACCCCGGGGCAGGGTGAGTTGCTGGTCGACGGCAAAACGGTCCCGGCGGAGCAACTCGACGGCTTTCGTCAGCAGTTCTCCACGGTGTTCTCGGATTACCACCTGTTCGACGATCTCGTCGCGAGCGATACGCAGACGATGGCGCACGCGCAGGCCTATCTTGAGCAGTTGGGGTTGGCGCACAAGGTGAGCATCGTCGATGGCGCGTTCTCGACCATCGACCTGTCGGCCGGTCAGCGCAAGCGTCTGGCGCTGGTGCATGCGTATCTGGAAAACCGTCCGTGGATGGTGCTCGATGAATGGGCCGCCGATCAAGACCCGACATTCCGCCGCTACTTCTATCAGGAGATGCTGCCGGACTTCAAACGTCAGGGCAAAACGCTGATCGTCATTTCGCACGATGACCGGTATTTCGGTTTGGCGGACCGCGTGGTGCGCCTGCATCAGGGACGCATCATCGAAGAAGCCAGCGGCAGCACGTTCGCCTACGAGACGCATGTCGATGGGCCGGTGAATGTGCAGGTTGATGCGCCGGTGGCGTGAGCCGGACGATGCGGGCAGAACAGCTACCGTGCAATGGGCGCTGGCCGGTGGATGTCGACGTCTGGCATGTGGCGATCGACGGAAGCCGTGAGCCCGATGCATATCGCTATCTCGACGCGGACGAACTGGCGCGGGCAGGGCGGTTTCGCTACGACGTCGACCGTTATCGCTTTGCCATGACACGGTCGGTACTGAGGGAACTGTTGGGCGAGTACACCGTGGCGAGGCCCGCGTCGGTGGGTTTCGCACAGGGGCCATATGGCCGTCCGGAACTGGCAACGCGCCCCGGTGAGCTGTCGACGTTGTCGTTCAACGTCTCGCACACGGGCAACGACGCGTTGATCGCCGTCTCCCGGACTCGGTGTGTCGGCGTCGATATCGAGGTGAAACAACGCGCGCTTGACTGGCGCGAGCTGGCACCGCTCGTGTGTACGGCCCCGGAGCGTATGCAGATCGAGGGCTTGCCCCCGGCGGCACAATGCGACGCATTCCTTCGCTGCTGGACGGCCAAGGAAGCGATCCTGAAAACCATCGGACTGGGCATTACGGAAGGCTTGCTGTGCCTGCGCGTCGATATCGATGATTTCGCCGAGCAGCGACCCGTTGTCGTCGAAGCACCACGCTTCGAAGCTGCTGCCCGGCTGAGGTTCCGGTGGCTTGACGATCTACCGGCTTGTCAGGCGTGTCTGGCATGGGGACAAGACGCCTGAAAATCCCCCACGGCCTCACGCGTCGCTAAAAATCACCCTCACTTTGAACGTGTTCAGCTTACCCGCCAGATTCGGCGGGGGAGACGGCATGGCCGCGTGCTGCACGGCGGCGATGGCCGCCTGATCGAGCGTCGCAACGCGCCCGGGCCGGGAGACATGCACATTCGACACCACACCATCCTGATAGGCAAACTCGACGTCGATATTTGCTGCCAACCCCATGCCCCGTAACGCCATCGGATAAACCACGGCCGCTTGCACAGCAGCGCGGAGTTTCGCGATGAAACGATCGTCCGGCCCCGGTGCCACGTTCGACGGGGAGGCCACCGGCGTTGGCGCTGCGGCAGCAGCAGGCGCAGGCGGAGCATCCGCGCCATCCACCGTCTTGACCGGTGGCGCGTCTGCATGCGTCGTTTCGTGGGCGGGCTGGGCAGTCTTGTTCGCCGGCGACACGACTGGCTTTGGCGTCACTGCGTGCGTCACCGGTACGACCGGCTTGGCCGGGGATACCACGGGCTCCACCGGTTTCACGGCAGGTGCCGCGACCGGCTCCGGCGCAACCATCGCCAGCATCACCGGCGCGTCTGCCCGAGCGGGTGGCGGCGACGGGCTGCCACGCGAAAGCCAACCGGTCGTCAAGCCCAGCAGGATCGCCTCCAGTGCCAGCGCCGTTGCCATGGCCCGCCACGGCCAGCGTCCCTGTCCCTGAGGCGTCGCCGAACCGGGGATGGGCAGTGCGCCGCCGACCGCCTGCGGATGGCCCACAACCTCCGACTGAAAAATCGTGGTCATGGCGCCTCTTTCGCAGCGATGCCGATCTGCGTGACACCCGCCGCACGGCACGCGTCCATCAACTGGGTCAATTGCTGCACGTTGGCGGCCTTGTCGCTCGCGATGGTCACGACCGTGTGGGCAGGATCGTGCGCACGCAGCGTAGCGCTCAGCGCGTCGAGCGTGACCGGATGCTGGTCGGTTTCAATGCTGCCGTCAGCGTGCAAGGCGACAAGCACCTTGGGGTGAGGCAAGTCCTGCGCCGTCGAGCTTCCCGGCAGCTTGGCCGACATGCCCATCGACGGAATCATCTTGAGCGTGATCATGATGAAGAACACCAGCAGGAAGAACATGATGTCGATCATCGGCACGACTTCGATGCGTGCCTTTCTCGTTTCGAAATATCGCATCGCGGGCTCTCAGGCCGAAGCACGTTCGTGGCGCAACACCACACCGGTCGGCTCAACCGCCTGCTGTGAGGCGCTGTGACGGTTGAGCAGCAGGCGCTTGAGCGTATCCATCTGATGCACGGTCTGACGCACGGTGTCCTGCATCGCATTGAAGAACCACAGGTGGCTCATGGCAATCGCCAGACCGCACGCCGTCGCGATCAGCGCTTCGGCCACGCCCGAAGTCACTTGCGTAGGATCGCCCCCCGCAGCGCCCAGCACGTCGAACGCGTGGAACATGCCGACGATGGTACCGAACAGGCCCAGCAGCGGCGCGACGGTGATCACCGTATCGAGCACCCACAGGCCGCGATCGACACGCGGCACTTCCAGATAGATCGCTTCGTCGATCACCGCCTCCATGTCGCCGCCGTGCACGCGCTTGAGGTTGTGCGCGTAGGCGTCGAGCAGGCGGCCGTGCGGCAAGCCCGCAGCAGCGGCGCGCAGTTCGTCGGCGTCGTGGACGTCGATCATCGGTAACGCGCTGACCGCCGTCACGATGCGCTCACCGCCCCGGAACGTACGACGCAGACGAAGTCCGCGATCCACGATCACGGTGATACCGACGAACGCCAGCAGGACCATCAGATAGAGCGTGCCGCCGGACGACATGGCTAATTGGTTGATTTGAGTCAGATCCATGAAATCTCCTTGCAATGAAATTCGCGCCGGCCGCGCCAACCGGCGGCCGGCGACCGGTAATCCGGCGGCCGATCAGATCTCGGCGCGCAGATTGACGTAGAAGCTGCGGCCCGGCACGAAGTAGTAGAGGAACTGGTTCGCGTCAGTGCCCTTGCTGGTATCGGTCGCGGCCGGGCCGAGGTTGTCGGTGATACGGTGCGTGTCGAACAGGTTGTCGACGCCGAACGACACCCGAACCTTCTTCAGGACCGAACTGAGGTTGGTGAAGTCGCGCGCGACCATCATGCTCGTCACGCTATAAGGGCCGACCTTGTAGATCGAACCGTCCGCCGCACCGTTGCTGCCCTGATACATCGAGCCGACGAACTTGGTGTTGATGCCCGCGTGCCACGGCCCCTGATCGAAATTGAGGGCAATGGCGGCGGTGTATTGCGGCACGAAGGAGATGCGCTGGCCAGACTTCCAGATCTGCGAGCCCGTGCCGTCTTGCGTGTAAGTGGCGTTGTTGAGCGAGCCGTTGGCGTAGAACGAGAAGCCGCTGCCGAGCAACACGTTGCCTTCCGCTTCAAGGCCGGTGTAACGCACGCCGCCGGCGTTGAAGTACGTGGCATTCGCGCCTGAGCCGTTCTTCGTGATGTAGTTGCTGAACTCGATCAGGTACGCGTCGGCGTTGAACGTGAATCGATCCGCCTTGAACACCGTACCGATCTGGTAGGCCATCGAGGTTTGCGGCTGCACGTTGTTGTTGCCCGACGGATTGGCCGAATACAGGGTGTTCAGGTTGGGGCCGAGCGCACCACGCGAAACCTGCGCATAGCCTGACCACAACGACGTGAAGCGGTAGTTGACGTCCAGACTCGGCAGCACGCTGTCCCACGACTTGGTGGCGGAGGTGCCCGGCAGGTTGTTCTGCAACACGCCGGCCGACAGCGAGCGCTCGAAGTGCTGATAGCGAATGCCCGGCGTAACGGTCAGGGCGTTCGTCGCCTTCCACGCGTACTGCGAGAACGCCTGCGCCGTATTCACCTCATCGACCATGTCGTAGTAGGTGTTGCCGTAAGTGGCGTTCTGTTTGACCGACTGACCGGTAGTTGCGTCGTAGGCGAAACGATTGCGCGGATTTCGCGTGTGTTCGACCCAGAAGCCGCCGGTGAACGTGCCATAGGCGTCTGTGTGCGTCGCCGCCAGCGTATCGCCATACGTGCGGTATTCATTGAGCTTCAGTGCGCCCGCAATATCGGTGCCCGACTGACCGGCAGAGAAGGGCTTGGCCGCGCTGAGTGCCGAGAGCGGCGACGACGTGTTGTCGCCATTCAGTTCATGGCTCAGGTTGTAGTAGTAATACGTGTACAGCTTGTTGCTCAGGCCCCAGCCGTTGTCGAAGTCGTGTTTGACGTCGATATAGGCGAATTCGGTGTTCTTGTCCTGATAGTTGTAGCCGTAGTAGTTCGGGCTCTTCGGATCGGCGTTCAGGCCGTAGTTGTAGCCGTACTGCGCCACCTGATTGAGCGTGGCGCCGCCCGGATTGTTGAAGTGGATCTTGTCGTATGCGTAGACCCACGTCACGAGCGTGTTGCTGCCGATCGGCGTCACGCCCTTGAGGAAGATGTTCGTGTTGCGCACGCCGCTGTTGCTCAATGCGCCGTTCGAGTCGGTACGCTGAATGTTCAGGAAGACATTCGAGTCAAGCAACCCCGGCATGATGCCGGTCGTGATGCCGAGGTTTTCCTGCCACGTCGCGTGCGAGCCGATGGTCTGCGAGTACTCGATCTTGCGCACGGGGCTCAGGGTCGGCGAGAACAGGTTCACCGAGCCGCCGAAGGTCGCATAGCCCAGCGTGGTGGCATTGCCCGGGCTCCGGTCGATGGTGACGCTACCGATGGTGGCGGCCGGAAAGTACGACGTGGTGTGGTGCGAGAAGTCGTTGGTGTCGCCAAACGGAATGCCGTCGTACGTCACATTGAACTGACCGTCCGGAAAGCCGCGCAGTGTCTGGTTCTTGGCCTCCGACAAGCCGAGACCGTTGGGCGACGAGCTGCTGTAGCTCGGCGCAATGCGCAGAATCGTGCCGTAGTCCGCCTGTGGATTGATCTGATTGGCGATGTAGTCGCTGCTGATCTGTGTCTGGGGAGACGTGGCTTCAAGCGGGGCTTGCGTGAGCGCCTTCGCGGCGGCGGCGGTCGGTGCGTTGCGCGACTTGACGGCGGTGACGTTGACGGGCGCGCCCACGTCGGAGGCCGATACGTCACCGATGTCGGTGGTCTGGGCCTGCGCCGTGCTGGCCAGCACGGCAAGCGCAATGGCGGTGAGCGTCAGATGCGGCGTACTGATGCGATGAAGACTCGGTGTGCGCGTCGTGTTCAGTTTCATGGCTTGGGTTCGTTCTCTTTGGAAGTTGTGCCGGCCAACGCTGGCCGGCAGCCCTGATTCGTGATGCTGCGGGGTGCTGTGTCGTGACAGGTGCTACGGAAGGTTCAATCGGTCCCTTTGCCAAAGTTCAAGCCCGGCAGCGAGGTCGTGCCTTCGCGGCGAACGGCGTCGAGGGCGGTGGGCTTGAGGGCCAGTGCCCGCAGCAGCGTCGGGGCGACCTGACGTGTCGAGACCGGCGCATCGATTTCCTTCGCCTGAATATCCGGGCGCGAGAACAGCAGCGCGACGTGACGATCGTCGTCGTGAAAGCCACCGTGCTCGGCGACCTTGCTGCCGTGTGTGTAGATCACACCGTGCTTCGTCTCGATGGCGATATCGGGCACCCGGCTGTCGCGGCCGACGCGGCCCCAGCCCGCCGGCATGTCGTTACCCGCGTAGACGTGTTCGATACCCAGCGCTTCGGCATTGGCGCGCAGCCCGTTGACGATGGCCTGCGTAAATTTCGGCTGTTTCAGCCACAGGAGGCCGACATCGTCGAGCGTCGCTTTTGCGAGCGCGTCCGGCGCGCTTTGTCCGACGACATCGAGCACGCGCTTGCCGTCGATGCGGCGCAGTTGGCCCGGGGCGATGGGCGATTGACCGTGTTTCGCGGCAATGACGACGAGCGTCGACGTGTCCAGATGCCGTGCGGCGAGGGCGTCTAGCACGCGTTGCAGCGATCCGTCGATCTGATCGAGCGCAGCGCCGATGGCGGCGCCGGGTGTGGCATGGGCATCGCGATAGCCGTCACCAGACTTTTGCGCCACGCTCAGTTGTTGAAAGTTCATGCCGAACAGACGCGGCACTCCCGGCGTAGCACTGCCAGTGGCGTCACGGCCATCGATCTGTTTGAGCAGCGCGTCGACCTTCAGGTTGTCGTAAGCGGGGAAGGCGGCGAGCTTTTCACCGACGGCGGCAATTTCCGGGGTGTAGAGATCGTCGACACCTTTTCCGCTCGGACCATGCACGAAGTCATAGGCGAGATGCTTGTCGGCCCAAGCGGTGCGCCCGCCAGCGGCGCGCACGACTTCGAATACGGTGTTCACGCGCATGTAGTTGTGCGGATAGACCGGGGCGCAGTGGCGCGCCGGGTCACGAGGCAGGCGCTCGGCATTGATGGCACCGCCACCGTCGATGCGCTTCGGATCCAGATCGATGGAATCGTCGAAAACGACTTCGGCACCGCGCACCGTCGCGTTGCCGCAGTTCGCCCCTGCGCGGACAAGTCGCCGGTCGAAGCTGTCGTCGTAGTACACGCCTGAGCTGACAGGGCTGGCACCGCTGATCAGCGCGACCATGCCCGGGAATGAATCCGAGGGCGTCGGCGTGAGGGCGTTGCGATACATCACGCCGTGACGCGCAAGCGCGGCAAGGGCAGAGGTCGGATGCACGGCAACGTAGCGGGAGAGATCCTCCTCGTGCATGCCGTCGATGCTGATCAGCAGAACGTTTGCCGCCGGGGCGAGCGCAGTGGGTTGGTCAGCATGCGTCATCCCCGGCGCCAGCGTGGCGCAAGCGAGCACGAAGGTCGGAACAACAGTCGGGGCAAGGCGAAAAGTCTTGGAAGTCTGGGGCTTCATGGAGGTATTGCATCCTCGGCGCACGGCGCTCGGTTGGGTGGACCGGCCTGCTCGCCGGTGATCAGCGAGGCGAACTTTAGGCGCCGCCCGTGATGCGTAGATGAAGCAAAACTTGCCAACATGAACAGACTGCCAAGTGACGCCTGGCGCGTCCGATCAACCTGTCCGGACGGAAAGGTTGGCGCCATTGGCGGGTCACGGGAGTCTCGTAGCCTCCTTCCGCGCATTTACCCGAGAACCTGATCCATTAAGGAATAGACCGATGCTTCCTGTTTCGACCCGCTACGGGCGTCCCTTCATAGCAACCGTGCTGTTGCTGAGCGCACTGCACGCAGTGCAAGCGGCTGAACCGCCCCATGCCGACTATCTGAGCGGGACCGTTCCCGACCTGACCGTGCTGGTGGCGCCGCCGCCCGCGCCGGGCACGCCGGCTGCGGCGGACGATCTGCGTCAGGTGCTGGCGCTCCAGCAATCGCGCACGGCCGCGCAACTGGCGCTGGCCGATGGCGACACGCACAAGAGCGTGTTCCGCTTTGCGGATGTGATCGGCCCGGACTTCCGTGCGGAGCGTCTGCCGTTCACCGAAGCCTTCTTCAAGCGTCTGGCGAAGGAGGGCGCAGGGCCGCTCAAAGCGGCAAAGGATTACTGGAAGCGCCCGCGTCCGTACAACGTCAGCGCCGAGGTGCACCCGGGCATCGTGACGGAGGGCACCTCACCGGGCTATCCGAGCGGGCACGCCACGTTTGCGTACCTGAGCGCGGTAGTTCTTGCGGAGATCGTGCCGGAAAAGCGAGCAGAGATCTTTGCGCGCGCTCAGGCCTATGCACAGGGACGCGCATTGGGTGGCGTGCATTACGTGAGCGATGTCGAGGCGGGGAAGGTGAGCGGTACCGTGATCGCCGCCGCGATGTTGGCCAACCCGGCGTTTCGCGACGATCTTATGCGTGCGACGCGCGAGACGCGCCAAGCCCTGAGTCTGCCGCCGCTGCGGTAATCCGTCGATCAGACGCTCGCGACTTCGGCGGCCCGAGTGTCGTCCGCCGTCTCGGGCACTTCTGGCGCGACCGGCGCCGCAGCAAATCGCAAGGCGACGCGGCAACCGGGCGCAGCGTCGTCGATCCGCATCACGGCGTTGTGAATACGGGCGGTTGCCGCCACCACACTCAGCCCCAGCCCGTGACCGGGCGTCGGCATACCGCTGACGCCCGCACCGCGATAGAACGGTCTCAACACCGCATCACGCTCGACGCTCGCGATCCCCGGTCCGGTGTCGCACACTTCCACCACGGCATGCTGCGGCGTCGCCATCACACGCAAGCGCACCGTGCCACCCGCTGGCGTGAATTTCAACGCGTTGTCGAGCAGGTTCTGGATGGCACCAAAGATCAAATCGCTGTCACCCAGCACCGGCGCGCAACGTTGTGTCTCAACCAGCAACGTGACCGTGCGCTCTTCGGCCAGCGGTTCGTAGAGATCGACAACGTCTTCGGCAATACGGGCGAGATCGACGTGACGGAACTGCTCGCGACGCGAGTGGGCATCGATCTCGGCGATTCTCAGCAGCGCCGAGAAGCGACCGAGCACGTGGTCGGTTTGCTCAAGGGCGCGCTCGACGGCCATGTCGTATTCCTTGGCCGACGTCGCACCGCGGCGGGCACGTTCCAGTCCGGCGCGCAAGCTGGTCATCGGCGTGCGCAGATCGTGCGCGATCCACGCACACACGCCGCGCAGCTCCGAGACGAGGCGTTCAATGTCGTCGAGCATCGTGTTGACGAAGCCCACCAACAGATCGATGTCATCGCGACGGCCGCGCGTCGGCAGGCGGCGCGTGAAATGGCTCGAGATGATGTCCTGACACGACTCCCGCAACTGGCGAACCCGCTGATTGGCGGCCCGATGCAATGCGTAGCCGCACAAGGCGCCGAGCAAGATCGTTGCCAGCAGGCCGCCGAGCGCTACCCGCACGAGCATGTGATCGAATCGGTCGATATCGTCGACGGCCTGCCCGACGATCACGCGGTTGCCATCGGGCATGGTCGCCATCATGGCGCGATAGGGGCGCGCCCACGTGTCGCCTTCCTTGTCGACGACCGACTGGACGTAGCGGTAAGCGTGCCAATCGGGTTGACCTTTCGGCATCACGTCGATGTTCCCGGCCAGCCGTTGCCCGCTCGCGGTGAACAAGCCGTAGGGGCGCATGTTGGCCGCTTCACGGCGGCTGCGCTCTGTAATGTTGGTGCGGGCATCGGTGGGCGTGCGCCGGATGAGCTGTGTGCTTTCGCGCTGGAGGCGGGCGTCGACCAGATCGGTCAGGTAGCTCATCGTGAGCCAGTAGACAACGGCGAACAAGGTGACAACAGACACGATGAAGATCGCGAAGATCGGCCCGGCGCCCCAAAGGCTGCGCAGAAAGCTGCGCTCAGTCATTGGCATGGAGAACATAGCCCGTCCCGCGCACGGTGTCGATCATCGCCGAGCAGGCGCCGTCCAGAGAAATCTTCTTGCGCAGCCGGGCGATGTGCACATCAATGACGTTGGTCTGTACGTCATGCTGATATTTCCACACCGATTCGAACAACAGCGCGCGCGTGACCACTTGATTGGCGTTGCGCATCAGATACTCGAGCAGGCGCATCTCGCGCGGTTTGAGCACGACCGGCACGCCCGCACGCGTCACGGTGCCGTTGTGGCTATCCAGATAGAGATCGCCGACGCGCAGGGTGGCGCTCACGTCCGTATCGCTGTGCCGGCGCAGCAGCACGTCGATGCGAGCGGTCAGCTCGTCGAAACTGAATGGCTTGGTGAGGTAGTCGTCCGCACCGTTGCGCAGGCCGCGCACACGTTCGTCCGTGGCGCCAAGGGCAGACAGCATCAATACAGGCGTCTTGATGCCGACGTTGCGTGCCGTCGTGAGGATCGACATACCGTCGATCTCGGGCAACAACCGATCGAGGACCACGCAGTCGAATTGCCCGTGCAGCATTTGCTGCAAACCCACGCCCCCCGTGCCGGCGAGTTCGACGGTGAAGCCATGCTCACCGAGCGCCGATACGATCTCGTGCGCGACCTTGGCGTCATCCTCCACCACCAGAACACGATTGGCCGCACAGGCCCCGCCAGCGTGCGTGAACTCAACGGTAGGCGCGCGCATGGATCGTCTCAGGTCTGTAGGGTGACCGGAGACTCTATGGCAACTGTGTGAAAAATTCGTGACAAGAAATTAGACGTTGTGCAATGAAACGTATACGAATTTTAGTAATTGTATAATCCGTGCATCCTTCATCCCCTGCTTGGTGCGCGGCCTTCCGCGCGGACTCCCGTGACCACCAGCGATACCGCTTCACTTTCCACCGCCGAACGCGCCTACGACGCCATTCGCCAACAGATCCTGTCGGGCGAATTGCAGGAAGGGGCGCCGATTCGTCAGGACGATATTGCCGCGCAAATGGGCGTGAGCAAGATCCCGGTGCGCGAAGCGCTGATGCGTCTGCAATCCGAGGGCTGGGTGACGCTCAAGCGCAATGCGGGTGCGTTCGTGACGCCGCTCACCGCGAGCGACTGCGTCGAGATGCTCGACCTGCGCATCGCGCTGGAATGCCGCGCGCTCGAAATCGCCGTGCCCAACATGGCGCCCAGCGATCTCGCCCTCGCCCAAGAGTTGCTCAAGCGCTATGAGAAAGCCGATACCCCGCAATCGTGGAGCGACTTGAATCTCGCATTTCACCAAGCCCTGTATGCGCCCGCCAATCGCCCCCGGCTGGTCGCCACCGCGCAAGCCGCGCAAGAGCGCATGGGCCGTTTTCTGCGAACACATCTCTCCGCCGTCAACGACCATCAACGCTCCTACGACGAGCACTTCGCGATTCATGAGGCCTGCGCCGCCGGCGATACGAAAACCGCCGTCCGGCTGCTGCGCAAACATCTGGAACAAACGCAACGCGAAGTGATGGCGTATTTCCGTCTGAGCGGCAAAACGTCCGCCTGATTCCCTGCGCTTTCCCTGTATCCCGCACTTCACACCGCCCCCGTTTTCAGCAGTGTGAGAAATTGATTTATTCAAATCGTATACGAAATTAATAAATGATATACGGACGCAATTTTGTTCGCGTATAGTCGAGTCGACCGGGAGTCCACGTACCCGGGAGTTCGGGTCGTCCCGCTAGGGATTTCGGACCCGCGATTCGCCGCGTCTGCCTTACTGCGCAAGGCGTTGCGAGTCGCCATGCCACTGCGCAAACATGCCTCGTGAGCCTGTTGTTTTACGAGGCTAGGACTTTCCCTGATTGGACGTCGCTCCCGATTGTCGGACTTCAAATGATGGGTGTAATGTCCTTACATGTATATACAAAGTAAGGCGTACTACTCATCGTATCTATCAGGAGAATTTCATGGCCGAGTCGCAGAGTCTGCAAGGCGCCAGTGTTTGGCAGGGGACCGAAATGGTCAATCACGATCGTTGGGTGAAGACCTTCCCGGCCATCGTGCTCGAACAAATCGACGCCGCGCTGAAAGCGACGGAGAACGTCGATTGGCGCGAAATCAACCGTCACAACTTCCCGCTGCCTGACGCCACGGCGTTCTTTGACGACGTGCGCGAAGAACTGGAAAACGGTTCCGGCATGGTCAAGATTCGCGGCCTCGACGTCACCCGTTACAGCACAGAGCAACTGCGCCGCATGTGGTACGCGCTGGGTGCGCATCTGGGCACGCCGATGTTCCAGAACTACCGCGGCGAAGTCATGCGCGAAATCAAGGACGAAGGCATGGGCGTCGGCGCGAAGCTCTACGGAGCCACGGTCGACAGCTCGGGCAAGCAATTCCTGTCGTCGGGGGCTCGCACGCTCTCGCCGGGACAGTTGCGCTTTCACACCGATCGTTGCGACGTCGTCGGCCTGCTGTGCGTGCGACAAGCGTCCGAGGGCGGTGTGAGCAAGCTGGCCAGCAGTGCCACCGTCTACAACGAAATTCTCAAGCGCCGTCCGGACCTGCACGCGCTGCTGTGCCAGCCGATTCCGCGCAGCCGCTTCGGCGAAGAGGCCGGCGGCGAGCACGTTGCCTACGACCTGCCGATCTTCGGTGTGCGCGACGGCAAGCTCACCAGCCACTTCTCGCTGACCTACATCGAGAACGCCCAGATGCTGCCGGGCGTGCGTAAGCTCTCCGAAGCCGAACACGAAGCCATTCGCATGCTGATGGCCGTGGCGGAAGAACAATGCTTCGAGATGCGCTTTGCGCCGGGCGACATCCAGTTGCTGAACAATCACATCGTGTATCACGGCCGCACCGCCTTCAAGGACGATGTGCAAACCGGTCAGGACCGTATGCTGATGCGTCTCTGGCTGTCCATGCCGAACTCGCGCGCGCTGCCGGAAGACCACGCGGTACTCTGGGGCGATGTCGCCTCGGGCAAGCCGCATGGCGGTATTGCTCAACCGGCCGCAGCACTGCCCGCATGACCGATCGACTCAACCCCAAGACGCTAGGAGACACCCCCATGAAACTGATCGAACGGCAAGACAAGATTCGCGCAACCCGCAAGACGGCGCCGGCGCGCATGCTGCTCGCCGCGCTCATGCTCGGCGGCCTCTGCACGACGGCCGTCGCGGCCCCGGACTTCGGCAAATGCGAAGTCACTGGCACGCGTGGTTCGGTGAAACTAGAGACGGTCACGCCGGGCGCGCTGTCGGTACGCCCCGTGCTGCCTGCACCGGGCTGGTGGAACGGCGACTCGCCGGAGACCATCAAAGACGGCTTCGAATACTGCATGGCCGCGAACATGGCCTACCGTGCCGGACTCGACCGCGTGATCGTCGTCAACCGCTCGTTCGCGCAGGTGATCGGCGGTCAGGCCAAAGGCTTCGACATCGCGCTCAGCGAGATCACGACCACGGACGATCGCAAGAAGGTCGTGAACTTCACCGATCCGTACTTCAATTCCGATCAGGGCATTCTGGTTCAGACCGGCACCAAGGTCGACAAGGACAGCATCAAGAAGCTGCGTCTGGGCGTGAAGCAGGGCACCACGATCCTGCCGTATCTGACCGACAAGGTTAAGGTCGCCGAGCACCCGAAGGTCTATCCGGACGCTGCCGCGATGTACGCCGCACTCGCCGCCAATCAGGTTGACGCCGTGCTGTACGACACCCCGAACGTGCTGGCCATCGCGAAGAAGTCCGCCGGCCGCTTCGAAGTCGTGGGCCGTTACGACACGAGCGAACAGTGGGGCGGTCTCGTGAACAAGGATTCGCCGAATCTCGCCGCATTCAACAAGCTGATCGCCGAGATGAAGAAGGACGGCACGTTCGACCGTCTGGCCACTCAGTATCTGGTGCCGAGCCTCGGTGCCGATCCCACGAAAGTGCCGGTACTGACGCCCTGAGGTCAACGAGTCCATGAGCGAACCCTCTTCTCAAAAGGCGCCCGGCGCGCTGATTGGTGCGATAGGACGCGAGCGGCGGCTGAACATCGGCGGCATGCCGTCGTCACCGTTCACGCTGTTTCTCATCGCATTGGTCGGTGCGCTCGTCGCCATCGTGGGCAGTGCCTTCACGATTGCCGCATTGCGTGAAGGCCTGCTCGGGAACCAGCTCGACGGCTGGTGGGTGCCCGTGGGCGCCGTGCTGCTTGGCCTCTCCTCGCTGATCGTGCTCGCGCCGCTGGCGCGCGCCTTTCAGCGCTGGCGGGCGTTCAGCGATGCCGCAACCCGTCGCGACATTACGGCGGCGCGCGTGGCTCGCGCCGAGGCGGACGTGCAAAGCTGGATCACGCTCGGCTACACGCTGGCACAACTCATCATCGTGCTGGCGTTGCAGTTCGTGCTGGCAAACCATCTGGCCGTCGCGAAGACCTTTATTTTCCTGCCGCTGATCATCGAGACGTTCCCGCTCGTGCTCACCGCGTTCTGGGTCAACGTGAAGATCTTCCTGATCGCCGAAGTCTTCGTGCTGATCTGGGGGCTGATCGTGGCACTGGCGATGTTTGCGCCGGGCAGGGCAGGCAAGCCGCTGCGCTTCATTGCCACGGCCTATGTCGACATCTTCCGTGCCATGCCGGCGGTGCTGGTGATCTATCTGGTGGGTTTCGGCCTGCCGCTCACGGGCGTGCCGATTCTCAAGGATCTGTCGCTCACGACGTATGTCGTGATTGCGCTGACTCTGACGGTCGGGGCCTACGTGGCGGAAATCTATCGCGCCGGGATTCAGGGCGTGCACTGGAGTCAGGTCGCCGCCTCTCGCTCGCTGGGGTTGTCGTACACGCAGACGCTGCGTTTCGTGGTGTTGCCGCAGGGCATCCGGCAGATCATTCCGCCGCTGCTCAACGCCTTCATCGCCTTGCAGAAGGACACGGCGCTGGTCAACGTGGTCGGCGTGATCGATGCTTTCAATCAGTCGATGATCATCGCGTCGAATCACTACAACCTGTCGGCCGCCACGACCGTGGCCGTGCTGTTCATCATCATCTCGATTCCGCAGGTGCGTTTCGTGGAACGGATGGCGCAACGCGACCGGGCCCGCATGCGTGCGGGCGGGGCCTGAAGGAGCGAACGACATGTCATTCATCGAGATTCGCGACATCGCCAAGTCTTACGGCGAGGTGCCGGTCATCAAAGGGCTGACCCTGACCGTAGAGGAGCATCAGGTGGTCTGCCTCATCGGCCCGTCGGGTTCCGGCAAGTCGACACTGCTGCGCTGTATCAACGGGCTGGAGCCGATCGAGTCGGGCGAGATCCTGGTGCACGGCGACCGCATTACGGGACCGGGCGTCGATGTCAACTCGCTGCGCCGCGACATCGGCATCGTGTTTCAGGGCTATAACCTGTTCCCGCACATGACGGTGCTCGAGAACATCACACTGGCGCCGATCCGGGTCTTGAAACAGCCCCAGCGCGACGCCGAGGCGCGTGCGATGGCGTTGCTCGAACGCTTTGGCCTGGCACACAAGGCGAAGGAGTATCCCGACCGCATGTCGGGTGGACAGCAGCAGCGCGTGGCGATCGTGCGCGCACTGGCCATGGACCCGATGGTGCTGCTGCTCGACGAGATCACGTCGGCACTCGATCCCGAACTGGTGTCCGAGGTGCTGAACATTGTTCGCGATCTGGCGCAGGAGGGCATGACCATGCTGCTCGCCACCCACGAAATGGGCTTCGCACGCGAGGTGGCGTCGAAGGTCTGTTTCCTGTGTGACGGCGTGGTGTGTGAGGAAGGGCCGCCCGAGCAGATTTTCGGTGACCCGCAGCAAGAGCGCACTCGCGCGTTTTTACGTAGCATCCGGCAGGCCAAGCGACTCTGAGTACGAGATTCGATTGACCGGCTCACCCATATTGGGGGACCTTCGGGTCCCCTTTTTTTGCGCTCAAGTTTTACGCCAAATTCAGCGAAAGCATTTTCATCGCGACGGTATAAGCAAGTGCCAATCGATTGGCACGCGGCCTCGCCCCCCTGTCTATAGTGGGTCGTCTCTTCCAACTAGAAGAATGGGGATTTCAATGAATCGACTGCTTCGCCCGCTCGCCATCCTGACGGCCTTTGGCGCCTTGGCTTTTTCCACGACCTACGCCGCGCCCGCAATCGCGCAGTCCAAGGAAGTCGTGATTGCGTATCAGGACATGGTGGTTCCGTGGCGCTATGCGCAAGCGACCGGCGAAGTCGAGCGCGCCACCGGTTACAAGGTCACCTACCGCAAACTGGGGAGCGGCGCCGATGTCATTCGCGCACTCGCCTCCGGGTCGGTGCAGCTCGGCGAGGCCGGCTCCAGCCCGATTGCCGCCGGTCTGTCGCAGGGCGTCGATCTGTCGCTGTTCTGGATTCTCGACAACATCAACGACGCCGAAGCGCTGGTGGCTCGTGACGGTTCTGGCGTTGCATCGGTCAAACAGTTGAACGGCAAGAAGATTGGTGTGCCGTTCGTCTCCACGTCCCACTTCCACACGCTGGTGGCCCTTCAGGCGGCAGGCGTCGACCCGGCCAAGGTCAAGATCGTCAATCTGCGTCCGCCCGAAATCGCCGCCGCGTGGGAGCGGGGTGATATCGACGCGACTTACATCTGGGACCCGGTGCTCGCCAAGGTCAAGAAGAACGGCAAAGTGCTGACAACGTCGGGGGCCATCGCGAAATCGACCGGCAAGGCCACGTTCGACGGCTTCGTGGTCGACCGGAAATTTGCCCGCGAGAACAAGGACTTCGTCGACGGCTTCGTCAAGGTGCTCGCCGCCACCGACGCGAACTATCGCGAACACAAGGCAGCGTGGACGGCGGGGTCGGCACAAGTGGCCGCCGTTGCCAAGGAGTCTGGCGCGAATGCCGACGAGGTTCCGGCAAGCCTCGCGTTATATGCGTTCCCCACGCCCGCACAGCAGGCCTCGAACGTCTGGCTGGGCGGCGGCGCGCAATCCGGGGCCGCCAAATCGCTTGCCGCGACGGCAGCGTTCCTGAAGGCGCAAGGCACGATTCAGACGGAACTGCCGGACTACTCCGTCGGCGTCGATGCCAGCTTCGTGCAGCGTGCCGCACGTTGAGTCGAGTGATATGAGCCTTGCACTTGGCACCGCTCACGCTGCGGAGGCACAGCCGGGCGTGAAAAACGGCGGGCTGGATATCCGGCGGCTTCGCGTCGCGTATGACGGTGTAAGCGGTGTGGGCGGCGCAAAAGGCGGCGGGCAGGGCAGCGCCGCCACCCATGTCGCCCTCGACAACGTCAACCTGCGCATCGATACGGGCGATTTTGTCGTCGTACTCGGCGCGTCCGGCTGTGGCAAGACCACGCTGCTCAACTGCATCGCGGGGTTTGTGCAGGCCAACGAGGGCGAGGTGCAGCTCGATGGCGTACCGGTCTCCGGCCCGGGTGCCGAGCGCGGGGTGGTGTTCCAGCGCTACGCCTTGCTGCCATGGCTGAACGTGGTCGATAACGTCGCGCTCGGCCTTCGCTTTCAGGGGGTGCCGAAGGCGCAACGCCGGGCGTCGGCACGCCGCACGCTGGCGCTGGTTGGCCTTGAGCGGCATGCCGAGGCCCGCGTGGATGAGTTGTCCGGCGGCATGCAACAGCGGGTCGGCATCGCGCGCGCACTGGCCAACGATCCGCGCGTGCTGCTCATGGATGAGCCGATGGGCGCGTTGGACGCCATGACCCGGGAAACGATGCAAGAGCTGGTGCTCGACATCTGGGCGCGCACGCACAAGACGATCTTCTTCATCACGCACAGCGTCGAAGAGGCCCTGTTTCTCGCCACACGCATCATCGTCATGACACCCAGCCCGGGGCGTATCGCCGAGAGTCACGACCTGCCGTTCTCGCGGCAGTATCTGGCGTCCCGCGATGCGCGCGCCGTCAAGTCATCCGCCGACTTCATTGCGTGGCGCGAACGACTGGTGCACCGCCTGCGCGAGTCGGTCCCCGACGCTTCGACCGTTTCGACCGCTTCGACAGTCTGATCTCCATGGCATCCGAAACTACTGTGTCAAACGTGGCGAACGTGCCGAACACGCACGTGGCGCATCCCGCGCAACCGGCATCGCAGACCAACACCCAGCGGGCGCGCATCTGGCGTATGCCCGGCGAAGGGCCGACGGCCGGTCTGAGCGTCGCCGCGATCGTGACGATCGGTGCGCTGTGGTGGTTATCGACGCATTTTCGATGGATTCCCCCGCTTTTCCTGCCGGCGCCCGAAGCGGTGTGGCGCGCGTTCCTCGACGCCGTTCATGGGCGGATTCAAGGCGGACTGCCCTTATCCGAGCATTTCGCCTGGAGTGCCTTGCGTGTGTTCGGGGCATTTTTGCTGGCGACAGTGACGGCCGTCCCCGTGGGCATTCTGATGGGGGTGAGCCGCGTCGCCCGTGGCCTGCTCGACCCGGTGCTTGAGTTCTACCGGCCGTTGCCGCCCTTGGCCTACCTGCCACTCGTGGTCATCTGGTTCGGGATCGACGAGATCGCCAAGATCGTCGTCATCTATCTGGCATGCTTTGCGCCAATTGCAATGGCAGCGCGGGCCGGCGCCCGAAGTGCCACGACCGAGCAGATCCACGCCGCGTACTCACTTGGCGGGAGCTTCGCGCAAGTGGTTCGCCACGTGATTCTGCCGGCGGCATTGCCGGAAATCCTCACGGGGCTACGCATTTCGATCGGCTTCGGCTGGACGACGCTCGTCGCGGCAGAAATGGTGGCCGCAACGGCAGGCCTCGGCCAAATGGTGCTCAATGCATCGAGCTTCCTTCGCACCGACGTCGTGGTCATGGGGATTGTGCTGATCGGCGGCATCGCGTGGTGCTTCGATCTCGGCATGCGCGCACTGGAGAGGCGTCTCGTGCCGTGGCGAACGCGCTGACTCACGTCGGCCGCCGCGCCGATCAGGTTTGATGGCGGTGTTGTTCGCCTTGGGACAACCGCCAGCGCACCAGATCGTCCGCGCCCGGTCCTTCCTTGACGGCCAGATCATCGGCGCTCACCGGCTCGCCCGTCGCCTGATCGATAAACGTCCACCGGACCTCGGCCCCGGTGTTTCGGTTCACGAACGTCATCGGCGGGGCCGAGGCACCAGACATCTCCAACTTGTCGCCGATCTGAGCGAGCACCGGCAGTAACGCAGCAACCGCTTTGCCGCTGGGCGTCAGCAGATATTCGAATCGCTCGGGGTTCAGCTGATAGCGCCTGCGCTCGACGAGGCCGTTAGTCTCCAGATGCTTGAGACGGTCGCTGAGCGTCGCATTGGTGATGCCGGACGACTGGCGTAGCTCGTCATATCGCCTGAGCCCCACGACGAGATCGCGCAGAATCAGCACGCCCCATCGATCGCCGAGCGCCGCCATGACACCAGCGATCGAACACACCATGCCGTCGAAACCTTTTGAGCGCATGCGCAGTTTTCCCTGAGTAGGCCGACCGTCGTCAGTCAGCGGGTCTCATTATAAGAGTCACGTTCGCTTCGCGTCATCGAAAGTACTTGCCGTGCGAATTAGTCACTCTTATTATAAGAGCAACAAATTCACCCGAAGACGCGTCTTTTGGTCCGGGGGTGTCCCGTCCAGCTACGTAAGGAAACACGCATGTCCTCCCATTCCATCTCCCGGATCTTCGTCGTCGGCGGCACTGGCGCGCAGGGTTTGCCCGTCATCAACGCGCTCGTGGCCGACGGCAAGTACGCCGTGCGCGCGCTAAGCCGCGACCCCGAGTCCCGGCGGGCCAAGGCATTGCTCGCGCTCGGCAACGTATCCATCCTGAAAGGCACGTTTGCCGACGAAGCCGTGCTGCGAGAAGGCTTCCGGGGCTGCGATGGGGCCTACATCAATCTCGACGGCTTCAACACTGGCGAAAAGACAGAGATGTATTGGGCCATCCGGGCCTACGAAATCGCACTGGAGGAGGGCGTCAGGTTCTTCGTGTACGGCAACCTCGACTACGCATTGAAGAAGGCGGGCTACGACTCGCGCTTCCGCGTCGGCCACTATGACGGCAAAGGGCGTATCGGCGAGTGGATCCTGTTCCAAAACCAGACCAACCGTGAGCGTATGGGCGCGGCGGTGTTCACGACCGGGCCGTATATGGAGATGGCCATTTCAGCCATGACGCCGATGATGCCGTTCGTGGAAGACGGTGTGCTGACGTGGCGCGTGCCACTCGGCAACGGCGCCGTGCCGCACGTTGCCTTGGCCGATTGCGGCTACTACGCGCGTTGGCTGTTCGACAATGCCGAGTGTGCGAACGGGATGAACCTTGAAGTCGCGATCGAGCCGGTTGGGTACCACCAACTCGCCGAGGCGTTCGAGCGAGTGACGGGGCATCCGGCGCGTTACATCGACACGGATCTGGACACCTACTGGAACGGCCCGCTCAAGACCGCCGCACTCCGTCCCGCCGGCTACAACGCCGATCCGAACGACAACAGCACGATGAGCTTCCGGGACAACTTCACTGGCTTCTGGAATGTCTGGAAACACAACGTCATCCAGCGTGACTACGCATTGCTCGACGACATTCATCCGAACCGCATCCGCACGGTTGAACAGTGGTTGCGGCATGAGGACGAGCGCGGCCGGCAGCAAGGACTCGGGAGCCTCTGGGAACGGGTGCAACCGGAGACGATGTTCAAGTCGCCGCCGCTCCTGAAGTTGCTCGAAGACGGCGGAAAGGGCGCGCTGTGATACCCAGAGTGCGCGCCCGTCCGATTTAACCAGCGACGTCAGAACGTATGACGCACCCCGGCCATCACCCCTAGCTGGTTCACCCCCGCGTTCGGCGAAGCCCCCGCGCCACCTTGGCTGAGGGTGTACGCCGCACGCGCACTGTTGAACAGATAGCCGGTTTGCAGGTACACCGCCGAGCGGCGGGAGAGCAGCCACGTGCCACGCAATGCGGCAATGGTCCCGCGGGTATCGTGTTGCGCATTCACGATGCGATACACGCCGCCGTCGATCACATACTGCGGTGCCAATGTGTACGACGCCGTCAGATAGAACATGTCCGAGTTGACGCCGGGCAGCCCGGCTGCGTCGGTACTCACGCGCCGCCCGAGCCACCCGCCGCCGACTTTCCAGCTGCCGCCTTTGACATAGCCGTTGACCTGAATGCGCGTGTCGGTCGCGCCACTGCCTGCGATAGCGACAGGGGCCACGCCGTCGAAGAAGTTTGCCGCTGCGCCCGGGCCGCCGCGCTGTTGATCGTAGGCAGTGGCAACGCCGAACGACGCCGTGTCGTAGCGCAGCATGGCCGACCATTGGCGGCAAGCCGGTGAACCGTTCGCCCCCGTGCCGTTCCCCGCGCAGGTGCCTTGCCCCGGCGAGTTGCCCGTGCCACCGTTGTCGCGCCCGAACGACCATGTCGCGCCGAACGTCAGGCCCTGCCACGTCTGTTTGTAGGCAACGGTGTTATCGCTGCGGGCATTCGGGATATACGCGTCGAACGACCCCAGTCCGCCGTAGATGTCCGGCCCGAGAATATCCGCGTCGGACAGCGCCCAGAACGTCATCGAATACTGGCGCCCGAAGCTCAGCGTTCCCCAGTCGTTCTGCAACCCGACCCACGACTGGCGGCCGAACAGCCGTCCGCCCTGATTCACATCGCCAGCGCGCACATTGAACCCGTTCTCAAGCGTGAACAATGCATGCAGGCCGCCGCCGAGATCCTCGTTACCGCGAATGCCCCAGCGTGAGGGCATCGTCCCTGTGATGCCGGGTACGCGCCAGAGGCTATCGCCCGTCGGTCCGGCGTGCGTGACGAATTCGATGCCCGTGTCGAGCACGCCATATAGCTGGATGTTGCTCTGTGCGAATGCCGGACTCGCGTTCAAACAGGCGAGCGCCGTCGCCGTTACGCCCATCAGGCGCACCGTTGCTGCTTTCATTGCTGTCTCCTCAGTCGATGCCAGTGTGTCTGGTCTGTTGTGCCGACGCGCTCAGGCGCGAGGGATATCTATAGGTGTGTCGGCAGGGGTATCCGTATTGCGAATGAAATCGGCGGGCACTTCAGGGCCCCACAGGTACAGCGAGTCTTCGGGGTCGAAGTCACCGGCGGGCCATGTCTGGTCCTTCGCGACGTAGTCGATGTCGGCCGAGTACTCGCTGAACGATCCCCACGGGTCCTGCACGTAGTGGAAGTAGTTCGAGCCGAGCACATGCCGTCCTGTGCCCCAGCCGTGGCGGTAGCCCGCCGCCGCCATCTGCGCAGCGCCATTGCCGACTTCGTCCAGGCTCGCAACGTCCCATGAGCAGTGGTGCCAGCCGCGCGCATGGCTCTTCGCGAAGGCCACCAGATGGTGGTCGCAGCCGTGCGGCGCATGTGTGAAGGCGATGAGATCCTGCGAGCGGTCCGACAACCGTAGCCCGAGTGCGTTGCTGTAGAACGCCAGCGAGCCCAGAACGTCAGGCGTAAAGAGCAGCACATGCGACAGGCGGCGTGGCCGTACCTGCACCACGTCGTGCCGGCAATGCGTGCCTCGCGCACCGTTGGCGGTGGAATTCAGCGTGAACGACGGTTTCGCGTCGGGCGATGTCTTCACGCCGGCGCGCACGCCGATCAGGTTGCCGTCGGGGTCGTGGAACCAGAAACCGGCGTCGGGCGGACTGACGCCGGTGTTCTTGAGCGACGCCGGTGCGTCCGCAGGCGTTGCCCCCGCTCGCACTACCTGTGCACGCAGCGCGTCGAAATCCTGCGCAAAGCAGTTGAATTGCAGATAGGCAAGCGACTTGCCGTCCGCCGGCAGCACGCGCGCCCAGCGATGGCCGTCCGCCGCACGGAGGTCGAGTGCTTGACCGGACGCGGCGGCTTCGCTCACTTCCAGACCGAATGCTGTGAAGAAATGCTGCGCTTGTGCCAGCGACGGCACGTTGAGTGCAAAGTGATCGATCGAATGCACGGCGCACGGCGCGCCGGGCAATGGCGATGCAGTCATGACGTCCTCCGGGCAAAGACCTGCCGGCATCGCACGCGGTTCGCGCGATGCCGGCAGCAGGTAAGCATCAGGCGCGCGACTTGCGCAGCGTCACTTCGTCGGCAATCGCGTTGCGCAACAGGCCCACGCGCTCGATTTCGACTTCGCATACGTCGCCTTCGCGCATCAGCAGCTTCGGCGTGCGTGCCCAGCCAATGCCCGACGGCGTACCGGCCACGATCACGTCGCCCGGCTCCAGCGTGATGGCCTGACTGATGACCTCGATCAACGTGGCAACGTCGAACACCATGTCGTCGGTGCTGGCCGACTGCACGACTTCGCCGTTCAGACGCGTCTGCAACAGCAAGCCACGTGCGCCTGCCGGCAATTCGTCGGCCGTCACCAGATCGGGGCCGAACGCGCCGGTGGCGTCGAAGTTCTTGCCCATGGTCCATTGGGGCGTCTTGAACTGGTATTCGCGAATGGACCCGTCGTTGAACACCGAGTAGCCCGCGACGTGATCCAGCGCGTCTTCGTGACGGATATGGCGGCCGCCGCGACCGATCACCACGGCCAACTCGCCTTCATAGTCGACGCCTTCGCTGTCGGGCACATCCGGCCGGACGATCGGCGCGTCGTGCGCGACGAGGCTCGTATTCACACGAGTAAAGAGCGTCGGATAGTCCGGCTGGGCGTATTGGCTCTCAGCCGAGTGGTCGCGGTAGTTCAAGCCGACGCAAAGGATCTTCGGCGGGCGGCGCAACGGTGCCAGCAAACGCACGGTGTCGGCGCTGACGTGACGCGAGGACGGATTGGCCTTGGCAAATGCGACGAGATCGACGCCATCGGCAAGCAGGTCTTCGAGGGCATATTCGCCGAGCACGCGGATGCTCTCGGCATCGCGCACACCGAGGCAGGACTTGCCGTCGAGTTCAAAGCTGACAAAACGCATGGTGACTCCAGAGGAAGAAAGATTGAATGTGAGGAGCAGCGGTGACCGCCGTTACGCGGACGCCATCTGACGGCGGTAGCGCAGACCGTTGGCGATCATGGCAATGCCGGCGATCACGGCCGGCACCGCGAACACGACGAACGACACCTGCACGGACGACAGGGCGGCGAGCAGCAAACCACCGGTCATCGACCCGATGATCGAACCGACACGCCCGACGCCAAGCGCCCAGCTCACGCCCGTGGCACGCGCCCCGGTGGTGTAGAAGCCCGCGACGAGCACGTTGGCGCCGGTCTGCGCCCCCGACAAACCGAACCCGGCGAAGAACACGGTGACGAAAACCAGCGTCGTCGAATGCAGCGACGTGCCGATGAGCGCAATGGAGACGGCGGCGACGACATAAGAGAACGCGAGCACGACAAACGGATTGAACCGGTCCATCAGACGCGCATTGAGCAACGACCCGAGCGTGCCGCCGATCGGCAGCATTGCGCCCACTTGCGCCGCATGTGCCACGCCGATTCCGCTTTCGGTAAGTACCGTCGGCAGCCAACTGCTGATCTGGTAGTAGACCCACAGCGTGCAAAAGAACGCCAGCCACAGCAGCAGCGTGCCGGTGCGGTAGTGGGCATTGAAGAGGGTTGCCACCGGGCGCTCTGCGACGGCGTTCGTGCCGTGCGCGCCATTCGCCCCTTCGGCCTGCTGGCGTTCCGCCATGGCTTCCGCCGCAAAAGACGCCGCGCCACGTTCACCCAGACGGGCGAGCGTGCGTTGCATCTGCTTTGCGAAAGCCGGTTTGCCCGCCATAAAGCGCAGCGACTCGGGCAATTGCCACGCGACGACCGGCACCAGAACGAGCGGTGCCAGCCCGCCGAAGATGAAAACGCCTTGCCAGCCGAAGTGCGGAATCAGCCACGCCGCGACATAGCCGCCGCAGGCGAGTCCGAGCGTAAAGCCGCAGAACATCAGCGTGACGAGCCATGCGCGGTTGTGCGCCGGGCTGTATTCCGACGACAGCGTGATGGCGTTGGGCATGGCGCCGCCCAGTCCCGCGCCGGTCAGGAACCGAAGAAAGACGAGCCAGCCGACGGAGGGCGACCACGCGCACGCGAGGCTGCCGATACCGAACAGAAACATCGAGATCAGGATGACGCGCTTGCGGCCGATGCGGTCGGCAAGCGGGCCGAAGAGAAAGCTGCCAATGGTCAGGCCGAACAGGCCCGCCCCGAAGACCGGCCCAAGCTCTGCGGGGCTCAGCGACCATTGATGTTTGAGCAGCGGCGCGACATAGCCGACGCTGGCCACGTCGAAACCATCGGCCGCGACGATCAGAAAGCAGAGGAAAAGTGTGAGCCGTTGCAGTGCCGTCATGCGCTCGCGCGTCTGGCCGCGCACCGCCGTGTCGGCACGCGTGGACGCTTGCGACGTCGAATCTACGTACATCGTTGTCTCCTGAAGGTAGCCGGCAATGACGCCACCGGTCTGCGACTGCCAGCGTCTGTTATTCAAGCGCGTGGCCGGCATGTCGCAACTGAAAAGCGATTAATGGAAGTGAGGCGGGGTTCCTATCGTTGGTCGGTCAGGACTGCAAAATCGAATCCGGGGCGGCTTGTGCGGTGGCGCCAACCGCATCGCGTGGGTCCAGTGCCAGACTGCGGCGAGCCGCGCTCACGAAGGCGTCGTCGAGGGCATCGCCGCGCCACGCGACATGAAGGTCGGGGCGGATCAACACGTAGTTGCGTTCGTAAAGTCGCTTGAGCATCGCGGCGTCGGCGGACGTCGGTACGACAACGGCAATCTCGCCGAGCACGTCTCGGGCGGCTTCTACCGCGCTGGCATCCGGTGTCTGACCATCCGCGCAAAGCAGCGTGAACTGCTGTCCCATCGCGTCATACAGAGAACTGCCGTCGGCGAGCCACGCGTGTGGGGCGCGATGCCCGGCGCGCGCGCATGGCACGTAGAGATTGGCGTTGTCGGCGGGCGGGCTGCCGGGTTCTGCCGTCAGGAGCGGCGATGTTTCGTATCGTGTGCCCAGATGGACACCGGGAATCACAAACTCGTGGCGCGCGTGAAACGCGAGGTATTCACCGACCGCGCGCCTTGCCGCGTCGCCTGCCGGGCCTTGTTCGTAGGCTTCGCGGGGCAGGGCGACGTAGCCGATGCTGTCGGCGAAATTGCGTGCGAATGCGGTGTTGCGCTCGCCGGCCGGGCGTCGTTCGGCGTCGTAGCTCTGAGCGAGTGCTTCACCGGCACTTCCGCGCACCAGTGCGACGAGCTTCCACGCCAGATTGGCCGCGTCGTCGATGCCGGTGTTGTAGCCCAGCCCGCCGGTCGGCGTGAACAAGTGCGCCGCGTCACCGCAGAGAAACACGCGGCCGACGGCCAGGCGCTCCGCCACGAGGGCGTGTCCGGCCGTCCACGCGGACGAACTCTTCACTTCGAACGCAATATCGGCACCGAGCGCCTGCGCGATGCGTGAGCGCACGACATCCACCGACGGCGTTTCATCGTCGTGGAGTTGCACGTTCATGATGAAGTGCCCCCGGCCGTCTACGGCCACGATCAAGGCACGCTGCGTGGGGCCAAAGGTCCAGTATTGCCACGCCGGTGCCTTGCCGCTCGCTTCGACGAGCGTTGGCGCGTAGAAATACACGGCCTCCATCTGACCGCCCATGAACGATCGCTTCTCACTGGCCACGCCGCCGTAGCGAAGCCCCAGCGAGCGCCGCACGAAACTGCGCGGGCCGTCGCAACCGACGACGTAGCGGGCGCGTACGCGACGCACCTGTGCCGGGCGATCCGCCGTGTGAGCCAGCGTGACGACCGCGGTTACGCCCTCGGCATCTTGCGCAAGGTCGGTGACTGTGGCGTCGAAGTGGACGTTACACGTCGATTGGCGACGGGCAGCGTCGAGCAGCACCGGTTCTATATAGAGCTGCGAGCAACGATGCGGCGGCTCCGGCGTGGGCCACGTGAAGCTGTGCGCCTTGGCATAGGCCACGGCATCGCGCGACGCCGGTTGCGAAAGCCGTGCCAGTTCGTGTCCGGAAATGGCCGTGAAGTAAGCCACGTCGGGGGACTGGTCCGGGGGGAGCCCCAACTGGCGAATATGGGCCGAGACGCCGATGCGCCGGAAGTGCTCCATCGTGCGCGCGCTGTTGGCATTCGCGGCCGGGTGCTGGCTGGTACCGGGTTTCGTGTCGAAGACTTCGACTCGCAGGCCTTGTTGCCCGAGCGACGCCGCTAAAAACAAACCCACGGGGCCAGCGCCCACGATCAATACATCGCAATCCATCGCCATCGTCTCCTGATGCTCATCTTTGTCACGTCTGTCGCGACGTGTTGATGCAAAGGTACGCGGCCACGATGTATAAATCTATAAAATGAAAATCATAGAGATTATGAATTCAATGCATATTGCAGTGATGGCATAGTGGCGGCATCACGGCGCGCAGACGCCATCAGGAGACACGAGTGGAATACCCCGATCTGAACTTTCTCTATGTCGTCGAGGCGTTGATGGCGGAGCGCAGCGTGTCACGTGCGGCGCAGCGCCTCGGGCTGACACAACCGGCGGTGAGCCACGCGCTAGGACGGCTGCGCACGCGATTCGGCGACGATCTGTTCGTGCGGGCGGGCGCCGTCATGGCACCGACGCCGACCGGCGAGCGCGTGGCGGATGGCGTCTCCCGCGCATTGGCGTTGATCCGGCAGGACGTGTTGGGCGCCCGCGCGTTCGAGCCGACGGACACGCGCCGCACGTTCTCGGTCTGTCTGAGCGACATGGGCATGATTGTCCTGCTGCCGAGGCTGCTCGCGGCACTGGCCGAACATGCCCCGATGGCGACGCTGCGCCCGATTCAGGTGCCCGCCGCCGAACTCGGTGCGGCCTTGCAGGACGGCGAACTGGATCTGGCGATCGGCTATCTCGACCGGATGGGCGAGCATCTGCATCAACAACGCCTGTTCACGCGGTCGCTGGTGGGTATTCGTCGCGCCGGAGAAAGCAAGCGGGGCAAAGCGGGGAAGGTAGCGGCCATGGACGCCGAGACGTTCATGAATACGCGGCACGTGGTGGCGGCCACGCTGGCAATGACCAACGAACTCCTCGCCAAGGAACTGCACAAGCGCGGCACCCGGTTGAACGTGGGGGTCGAAGTGCCTTACCTGCTGGCGGTACCCAGTCTGGTCGCGAATTCGGACTTCATCGCCGTAATTCCGAACGAGCTGGCCGACCTGTTCGGCAAGATGGCCCACGTCGATGCGTTCGAATTGCCGATTGCCCTGCCGGACCTCACCGTGCGGCAGTTCTGGCATCCCCGGTTTCACAACGACGCGGCGCACCGCTGGTTCCGCAAGCTCGTGGCGGATGCCTTGCGCTGATCGCAATACGGCACGAATACACCACGATTTCGCTGCGAATCCGCCTCGAATACGCCTCGATTCCGCCGCGATATGCGTAGTCTGACTTTGTGACCTCCCAATAAACGTGTCGATATGCCCATTCTCATCCTGCGGCTTCCAAGCGCTCGACCGTGGGACTGCGTTACAATCCGGGCCTCGCGTCACTCGGCAACCGGCATCGCATCTGAGCCGCCGACCCTAAGACGTCTGCCAGTGTGGTATAGGCAGGCGCCCATGAGAGAAGAACGCATGTGAGAGGAGACCGCTTGTCCCCGGGACTGTTTGATCCGGCGACTCCACACGGTTTTTTTGAAGGTGATTGATTCTCATGGATAAAACGGACAACAAGACGACGCCTGGTGGCGGCCGCAAGCCATTCTCCCGACGCAAGTTCATTGCCGCCGCCGTAGGGGCCGCGGCCGTCTGGGGTGGGTACTCGTACCTGTTTGGTAGTCAGTATCGTGCCGCCAAGGCAGATCGCAAGGTTGACGTGCTGCTCATCGGCGGCGGCATCATGAGCGCAACGCTGGGTGTTTATCTGTCCGAATTGGAACCGAACTGGACCTTCGAGGTGTTCGAACGTCTGGACAAGGTCGCGGAAGAAAGCTCGAACGGCTGGAACAACGCCGGCACTGGTCACTCGGCGCTGTGTGAGCTGAACTACACCCCGATGGACGACAAGGGCAATGTTCATATCACCCAGGCCATCGGCATCAACGAGAATTTCCAGATTTCGCGCCAGTTCTGGTCGCATCAAGTGCGCAAGGGCGTGCTTGGCAATCCGCGTGAGTTCATCAACTCGACGCCGCACATGAATCTTGTCTTCGGACAGGAGAATCGTGAATTCATCCGCAAGCGCGTTGAGGCATTGAAGGCATCGCCGCTGTTTGCCGGGATGGAAATGACGACCGACCCGGCGAAGATCGCCGAGTGGATTCCGATCATGATGGAAGGCCGCAAGCCGGACGAAGTGGTGACCGCCACGCGCTCGCCGCTCGGGACCGACGTGAATCTGGGCGAGATCACGCGCCAGTTCTACAAGCATCTCAGCGGTAACTCGGTCAAGGTGACGACCGGGTATGAAGTGCGCTCGATCACGCGTAACGAAGATGGTTCGTGGCGTGTGTCCGCCTTCGACGTCAACGACAGCTCGAAGATCCAGACGGTCGATGCGAAGTATCTGTTTATCGGTGCGGGCGGCGCTGCTTTGCCGCTGCTGCAACTGTCGGGCATTCCGGAAGGCAAGCAATACGGCGGTTTCCCGGTTGGTGGCGAGTTCCTGGTGACGGACAAGCCCGAGATTGCCTCGCGCCATCTGGCAAAGGTCTACGGTCTCGCGGATACCGGTTCGCCCCCCATGTCGGTGCCCCATCTGGATACCCGCGTGCTCGACGGCAAGAAGGTCATCCTGTTCGGACCGTTTGCGACGTGGTCGAGCAAGTTCCTCAAGAACGGCTCGTACTTCGATCTGGCCAAGGCAACGACGCCTTCCAACGTGATTCCGCAGTTGCAGGTCGGCGCCCATGAATTTGCGCTGGTGAAGTATCTGGCGCAGCAGTTGGCGTTGTCGCAATCGCAAAAGATGGATGCGCTGCGTCACTACATGCCTGAGGCCAAGGACGCAGACTGGCGTTTGTGGGAAGCCGGTCAGCGCGTGCAGATCATCAAGAACGATCCGGTGAAGGGCGGCATTCTGAAGCTCGGCACGGAAGTCGTGGTGTCGGGAGATCGCTCGGCATCGGCGCTGTTGGGCGCGTCGCCGGGTGGCTCGACCTCGCCGGCGATCATGCTCTCGCTGCTGGAACGTGTGTTCCCCGAGCAGATGAAAACGCCCGCGTGGCAGCAAAAGATTCGTGAGATCGTGCCGAGCTACGGCAAGAAGCTCAACGAAAATCCGGAGTTGCTGGCGAAGGAATGGGCAAGCACGGCCGAAACGCTGCAACTCGCCATCGCGTCGCCGAGTCTGGATGGGTTCGTCCCGAACACTGCGCCGGTCGCGAATCCGGGCGTGATCAAGAAAGTGCCGGATATGGCGCTGTAAGTTTTGACGCGGCGCCTGCGCAGGGCGCCAGCAGTGGTGATTGAAACAAGGGTTACGAGTTTTCTCGTAACCCTTTGTCGTTTACGTCCTTCTTTTATGGAGTGACATCACGGTGTTGCGCACACCTCGCGCACCAGCGCTCGCAGCCAGATGTGTGCCGGGTCTGCGTCCATGCGTGGGTGCCACAGCATCGAGACCGTCAACACCGGTGTCGCGACCGGCAATGTGAAGGTGTGCATATCGGCACGAAGGCTGCGAGTGTGCCGCTCGGGCACGCCCGCAATCAGATCGGATGCGCGCGCGATCGCCAGCGCGGTAGAAAAGCCACCAACGATAGCAGCCACGCGCCGGTGCAGTTGCATGGCGTCCAGTACGTCGTCGACCGGACCGCGATCGAGCCCGCGTCGCGACACCAAGACATGGTCACCGGCGGCGTAGCGTTCCGGCGTGAGTTTGCCCCGGGTCAGAGGATGGCCGAGGCGCACCACACCAACGAAGCGGTCACGAAACAACGCCTGTGTGCGCACTTCCGGCCCTGTGTCCTTGCCGATCACGCCCGTCTCGAGATCCACGATGCCGTCACGCAGCGCGTTGCTTTGCTTGTTGGGCTTTTGCACGAAGCGCAGTCGTACGCCGGGTGCCGTCTCCGCCGCGCGGGCGATCAATTGCGGCCCGAAGGTCTCGACGAAGCCCTCATTGCAGCGCAGGGTGAAACTGCGTTCCAGTGTTGCCAGGTCCACCTGTCGGGCCGGTCGCAGCACCGTCGTGGCGTCCTGAACGAGCTGGCTGACCTGATCGCGCAAGGCGAGCGCACGCGGGGTGGGCACCAGACCACGCCCGGCGCGCACCAGCAAAGGGTCGCCAGTGGTCTCGCGCAGGCGGGCCAGCGCCCGGCTCATCGCGGACGGACTGAGTTGTAACCGCCGTGCGGCACGCGCCACGTTGCCTTCGGCCAGCAAGACGTCGAGGGTATGCAGGAGATTGAAGTCAGGCTTTTGCATGATGGGGGCCGCACGAGGGGGCTCGTCATAGGAATGAGAGATGGCGTCTGATGCATTTATAAAGTGCAAATGCTGCGTCTTCCGCCACATATTAAGCGCCGATATGCTTTGTTGCATCGTCAATATGAACAGGCACCGGCTATGCAACCCAAGACAGTCATCGTCCCACCTTCGACGGCTTCGGCCGTTACACCCAATTCACCCGATACGCCCAATACGCCCAATACGCCCAATACGCCCAATACGCCAAGCGCTCCCGCTACGCCCGTCACCGCCAGCACGCGCATGGCGCTGGCGGCGTTATGCCTTTCGATGCTGATGTCGTCGCTGGATACCAGCATTGCCAATGTGAGCCTGCCGACGCTGGCTCAGGTCTTCGGCGCGAGCTTTCAGGCCGTGCAGTGGGTGGTGCTGGCCTATCTGCTGGCGATCACGTCGCTGATCGTCAGCGCCGGGCGTCTGGGGGATATGGTCGGTCGGCGCCGTTTGCTGTTGGGCGGCATCGGCTTGTTCACCGTAGCGTCGATCGGATGCGGCTTGGCGCCAAATCTGCCGTTGCTGATTGCGGCACGCGCGCTGCAAGGCGTGGGCGGCGCGGTCATGATGGCGCTGACCATGGCAATGGTGGGTGCCACCGTCCCCAAAGAGCGCACTGGAAGTGCCATGGGACTGTTGGGCACGATGTCTGCCGCCGGCACGTCGCTGGGGCCATCGTTGAGCGGCATCGTGATTGGTGCTATCGGCTGGCGGGCGATCTTCCTGATTCAGGTGCCGTTGGGGTTGCTGGCTTGGTGGCTGGCCTATCGCTATCTGGCTGAGGATGCACGCCGCACAACGCCGCGCCCGGGGTTTGACCACGCAGGCACGCTGGTGCTGGCGTTGACGTTGACGGCTTATGCCTTGGCGATGACGCTGGGACGTGGCCATTTTGGCGGGCTTAACGTGAGCTTGCTGATGGCGGCGCTGGCGGGTGCGATCTTGTTTGTGATGGTGCAGGGCAGGGCACGGGCGCCGCTGGTGCAATTGGCACTGCTGCGACAACCGCGACTCATTGCCAGCCTGATCATGAGTGCGGTGGTCGCATGCGTGATGATGACGACCTTCGTGGTCGGACCGTTTTATCTGTCTCACGGGTTGGGGCTGGCGGCAACGCTGGTGGGGCTGACGATGTCGGTGGGACCGTTGTCGTCGGCATTTTCGGGGGTACCGGCGGGACGTCTGGTGGACCGTTTCGGTGCGCAACGCATGACGATCGTGGGCCTGAGCGGCATGTCGTTGGGTGCGGGGTTGCTGGCGTGCATGCCGTTGCGTTTCGGGGTGCTGGGCTATCTGGCACCGCTGGTGCTGATGACGATCCATTACGCCACGTTTCAGGGGGCCAACAATACGGCGGTGATGCGCCAGACCGATCCGGCGCAGCGGGGTGTCGTCGCCGGCATGCTGAGCCTGTCACGCAACCTCGGACTGATTACCGGCGTCTCGGTAATGGGCGCGGTGTTCAGTGCCGCGAGCGGAAACGTGGCGCTGGAAATGGCTTCCGCACAATCCATCAGCGGCGGCATGCGCGTGACGTTTGCAGTGGCAGCGGTGATGTTGGTTGGTGGGTTGGTGATGGCGTTGAGGGTACGGGCGGCGGCGGGGCAGGCACTGCGCGGGGCGTGATGTTTCACAACGAGGGGCGTTGCAGGTTAGGCATTGAAAGGCCGCCACCGCTACCACGACTAGGAACAGTTGGCTAAGGACACTGGACTACCTGTTACACTGCGCCAGTTCGCGAGTCGCCTCAGCTCCAGTCATCTGCTCACTTGTTGACCATAGCTTGTGTTGTGCAACCCACGGTCAGTATCTCAAGCGAAAGCATTGCCACGATGTAAGGACAAGCCTAACGGCCGTCAGCGTGGCGCTTGAATTCGCCCTCCAACGTTGGCCCCCAGAGGGAAAACTCACCGTGAAACGCCTCAGCCTCGCGCTCATCGTGGCGTTGCTACGCGTATTGTCCGTACTGCCGTATCCGTTGGTCGCAAGGCTCGGGATGGTTGTCGGCACAGTCCTGTATGCACTCCCGAGCCGCCGCAAGCATATCGTCCTCGTCAATCTGCGTCTTTGCTTCCCCGACAAGACCAGCGCCGAACATCAGACGCTCGCCAGAACCCACTTCCGCCATGTCGTTCGCAGCTATCTCGAGCGCGGCATCCAGTGGTTCGGCAGCGCCAAGTCGATCCAGAATATCGTCCAGCTCGACAGCAAAATCGATCTCGACGACCCCGACGCGCCGCCCACGATCTTCATGGGGTTCCACTTTGTCGGCATCGAGGTCGGTTGCATGCTCTATTCGACGCACCTTCCCGTGGCATCGCTGTACACACGCATGTCGAGCAAAGGTCTGTGCGATCTGGCCAAGAAGCAACGCGGCCGATTCGGTGCAGAGATGATCGAGCGCGCCACCAGCGGCAAAAAGATTGTGGCGTTGCTGCGCTCCGGCAAACCCGTCATGATCGCCGCCGATATGGATCAAGGCATCGACAACTCCGTGTTCGTCCCTTTCTTCGGCGTTCCGGCCTGCACACTCACGGCCGTTTCGCGTCTTGCGAAACTGGGGCGTGCGCGGGTGGTGCCGTTCGTGACCGAGGTGCTCCCGGATTATCAAGGGTACAAGCTGACGATTTTCGAGCCGCTCGCCGACTTTCCGTCAGGAAGCGATGAGATCGACGCGCGTCGCATGAACGCCTTCCTTGAGGAACAAGTGGTCCGATTCCCCGAGCAGTATTACTGGGTGCACCGGCGCTTCAAGCATCGGCCGACAGGCATGGCGCCGGTCTATTGACGGCTCCGGAAGTGGGGGCAGTGAAGCGCCAGGCGGCGTGATGTCCTCGTTGAATCAGTAAGAAAAAAGCCACCTCGTCGAAGGTGGCTTTTTTTTATGTGCTTCAGAACTCGAGTCTGTTCAGCTCGCTACACGTTCACCACACGCTCACTTCTCGGGTGGTACAAGCGCCGCGTCGGGCGCGCCGTCGTGAGAGATAAGAATCGCCAACCATCGGCTGCTTTGAAACTGCGCGGCGATCACCATCACGAGTACCGTCAGCGGTGTCGAGAGAATGGCCCCGGGCACGCCCCAGACCAGCGTCCAGACGCCAAGCGCGAAAATCCCGACCAATGGGTCGGTGTTGGTGCTTTTCGCCTGAAGCTTGGGTTGCACAAGGTTGTGCGCAATCTGGAAGATGGCAAGCGTGACGACAAACACCGCGAGCGGCACCGAAATCGAGTCGCTATGGATCGCGGCAAACAGGGCGGGCACAACACTCGCCACAAACGGCCCGATGACAGGCATGAACGCCAGCAGGAATACCGTCACGGCCCAGAATGCCGTGTTGGGCAGTTCCGCGACACGGAAGACCAGCGCGGAGATCACCGCAATCGCCAGATTGATTGCCGTCTGCGAGATCAGGTAAGCCTGCACGCCATGCACGATCTTGTTGAGCACGATGCGCTGAGAATTCGCCCGGGCCTCGCTCGTCGTGATGCGCAGAATTTTCGGTTCAGTGTTTCGTGAGGCGCCAAGCAGCATGAACACGAGAAACATCAGCGTCAGAAACGCCATCGACACGGCGTCGCCCAGCCACGTCGCGATGGTGTGTTCAAACTTCGGCAGATCGATCAACCCGAGCACCGTCGCCAGATCGAACTTCCGCCCGAAACCCACGGTGGCCGTCCGAATGAGGCGATCGAGCTGCGCGGGAAGGTCAGCCGCTTGCTGGATCAGATCGCTGATGCCCTGAAGCGTGATGATGAAAATGCTATAGGCGCTGAAACCCACAATCGCTGCCGTCGCCACGAGGATCAGCCATTTCGGCGCGCGCGGGAGGAGGCGAACCACCACCAGAACGATGCCCGAAATGAGAATTCGCAGGAGGACGGCGAGGAAGAAAGGGATGAGTACCGGGCGAAGGAAATACAGGAGTGCCAGACCTGCGGCGACGCCCGTTGTCGTCTGTGCAACAGACCCAGGTGTTGAATTCATTGGTGGATGTTCTTAACGGTAAAGGCAGAAAACGCGCCTCAGATCGCGCGCCTTTCGTCCGCAAGAATATCAGGCAAATTTGTTTCCGGGGTTTCAGGGCGGTGGCGTCAACGCCACGGTGCTACGATGCCGCCGGGCCATGGCAGATCGGCGCGCGACCTGCCATGGCTCAGCCAACGCGCCGAGTTACTGCACTTCTTCGATTTCGCCTGGCTTCCACGTCTTGTCGAACCATGCGTCAAGCGGGCCATACAGTCGCAGGATCGTGAACCAGCCTTTGCCCGGCACGGTCTGCATCCAGTTGGCTTCCTTGCCCTTGGGCGCCACCGGCCCGAAGTACAGGTCGACGGACCCGTCAGCGTTGGTGATCAGCTTGTCACGCTTGTTGTTCTTGCTGGGGAACGGCTGCGAAGTCTGTAGCTCGGAGCGGGTCTGCGGATCATAAATAACCACCGACCAGAAGTCCTTTGCCGGCACGTTGGCGGGAATGCGCAACCGGTAATGCTTCGCACCGTCGAATGGCTTGCCCGTCGCGTCCGCGCTGGACAGGGCGTATTGCGACCCTTTGCCGACCAGTTTCGCGGCCATCGCCGGCGTATTGACCGTGGCGACATAGAAGAAGCCCGTGCGGGCATCGAGGTCGCGGCCCGGGGTGCCGTCACCGCCGAGCCAGCGGTAGTCATCGCCGATAAAGCCGACACGCCATTGGCTATTCGGATACAGATAGGCGCGCGGATCGCGATTTCGGAAGCTGATCGCCCGGGCAGTGGCGTTACCGACGGCGACGGCTTCGGTGAGCGTCTTCGTCATACGCTCATCCGGCGCGAATGCCTTGCCCTTGCGGATGCCGATCGAGGCGACCAGTCCACGCAGTTCGGGATCAATGAAACCGATGGGTTCCTTCTGGATGACGTGATCCAGTTCCTTGAAAAACTCGAAGTTGTTGGCGTGCACCGTATTGAACGCTTGCTTCGAGGAATTGATGAACTCCATCTTCGGCGGGTGCTTTGCCTTGCTGAGTGAATAGACCTTGAAGCCGTCGCGGAACATCTTCGACGCTACGTCAGGTTTGCCGTCGACGAGGAAACCGCGCAAGACCACGATGTTCACATAGGACGGCGAGCGTGCAATGTAGTACTCGCCGCCATCTTTCACATCCTTCGGTAACTTGCCCGTGTAGTCTGCGGGCACGATCAAGTACTTGCCGCCCTTGCCACGATCTGGTCCGGGCACGCCCATGTCGATGACGAAGCGGAAGAATGCATCGTTGACGGTTCCCGGACCACTGCCCGGCGGCACTTCGACCACAGTCGGGCCATCGGTCTCAAGGTCGAGCACGCCGAAGGCATAGACCGTGTCAGTGTTGGCGGTAAGCAGCAGCGGATTCGAATCGGCCAGTTGATCGTAGATGGTGGCCTGATGGCTCTTCGTCGCACCGAGCGCAACGCTTGAGCGGCGGATCGCTTCAATGCTCGCAGCGGGCATGAGGTTGAGGAACACCTCCACGCCGCGAAGGAAATCGAGGTTGTCGAAGGCCCGTTTGGCCGTGTCTTCCGTCGGCACGCCATCTACGAAGTTGAGCGTGCCGATTCGCGTCTGGACGGTGTCGGGCGTGAGGACATCCGGTGGGATATAGGTATTGAACCCCTTCGTAGCGGCGGCCCCATCCGGGGCCTTCTGCGCATGAGCGATCTGGACGCACAGCGCGCCGATCAGCGTGGCGGTGACGAGCCCGCGGGTGCCTTTGAAAACCATTCACTTCTCCATCTCTGATGCGAAAAATAGCCACAAAACGGTCTGTAGAACTGGCTGTGGCAGAGGTTCCCGGACTGTACTCCGGGACCTTTCGCGAGAGACGGGGATGACTGTGAAATGAGGCAAATTGGCGGTAAGAATGAGACGAAATCGAGGGGTGCTCGCGCGACTAACACCACGAGTATGTTTTTCAATCCCGCCTTGCTCCGTGCATTACAGCTTGTAGCTAAGTGTCACCATGAAATTGCGCGGCTCACCATATAGGGCCTGATTGTAGAAACCCGTCATGGCGTAGTACCGCCTGTCGAAGACGTTATTGACGTTCATCGATACTGTCGCGTGCTTCGTCAAATCGTATCGAGCCATCAACGATGCGGTGGCGTAAGCGCTCTGTCCCACTTCCACGGTTCCGTTGGGGCTGACGGCGGATTGATAGAAGCGGCTTTGCCAATTGAGCCCGCCGCCGATCGTGAGCCGAGCCCAAGCGCCGGACAAGCGGTAAGTGGTGAACAGCCGAGCGGTGGTGCGCGGAATCTGGCTGCTCATCCGGCTGCCATCGCCATTGGATGCCGTGAAGTGAGAAACCCCCGCGTACACATTCCATCCTTGCGCCACCTCGCCTTGCACATCGACATCCACGCCCTTCGATTGGGTGCCGCTGGCCGCGTAATAGGCTTGTGTCCCATCAGGCAGAAGCCGGCCGGCGTCGATTTGGGCGACGTTATCGAGCTTGGCTTGGAAGAGGGCAATCGAGGCATTGAGCCGGCCATCGAGGTATTCGCCCTTGAGGCCGACTTCCACATTCTTTCCGGTCGTGGGCGAAAGAATGCCGCCATTCCTGTCGCGATATGTCTGCGGGTTGAAGATCGCCGTGTAACTTGCATAGGCGGAGTACGTGTCGTTGAGGTCATAAACCAGCCCCACATAAGGGACGAACTTCGCGGCCGTCTTGTCATGGAATGAACTGGTCTCTGAATTCTGATCAACTTCGTAATTGCTGAATCGACCGCCTGCGATCAGCTTCGCCCGATCCGACAGCGAGAATCGTGCTGCACTGTAGAACCCGCTTTGCTTCACGCGAGTTCGGGTCAACGAATAAGACGCCGCGTTGAAATCGGGTTCCGGATAGTTGCCGTTCCAGTCATAGAAGTTGCCGATCGGCGTGCCGGGAAAGACAAAGCCCGTTTCGTGATCGTCCGAGTTAAGGTTTGACGCCATGGCCCCAATGACCAGTTCATGTTTTCGGCCGAAAAGCCGGAAGGGGCCAGTGGCCATCACATCGAAGTTATTTTGCCGGGTGTCGAGCAGCCCGGCGGCCGTCACGGGAATCAGCCCCTGACCGGTGAGCTTATCGGGATAGCCCAACACCGACAGCAGCCGGGAATCCGCATTCGCCCGCTTCTGACTGAATTCCGCCCGCAATTTCCAACCGTTGTCGAATCGCTGCTCAAGATTGGCAAAGGCGGTTTGCAGGGTGCTGTCCCACGTGCTCCAGTTCGCGGCCATGTTGGTGGAACGAGGCCAGTGCGTGGTCGACCCATCGCTGAAAAACAGCGGCTGACCGCCCCACGGCATTCCCTTGGGCACCGAGTGTGAATACTGATAACCGACGGAAAGGGTTGTGCTCGCAGTCAGGTCTGCGTCCACCACGCCATAGAGCGATTGGCGCTTCAATTTGTAGCGATCCAGAAACGAGTGCGAATTCTGATTCACTGCCACCACGCGAGCGCGGATGCGTCCGTCGACGGTCAATGGCGTCGATATATCGGCGGCCTCGCGGTAGTTATCCCACGAACCCGCGCTTATCGATGCCGAAGCGGCAAAGTCTTTCGTTGGTCGTTTGCGCACCAGATTGATAGATGCCGACGGGTTGCCGGTCCCGCTCAGTAATCCTGTCGCGCCCCGGACAATCTCGACCCGGTCGTAAAACGCAGCGTCCTGAATACCGTCTCCCGGAACGAAGGTATTGGGAAGTGCCGCCGTTGGCACACCGTCGTAATTGAAATTGGTGATTTCGAATCCGCGTGAATAGAACGACACACGCCCGCCGGCGCCATCGAGCGCGTAAGAGGAAATGCCCGTGCTGTTGTTGAGCACATCGGTGATGGCGGTCATCTGCTGATCCTCCATGCGCTGTTGGGTCACGACCGTCACCGATTGCGGTGTGTCACGCAACGACAGCGGCAAGCCGGTTGCCGCCGAGGTCTCGCCGGTGGTGTAGGAGAGGGTGCCTTCCGTCGTGGCTTCCGGCTTGGCGGCGCTGACCTCGACGGCAGGCAAGTTGACCGCCGCCGCGTCGGCGGGCGGCGCTTGTACAGCATCGTTGTCGCCGGCAGCGTGCAACGCCCACACTGGCAACGGTGCGGCGAGCGCGAGCGCCAAAGCAGCAGCCAGACGAGTGTTTTGCAGTGAATGGCGCGCGACGGGTTGCCCCGCACGCCGGTGGTGAATCAGAGAGTCGGTCATGGCAGATGTCGTTAATATGTCTCTAATGCAAACGACAATCATTCTCATATTCGAGTCAAAGCGGGTAAATGCCGCGCCATGCACTCCATGAATGCGCCAAACGCACCGGTTTCAAATTGGCGTTTTATGTTGTGATCTAATGGAGTCCGCAATATCTATGCTTTTGATGTTTCAGTACGTCATCGAATACCTCTCTGTGTAAATCCGGTGCCGCAAGGCGCCTATCAGAACGCCGGTGTTTCAACACTGGCTTTGACACCAGGAGCGAGCGCAATGGCAGAAACTCTCATCAAGGTCGACCTGAAGCAGTCCGCGTACGAGAACGAGCAGGTGCATAACCGTTGGCATCCCGACATTCCGATGGCGTGTTGGGTGAAGCCCGGCGACGATTTCATTCTGGAGACGTACGACTGGACGGGCGGCTTCATCAAGAACGACGACAGTGCGGATGATGTGCGCGACATCGACCTGTCGATCGTGCATTTCCTGTCGGGCCCCGTGGGTGTGCACGGCGCGGAGCCGGGCGATCTGCTTGTGGTCGATCTGCTGGACATCGGCGCGAAGGCCGACAGTCAGTGGGGCTTCAACGGCTTCTTCTCAAAGACGAACGGTGGCGGCTTCCTGACCGATCACTTTCCGCACGCGCAAAAATCCATCTGGGATTTCCACGGTCTGTACACGAGTTCGCGCCATATTCCGGGCGTTAATTTTGCGGGGCTGATTCACCCGGGGCTGATCGGGTGTCTGCCGGACCCGAAGCTGCTGGAGACGTGGAACGAACGCGAAACCGGGCTGATTGCAACCGCGCCCGAGCGTGTCCCGCCGCTGGCAAATCCGCCGTTTGCCGCGACAGCCCATATGGGGAAATTGTCCGGCGCTGCGCGCGAGAAGGCAGCTGCGACGGGCGCACGGACCGTGCCGCCGCGTGAGCATGGCGGCAACTGCGACATCAAGGATTTGTCACGCGGCTCGAAGGTGTTCTTCCCGGTGTATGTCGATGGCGCGGGCCTCTCCGTCGGCGATCTCCATTTCAGTCAGGGCGACGGCGAAATCACGTTCTGCGGTGCCATTGAAATGGCCGGCTGGGTTCACATGCGCGTGAACATCATCAAGGGCGGCATGGCCAAGTACGGCATTCGCAACCCGGTGTTTCAGCCCAGTCCGATGACGCCGTCGTACAACGACTATCTGATCTTCGAAGGGATCTCGGTGGACGAGCAGGGCGGCCAGCACTATCTCGACGTGACGGTGGCGTATCGTCAGGCGTGTCTGAATGCCATCGAGTATCTGAAGAAGTTCGGTTATTCGGGGTCGCAGGCGTATTCGATACTCGGCTGCGCGCCGGTGCAAGGGCATATCAGCGGCGTGGTGGACATTCCGAATGCCTGCGCGACGCTGTGGCTGCCGACGCAGATCTTCGACTTCGATATCCGCCCGAACGCGGACGGACCGGTGCAGCATGTGAAGGGCGGTGTGGATATGCCGTGTTCGCCCGATCTCGTGAAGTCCTGACGCATCGCGTCGAACGGAGGAAACCATGCCGATATACGACTTCGATTGCGGGCGTTGCGGGCCGTTTGCGGTGATGCGACGGATCACGGATCGCGACGCACCATGTCATTGCCCGGAATGTGGCGGCGAGGGGGCGCGGGTAATTTCAGCGCCGTCGCTGGCCTTGATGGGCGGTGCAAGCCGCAACGCGCACGCAACGAATGAGCGCGCGGCGCATGCGCCACGTCAGTCGGGCGATGGGTCCGCGAGACGCCACCGGGCGGGATGCAGTTGTTGTTCCGGCGGCAAGGTGGCGTTGGCGGGGGCCAGTCAGGACGCATCGGGCGGACTCAAACGGCCTGCTGGCAGGCCTTGGATGATCAGTCATTGACACGCTGTTTTGCACGGCGCAACGCCCCAACCATGGGCGTTGCGCCGTTTTTGTTCCGTCCGCCATTTCTCTACAATAGCGCTGGCGCCGATCCCCCTCGGACGCCTCGACGATCAGGAGACATGCGGTGCACAAGAGAAGAATTGCCGGGTTGGGACTGAGCCTTATCACGATGCTTGCCGCGCCCGCTATGGCGCAAAACACAACCGACGCCGCGACGACCACAGCGGCCACAGCCGCTGCGCCGCAACGCGACGCTTTCTTCTGGCTGGGAGAAATCAACAAGGCTTCGCTGGTCATCAATACCCGTCAAGGCTTGCTGGATGCGAAGCTCGCACCGCACATCGCCAGTGGGCTCGATACGGTGCTGCGCGCGGGGGATCAACCCGGCGGTGCGCGTCCCGATCTGGTCATCACGTTCGAGCCGTTGCTGATCAAGGCTGCCGGTGTCGAAGCCACGCTGTTGCACGCGGGTCGCTCCAGTCAGGACATGCTGGCGACGGTGCGTGCCGCGATGTACCGCGACCGGTTGCTCGTCCTCGCCGCGCAGTTGCGCGCCACCACGGCGACGCTGCGCCGGCTTGCCCAACAGTACGAAACGACCATCGTGCCGAACTACACCAATGGTGTAGCGGCGCAACCGAACAGCTACGGCCACTATCTGCTGGGGCACGTCGCGGGCCTTCAGCGCGATTCGCAGCGCTTGCACGAGTTGTACGCACGCGTCGACCTGTCGCCGATGGGCACGACGGTGCTCAATGGCACGAGCTGGCCGCTCGATCGCGACAAGATGGCGCATTCGCTCGGCTTTGCCGACAAGGTCGATAACGCCTACGATGCGTCGCAAATTGCGGCAACGGACTTGCCGGTCGAGATCGGTGCGCTTTCGACGAGTATCGCGCTGCATACGTCGGCCTTCGTGCAGGACGTCATGGTTCAGTACGCGCAACCGCGGCCGTGGATTTTGCTGCGTGAAGGGGGCGGCAATACCTACGTCTCGAGCGCCATGCCGCAAAAGCGCAATCCGGGTCTGCTCAACGACACGCGCACCGCAGCGTCGATGGTCGTGACGCTGGGCGTGGGGCGCGCGATCGCCGCACATAACATCCCGCCGGGCATGAACGATGCGAAGCATATCGACGAAAACATGGCGGTGCTGGATCGGACGACCGCGCTGCTCAAGCGCTGGGATCGCGTGCTCAACGCGCTGGTGATCGACCCGAAGCGTGCGCTCGAAGAGCTCGACAGCGACTGGACGGCGTCGCAGGAAATTGCCGACGTGTTGATGCGCGAGCACGGCCTGCCGTTCCGCGTGGGACATCACTTTGCCTCGGAGATCGTCGACTACGCAAAGGCCAACGACCTTCGTCCGAGCAACTTCCCCTACGCCGAAGCGCAACGCATCTTCAAGCAGACTTTGACGGAGATGCAGGTGAGCGGCGGCGAGCTTCCGATGAGCGAAGCACAATTCCGCGCAACACTCGATCCAACGGCGATCGTCATGCATCGCGCGACGTCCGGGGGCCCTCAGCCTGCGGAAATGAAACGCATGCTGGCACGCACCGATCGTGAGCTCGATGCCGACGGCAAGTGGATCGATACCCATCGCCAGACCATCGACCGGTCGCTTGCGTCGCTCGATAGCGATTTTCAGCGGTATTTGCCGGCGAAGTAGGGAAGGAGCGGGCGAGGGCAGGGCAGCTCAGGCTGCCTTGACCGCGTCGATGTTCAGGGCATAAGGTGTGATGTCATTTCCGGTCATCGCCAGTGTTCGGTTTGTCGCCGAGACCGGCACTCCCATGCCCCGCAACGCTGAATCAGACGATAGGAGAACACCATGTCCCAGCCGTCATCGACGCTAGACCCCGCCTTCATCGAACAGCAACGCAAACGTCTGGAAGCCATGCGCCGGCAATTGCTTGGCGGCGAAGAGAACACGATCGCCGACGAGGCGTCGTTGCAGTCGGAGCACGGCGACGAAGCCCACGAGTTCGAAGACGATGCGCAGACGCTGGCACAAGACGAGGTCAACCAGAACCTGCGCAACGTGAACAACAACCGTATCGGCGATATCGAACGCGCGTTGCAGAAGATCGCAGACGGCACCTACGGTTTCTCCGACGAAAGCGGTGACCCGATTCCCAAGGCGCGACTGGAAGTCGCACCGGAAGCCGTGCTGACTGTCGAGGAACAAGGGCGTCGTGACGTGGGGAATTGACCCCAGCGTTAATTCGGGGCCGCGGCTTCAGCCTCGGTCTGCTCGATGGCTTTGATGATGATGTGCAGCGTGGCGTCCAGGTGATCCACCGTGTGACGCCGGCAAGCCGCAATATCGCGGGCCCGGTACTCGTCGAGCATCTTCTGATGCTCCTGATTACTCACGTCGACGTGCACGGGACGCATGTACAACGACAGCGCAATGTAGGGCCCGGAGGCGTCACGCAAGGTCTTGATCAGGTGGGCCAGACGCGACTCGTCTTGTGACGCCCAGAGCGCCGCGTGAAACGCCTGATTCAACTCGGTCCATTTGACGACGTCCGACGTCGCAACCATCTCAAGGTGCAACGCCTCTGCCTGCGCAATATCGTCTTCCCGAAGCGTGGCCATCGCTTGCTCGGCCATCATCGGTTCGAGTGTCTTACGCAGTCGGTACAACTCGTTCACATCGTCGATCGTCAGACCGCGCACCACGGCACCGCGGTGAACGTCGAAAAACACCAGCCCCTCGGAGACGAGCGTGCGCAGCGCTTCACGCACGGGCGTCGTCGACATCTCGAGACGGCGCGCGAGATCGTCCTGCCGAAGGCGGTCTCCTGCCTTCAACTTGCCTTGCAGAATCTCGGTGCGTAGTGTCTCGATGGCATATTGATATGCCGTGAGTCGACGACGGCCAGACGAGCCGGACGCGCTGGCAGATGCGGAGGACATGCTTTTCAAAGGGGTGCCATGTGAAGATTATTGACGCGTGAGTTTACTCCAATTTGCCAGCGCTTCTCCGAGCGCTCCGGGTGCAACGCCCGAGGCAATTAGCGCCACGACCAACAAACGCGCCTTGAGTGCAGACAGCCAGCCGGACAGATGCGCGCCGCGCCGGGCAAGATCGATTTCCGCACCGACATAACCGTAAGTTTTCGATGCCGTCGACCCGCTTGCCGCACGGCTGGCGATCACCACCGGCACTTTCGCTGCCAGACGGCCGATGCGCTCGGCGAAGTCGAACGAGACATGGCCGGCACCCAGCGCCGCGATCACAACGGCCTCGCAGCCGCCGTTGACCGCCATTTCCGCCAGTTCGCCATCGTCACCCAACGCTGCCGTCACGAGTGCGACCTTGGGCCAATCACGCACCGGGCGCGGCAACGGTTGCGGGCGAACCGGCTTGGCGTGGAAAAACATCGGACGCCCTTCAACGATACGTGCCGCGACGCCTCCGTCGAGCGAGACGAATGCCTGCACCGCCAGCGCGTCGCCCTTGCTGACCCAACGCGCGTAGTGCGCGGTGTCGTTCATCAGCACGAGTACGCCGCGGCCCACGCTGTCGGGATGCACCGCCGTACTCACGGCCGCCAAAAGATTCGCAGGACCGTCCGCGCCGGCGGCCTGAGGCGCGCGCATCGCGCCAGTCACGATCAGCGGTTCGGGCAACTTCCAGAACAAATCCAGCAGGAAAGCGGTTTCCTCAAGCGTATCGGTGCCCTGCGTGAGCACGACGCCGGTGGCGCCGTCGGCGATCTGCTGCTCAGCCCAGGTGAGGGCGGCCATTAAGTCGCCATAACCCAGCGACGCGCTGGGCAGTTGTCGAAGCGATGCCGCCTTGATGGTCGCCACATCGGACAACCCGGGCACGGAACGAGTCAACTGCGCAGCGTCGAGCGTAGGAACGACGCCGCCGGCAGCGTCTGACGGCGTCATGCTGATCGTGCCGCCAAGGGAGGCGACGGCGACCACGGGAAGCGAGTTGGACATGGTGGATTCGGTGGATTGGGTAGGCAAGGTGGAGAGTTTATTGATTTCGGTTGAAGTGCATTGTGCATTATATATAATCGACAATCGTTTGCGAAGGGCATCGGGCGCTTCGCAGAGAAATCAACACCTAGGAGACGTCATGGAACCAACAACAGCAGGGCATCCCCCCGTCGCAGCGACGCGATATCGGTTCGCGATATTTGCGCTGATCGTGGTGATCGCCCTCGTGAACTACATCGACCGCGGCGCGATTTCGTACTCGGCGGCGCAAATCACGTCGGAATACGGGTTTGATCGGGCAGGGTGGGGCGCCGTCCTTGGATATTTTGGCTACGGCTATATGTTCGGTGCGCTGTTCGGCGGGGCACTCGCCGATCGCGTTGGCGCCAAGACGGTGTGGGTGATCGCGGGCATTGCGTGGTCGGTGTTCGCCATTGCCATGATCTGGGCGGGTGACCTTGGGCTCGCCATCTTTGGCGGCTCGGCGCTGACCGGCTTCGCGGCGATCCGCGTGCTGTTCGGCTTCGCTGAAGGACCGGCGTACTCGATCATCAACAAAACGATGGCAGCGTGGGCCTCGCCGTCGGAGCGTGGTTTCGCGGTGTCCATCGGGCTGCTGAGCACGCCGCTCGGCGCGCTGCTGACGGCACCGGTCGCTGTCGGTCTGCTACTGCTCACCGATAGCTGGCGAACGATGTACGTCGTGCTCGGCTTGGCGGGTTTCGTGTTGATTGCCTTGTTCGCGCGTGTTTATACGAACCACCCGGAAGACAATCCGCGCGTGAATGCTGCCGAAGCGGCGCTGATTCGGGCAGGGCGTCCGGCGCAGAGTCCATCGGCTGCCGCAGCCGCCGATGACATGCCGTGGTGGAGCTTCTTCAAGAGCAAAACGCTGGTGTTCAATTCGATCGGCTACTTCGCGTTCGTCTATGTGAACTTCATGCTGCTCACCTGGACGCCGAAATACCTCGCCGACGAGTTTCACTTCACGCTGTCGTCGCTTTGGTACATCGGCATGATCCCGTGGACGGGCGCATGCGTGACGGTGCTGCTCGGCGGCCGCATTTCCGATTGGCTGTACCGCAAGACGGGCAAGCTGGTCATCGCACGAAGCTGGTTCGCGGCGGCGGCACTGACGTGCACGACCTTGTGCTTCCTGATGGTTTCGCAGGCGACAAGCGTGTGGGCGGTGATTGCGTTGATGACGCTGGGCAACGCCCTCAATGCGCTGCCGAACTCGGTATATTGGGCGGTAGTGATCGACACGGCACCGACGCGCGTGGGGACGTTCAGCGGGTTGATGCACTTCATCGCGAACATTGCTGCTGTGCTCGCCCCGACGCTGGCCGGCATTTTGTCGGCGAAGTACGGCTACTCGTCGATGTTTGTTGCGACCGCCGTGGCGACGGCCGTGGGCGTGTTTGCGATGCTGCAAGTGCGTCCGGGTGTTGGGCCGAACCGCGGGCGGCAGGAGGGGAAGGCCGTATCGGCTTGATCGCACTCAATGGCTGAGGGGTCGGGGCAGACTGATCAGCCCGGGCCGGCGAGCAGGGCTCGCCGGCAAAGTGGCATCACTGTGCCGACGCTTGAGCTGGCGTGCGAAGCTATCTTAATATGCGTCCCTTGAGAGGTTAATGCGCACGGATAGCGTTCGCACCAGACCGGTGGGTCACACAGGAGAAATCACCATGCCAAAGAAGACCGATGAGCAAGTACAAACCGAAATCGGCGCGTTGACGCAGTTGCAGCCCCAACTTCCTCAGCGTGCACGACAGGCGGTGGATGCTGCACTTCAGGTCCTGAGAGACAACCTGTCGAACGACGCGGTGTACGACAGGTTTGAAGAGGGTACCGAGGAATTCGAGGACGCGTTGACGGCGTGCATGTGGCGTGACGGCGTCCCCGGCTGCCAAGCACTGTCGACACAGTATCGCGATTTGATTTAACGGGAAATTCATCTGCACGTGCACCTCACCACGTATATTTGAACCCCGCACGCAGGGCGTATTGGGAGTAATTTTGCGAGCCCCATGCACCTGATACATTTGTCCACCCGGTCCATCGCTTGCCGAGATCGGCGTTCACACCAAGCTTCACTTCATAACGATTGAGCGGATAAAGATTGCCCATTTCGATGCCGTCGAACGCAATACCAGAGCCGTTGTTGTTATGCCACCAGTTAAAGCCGATGAATGGCTGTACCTTGCGGTCATCGTCGCGAACGAACGTGCGATAGAAGCGCGCGCCCAAACGCGTAATTACACTGCTGCGGCTCGCCGCGGTGACCGCCGTACCGTTAACTTCGGTTAGCCCGCTTTCGCTATAACTGACGTTAATAATCTGCGCCTGCGGCTCGATAATCCACCCGGCGCGAATCGGTATCGCATACCCCGCTTCACCTGATACTGCCCATCCATGTGCGTTGTACGACACGTCGGGCAGCGTATCTCCTTCGACCTTGCTGTTGAACCAGCCGTACTGGAACCACGTGTCGACGTACAGGCCAAGCTTGTTGGCGTCGTTTTGGTACCACGTGCCATAAAGCCCCATGAGCCAGCCGTTTACCTTGCCCCGAGATGTCGCCGGATTGCCCGCAGCTGTGGCGTCGGTGGTCGCACTGCCGTAACTGCCCATCAGGCCCAGATGAACGCGATCCGTGTCGGTGAATAACGACCACTTCGCAATATCACCACCTAGATTGAGCAACACCGAGTTGGTACGAACATCGAAGTCTCCGGACTGACTCGTCGATCTTTCACGCTGGCCCACAACACGCAGCCACGCAGAACGTGCCGCATCCGAAGACCCGTCAGCGCTTCGAAAACCCTGGCCTTCGACATACTGCGGTTCCCCGAGCCGGTCATGCAGCGTATGCACGAACATCTGCATCGCCACTCGTTGATTGGCGAGATACGAAGCGACCTCGGGCCGGTACAGCGGGCGCGGCGAAGGAGGAGGGCTCGGGTCCGGCGGCGGGTCCGGGTCGGGCGGCGCCGGTGGCTCAGGTTGCTGCTCCGAGCGCAGGTACCAACTATCAACCGAGCCGCTCCCTTGAGCGCCACGGTACAACCGGTATTCATACGGCCCTGCCAACACGCGCGACGCCAGCGAGAATGCCGACGCCTGCGTGGTACCGCCATTGATCGCATCCACCACCAGAATGCCGTTGGACACTGTCAACGCTCCCGGGCCGCCAGTGTTTGCAATGCTCAAGCGCGTGGTGCCTGTCGCACTGCCGCCATCGATCACCAATTTGTCGGAAGGCGCTCCATCGCTGCCGAGATAGGTATTGAGGCCAATCAGTCCGTTGACCCCGGCATAATTCGTCACCGTCAGCGTCTTGTATGCGCCGGCCGACGGGGCGGTGAACAGGACTCGGCTCGCGTCGTTCGTCAACGACGTGAGTGTGGAATTTCCCGTCATATTCCATACCGAATTCTGCGCTAACGTGACCGTTGTCGTCGTGTCGGCATCGGTGGTTGCGGTGCCGGTGAGCGTTGCGCCATTCGCCACCACGGTAGCCACGCTGGTGAGTCCCGCTGTGGGCGTGATACCAACGCCACCAGTCACATTGACGCCGACACTGGCGGGAACTGCGGCGTTATCACTTGAAACCGTCGTCACGGCGTCTGGCCCGAGGAGCGGGTCAGCGGCCACGGAAGCAGCGCCGATGGTATGCAACCAGTTAGGTGCACCCGACACTGTTGTCCCGTTGATCGTGATGTTTGCCGTACCGCCGTTGACAGCGATGGCATCCGATTGCGCCGAGTGCAGTGTGCCGCCAGTCAACGAGACGTTGGCAGTCACCCCGGCGTCACTGCTGATCCCGAGCGCCGTTGCATTCGTGCCGTTCGCAACGATCGACGAATTGTTGGTGCTCAGCGAGCCATTGATGACACGGGCGGCGAAGGTCGACGCGCCCGATGTCGTGACGGACGTTCCATCCACCGACATCTGCGCCAGATTGCCTCGCACGTACAGACCGTGTGAGCCTTGTCCGTTGGTCGTCACGGAGCCTCCGGTGAGGGCCAGACGAACATCATCCGTTGCCGTCGTTCCCCATGCCGTGGCACCCGGTGCAGAACTATTCTGCGTGCTCGTCGTAACGTTGGTGGCATTGAGGCGAGACCCTGCGCCGTAACTGAGCAGGCCGTAGCCCGATGCGCCGGTTGTTGTGACTGATCCTCCCGACAGATTGATTGTCGACCCGGTTGCCGCATAGGCCCCATAGCCGCCGCTCCCCGTTGCCAGCACCGTGAGATTTGTACCGGAGATAACACTCGCATTGCGGCCGAACACGGCGTAAGCGCTGGTGCCGTTGGTCGTCACCGACGTGCCGGTTGCCGTAATGTCCCCTTGGAGTGCGAACAGGCCGTACGCGGTGTTGCCTGCGGTGGTAATCGAGCCGCCGTTGACGGTCAACGAGCCACGAATGTTATTGAGCACCGCCGAGATCCCGCCATAGGCGCCATAGGTACCACTCGCATCGACGGCGGCGTTCCCGGAGGTCTGCATGGTGACGTTGGTCAGCGTCATCGTGCTGCCGTAGGCATAGGCGGCGGCAGCGCCCGGGCCTGTTGTCGTGATGGAAGCGCCGGTCAGCGAAATGGAGCTGTTGTGACTGGCCACCGCGCCAAACGAACCCACCGACAGCCCGTTGACGGTGCCGTTGCCGCCAGACGTCGTGATCGTAAGCCCGCCCTGTGAAACGAAGTTGACGCCGGTGTTCTGTGTCCATAGGGCGGCAGACGCGTTGCCGGACGTCTTCAGCGTGATGCCCCCCGGCCCGCTCAGCAGCGACATGGTTCCCCCTGTCGCATAGATGGCAAACGCGTTGAACGCCGTAGCGCTGGCAGAGATCGCGCCGGGTGACGCGCCAGCATTGGGGTCCATGACGAGTGCACCACCGGTCACGAAAATGGCGGTGCCGCTCCCCGCGACGGTGGTGCTGCCGATCACTGACGTGGTACCAGACGACACCGTGAAACCCGGCACCGTACCTGGGCCGACCACTGACTGTGCCGCAACGTTCGCCACGGCACCCGGCACCAATGCGCTGACGGTTCCTACGGACCACAGCCAACGCCGGGAGGTAAGAGAAAAAATAGATCGAAGCAGTGAGTCGTCCGGGATCGATTCTTCTCGCATGAGCAACATCTCCCTCTGGAACTGGCCCGCCTCTATAACGGCCCTGGAGCGCTATTGATCGCTTCTGGCAACGAGCGCCACTTACCCACGAAATTCCACAAAAAATAACAACTTCATATCAGCACTATCTTCGACACATTAAATACCACACAGCCAAATAGAGGCGCAATAAAATTCATTAGGGATAATGAATATTTTAATTGAAAGACACAAAAACTGAAAAATTTCGCCCGCTCCATATGCCAACAATCGATCCGCAAGGATAGGTAATCTGATAATAAAAATTATCAATACTCATCATAATTTTCCCGGAATTTTTCGACTTCAACGGAGATGAAAGCCCTGATCCTTCGGCTTTTCATCAGCGTCATTTCGAGTTTATTTAAAAAATCTTCCGAGATCATTATTGGAATAACTATTTGAATAACTATTACTGACAGTTCAGATTTTGCATAAGGAAAATCAATATGCCCACTGGATTCGAACGTTTCTTTGGCGTGCGTGGATTGGGTGTCGGAATGGCAACGCTTCCGATTCGCCGTTTAGCTATGGCGGAAATTTCAACTATCGCAGCAACCGCTCGTTTCTTCAGTACGGCTATAACGCCGACATCGACTACAGTGCCATCCAGTTCGGCGGCAACCAGTTCAAGCGACGCGACCCATCAGAACGCGCAGGGTTGATATGTCGAACACGTGAGCCTCAAGAATCAGGTGGACGCCGACGGGTTCACCGTCAACATTGGCAGCCAGAATCAATGGGTTGACCGAAGCGGCATGCGTCTCACACGAGCGTTCGAGGAGGGAGGAGGGAGGAGGGAGAGTGACGCCGTATGCTGCCGTGGATTACCTGCATGCCTTTTCCGACGGAACGCAGGTCACCGTAGGCGACGTGGATTTCACAAGCGGAAAGCTCGGAGACGCCTTGCGCTTTTCTCTGGGCGCAAATGCGACGATGCCGGAGCGCATGGCCATGTACGCTCGCGTGTCCTGGTCAAAAGACGTGGGCAGCGCGAGAATACGAGGCTGGTTGTTCAACGGCGGCGGGCGGTATCTGTTCTAAACCCTGTTACGCCAGAGAGCGTTATTCAAAGCTCAGTCGCGCGTCCTTCAGCACATCGACATCCCCCCATTTGAACGAGCAGACCCGAGCGACTTCTACGCCAATCATTTTCCCGCCGGCGGGCCTCTTTTCGCTGACAGGCACGCAACCGCCACTGATGCGAACGACTGTCCCGGCAGCACGGCTGGCCGAAGCCGGAAATTCAATGGCGGCGTCCTCTGGGACACGGTGGGTCAGGACAATGTCTTCAACATAATCGTCGGGAAGCGTGAACAGAACGTTCTTGTCCACGACGAGCGTGTAGTAATCGTGCGAGAACTTACCTGAATTCACGCAGATATTGGTGCTATGACCGTTGAGGTTCTGCGTCTCGCACTTGACCGAGGCCATTGCGGGGGCGGCGACACAGCACAGAAGCATCAGCAAATGTTTGCTCATCGAAAATCTCTGAAGGGTAAAAGGGGGATTAACGCTCCGCATCCGGCCCGGTCTTGACCGCTTCCACCACCTTGCTGGGGGTGCAATCGGGAGCTCGACTTGCAACGACAGGAATGTCGTGACCGCGGGCATCGATTTCGCGGATTTCTATCCAGCACTTCCCGCCGCCGCCCTCTTCGAATGCCTCATAGTCCTTGCCGGGTTGCGGCGTGAACCGGGTGGGGGGTGGCGTGCACGTCTGGGCCTGCCTTGAGCCGCCGTAGTTGATGGCCCGATTGCTGCTGAGCAGCACGACTGTGGGGGCGTCTGCCGGGACGACATATTCCATGATGTAGTCCTTGAACTGGAGTCCATCGGCACGCATCCACTTTCGGGGGCTCTCCGGCATGCCGATCAGCACGCTCGTTGACGAATACTTGTACGCGGTCAGAAAGCCGCGACCTTGCCCGAAAACCGTCTTCCCGTCGTCGTCGTAAGCGGGGCGGTAGCAAGCTTGCCCGAAACGCAACGCAACGAGCCCCCCGGCATTGGAGCCCTGCACCCGGAGCCGCGCCGATGCGGCCGGATCATATGTGGGGTTCTGCGTGAGGATATGGCGAGTCGGTTCGAGTGCCGAACATGCGCTAAGAATGCTGGCTGATACTGACAACGTGACAATGCGTCTGACCGATTTATTCATGTCGCGTGGCTTGATGTAGTTGCCGATTCTTGTTCCATATATCGGAGTCCATGATATTGATACGACAAAATCCAGTAATCATAACCATCCAATGGGGCACGAGTCCATGGATCTGACTGACGAGGTACATGGATATCGGCAAGCGACGCCATTGTCTTTAACGATTCGATATGAAAACTTGTTATTGGCGTACGCGATCTGGAAAGACTGCGAGACCAAAGCAAAGTAGGGCATGTCACCTCACCGCTAAGCCATTGATTTATATAACTGCCTTCGGCGGGCAGTCGATCGTTGCTTGCCTCACATGTGTCACGTACGGGACCAATCGGCCATCTCTCACAAGCAACTGGCGCCACTCATCCCGCGAGAAAGCAACCCCGGTCACTTGGCACGCAGTGGTAAGCAATCAGAGGCGTCTGTCACACGGATCCCGTGATGTGGGGCGCGTACGTTCAGTCGACTGATGTGCATCATCGTAAACATTGCCACTGTGCTCGCTCCGACGGGGGCCAAAAGTTGCCGGCGTGAGATGATCTTTTGCTACAGTCCGCGGGAATCAAAACATAGGGAGGCGGCATGGAACTGCTCCAAGCCATGAAGGTCTTCAGCGCTGTCGCGAAGTCAGGGAGTTTTACGAGTGCCGCCGATGTATTGCAAGTTGGCCGCCCCCATGTAACACGCTCCGTACAGGAACTGGAAGCATCGTTGGGCGTCAGGTTGTTCCATCGCACCACGCGAAGCGTCAAGCTGACGGCCGAGGGGGAGCAGTTCTTCGTGCGAACGGAGGAACTCCTTGCAGGGATCGATGATGCCACCACCATGTTCAGTGACTCGGGCGATGGATTGCGAGGGCGCTTGCGTATTGACCTGCCCGGCGCGCTATCTCAACTTAACTTTCTGACGCGACTGAACACCTTCGCCCGTCAACATCCGGGGCTTGAGCTGGTCCTCGGAGTGACCGACCGGGCCGTCGATCTGGTCGCCGAGGGTGTCGACTGCGTGCTCAGAATAGGGGAGCTCCCGGACTCGAGTCTGGTCGGACGCCGAATCGGTGGTGCCGTCATGGTCTTGTGTGCCACCCCTAACTACCTCAATGATTTCGGTGTGCCGAAATTGCCGTCCGATTTGCTGCGGCACAAAGGCGTCAATTTTCTCTCCGGCTTGGACAATCGCCCACTCAGGTGGCGTTTTATCGTCGATGGGGAGCCTGTCAGTACCACGGCAGGTACCTGTATGAGCGTTAACGAGGCAAACGCTTATGTGAAGTGCGCGCTTGCCGGTTTTGGATTGATTCAGGCACCCGGCATTTTGGTCGAGGAGCAATTGGCCGATGGCTCGTTGGTGGAAGTGCTTGCCGCGTACCGCCCGGAACCGTGGACCGTTTCGTTGCTGTATCCGAGTCGTGCATACGTCGCACCCCGCGTCAGAGTGTTCGCCGAGTGGATGGCGCAAGCGCTTGCGACCACGCAACAGACTTGGCTCGTAGCGTAACGGCGCCGCCAGACGGATGGCATTGTTTCTCGAAGGAGCAACAGTTAGTTACGCGCCAATTCGTATATCTCTGCGGGCCCTGGGTCTAGAGTGTGACACCCGTTCGCAGCCGCCCCAACGGCCGCTATGTTTCGTCACTCTTGAGGTCCAGATATGTCCAAAATCGTCCGCTTCCATCGCATCGGTGGCCCTGAGGTACTCCAGTTCGATAATGTCGAAGTGCCGCGTCCCAGCACAGGTGAAGTCCAGATTCAGGTGAAGGCGCTCGGCATCAATCGTGCCGAAGTCATGTATCGCGCCGGCCAGTACTTGATCGATCCGCAATTTCCGGCAAAGCTTGGCTACGAAGCGTCTGGCGAAGTCTCTGCCGTCGGCCCCGGCGTCACCGGGTTTGCCGTCGGCGACGATGTCAGTGTTGTTCCCGCATTCTCGTTTGCCGATTACGGCATGTACGGTGAGCTAGTCAACGCGCCAGAGCACGCTGTCGTGAAGAACCCTGAAGGCGTGACGCATCAAGACGCAGCAGCCACGTGGATGGCGTTCATCACGGCGTATGGTGCGTTGATCAGCTACGGCAAATTGACGACCGGCGATACCGTTGTCATTGGTGCGGCGACCAGTAGCGTCGGCCTCGCGGCCATTCAGGTAGCTAAGCTCGCGGGTGCCACGACCATTGCGCTCACGCGTAGCCAGACAAAAGCGGCTGCACTGCGCGAGATCGGCGCCGACCATGTCATGCTGAGCGACGACGCAGCGTTGACCGATGACATCCTTGATGCATCGGGCGGGAAGGGCGCTCGTGTCGTATTCGACCCGGTGGGAGGGCCGAACGCGCGCCGGGTCATTCGCGCCATGGCGCCTCACGGCGTGTACTACCAGTACGGTGCACTGGACGCGCGCGACATTCCCGTGCCGGTCATGGACATTCTGGCGAAGCCCCTCGTTATCCAGGGCTACACGCTTTTCGAGATCACACAAAGTGAAACCCGTCTCGCCGAGGCTAAGGCCTTTATTACCAACGGCCTGGCTTCGAAAGCGCTTCGTCCCGTGATCGACAGGGTCTTCCGCTTCGACGAAATCGCCGAAGCTCACCGGTACATGGAGGCGGGCAATCAAGTCGGCAAGATTGTCGTCACGCTTTAACGGCGCCCAGCGCATCGAGAAATCTTGATTTGACGTGCGACGCTATCTTAATATGCCCCGTTCGGGGGTAAATGCGCACGGATAGCGTTCGCATCAGACCGGCGGGTCACACAGGAGAAATCACCATGCCAAAGAAGACCGATGCGCAAGTACAAACTGAAATCGGCGCGTTGACGCAGATGCAGCCCCAACTTCCTCAGCGTGCACGCCAGGCGGTGGATGCCGCACTTCAGGTTCTGAGAGACAACCTGTCGAACGACGCGGTGTACGACACGTTTGAAGAGGGGACCGAGGAGTTCGAGGATGCGTTGACGGCGTGCATGTGGCGTGACGGCGTCTCCGGCTGCCAAGCACTGTCGGCGCAATATCGCGATCTGATTTAGCGGGGTTGTGCATCGAACTTACAGTGCCAACATCCCAAGCGTACGTGCGCGGTCGATGGCTTCCCGGCGATTCCGGACGCCGAGTTTGTCGAATATGCGCTGCATATGCCACTTTACGGTTCCTTCTGTAATGCCGAGCCGTGAGCCGACGAAACTGCCCTTAATCCCCTGGCTCATCAACAGCAGGATCTCAAGCTCGCGAGTGCTTAACGAGGTCTGCACCCCTCCTTGCTCGATGGCAGCCATCGGGTCGACATCCGATAGAGGTGCTCGCCAGCTCAGCGCACTGAGCAATGTGCGTGTATAGACCTTCTCTCGGGCCTCGACCAGCCCGGCGCTTTCGTAAAGCTTGAGCAGTAGCGGGCGTAGTGCGGAGCCCTCGTCGATAAACGTGCGCATCAGTCCAAGTTCCATGCCGGTGGAGATTGCTGGCGCCAGCACGCGCAACGCCCCGCCAACCTCGCCCGATAACATTCGGGCGCGAGCGGTCAGCAGCGCGAACACCACGGCCATCCGAGCGCTGCCACGTGTGGCGCAATATTCAGACCAGCGCCGCAGCACCGGCTGTGCCGTCTTGTATTGACCGGTCGCGAGCATCACACGTCCCCACGCAATGACCGCGGCGGCATCCCAGATGGTGAGTTTCGGGCTCGGGTATACCGGCTCGTTGGGCAACATACCGGCTTCAGTGGCAAAACACCGCGCTTCGTCGACGTGTCCGCGCAACAGCGCTTGCCGAATGCGTTCGGCCGCAAACATTTTTGCGACATGCGGCAGACCGTAACTGGCGGCAAAGTCGAGGCCATCGGCGAGCGTGACGGCCGCTGCGTCGTAGTTGTCGGCGACGGCTTGAATCTTCGCCCGCGTGAGGATGTAGGCCACGACATACTCGATCAGGCCCCCTGGACGTTCGCGCGCGGGGTTGGCGTCGATAAGCCAGCGCGCTTTGTCCAGTTCGTTCTGCTCGTAGTACACCTGTGCGGTGAATATTGCCGGCATCGCCAACACACCAGGTGGCGCGCCCACCAAATGTTTGGATAACGATAGTGCGTCGGTATAGGCCTGTAATGCCGGACGCAGTTCGCCGCGGGCCTCGAAGGTCAGCCCGGTGATGCAGTTGTGCCAGACCATGGCGTTGCGCCGGTTGCCATCTTGATAAAGCCCCTTGGCTTTGTCTGCTGCGGTGGCCAGACCTGCGTTGTCCATCAGATAAGAGCGAGAGAGCAAAAGCACGATATAGACCGAGCCCATGACGAAGCGCTCGCCCATCGGGTAGCGCTCGAGCCAACGCTCGCATAGCTCGGCAGCTTGCGCGATATCTCCGCAATGAAAAGCCATCATCAGGCGCCGATGCAGCAAGGCTTCTCCCAACCGTGCGTCCTCTGCATTGTGCGCGTCGTCGATATCTTTCGTCACAAGGGCGAGCAAGTGGCGAGCCTCGCGAAAGTTCCAGTTCATTAATTCCAGCCAGACCTGATCCAGTGCCAACTGCGGGAAGGCGGCGAGAATCGATCTTGGGACGGCGTCGATCGCCATGCGAAATGCGCTGTGATTTCCCGTATAGGCCAGCGTGTCGCATGTTGCCGCGAGGGTCTCGGCCGTAAATTGCATGTCGCCGGTCGCCAGTGCGAGATCAAGCGCCTCTTCCGCGAGCCGGTGATCGCAAAACCACTGGCTGGCGACGCGTCGCAAGGCGGCCAGCTCGTTGGGCAGTTGTAACGCCAACTGCCGTTGCAAAAATTCCTGGAACAGATGGTGGTAACGAAACCATTTGCCGTCGGCGTCCAGGCTGATCAGGAAGAGATTGGCGTGCTCGAGATAGGCGATAGTCCGGCCGCTGGCATCGATGTTAAGCAAGGCGTCGCAATTTTCCGCGCACAGCCGGTCGAGTAGAGACGTCTTGAGCAGGAACGTACGGATCTCAGGCGCCTGGGCGTCCAGCACGTTTTGCAGCAAGTAGCCGCTGATGTCCTGATTGCGCCCGGAAAATTGCGCAACCATGTCTGCCGGATCGTTCAGGCGGGCAAGTGCCAGACGCGCTAATTGCAGTCCCATGCCCCAGCCTTCCGTCGCGCGGAAAATCTTCTCGACCTGTTCCGCATCGATGCCACGCGGCGCACAGACGGCGAAGTAGTCGAAAGCCTCCTGCTCGTCGAACGCAAGCGCTTTCGCATCGACCAGCTGAAGCCGGCTCTCAGCGCGCAATTGCCAGAATTCGAGGTTCTTCTGGTCGCGTGTCGAGAGCACATAGCGCACGCTGGAGGAACTGAAGCGGATCATCGCTTCGATCATTTCCGGCAGCGTGGCGGTGCTTGCGTAATGCAGGTCGTCCAGAAAAATGGTCACGCGTTCGTCAAGCGCTGCAATTTCTGCGAGTGCAACGTCGAGGTAGAAATCGAGATCGGCGCCGGCGCGTGCGTCGAGAAAGCCAAAAAACGATTCGCCGAAACTCGGGCAGGCGCGGCGAATGGCTGCCATCACATACCGCAGAAAATTCACTGGGGTCGCGTCGTAGCGATCGAAGCTCACCCAACCGACTTTTTCACCACGCTCAGCCAGTCGCTGGAAGGCCTGGCTCATCACGATGGTTTTGCCGTAGCCCGCCGGAGCGCATAGCAGGATCGCGCTCTGCGCGCCGCGGGCAATGACTGAATCGATCAGGCGAGGGCGCTCGACCCACGGCGAGGCTTGTGGTGCCGGTGCCAGCTTGGTCTCGATCAACATCGGAACAGCGCGGGTGGTACGGGATGACATGCGGGGTCTCTGGCGCGATGGGCAGCCTATACGGTATGCGAGAAGCTACGCGGCCGAGAACCCCTGACGCGTAAGGAATAACCCTCGCCGCGCGCGGACCTGCCAAAAAAGGTTGGGTCACCCATCAGCGTCCCGCAGGTGTGCCAAGCCATGCAGCGGGCACCGATCGACCGACTATCCGAAAAGGCAGGTGCCTTGCCTCCCGCCCTTGTCGACACTCCCCGGACATTGCAACGCCCGGCCGCCCGTTGTCGCGGGTCGACACGTCGCCGCAGGGACATGCAATCGACGGTGCGGCAACGCTTCGCTCCGTGTACCAGCCAATACAAAAAATACCTTCTCACAAGGCCTCGAGACGGGCCAGTCAAGGAACAGGAGACATCGCGTGGACTACACAACGATACGACCGGGTGGTCGGATGACGCCAACCCGACGCCGCCCTCCTGACGCCCGCCTATGGCGCGGCGCGGCGGCGGCAGCGTGTTTGCAATTGGCCCTCATGCCGTCGGCCGGCGCATTCGAGATCGATACCGGCAATCCGGACTTGCAGTTGCGTTGGGATAACACCGTCAAATACAGCACCGCGTTCCGGCTATCCGGGCAGGCCGGCAATCTCACCGTCGATCCGAACATGGACGACGGCGACCGGAATTTCCGGCCTGGGATGATCTCGAACCGTGTCGATCTGCTTTCCGAGTTCGACATTTCGTATCGCAAGTTCGGTTTCCGGGCGAGTGGGGCGGCATGGTATGACACCGTTTACAACCGCGCCAACGACAACAATTCGCCGGGCACCGTCAATCACTTCACGCCCGCACCGAATCAGTTTGCCGACGGCACGCGCGATCTCCAAGGCAGACGAGCAGAACTGCTCGATGCCTTCGTGCATGGTCAGTTCGACCTGGGCGAGCTGCCCGTCAGCTTCCGGTTGGGCCGCCACACGGTGATTTACGGGGAAACGCTGTTCTTTGGTGGCAACGGTATCGCTGGCGGGCAAGCGCCCGTCGACGTGATCAAGTTGCTGAGTGTGCCCGGCACGCAATTCAAAGAGTTGCTCATGCCGGTCAATCAATTGTCAGGGCAGGTGCAGCTCAATTCGAACGTGTCGGTCGGCGGCTACTACCAGTTCGAATGGCGGCCCAATCGCATCCCGCCTTCTGGCAGTTATCTGTCCACCGCCGACTTCGTCGGCGCGGGCTCGCAACTGATGTACGCCCCCGGCAGCAACGGTCAGTTGTATTTCAATCGCTCGCCCGATATGGAGGCGAGAAACTCGGGGCAGGGGGGCGTGCAGATCCGATTCCGTCCCGACAGCGAAATTGCGGAGTTCGGCTTGTACGCGATTCGTTATCACGCCAAAGATTTTCAGTTGTACCTGAATCCGTCAGGCAATCCGGCACTGCCTTCGCTGGGCGGCTATCAGCAAGTGTTCCCGGAGAACATCGCGGCTGTCGGTGCGAGTGTCAGCACGACGATCGGTGCGGCCAACGTCGCCGCCGAAATTTCCACGCGCCGCAACACGCCCCTGACAAGTAACCCGTCCATCGGGCTCGGCGCCGATAACGCAGGCAACCCGTCGTATGCCGTGGGTAACTCGGCCCACGCCAATCTGTCGATGATCTATCTGCTAGACGGCACACCGCTCTGGAACGGTGGGTCGATTCTGGCTGAGGTGGCGTGGAACCGCATGCTGAGCGTGACAAAGAATCCGTCCGCGCTCTCTCCTGTCGCCACACGCGACGCCGTGGGCCTGCGCGTGCTCTTCGCCCCCGAGTACTACCAGATCGCACCGGGGCTCGATATGACGGTGCCGATCGGCGTCGGCTATCTCGCCAGCGGACGCTCATCCGTGGATCCGCAGTTCGCCGGCGGCGCAGCGCGCGGCGGAGATCTCAGCATCGGCGCGAATTTCGAGTATCGCAAGCAACTCAAGTTCGGCATCAATTACGTCCATTTCTATGGTCCGTCGGGCACGTTCCTCACGCCCAATCAGCCGCCCGAGGCCACGCAACTCCAATACCGCCAATCGCTCAAGGACAGAGATTTCGTCTCTCTGACCATGCAAGCGACGTTCTAAATTAGGAGAGTCCCTTCATGAAACGAAAGTTATCGCGCGACATGGTCATATCCGCCTTGCGGATCGGCGCACTGTTCGGCGCCCTTGGTATGACTTCGCACGCTATTGCCGCCGTTACGCCCGAGGAAGCCGCCAGGCTCAAGGCTGAACTGACCCCCATGGGGGCGGAAAAGGCGGGTAACAAAGCCGGCACGATTCCCGCATGGGACGGTGGGTACACCAAAGTCCCCGCCGGGTTCAAGCAGGGTGATGCGCGTATCGATCCGTTCGCCGGCGAGAAGCCGGTCGCGTCGATCAGCGCGAAGAACATGGATCAGTACGCAGACAAACTCAGCGACGGCGTCAAAGCGTTGATGAAGAGGTCGGCGACCTTTCGCATTGACGTCTATCCGACGCACCGGACCGCTGCGCTGCCGCAGTGGGCATACGAGAACACGTTCAAGAACGCGACGCGTTGCAAGACGAAGGACGCGGGATTGTCGATCGAAGGGTGCTACGGCGGCATCCCGTTTCCCATTCCCAAGGATGGCAACGAGTTGATGTGGAATCACCTGTTGTCGTGGAAGGGTGAGGCTCATGAAATGTTGTCGCAGGTATTTGTGGTGCCATCCGACGGCAAACCCACGATGGCAAGCGACATCCTCGATGAATCGCAGTATCCGTACTGGTTCAAAGACGGTTCGCTCGAGAAGTTCAACGGCGACTACTGGGCTGCCATGGTGACCACCTACGGCCCGCCGTTCAAAGCCGGTGAGTCTTTGCTGTTCCGAGACACCGTGGATATGGGCACCAAGGGCCGTCAGGCATGGCAATACCTCGTCGGGCAGCGCCGCACCCGTAAGGCCCCGACCATTGGCTACGACACACCCGACAGCGTGACCTCCGGCATCAACTACTTCGACGAAGCCTTCATGTTCATGGGCGGCCTCGATCGCTACGACTGGAAGATCGTCGGCAAGAAGGAGATGTATGTCCCCTACAACGCCAACCGTGCATGGCTGGTCGGTCAGGACGATCTTCTTGGACCGCAGCATTTGAACCCCGATGCCATCCGCTGGGAGTTGCATCGTGTGTGGATCGTCGAGGCCAATCTCGGGGCGGGCAAACGTCATGCCATTCCGAAACGCCGTCTCTATCTCGACGAGGACACCTACAGCGCTGTGTTGTCCGACAGCTGGGATGCACAGGGCCAGCTCTGGCACACCAGCTACAGCCTGCCGATGGTGATGCCGGACTTGCCGGGCACGGTATTCCAGTCGTTCGCGATCTACAACCTGATCGCGAACAACTACATGATCGACAACTACCCCGGTGGCAAGCCGTATGTCTATCGGCAGGTCAAGCCGTGGCCGGCGAGCTACTTCACCCCAGACAGTCTCGCTGCCAAGGGCACACGCTGACGCCTTCTGACGCTTTCGCTCGCGGGCGTGTCCTTCAGCAACGGATGCGCTCGCGCGTGGCGGCACGGCGAAGGGGATGAATTCATGGAGACAAAATGATGCAGGCAATATCCGGCAGGCGCGCACGCGCAGTCGCGCTTTGTGTGGCAATGGCCGCGAGCGGCTTCGCCTCGGTAGCACACGTGGCAGCGGCGCAGGCAGCCACACTCGATGTGCTGGAGCGCCCGGCGTTGCGTAGTGCGCGCGCCGCGACGTCGGTCATGTTGGCGCTCGCCCACGCGGGCAAACGCATCGTGGCGGTCGGCGAGCGTGGCATCGCGATCTGGTCCGACGACGACGGTCGCCACTGGCAGCAGGCGCAAGTACCGGTGAGCGTGTCGCTCACAGCGCTTACGTTTGTCGATGCGTCGCACGGCTGGGCTGTTGGCCACGGCGGCGTCGTGTTGCACAGCGACGATGGCGGGATGACATGGCAAAAGCAGCTCGACGGTGTGCAAGCCGCGTCGCTGTTGCTGGCGGCTGCCAAAGACGGCCAGCCCGGTGCGGGGAGCGATCCGCGCGCCGCGCTCGCCAATGCGCAACGGCTTGTGGCCGAGGGGCCCGGCAAGCCGTTTCTGGATGTCTACGCCTTCGACGCGCGCAATGTGTTGATCGTCGGCGCATTCGGTCTCGCCTTCGCGACGCAGGACGGTGGCGCGAGCTGGGCACCCGCACTCGATCGTATCGATAACCCGCAAGGCAAACACCTCTACGCGATTCGTCGCGCTGCCGCAAAGCTATTCATCGTCGGCGAGCAAGGCGCGGTGTTTCGTTCCGACGACGGCGGGGCGCACTTCACCACTGTGACGACACCTTACGCCGGTACCTATTTCGGTGCGCTGAGCGTGCCGGACAGCACCGTGGTGGTGTATGGCTTGCGCGGTAATGTCTATTGGAGCGACGACGCGGGCGGCGCGTGGCGCAAAAGCGAACTGGCTGGCACCGGCACGATTGCGGCGGGATTGCGCTTGGCGTCGGGCACGTTGGTCCTGCTCGACGATAGCGGCCGGCTGCTGCGTAGCGACGATGCCGGTCACAGCTTTACCGCGGCCGACGTGCCGCAATCCTCGCCCTATACCGGCGCTGTCGAAACTAGCGACGGCGCATTGGTGCTGTCCGGCGTGCGTGGCATGACCCGCATCGTGCTCGACAGTCACACCAAGGCAAAATCACCATGAACCACGATACCGCTCTCGCAGAACACCCGGTGATCCGGGACCCTAAGGACTTCGACCGGAATTCGGGGGCGCTTGCCGAGCGCCTGCTGTTCAATCATCGATCGCTGGTGGTGCTGTTGTGCCTGCTGGTGAGCGTCGTGCTCGGCTATCAGGCTTTCGGTTTGCGCCTGAACGCAAGCTTCGAGCGCATGATCCCTGGCAAGCACCCCTACATCGTCAACTATCAGCGCCATAAGGCGGATTTGGCCGGTCTGGGCAATACGTTGCGTATCGCCGTAGCCAATCCGAAAGGTACGATCTTCGATGCCGCCTACCTCGATACGCTGCGCAAGCTCAATGATGAGTTTTTCCTCCTGCCCGGCGTCGATCGCGCGTTTATGAAATCGCTCTGGATGCCGGCCACCCGCTGGATGGGTGTGACGGAAGAAGGACTCGATGGCGGGCCAGTGATCCCCGATGGTTACGACGGCTCGCCGCAAAGCCTCGACCAACTTCGCGCCAATGTGGAGCGCTCGGGGGAGATCGGCGCGCTGGTCGCCCCAGATTTTCGCTCCAGTGTGATCGTCGTGCCGCTGATGGAAGCCGATGGTGCGCAACGTCTGGACTACCGTGCGCTGTCCACGCGGCTTGAACAGTTGCGCGAGAAGTACCAGTCCCAGGGCGTAGAGATACACATCACAGGGTTTGCGAAGATTGTCGGCGATCTGCTCGACGGCTTGCAGCAAGTGCTGGTGTTCTTTGCCGTCGCTATCGCCATTTGCGCTGCGGTGCTGTTGTGGTACACGCGCTGCGTACGCAGCACGCTGCTGGTCGTGACGTGCTCGCTGATTGCCGTGGTGTGGCTGCTCGGCTTGCTGCCGACGCTCGGCTTTGAGCTCGACCCGTATTCGGTGCTTGTGCCGTTTCTCGTGTTTGCCATCGGCATGAGTCATGGTGCGCAGAAGATGAACGGCATCATGCAAGACATCGGACGCGGCACGCACCGCTGGGTCGCGGCTCGCTACACGTTCCGGCGCCTGTTCCTCGCGGGTCTGACCGCACTGCTCGCGGACGCCGTCGGCTTTGCCGTGCTGATGAGTATCGACATTCCCGTCATTCACGACTTGGCGATCTCGGCGAGCGTCGGTGTCGCGGTGCTGATTTTCACGAATCTGGTGCTGTTGCCGGTTCTGCTCTCCTACACAGGCGTCAGCCCCGCAGCGGCGTTGCGCAGCTTGCGTGCCGAACGGCTCGAGCAGGACGATCCTACCCACCGCAAGCCGGCGCTGTGGGCGTTCCTCGATCGTTTCACCGAACGCAAATGGGCGAGCGTTGCGCTGCTGGCATCGGTGGTGCTCGGCATCGCGGGTACCGCCGTCAGTTTGCATCTCAAGATCGGGGATCTCGATCCCGGTGCACCGGAGTTGAGAGCGCACTCGCGCTACAACCTCGACAACGCCTTCATGGCGGGTAACTACGCTGCCAGCAGCGACGTGTACGTGGTGATGGTGCAGACGCCGCAGTATCAATGCGCGCAATATTCGGTGCTCGCACAAGTCGACGCGCTGGAGTGGCAACTGCAACAACTGCCGGGTGTCGAGTCGACACAGTCGTTCGCATCGCTGGCCAAGCGCACGGCAGCCGGCATGAACGAAGGCAGCCTCAAGTGGTACGAACTGCCGCGCGAGCAGGACATGCTCAATGCCATCACCACCCGTGCGCCGCGCGAACTGTTCAACCAGAACTGCGATTTGCTCACCCTCTACGTCTACCTGAAAGACCATCGTGCCGACACGCTCGGTGCGGTCGTGAGTGCGGTCGACGAATTCGCGGCAAAGAACAACACTCGCGACGTGCAGTTCCTTTCGGCGGCGGGCAATGCGGGTATCGAGGCGGCTACGAATATCGTCGTGAAGAAGGCCAATGCCGAGATGCTGGTGATGGTCTATGCAGCGGTCATCGTTCTGGCGTTCATCGCGTTCCGCTCCTGGCGTGCCGTGGTGTGTGCGGTACTGCCTCTGATGCTGACCTCGGTGTTGTGCGAAGCGTTGATGGTCGGCCTCGGCATCGGCGTGAAGGTGGCCACACTGCCGGTCATTGCACTGGGCGTGGGCATCGGCGTCGACTACGCGTTGTATGTGCTGTCGGTGACGCTGGCTCGCCTGCGCGATGGCATGAGCCTGTCGCAGGCGTACTACCAAGCGTTGCTCTTCACCGGCAAAGTGGTGGTGCTCACCGGCGTGACGCTTGGCATCGCGGTCGCCACGTGGGCCTTCTCGCCCATCAAATTTCAGGCCGATATGGGCATCCTGCTGGCGTTCATGTTCCTGTGGAACATGCTAGGTGCGTTGATCTTGCTGCCAGCGCTCGCGCACTTCCTGTTACACCCAGCCAAGGCCCTCGCCGCCTCCGGCACCCCTGCCGGATTGACCGCCGCTCGCCGCGACGAAATCGAAGCCTGACGGCGCGGGGTCTCGACGCGTCGAGACCCCTTCACGAAAGCGCGCCGAACTATCCGGAAAAGGCAGGTGAAGTGAGGGGCGGGGTCCACCAAACTGTATCCATGGCGCACCGATCAAGGCCGATCACGGCGCCCGAAAAAAAGAATGGTGCGAGACATGGAGCAACTGAAGGTAGTGATCAAGCGGCGTCGACAGGAAACGGATGCCGTCGTTTCGTTGGAACTGGCGGACCCGAAAGGCCGCACCTTACCGGCGTTTACCGCAGGGGCACATATCGATGTGCAGGTCGAGCGAGGTTTGACGCGCCAGTATTCGCTCTACAACTCACCGGACGAGCGCCATCGCTACTGTATTGCCGTGCTCAAGGAAGCGCAGGGGCGGGGCGGTTCGCGTCGGATCCACGATTCGCTGGAAGTTGGCGACTCGCTCGTGATCGGCGCGCCACGCAACGCCTTCGCGTTGGTTGAGGACGGCGCGCATACGGTGTTGATGGCCGGGGGTATCGGCATCACGCCGACGCTGGCCATGGCGCAGCGCCTCGATGCGCTGGGGCAATCGTTCGAACTGCACTATTTTGCCCGCTCTTGCCAAAACGCCCCCTTCGTCGACTGGCTGGCCCAGTCGCCGTTCGCCGCGCACGTGCATTGTCATTTCGATGACGAGTCGGCGGCAAGCCCGTTCGACGTGGCGGCGCATCTGCGAACGTGGGTGTCGTCCAGTGCCCATCTCTATCTCTGTGGTCCGGTGGGGTTCATGACCTACGTCGAGGCCGCCTCGGCGGCCTGCGGCTGGCCCGCTTCACGGTTCCATCAAGAATCCTTCAGCCCGCCGGTGCACGATTCACAGGACGACAAGGCTTTTCGTGTCGTGCTCGCGCGTCGTGGCCTGACGATCGACGTCGGTGCCGATCAATCGATCTTGTCGGCATTGCAACAGCATGGTGTGGACGTGCCCGTGTCGTGCGAACAGGGCGTTTGCGGTGTTTGCCTGACTAACGTTCTGGACGGCGAGCCGGATCACCGTGACTGCTTTCTCACGGACGCGGAGCACCGCGCTAATCGGCAAATCACCGTGTGCTGTTCACGCGCGCGCACCGAGACGCTGACTCTCGACCTATAGCGACATATAGCGACCCATAGCGAACTGTAGGCCGCGCACCTCGGTGGCAACGCCTTACGCGCCGAATTCACCCCCACAACCCATGACCGCCGGCGATGGCGTGCGTAGCAGAAAACGCATCGCGCGCCGGCTGACCACGACCCAGGAGTTTTTCATGAGCACGATTCATACCGACTTGCTGAACGCAGAAGTCCGCTACTACGACAACGGCACGTTCCGAACCCGCGTGATCGAAGCTGGCAGCGGCCCGGCACTAGTCATGATGCACGGCGGTGGCGGCCACGCCGAAGCGTTCTCGCGCAATGTCGAGCGCCTGTCCAAGCACTTCCACGTGATTTGTCCGGATTTTATCTGGCACGGCTTGTCGTCCTGCCCGCCGTTCGCGTCCGGAAACTGGGTGCGCCAGTTCAGCGATCAGATGCTCGCCTTGCTCGATCAGATGGGCATCGCGCGCGCGAGCTTCGAGGGGGAGTCGCTGGGGGGATGGATCGCCATCGATCTCGCCCTGCGTCATCCGGAACGTGTCGAGAAGATCATTCTCAACACGGCGTGGGGTATGGATATGGGCACCGAGCGCAGCGGCGAGATGCCGAGTCTCAAAGAGGCGTCGCTCAACGCGTTGCGTAATCCGTCGCGCGAGACCATCCGGCGTCGCATGGAATGGCTGATGCCGCTGGGCGGCACCACCGACGAGATCGTCGACGTGCGACTCGCGATGTGGTCGCGTCCCGCCACGCGTGAAGCCCTGCTCGAGTACTACGAGCGCTTGTTTGCACCTGAGTGTGCGAACTATCTGTTCCGTGCCCCGGACCTGGCGAAGATCCCGGTGCCGACGCTGCTGCTCTGGACCGAGAAGAACCCAATCACCGGCCCCGATACCGCTCACGCGATGGCCGATGTCATCCCCGACGCGCAAGTGCATGTTGTCGCCAACGCGGCCCATTGGCCGCAGTGGGAGCGCCCCGAAGAGCATGACGAGGTGGTGACGGCGTTCCTGCAACGCACTCGCTGATGATTGGCCCGACCCAATGGAAGCATCGAACAGGAGCCACGCCATGAGTGTGCGAAAACTGGGCTACGTTGGCCTGAATGTGCGTGATATCGCCACGGTGAAAACCATCTTCGGCCGGGTACTCGGTATGCAGGCCCGCCCGGGTGGCGATGGCACGATTTCATATCGCATGGATGCGCGGCACCACCGCTTCACTTTCGTGCCGGGCAACAGTGATTCGCTCGCCTACGTGGGGTGGGAAACCGACTCGCTCGAGGCCCTGCAACGCTTGGCCGAGACGATCGGCCGTCAAGGCCATGCCGTACGGCCCGCGACTGCGCAGGAAAAGGCTGAGCGGGCGGTACTCGACATGTTCTGGTTCGACGGCCCGGACGGGGTGCGTACCGAGATCGCATTCGGTGGCATCGAGGATGCCGAACCCTTTGCGCCCGCGCGCACGATCTCGGGATTCCGGACAGAGGAGCAGGGGCTCGGCCACGTTGTACTCGGCAGCGCCGACGCGGATGCGACCGTGAAGTTCTACCGCGATTCGCTCGGCTTTTCTGTCAGCGACTACATCCATTGGGACGTGTGTCGCGCCACGTTCCTGCATTGCAACGCTCGCCATCACAGTCTGGCCGTGATGAACCCCGTCTACGGTACGGCAGCGGGGCAACTCAATCACGTGATGGTGCAAGCCAATGCCATGGACGACGTCGGCCGGGCTTACGACATCGTCAGGGACCTGGGCATTCCGGTAGTGCTGACGCTTGGCAAGCATTCCAACGATCACATGACGTCGTTCTACATTCAGACCCCGGGGGGATGGGCCATCGAGTATGGACACGGTGCGCGGGAGATCGATAACGACTGGGACGTGAAGTACTACGACAGCCCGCGCCTGTGGGGACATCACCTGCAAAGCCCTGCGGTGCCGCCGAGATGAGCACGATGAAACTCCCTACGAATGCAGACCCGGCGCTGCTGTCGATCTCTGCTGCCGCCGCATCGATGGCCGATGGCTCGCTCGACGCCGAAACATTACTGATGGCTTGCCTTGCGCGTATTGGCGAGCGTGAAGCGACGGTGGGTGCGTGGGCGCATCTCGACATCGACCGAGCTATCGAACACGCTCGCCGCTTGGATCGGATGAGCCGTCGCGGGCCGCTTCACGGTATTCCGGTCGGTATCAAGGATGTTATCGACACGGGTGACATGCCGACCACTTACGGGTCGCCGATCTACGCCCGGCACAGGCCTGCAATGGATGCCGCTTGCGTGCGCCGACTTCGTAACGCCGGTGCCATTGTGTTGGGTAAAACCGTAAGCACCGAGTTTGCCGCGTATCACCCCGGCAAGACCACGCATCCGTTCAACGCCATGCATAGTCCAGGCGGTTCGTCGAGTGGCTCGGCGGCAGCCGTGGCCGACTGTCATGTCGGGCTGACGCTTGGCACACAGACCGCAGGATCGGTGATTCGTCCGGCCAGTTTCAACGGCGTGATCGGCTACAAGCCGAGCGTGGGTGCGTTCGATTACGGTGGGGTGAAGCCGTTGGCGCCGTCGCTCGACACGCTCGGAATGTTTGTGCGCGATATCGACGACCTGACGCTCGTTCAGGGCGTATTGGGCGACGCGCCGACGGCGGGCGCTGTGAACGAGCCGAGGCCGCCGCGCATCGCGCTGTGCCGTACTGACCGCTGGGTTGCCGCACAAGCGCCGATGCGCGAGGCAGTGGAGCGATGCGCCAGCTCGCTTGCCGCCGCCGGGGCGGTGATCGAAGAAGTGGTGCTGCCCCAGCAATTCGATGCGCTGCACACAGCACATCAGATCATCATGAGCCGCGAAGCGGCACGGGGCTTCTCGCACGAATTCGCAGTGCACAAGCCGCAACTGAGTGTCGAGTTCGTGGAGATGCTGCAAGCCGGTCTGAACTATTCCGATGCCGACGAAGACGCGGCTTGGCGGCAAGTGCTGGCATGTCGTGACTACTTCAGCATGGTGATGCGCGACTTCGACGCGATGTTGACGGTGGCGTGCGCCGGCGAGGCACCGCGCGGTCTCGCACATACCGGCAGTCCGGTGTTCAACCGCATATGGACGCTGCTCGGATTGCCTTGCCTCACGTATCCCGTTGGGCTTGGTCCGATGGGATTGCCCCTGGGCGTTCAGGTGGTCGGCGAGCGCGGCAGTGACGCGGCCTTGCTGGCGTGCGCTGCGTGGATGTTCGAGCACACGGGGGTGACATTGCTGCCGCCCGATCTCGCCGACACCTGCGGGACGCTCGACCGGCAGGTCGCAGCACGGACATCGAGTTGAGGCCATCACAAATGAGCATGACGCAGCGTCATCCACCCATGAGCGAGGCGCAGCACGCGTTGTTCGAGCGCGCGTGCGCACAGATCGATGCCAATCGGCTTAAACGGCTTGTGGCCGATCTGGTCGACATCCATAGCCCGACCGGCGCGGAACGGCCGCTTGCCGAATTCATGCGCGGGCATCTTGCAGGCATGGGGTTATCGGCGTCATATCAACCGATCACTGCGCAGGCCGGCAACGTATGGGGGCGGCTTTCGGGTGAGGGCGGAGGGGCCAGTCTAATGCTCTATGCGCCGCTCGACACGCATCTCGAGGCCAATCCGGCGGACGACGTGCCGTGGGTCGGTGCGTCGATGTCGCGCGATATGACGGTGCCGGCCAGTGTGCGGGGCGACACCGTCGTCGGCTTGGGGGCGTCGAATCCGAAGGCCATGATCGCGGCGCTCACCGAGGCGGTCAACGCACTGGTCGATGCCGGGGCCCGGCTTCCCGGCGATGTGCTTCTCGCCTGTGCAGGCGGCGGCATGCCGGTCGTTGCGCCGCAACGCGATCACGCCGGTCTGAGCAATGGCGTCATGCATCTGATGACCCACGGCGTCACTGCCGACTTCGGGCTCGTTTTGAAACCGTGGGACGAGGTCTACTACGAGCATCCGGGGCTTTGCTGGTTCAAGGTCAGTGTCGAGGGCACGTTGGGGTATGCCGGTGTGCCGCGCGGTACACCGGGATTTCGCAGTTCTATCCTGCCGGCGGCGCGCCTTATCGAGGCCCTCGAAGCCTGGCTTCCCGACTACACCGCGCAACACTTGAGCGATCAGATCGAGCCGCAAGGATGGATCTCGGGCGTGCGTGCGGGCTGGCCCGAACGGCCGGCGTTTCCGTCGGCTGTGACGGAAATCTATCTTGATCTGCGCATTGGCCCGCAGCAGACGCCGGCCGGGATGCTGGCCGAGTTCTCGGTGCAGATGCGAGACATCATGCGGCGCTTTCCCGAGATCCGGGCGCGTTGGGAAATGATCGGCAGCATCCCCGCCTCGCGCGTCGATCCGGACCACTGGATCGTGCGCTCGGCGACCCGCGCGTGGCAGCACACCCACGGCGGTCGGCCCTATCCCGGCGCGCCTCGAATGAGCGGACAGACGGACGCCGCTGTCATGGCCAAGCTCGGCTTGCCCGTGGTGCGTCTGGGCTTTCCGTGGCCTGGCAACGCGCCGCAGCAGACCGACTGCGGTGAGGGGCTGGGCGGCATGGGCGTCGTCCATGTGCCCGACCTGATCGATCCGATCAAGACCGTTCTGTATTTGATTATCGACACCTGCTCGCGCAGCCGCGCCGAAGTGGGGTTGACGTGATGCGGCGCCCACAGCGCTGCGAAACCCATCGAAACGACCAAGCCAATGCAGGCACGGCCAAAACGACAACCAAGGAGTAGACGTATGACGATGAAAGACAAGATTGGCCTCGTGACCGGCGCCGGTTCGGGCATGGGACGCGCAAGCGCGCTTGCGCTTGCGAAGGCGGGGGCACATGTCGTGCTGGCGGGGCGCAGCGCCGACAAATTGGAGGGGGTACGCGCGGAGATCCTCGGTGCTGGCGGGCGCGCAGAGATTCGAACGGCTGACGTATCCCGGCGCGATGAGAACGAAGCGCTGGTGGCATTCGTCGAGGCGCGTTTTGGCCGTCTCGACTTCGCCTTCAACAACGCGGGTGGCCACGCCGACTTCAAGCCGATCGATCAGACGTCCGTCGACGAGTCCGAGTGGGTCATCGATCTCAATTTCAAGGGCGTGTACTACGGCGTCAAGTATCAGATCGAAGCGATGCTGCGCACCGGCGGCGGCAGCATCGTCAACAACGCGTCGATTTTTGGCATCGAAGGCATGAGCGGCATTGCGCATTACGTCGCGAGCAAACACGCGGTGGTCGGTTTGACGCGCGCGGTCGCCAAAGAGTACGCGGCGCGCAACATCCGCGTGAATGCCGTGTGTCCGGGCGCAACGCAAACGCCGAACTACATGCGCTCGTCCAACAACGACGTGCACATGCTCGACGCGGTGATTCCGATGGGGCGCATTGGCCAACCCGAGGAGGTGGCCGAGGCCGTGCTGTGGCTCATGTCCGATCAGGCCCGTTACGTCACCGGCACGACGCTTTCGGTCGACGGCGGCATGGCTGCATAAATGCCCGCACAAATGTCCACATAAGGCACCCGAAAACGATTGCGAGGAGACACCCATGTCCAATCCGATAACCGCTGAGCTGATCGAGACAACCAGCCGATATATTCCTGACGTTCAGCCTGCTGGCGCACCGGCAAACCGGGCCGGCGATCGTCCGTGGCAGAAATGGCTCGACGCCGAACTGGGACTGCGCGACTACTGGTACTCGGTCGAGCTGAGCCGCAACTTACGCGAGGGTGAGCATTGTGTCGTGAGTCCGCTGGGCGAAGACATCATGCTGCTGCGCCGCGATGGGCGGGTCTACGCCGTGGAGAATCGGTGCTGCCATCGCGGCGCGCGCTTGTCCGAAAAGCCGTTATGCCTGTCGGCCGATACCATCACCTGCTGGGTGCACACGTTCACCTACAGCCTCGAAGACGGCTCGATCCGTACGATTCTCAACATGCCCGATTCGAAGCTGGTCGGGCGCCCGGGCATTAAGGTCTACCCGGTACAGGAAGCCAAGGGTTTGATCTTTGTTTTCATCGGCGACAGCGCGCCGCCGCCATTGGCCGAAGATGTGCCGCCTGGGTTCTTGGACGACGACACCGCTGTGTATGTCGCCGAGATCGACATCGTGCACAGCAACTGGCGAATTGGCTGTGAAGGATCGTTCGACCCGGCACACCACTTCATCCACAACTGGTCGACGTTCGCCATCGACAATCGTCTGCCGATGTCGCTCGGCTGGGTGCCCGATCTGGGCCAGCTTGCGGAGGTATTGCAGTACGCGGCGCCAGCGGACGGCCCGAAAGGATTCACCCGCTGCGCGGCCGATACCGATATGAGTTTCGAAGCCACGATTCCCGGCGTTGGCGGTGCGCCCGATACCACGTACGCGGTACCGATGGCGCGCGGGCTCTCCCCCGAACGGCTGCACGCGTTGCAAACCCACGATTTCGAGATCGACGTCGGCCTGTGGCTGCCTTGCGGCACACGTATTTCGCCGTGGCCGAGCCCGGGCGTGTCGACGGGGGAATTCTTCGTGCCGCGCGATGCGAACTCGCACTACTACGTGCAGTACGGCTGCAAGAAGGTGTCCTCCGAGGCGGAGCGACGCGCATGGGAGTCCGGCGAGATGGGCATCCCGCTTTGGAAAACGCCCAATGTCGACGGCTTTACGAAGGAAGACATTCAAGCGCGCGAAGCCATCGCGAGGTTTTACCACGAGGAGGACGGCTGGGACCGCGAAGTGCTCATGGGATGCGATCTCGAATTGCTGATGTGGCGCCACTTCGCCAGTCAGCACGCCCGTGGGCCGGTGCAGGAAATCAAGCACACGCAAGGGCGTTTCCGAAAGGTGAGTCCGTGCGCGACGGCGAATACGGTGAATACGGCGAAGGACTGACGCACGCCCACGACACCGCACCCACGACAGGTGCGGTGCGTTTTTCTTCAGGAGACACAACATGACACATTCCGATCCGGCTGCGCCCGCGACGGGCGAGACTGACCTGTCGACGACGGTGGTACCTGCTTCCGCTCGCATGGGCCCATTGGCGCTGACGATGGCGTGGTGGTCGCTTTGCAGCGCGATGTTCCTGCTCATCGTCGGGGCCACGCTCGCGACGCATTTCGGTGCCCGCAACGCGATCATCGGCATGTCGCTCGCCGCTGTCGTCTCGGCCATTGTTTGCAGCATCCTTAGCCGTTATGCGATCCGCACCGGTTTTTCCGTCGCGCTCGCATCGCGGGTTGTGTTCGGCCGCGTCGGCGCCACGGTGGCGACCTTACTCTTCGCCGCCACGAATATCTATTACGCGGTATTCGAGAGCTCGGTGGTGGCGATCGCCATCAAGCACATGTGGCCGACTTTGTCCTATGGCGTGGCGGCACTGATTGTGGTCGCGTATAGCGTGCCGCTGGTGTTCGGCAGCGTGCAGCATTGGCTCGATAAGCTCAATGGTGTGCTGTTGCCGCTCTATCTGCTTGGCCTGACGGCTGCCGTCGTGATGGCAACACAAGCCTATGGCTACCACGCGAGCTGGATCGATTTCGGTCCGGCGCAAGGTGTGCCTGCTTACGGTTGGTGGGATTGCTTTGTCTATTACCTCGGCTGCTGGGCGCTGATGATGGCCGCCGCCGATTTCGCGCGCTTTGGGCGGGCTCGGGACATGCGCTATCACGCGCGGTTCAACTTCGGGCTGCCGTTCTGGTTCATGACGCTCGTCGTCAACGGCGTGGCTGGCATTTATCTCGTCAGCACGATTCCGGCCAATGGTCCGCTCTCCGAAGTCTCGGTCGTGTTCAGCTTGCTTGCCCTGATGGGCTTCTGGGGGTTTGGCTTCCTGTGGGTCACCCAGACGCGCATCAATACGGCGAGCTATTTCCTTGCCACGCTCAACACGCATGCCTTCTTCGCGCAAGCGTTGCGCCTGAGTTTGCCTCGTACCGCATGGCTCGCGGTCGTTGGCCTGCTGGTCTACGTCCTGATGCTGGCCGACGTGTTCTCGCACTTGTTGCAGGCGCTGGCCTATCAGGGGGTGTTCATCGTCGCTTGGGTGGGCGTCATGGTGGCCTATATCACCTCGAACGCAGCACGTGGCGGTGCCGAGGCCGGGCAATTGGGCAGGGGCACCCGTTTGCTCGACCCGGTGGGCGTGAGCGCTTGGCTGCTGGGGGCCGTGTGCGGTGTGTTGTTGATGTCCAGTGAGTACGCCCGCTTCTCGGCACCTGCCACTTTCCTCATCGCTGCCTTCGGTTATCGCGTCGCCGGTGCATTTTCCGTACGCCCCTGGCCCGGCAACCCTGTCGACGCTTCGGATAAAACCCGCTAACACCGACAACACCGCCAATGTCGCAAGCGACGCTCTCTTGAACGGAGTTTGAAAATGCTGATCTTGAATACCTGGTATGTGGCAGCCATCGCACGTGAAGTGACTCAGGGCAAGCTGTTCGCGCGCACGTTGCTCGACGTGCCCGTCGTGATGTATCGAAAGGAGGACGGCAATGTGGTCGCGTTGGAGGACCGCTGTTGCCATCGCCATGTGCCGCTTTCTCTAGGGGCGGTTGTCTGCGATACCGTGCGCTGCGGATATCACGGTTTCCGCTTTGACGAAACCGGACGATGTGTCGAGATTCCGGGGCAGGACAAGATTCCGGCCAAGGCGCACGTCAAGACGTTCCCGATCGTAGAACGCCACGGCCTGATCTGGATCTGGATGGGCGACCCTGCGAAAAGCGACGATCACGCCTCCATTCCTGAGGCGCTCGACGTCTTGGATAAGGCCGGGTGGGATGCCCGCGTGAGCCACGTCGTGATCGAAGCGGGCTATCGACTGATTGTCGACAATCTTCACGATGGCAGTCACGCCGAATTCGTTCACGAGAAGACGCTGAAGGTGGAGCGCATGGGGGAAGCCATGCGTGCGCGTAGCGAGCAAGTTGAACGGAGCTATGAGTTCTCGCTGCTCGACGGTGGCATAGAGCATCGCTGGAAGGTGCTCAATGCGCCGGGCGGGCCGGCGTTCGTCAAGGGGCTGTGTTTGCAGCGTGGGCTCGATTACGAGACTCATCGGCTGGACGCGGTCGATTGGCGGCTGACGACGCAATGGTATGCGCCTGCCGTATGGGTATTCACACCGTCAACCACGTTTGCCGGTGAGCCCGAGCAGGCAGCGTCGAGTTGGGTGAACCTGATCGCCATTACCCCCCAGACCGACGACACGACGCATTACTTCTGGGGCGACGCACAGGACTTTGCGCCTGACGACCCGAAATTTGCCGACTTCTTCCATGGCGCCACTGCCACGGCGTTCGCCGAAGACCTGGTGGTGTTCGAGGCGCAGCAACGCAATCTCGGCGCGCTCGACGTCTTCGATTTTCCGGTGGTGACCGTCGGCGGGGATGCTGCCTCGATTCAGGCGCGCCGCATTCTCGATGGGCTCAAGCTCAAAGAGTCTGGCGACACCCGTTCTGCACCCAACCTATCCGATTCGGCGGGCGGCACCGCGACCGGATCTCACTAATCTGTCTCACATACCCGGCCCTTGCGAGCGCCGGTGTCGAACGTCAAAGGAGAGTGCGATGAGACAGGGAGCCGTACGTGCGCAAGAGCTGAACAGCGGAAGGATTCCGGGCCTGTTCAAGAAGCAATTGGAGATGTGCAAAGTCAAGCCGGGAGAGACCGTGGTGGTCCTTAGCGATTTGACGGTTCGCGACGAGTACATCAACAGCGCGGTAGTCGCCGCCGAGGATCTCGGCGCGCATGCGTATGAAATTCGCCTCGGCACCGTGCCGAGCTGGGTGCGGGTCGGTGTGGACGTCATCAGCGAATGCAAGGGCGCGTTGGAAGCGCTCAAGGCGGCGGATTTGATTGTGGTGTTTCACGTGCCTGTGTGGGCGGAATGGATGAAGCACGTGCTCAAGGCCGGCGGTCGCATTTTGCTGCTGCACGATGCGCCTGACGACCTCGAAGAATTGATGTCGCCTGCCGGCATGAAGGAGGCCGTGCTGCATTCGCAGAACATTCTCGCGAACGCCAAAGAGGCGCAACTGGTGCGCAAGGACGGTACGGACTTGCGCTGGCAGGGCGGGCAATACCGGACCTTCGCGCTCTGGGGGGCCGCTGACGAGCCGGGGCATTTCGACCTATGGGGCGGCGGGCTCGTGCAAATGTTCCCGAACGACGGAACGGCACACGGTCGTGTCGTGCTGCAACCGGGCGACATGGTGATTCTGCCGTACTGCAGATATCTGGTCGATCCGGTCGATATCCGTGTCGAAAACGGCTTTATGACGTCGATCGAGGGTGGGCTCGATGCCAAGCTGATTCGCGACTGGCTGGTGGATAACAAGACGTCTGAGGACGATATGGATCCGTTTGCCATCTCGCATTTGGGCTGGGGTCTGAACCCACAGGCACGTTGGTACTGGACGGGGTTGTATGGTGATGTCCCCGAACGCAATCGCGCGAATGCACGTGTTTTTGCCGGCAACTTCCTGTTCTCGTGCGGACCGAACACGCTCGGTGGCGGCAAGCGCGAAACCATGGGGCATTGCGATATCCCCATGCGCGATTGCACGGTGATTGTCGACGGTAAGGTCATCATGGACGAAGGACGCTTTACCGATCCGAAGATGATCGTCAAACGCGAAATGCGGGGCAGGAACGCTAACCCGGCTGCGCTGCGGCACGTATAACCAGACCGGCGGGGTAGGGCATGACAGCCTGCCCACGCCCGGCCATCCGGTACACGGAGGCAAGTCATATGTATCCCCTCAAAGAAGGCCAAACCTTTCCGCGCAACCAGTGGTACATCGCCGCCTGGGCGCACGAAGTCGGGCGCGAACTGCTCGCCCGCCAGATTCTCGGCGAGCCGCTCGTGTTTTATCGAACCGAGAGCGGCATGCCGGTCGCGCTCGACAACCGATGCCCGCACCGGCGCTACCCGCTCTCGAAGGGCAGGCTTGTCCGCGACAGCGTGCAGTGCGGGTATCACGGGCTGACCTACGACTGCACCGGCAAGTGCACGGCGATTCCGTCGCAAGACAGTGTGCCGCCGACCTATGCCGTGCGCGCATACCCGGTCCATCAGGCTTGGGAGTGGCTGTGGGTATGGATGGGCGACCCGGCGCTCGCGGACATCGCCTTGATTCCCGATAGCCGCACCATCAAGGTCGACGACCCCGACTGGCTGCCGGAGGTCGGCGGGCGTGTGCCGCTCAAGGCGCGCTACCAATTGCTCAACGAGAATTTGCTCGACTTGTCGCACCTGTCCTTTCTGCACAGCGACAACATCGGCAGTGCGGGCGTCGCGACCGCACCGGTCAGCGTCGAAGAGCGCGAAACACATCTGGAAGTCGCGCGCTATATCAAGAGCGACCGCCTCGATCATCTGCCGGTCGGCAAAGCCTTCGGTCTCGAAGGGTTGACCGATCGCACCATGATCCAAAAATTCTTCGCGCCCAGCTTTCACGCCACGGGGTCGGATTTCGACAGTGCGATGAGTGGGGGCATCGACCCTGGCCGCCACTTCGGCTCCCTGCGTGTGTTGCATGGTGTGACGCCGGAGACGGCGACGACGACTCACTACTTCTGGGGTTTTTCGCGCGATTTCAAGCGCGACGATGCGCGTATGACCGAAGCGATGCGCAGCGTGATCGAGAGTGCGTTGGTGCAGGACATCGAGGCGCTCGAAGAGATCGAGGCGATGCTCGCTGGCGGCGAAGGCGATATTGCCGAAATCTCGGCGCGTGCTGATGCGGCATCGTTGCGAGGCCGGCGCATGGTCGAGCGGCAGATCGAGAACGACGGGCCCGCACGAGGCGCGGCGGTGCTGCACGACATGCGCGCCAACGCGACGGCGTCGCGCGAACCCGTATGACGCAAGAGGAGATTTGTCTGGCCGAGTGTGCGTCGGGCAGACTCGCCGGACGGCAGACCGACGGCGTCATGCGTTTTCTCGGGGTGCCTTATGCGGCACCGCCGGTCGGGCCGCTACGCTTCGCCTCGCCGCGGCCGGCAGTGCCGTGGACGGGCGTGCGCGACGCCGGTGCACATGGGGCTGCGCCCCTCCAGACGGTGGCCGGCATCGTGTCGTGGATCTATCCTCAATTGCCGTGGGTCGGCGAAGATTGCTTGAACGTCAATATATGGGCCCCGGTGCGCACGGGCGACGCAGGTGAACGATTACCCGTGGTGCTGTGGTTGTACGGCGGCGCGTTCGGTGCGGGTGCCAACAGTCTGCCGCTCAGCGATGGCGCGGTGCTCGCCCGCGAGGGCAACCTGATCGTCGTCGCGCCGAACTACCGGGTGGGTGTGTTGGGCTTCGCCGGACATCCCGACTGGCATGACGCGTCGACCGGCGCGCAGGCCAATTGGGGTTTGCAGGATCAGGCGTTCGCCCTCGAATGGGTACACGCGAACATTGCGGCATTCGGCGGAGACCCCGACCGGATCACGGTGATGGGCCAATCGGCCGGTGCGATCAGCGCGATCTTGCTCGCGCAGCATCCCGCGAGTACGGCGCGATTTCATCAATTGGCGTTGTTCAGCGTGCCGTATATCGCACCGCCGGATGTCGCGGAACCGGAGGATCTCGCGGCGTGCGTGGAGGACCTCGCGGCGCATTTTGCAACGTCGGTGGCGGGCTTGCGCGACATTCCAGCCATGTCGTTGACGGCAGGCACGCAAGCCTTCTTTAGCGATTACCGCTGCAAGACGCGCACGGGCCGGTTTCGACGATGGCCGACGCGCGACGCGACGAGTGCGCCAGCATGGCCCGGTACACGTTCGCTGGGCGCTAAGCCCATGCTAATCGGGAACACGCGCACGGAGAGCAGCTTTTCGCTCGATCTCTACGACACATTACAAGCCCGGTCGTTGACGGCGCCATTGCCGACCGATGTGCCGGGTGTACGGGCGGCAGTTGAGCGACTGCTGGACTTGCGTTTCGCTGACCCGGCCTGTCGGCCGGAGGCGCAAGCGCTAATCGCACATTTCGCCGAACTCGACGACACCGTACGTGGCCCGGGAGACCAATGGTTGGCGCTTCACAGCGACGCCGCATACCGGCATCCAACATGGCGCGTAGCGCAACGGGCGACCATCAAGGGAAGCGCCGTGTACTACTACGATTTCGGCATGCCGCTGGCAGCGCCCGCGCGAGGCACGCCGCACAACGCCGATCTGCCATTTTGGTTCGGCAGTTACGACACCGATTTCTATCGCGCGAAGTTCGGGGCAGGGGTATGGCACGCACGGCTGTCCGAAACCATGCGCGCGCTGTTGGCTCGTTTCGTGCATACGGGATGTCCGGCTGGCGGGGAAACAACCGACTGGCCCGCCATGTCGGCGCACGGTGTGCCCGACGTGATGCGCCTCGGCCATGTGGCCGATATGAACGATGGGGCTGTGGCGAGTGTCGGCACGATGCCCGATTTCGCGCGGCTGAAAGCCTTCGACCCGCTGTACTTCCCCGAGCCCGCACGACTGTTTTCCTTTTCCTCTTGATCGCATCTCGCAATGGACAATGCCATGAATGATCGCTACACGTTCGTCCTGATTCACGGTGCCTGGCACGATGGCGCGCTTTGGGCGCCGGTTTCCGAGCATCTTCGCATCGCCGGCCACACCGTGCATACCCCGACCGTTGCCGGACACGGCAAGGAAGCTGACAAGCAAGTCTGCCATGCCGACGGGGTGCGTTCGATCGTTGACTACATCGTGGCGAACGATCTACGCGACTTCGTTTTGGTGGCGCACAGTTTCGGCGGCACCATCGTGTCTCGCGTCGCCGAGGAAGTGCCGGAGCGCATCCGCCGACTGGTGTATTGGAACGCGTTCGTGTTGCGTGACGGCGAGAGTATCGCCGACGTGTCGCCGCCGCCTTATAACCAGATGATGGATGCCATCGCTGCCGAACGGGGCGACAACACCGTGATGCTGCCGTTTCATGTGTGGCGCGACGGGTTCATCGCGGACGCCGATTTGGCGACGGCGAAGCATACCTACGAACTGCTCAGCTCGGAGCCCTACCGGATGTTGACCGACAAGGTGCCGCTCAAGACCTTCGCGACGCTGACGATCCCGAAGACTTACTTGAATGCGCAGAGCGACGTGGCGATGCCGCCGGGGCAATACGCGTGGTTCCCTCGCTTTGCCGAGCGCTTGTTCCCCTGTCGCGTCGTCCATATGCCGGGCAGTCATCAGGTCATGTTCTCCGACCCCGCCGGGTTGGCGAGCAAGCTCTGGGAAGCGGGGCGGGACTGACGCAGGGCGGCGGGGCCGGTGTTCTCGCAGCGGCCTGAACGACACGACACGAGACTCAACGACATGACGCTTTCACGCAGAACTTTCGTCAAGCTGGCAGCCCTCGCGCCGTCGGTTTTCGTGGCCCCGCTGGGCAGTCAGGCCTTCGCGGCACTGTTCGAGGACAAGGTATTCGAGCCCCGGCGCTGGTATGACGAACACGGCAACGCCCGGTTTCGTGCGGATGGCGTGGCCAAGGTGACAGGAGAAAAGATCTTCGCGCGCGACATTCGCGCGTGGGACATGCCGCATTGGCCAGCGCGTCAATCGCACGCCTTCCTGCTGGCGACGACGCGGGTCGACGCCGTATTCGAAGGTGTCGATCTTTCGGTGCTGGGCTCGGACCTGCAACCCGATCGAACAGTCACGGAGCACGATTTGCGCGCAGCCAAGCTCGGATTTCCGGACATCTATCCTTACGGCGACCAGCTGCTGCTCCCCAAAGGCAGTGCGCCGGCATTCTTCGGGCATCCCGTTGCCATCCTGATCTATCACGACTTTGCACGTTTTCGGCTGGCCAAGAGTCAACTGAAATTCCGCAAGGAAGTGATTCGGTATGGGCGTACCGCGACGCCCGTGCTGCGTGAACCGTACGCCGCGTTTCGGATCGTGCGCGTCGCCGGCGCTGTGGACGGCGCGCCGGACGAATTCTCTGCGCTGAGCGACGACTATGTGATGCCGACGGGGTTCTCCGGCAACGAACCGGTCTGGCCGAAGGCCAATCCCCACGGCGACGCGGGGCAGCGGGGCGTGCACTACGCGCAAGGCATTGCACGCGAACTTGCGAAGCCGTCGTCCGATCATGTCGTATTTTCCCGTGACTACGACTCGCCGTTCATCGACCCGGTGGCACTCGAGGCCAACAACTGCAACTGCTGGTACGACGCACGCAAGCATGAAATGCATATGGTGGTGGCGACGCAGTCGCCCAGCGCCGAAGCCTCGGGGGTAGACGCCATGCTCAAGGCGAGCCGCATCAAGGCCGGGCGGATCTTCGTGCACCCGGCTCACACCGTCGGCTACGGTAGCAAAGATAGCGATACGTTTCCGTTCTATGGTGCCGTTGCGGCGCTGTTCAGCGATGGGCGTCCGGTGCGCTTGGCCTTCGATCGCTTCGAGCAGTTTCAGATGGGGCTGAAGCGTCACCCGGTACGAGCACGTTTGTCGCTGGCAGTCGATCGTCGCACACACAAGATGCAAACGCTCTCGGCCAAATTCGAGCTCGACGGTGGCGGACGCTGCATGTGGACGCCGATTATTACCCTTGCGGCGGCCGGTGCTGCGACGTCAATTTACGCGATTCCGAAGGTCGATTCGATCGCTGTGGGCATCGCGTCGACGGCCCCGCCAGCATCGGCGATGCGGGGTGTCGGCGGTACGGAAGCCGAGCCCGCGATTGAGATGCTCGTCGATGAAATCGCTAGCGAACTGGGCATCGATCCGATTGAATTTCGCATTGCCAATGCGCTGCCGACCGGGGTTCCCACGATTACAGGCGATGTGCCGGTCGTGCCCAGCCGGATTGTCGAGGTATTGAAGAAAACGGCTGCACATACGCTGTGGCGCAACCGCGCTCAAGACAAGGCCGCTTTCGAGGCGGCGCATCCGGGGCATAAATATGGCGTGGGTGTGGCCTGCGTTCAGCGGGGTTTCGGCAACTTTGCAGAGGCTGGCTATGCAGGTGTAGTTCTGGCACCCGACGGCACCCTCCGGCTCAAGCATGTGGTGATTGAGATCGGTACCGGCTCACTCACGACACAGGCGCTGGTTTGCGCGCAATGGCTGGGTACGCCGGCGAGCCATGTCGAGATGGGCGCGTTGGACTGGTCCGAACTCGATTTGCATGAGACGCAGGATCCCTACAGCATTGATGAGGCCACCCAGACTCGCCTAGCCAAAGACCAGCGCTGGACGCCCCGGTTGTCGTCGGGGGCAAGCGCGACCAACAGTGCGTATTACTCATCGCATTACACGCGCCAAGCTTGCCGGCTGATGTTCATGCACGGCATCGCACCGGCAGCGGCGCAGTTGTGGCGCGTCGGACTGGCCCAAGCACGCACGGCGAAGTGGGTCGATGGCCACCTGACGTTAGCGGGGCAGCCGCCGCTGTCATTGCCGCGTCTGGCAGGTGTCGTGCATGCCATGAAATTTGTGAGCGGAGTTGCCGTGCACGGCTTCGATCGGTGGGAGTGGGCAGAGGCAGACTTCGCGATCGATGGCGAGAAGGACCGGCTGCCGCTCGACGCAGTCGCCGTTTCTCGCGGGAGCGGTGTCTGGCAGAAGATCGCGCGCGGGGATGTCCGATACCCGCCGCCGTCGAAGAGCCGCGGCACGTGGACGCGTTATGCATCGTTGTCCTCTCTGGTCGCCGTGGACGTCGAGGTGGCGACCGGAAAAACGGAAATCGTGGCCCTTCATTCTGTGATGGACTGCGGAACGATGCTCGTGCCGGAATTCGTCTCGGGGCAATTGCAGGGCGGTACGGCGATGGGGCTTGGGCATGCACTGTTCGAGGAGATGCCGCCCTATGCCGGGGGCCCGGGCGAGGGCGACTGGAACCTCAGCCGCTACCACGTGCCGCGTGCCGAAGATGTTGCCGTATGGAAGCAGACCGCTGACATCCTGCCACCGTTGGCCGAGGGCGATATTGCCAAGGGCATCGCTGAAATGACGATGGTTGCCCCCATTCCGGCCGCCGCCAACGCGGTTGCCCATGCGATTGGTGCACGCATTCGTGAACTGCCGGTCACTCCCGAAAGAATTCTCAAGGTGCTCGCATGACGATCAAGACCCGTCCGTTGACGCTGACTATCAACGGCAAGCGATTTGGCCCGACACCGGTGCCGGAAACGTTGATGATGATTGACTATCTGCACGAGTACGCGCGTCTGACCGGCTCGCGACTGGGGTGCGGTCAGGGCGTATGCCGTGCCTGTGTGGTGATCGTCGATCAACCGGATGGCACGAGTCAGGAACTCCAGTCGTGTGTGACGCCTGCACTGACGTTCGATGGTTGGACCATTCGGACCATTGAAGGCCATGCCATACGTGATGCAGCGGGTGAGGTGGTTTCGCTATCGCCTGTGCAGCAGGCCTTTCTCGAGCACTTCAGTTTTCAGTGCGGCTACTGCACGCCTGGTTTCGTGAATGCGGCCACGATCTTGCTCGAGCAATTCAAACGCTCACCCGTCGAGCAGAAGGATCTGGCAGCGAGGATATCTGAATCGCTGGGCACTCACGTGTGCCGGTGCACGGGCTATGTGCGGTATTTCGAAGCAGTGAAGGAGGTTGCCTTGCGCACGCCGGGGTTGGTGGTGCTTGAGAAGGCGCCACAAACCGAGCCGGTAGGGCGCCGTGAGCAAGCGCCAAACAAGGGAGATCGCTAACGTGAAAACCAAAGCCGCCATTGCCTGGGAAGCCGGCAAGCCCCTGACCATCGAGGAAGTCGATCTGGAAGGGCCGCGCGCTGGCGAGGTGCTGATCGAGGTCAAGGCCACCGGCATCTGCCATACGGACTACTACACGCTTTCTGGCGCTGACCCGGAAGGTATCTTCCCCGCGATTCTCGGCCATGAAGGCGCGGGCGTCGTGGTCGACGTCGGCCCCGGCGTGACCACGCTCAAGAAAGACGATCACGTCATTCCGCTGTACACGCCCGAGTGCCGTCAGTGCAAGTTCTGCCTGTCGCGCAAGACCAACCTGTGTCAGGCGATCCGCAGCACGCAAGGGCGCGGCCTGATGCCGGACGCCACGTCGCGCTTCTCGCTCGACGGCAAGCCCATCTTCCACTACATGGGCACTTCCACATTCTCGAACTACATCGTCGTGCCCGAAATCGCCGTGGCGAAAGTGCGCTCCGACGCGCCGTTCGACAAGGTCTGCTACATCGGCTGCGGTGTGACCACCGGCGTGGGTGCCGTGGTGTACTCGGCGAAAGTCGAAGCGGGCGCAAACGTCGTGGTGTTCGGTCTCGGTGGCATCGGCCTGAACGTCATTCAGGGTGCCAAGATGGTCGGTGCCGACAAGATCATCGGCGTCGACATCAACCCGGGCCGCGTGGAACTCGCGAAGAAGTTCGGCATGACGCACTTCATCAACCCGAACGACGTCGAGAACGTGGTCGACACCATCGTGCAACTGACCGATGGCGGCGCCGACTACTCGTTCGAGTGCATCGGTAACGTCACGACCATGCGTCAGGCGCTCGAATGCTGCCACAAGGGCTGGGGCCAGTCGTTCATCATCGGCGTGGCGGCGGCGGGTCAGGAAATCAGCACGCGTCCGTTCCAGCTGGTGACGGGGCGCGAGTGGAAGGGCTCGGCCTTCGGCGGCGCGCGCGGCCGTACCGACGTGCCGAAGATCGTCGACTGGTACATGGAAGGCAAGATCAACATCGACGATCTCATCACGCACACGCTGCGCCTCGACCAGATCAACGAAGGTTTCGATCTGATGAAGCGCGGCGAGTCGATCCGCTCGGTAGTCGTGTACTGAGGACGCCGTCAAGCTCGAACCGCTCAGCGAACACGGTTTATTTCCCGGCATACCGCGCTTTTATCGGCACGACTCGAGCGAGATCGACTTTCCGGTTTCCTGTGAGACCAAAGTAAAGTAGGGTATGCCACCTCACGGCTAAGCCGTTGATTTATTTTACCGCCTTCGGCGGCCAGTCCATCTTTGTTTGCTCCGCATGTGTCGCGTGCGGAATCAAGCGACCATCTCTCACAAGCAACTGGCGCCACTCATTCCGCGAGAAAGCAACCCCAGTCACTTAGCACGCGGTAGTAAGCAATCAGAGGCATCTGTTACACGAATCCCGGGATGTGGGGCGAGTACGTTCAGTCGACTGATGCGCATCATCGTAAACGTCACCACTGTGCTCGCTCCGACCAAGGCCAAAATCGTTCGTCAGCGACTTACATACACGTCGATGTTTTTCGCATCCTCAGTAGCAGCGGCTGCAAGTGGGCTTGCCATGCTTCGATCTGGTCCAACCGACTGACCACACCGGCCGAAATGGCACGGGGCCGTATCAACTTGATCACACAACGGCAGTGAATCGCTGCACCGCAAGATTTCGCTTGACGATGGGAGGCAAGGGGTCGATAACTCCGGTATCCAGTTCCGCCGTCGCACACGTCGCCAGGGCACAACGCTGATCGCCGGGGGCAAGTCGGATGGATTCATGAAATTAATGCAGGCAGGTGAGGAATGTTGTAGACCTCGCTACGTATATCTAGTGCTGGGGGCCAGCATGTCCGAAACGCTTCTCATCGTGGAAATGTTTGAAGACGGTAACCAAACTGGTCTGCGGTACCAGAATGGAGATCCGAACGAACCCGTCGCGATTGAGATGTTCGATCGTTTGATAGCGGTCCTCGGCCATTGTCGTGCCAAAATCGACCCGCCTATAGCAGCAGACCCGCCTCCTCCTCACCTGACAATGATGGCCGCTTACGATCCCAAGTGGCAGGTTGGTCCCGACCCTCTGGGCGGCGGTGCTGTCATTAAGATTCGCCATCCCGGGTTCGGCTGGCTTGCGTTCGCGATTCCGCTCCTAGAGATAGGGAATCTCTGTGCCGGCCTGACCAAAGTTGCGCAAGCAATGGCGATCGAGGCCCAAGACCTCGGACCGGCCAATTGATGAAACGTGGGAGTAGCTGATGGTTGACCTGCGCGAGACTTATCGCGGTTGCGAGATTGGCATACAGATCAGCGAGCGAGCGCTGCGATGGGATATCACGATTACCGTTACGCCGCGCGACGGGGTCGAACTCATCGAGCCACCGGGCAGCCGAAAGCTGAAACTGGCTAAGGCCGAATCCCTAGACCTCATTACGCGAGAATTGTTAAGCGAGGTCCGACGAGCCATTGATCTCGACATCGTCGAATCCTGATCACGCCAACACCGATCCAATGCATTGATAGGGCGATTTCCCAAACTCAACAGCGAGTTGCTGACGTGAAATAAATCCTTTGATACAGTCCTCAGGAACGATAAATTGGAACCTCGCGGAGGCATCCCAAAGCGAAAGGAGGGCACGTGGACATTCCAGACCAATACGCGAAACTACTTGGGCAGCTCGAGCGTGCGAACACTGAGGTCGAAGCAGCAACTGTTGACGTCTGGCGAAGTGGAACCATTCTTCTTGCCGGTGCCATCGCCCGGCGAAATTTGGCACAGGTCGCGCTTGTTGAGTTTGTGAGGCAGGTGGTGCCACAGGTGCTTTTGAAGGAGTAAATCTCGCTGATTACCACGTCCAACGAAGCCCTAACGTTGCCGACACGGATTGCTGCCGCGTCGCGTCAAGCTGTGTAAGATAGGCGAGCGTGGCATAGACGCTCGCTGCTTTGTTAAAGCGCCCGGCGACGCCGATGCCGAACTGGGCGGCGGTGCTGTTGGAGTTGGTCACCACCGGTGTGTTGCCTCCAAACAGAACGCGACCATCGTTTCCGAAGGTGTGGATGAGATTGAGGAGCAGGTATGGGCGGAGCAACCCGCGCGCGCCGTCGTAGTTCGCTTCCAGCCTCGCGCCGACACGCGCCATCAGACTGTTGACGTTATTGAACGCTACGCTGGAAATTCCGTCATTGAAATCGTCAATGCTCTGTCTTTGCCAGACGATCTGTGCCTGTGGCTCAAGCGCCAACGTCTCCGAAAGATGAATCGGCCAGCCCGTCTCCAGCGACGCGGCGAGACCCTTGCCATTGACGTTCCGATTGAGGCCACTTAGTGGCTTTGCTTGGTACTGCATTGACGATGCCAAGAAGATGGCGTCCGTGTAAGCACCGCTGGGCATGACGTGAGTCCAGTAGAGACCAGCGCTGTACATGTCCAATCCCAGGGAACCGGCGTGCGTATCAGGCATGCCGAGAGCGAGACCTTGAACGTCACCAGACGCGCGCGTCCAGCCGCCGAGAATCCCCACATGGTCGCCGTGGCCCGAATCGCTGCGACTGGCAAAGACGTCGTGCCCGATCTGAATGCCGCCAATGTTGCCATCAAACTGAGGGGTGACATCGCCTTTCGTACGCAATTGCTCAGTCTGCCCCCACACCCGAGCCCAGCCATCGGTCAGCCAGCCACGTTCATCAAGCAATCCCTGCTGGCCCTGCCGCTCGTGGAATGTGGCCAATTGGGCGAAGCCTGCGGTTCTGCCTAGCTCCGGCATCATCGAGTAGACGGGCACCTCGATCCGATAGATGGGGAGCGGGTCGTCGCCGGGCTGGAGCGTCGCGGTTGGCGGTGTTCCGATACTTGGCGTGGGCGTCAGAATTTCGACTTCCGGCTCTCCGGTGACCGGATCTGTGACGGTCACCTCAACGGGGGCAGCAACCGTCGAGCGGAGATACCAACTGTTCGTGCTGTCGGCCGTCGTGCCACCCTTATACAAGTAATAGGTGTAGGCGCCGGCACTCACCGAGGAGCCGAGCGCGAAGGCCGACGCAGTCGATGTCGCGCCGCCGACGGCCTGCACCACCGGAATGCCGTTGCCGGTGGTCAGGTTGCCGAGCCCGCTCAGATTATTGACGGCAACCGATGTGTTGCCGTTGATCGTGCCGCCGCTCACTGTGAGAGGGGCGACACGCGAACTGTCGTTGCCAAGTACAGAGTCAATTTTCAAGGTGCCATTTTGCCCAGTGTAGTTGCCGACAATGGTCAGAGTCCCATTGCCGCTGCCGTCCCCCGGATGAACGGTGCCCTGGTTAGTGACGTTGCCCGTGAGTGTCCCAGTGCCGGTAAGGGTTGCGCCAGAGGCCACGGTCGTCGTCGCGCCGCCGAGCGTGCCCGTAAGGTTGAACGTGCCGGTCTGCAACTGGGCGCTGTTGAAGTTGCCGCTGCCACTCCATGTCCAGTTGTCGCCTTGAGCGAGAAGGGTGCCAAAGTTCACGAACGCGTTGCTGGCGGTGCCGGTGCCCTGAAGAATCAATGTACTGACTGCGCTCGA
>NZ_NGUR01000008.1:0-159021 GCF_002179865.1 Pandoraea sp. PE-S2R-1 | reverse complement strand
CCGTAGAGCACACCGGCCACGGCGTGATCGATGTCCGCGTCTTCGAACACGATCGTCGGCGACTTGCCGCCCAGCTCCAGCGAGACAGGCATGAGCTTTTCTGCCGCCAGACGCGCAATGCCGCGCCCGACTTCGGTGCCGCCCGTGAAGGCCACCTTCTTGACCTTCGGATGCCGCACGAGAATGTCGCCGATCACCGAGCCCTTGCCCGGCAGCACCGACAACACACCGCGCGGCACACCCGCGGCTTCGCAGATACGGCCCAGTTCGAGCGAAGCCAGCGGCGTGACTTCCGCAGGCTTGAGCACCACCGCATTGCCTGCGGCGAGCGCAGGCGCAAGCTTTTGCGCGTCGGACGCAATCGGCGAGTTCCACGGCGTAATGGCGGCCACCACGCCCAGCGGCTCATGAACGCTCATCGTCAGATAGTCGCCACGCGACGGCGTGAGCGTCTCTTCCAGCGTTTCGAGACACGCGGCGAAATAGCGGAACGTGCCCGCAGCGCTCGCCACAAGCGCCCGCGTCTCGCTGATCGGCTTGCCGTTGTCGCGGCGTTGCAGGTGCGCCAGTGCCTCGGCGCGCTGCGTGATGCCATCGGCCACGCGATGCAGCACGGCGGCGCGTTGATGCGGCTTGAGGCCCGCCCAGTCGGCACGGCGCCACGCGGCATCGGCAGCTTCCACCGCGTCGGTCGCATCCTGTGCGCCCGCGGCCGCGATCTCGGCATTCACGCTCTCGTCGGCCGGATACAGGCTCTGATAGCGCTTGCCCGAGCCGGCACGCCATTCGCCGCCGACCAGAATGTCGCTCGAGAACCCTTGCAGCAAATCTTGATGACTCATGGTGCTTGTCCTGCGAGAACTAGATCACGCAATTCGCGACGCGGTTCTTGAGCGCGCGAATCGCCGAGTAAGCGGTCAGGGCCGACGTCTTGGGGTTGTCCGGCAACGGCTTGCCGCACATCTCCAGCGACATCTCGCCAAACGCACCACGCACCGCAATGTGATGCACGTTGCGCGAGGTGGCCGGGTCGGCAATCAGGCGCACACGTGTGGCGTCGAGCCCCAGACCGGCGATGGCTACGGTGGCCGCCACATTGGCGTTCTTCGGGTACAGACGCGCCGCGTCGCGGGCACTGCCTTCGAAAATCACCGTGGCGGTGGCAAGCGTCGTCAGATCGCAAACTTGCTCGGCCGGCGTGCCCTGCCAGCCCAGCGGCGGCTTGCGGCCGGTGTAGACCACTTCATCCAGCCCCCCTTCGCGAGCGGCGGAGATGGCGTCGATACCGCCGATGGCGCCCGAGAGCAGCGTGACGGTCGATGCGCCTTCCTTGGCGGCTTGCTCCAGCGCGGCAAGCAGTTCCGAATCGGACAGCGCGCCGATGGAAGCCACCGCGCAATCGATGCCTGACTTCAGCAATGGCACGACGTGCGCCGACAGCGCGCTGTGCCCCGCGCACTCAAGCACGAAGTCCGGACGGCGGGTGAGCGCCGCGGCCGACGACACCACTTCGGTGCCTTCACGCACGCTCTCGCGCACGCGCGCCGCAGCGTCTTCGGGCACGATCACGTGGCCGATGCGCAGATTCGGATCGCCCGCGCAGGCTTCGTAGACTTTGGAGCCGATGGCGCCGAAGCCGATCAGCGCGACATCAACCGGTCGATGATTCATTTCACGCATTCGCAGGCTCCCGCACCGGCGGACCGGCAAAGTGCGACGCGAAGCTGCCGACCGACAGCATGTCGACTTCGAGCAGCACCGGGCCGTCGTGGGCCACAGCGCGCGCGACGGCACCTTCGGCCTGATCGATGGCCGTGATGCGCTCGTGCTTGAGTTGCAGGCTGGCGCAGAACGCAGCGAAGTCCGGCTGATGCAGTTGCACGTAGTGACGGCGGCCGCCGTACTGCGCATCCTGAATATTGCGAATCACGCCGTAGCACTGATCGTTCATCAGCAGGATGATGACCGGCGCTTTCTCCTGCACAGCCGTGGCGAGTTCGCCCACGTTGACCATCAGGCCACCGTCGCCGCACAACGCCACCGTCTTCTTCGCATTGCCGGCGAGCGCCGCGCCAATGCCCATCTGCATGCCCTGACCGATGCCGCCGCCCAAGGCGTGCACGCCCGCACGCGGCGAGAAAATCTTCAGCAGGCGGTTGCCCCACGTGCTGTTCGAGATCGTGACGTCGCGCACCCAGTTGAAGTCGCGGCCCAGTGCACCTTGCAGCGCGGCCACGAGTTGACGGTACGGGCCAAGACCTTCCGCGACCTGTTTGACGGCGGCATCGCGCGCGGCGGCCAAGTCGGCGTGGAACGCCGGGTCGACCGACAAGCGGCCTTGCAGGCGGTCAGCCAGCGCGTTCAGTACGCGTGCGGCATCGCCTTGCACGAACAAGTCGTTGCGATAGCCGCGGTTGTCGGCCAGCCCATCGGCGTCGACGCGATAGAGCGGACGCGGCAGGCCGAGCTTGTACTTGAGCGTTTCGTTACCGCGCAGACGCGAGCCGACCACGAGCACGGCGTCGCACGTCTTGTAGAACGCTTCGACCGTCGGGTGAATGTTGAATGCGCCCAACGTGGCGGCGTGGTCTTCCGGCACGATGCCGCGACCTTGCACGCTGGTGACCACGCCAAAGCCCATGTCGACCAGTCGCTTGACGGCCGCCTCTGCGCCGCGCGCGCCACCGCCCAGCCAAAGCAACGGGCGATGTGCCGCAGCCAGCTTGTCGGCCAGTTCCGCCACGCGTTGCTCGTCGTGCGACGGCACTGTCACGTGCGGCGCAGCCAGATCGGCCGGCCATTCGATTTCCGCCGCCTGAATGTCGATCGGAATCTCGACGCTGACCGGGCCGGTCGGCGCGGTCAGCGCCGCACGCACGGCTTCACGCACGGTCGAGAGCGCCGTGTCGACGCAACGCACACGATAGGCCGCTTTCGATATCGACTTGAGCATGCTCAGTTGATCGGGAGCTTCGTGGATGTAAGCGAGGTCGCGGTCGAGGAATTCGGTTTCGATCTGACCGGTGATGTGCAGCACCGGCGTACCGGCGGTCAGCGCTTCGACCATGGCACCGGCGGCATTCCCTGCTGCCGTACCCGTGCTCGTGAACGCCACGCCCAGTCCACCCGAGACACGCGACAGGCCATCGGCCATGTTCAGTGCACCGGCTTCGCCGCGTGCGCCGACGTAACGGATTTTTTCGCGGCGCGCGATAGCGTCGAGAATCGGCATGTTGTGAATCGAGATCACGCCGAACGCGGTTTGCACACCGCATTGTTCGAGGAACGCCGCGATGACTTCGCCGACGGTGGTTTTGTTAGACATGTCTTGCCAAGCCTCCGGAAACATCGATATGGCTGCCCGTCGTGTAGGACGATTGCGGGCTCGCCAGGAAAAAGATCGCTGCGGCCGCCTCTTCAGGCCTGCCCAGACGCTGCAACTGGATTTGCTTCTTGCGGGCCAGCTCGCCGGTCCACTCCTGCCACGTCTTGCCTTCGCCCTGCGCGGCAAAGCGGCGGCGCCACTGCCCCGACTCCACAAGCCCGATCAGAATCGAATTGACGCGCACTCCCTCCGGCGCGAATTCGCTGGCCATTGAGCGCACCAGATTCTGGATACCGGCACGCGCCGACGAGGTGGCCACCATGTGGGGTTCGGGCTGAAGGGCCAGCAGCGAATTCACGCAAACAATCGCGGCATCACCCGTCTCGCGTGCAGCGTCGCGCAGCATCGGCAAGCAGGCGCGTGTGGTGCGGATCACGCTGAAGTACTTCAGTTCAAGCTCTTCGCGCCACGCGTCGTCGGTGGTGTCGGCAAAGGTCGACACGCGGCCCTGACCTGCGTTGTTGATCAGCATGTCCAGACGCCCGAACTCGCGCTGGATGCGCTCAGCGAGCGCGGCAACGTCGCCCGCATCGAGCACATTGGATTGCGCGGCGATGAGGCGCGCGTCCGGATGGCGCTCGCGCAGGTGCGCTTCGGCTTGCGTCAGCCGCTCGGCGTTACGGCCGCAGATCGCGACAGCGGCACCCGCTTCGAGCAGGCGCTCGGCGGTAGCCAGCCCGATACCGGACGAACCGCCCGTGACCAGCGCCGCGCGTGCGGAAAGGTCGATCTTGATCATTTCAATCCCAGTGACTTCATGTAGGGGGTGGTCCGGCCGTCACTGCCCGGCCGGTAGTTCAAACGGTGCGACAGCGCATCGGCGGCTTCGCGCACTTGGCCGATCAGGCCCGCATCGAGCATCGACGCGTCGATGTTGGCGCGCGGAATCGTGACCGTGATGGCCGCGCAAATGCGGCCCGTGTCGCTGCGCACCGGTGCGCTCACCACACTGATGCCGCGCTCGAACGACGAGGCCGACACGGCATAGCCACGCTCCGCGTCTTCGCGCACGCGCTCGAAAAGCTCGGCGAGCGTCTCGGGCGTTTGCGGCGTGAATTTCTCGAGCGTCTTTTCCGGATAGAGCGCCTTGAGCTCGGTCAGCGTCAGATCGCCCATCAGCACGTGGCCATGCACCGTCGCGTGGGCGGGCAAGCGCGTGCCGACGTTCACCTTGATCGAATTGAACACGCCCGCCACGCTCTGCGCTTTCGCCACGAAGACGATGTCGCGGCCATCGCGGATCACGATGTGCGAAGTGAGTTGCGTGGCGTCGCGCAAGCGCTCGATGATCGGAATGCCCAGATCGGTCAGCTCCAGCGAGCTGAGGTATTCGAAGCCCAGACGCAGCACGGCCACGCCCAGACGAAAGTTCTTTTCACTGCCTGCGCGCTCCAGAAAGCCCATGGCTTCGAGCGTCTGCAACAGACGGAATACGGTGGTGCGTGGAATGCCGAGACGCTGCGACAGCTCCGGCGCGCTGAACACGGATTCGCGCGGCGAGAACTGCGTGAGGATGCGCAAACCGCGCTCCAGCCCCGGCACGAGATAGCGTGACTCGGACGGCCCGGCGTCAGCGGCATCGAGCCCTTCGGCGTCTTGGTCGTTCATCGCATCGATCGCATCGATGTCGTCGCGCGTGTCGTCTTCAGGCAGCGCGGTCGTGTTGCGTTTCGGGGTTGCCGGTGCCATCTCAACGCCCTCCCGCCGCCACCCGGTCCAGCCACGCCGCAAGTGCAGCGTTCAGAACGTCGGGGGTTTCGATATACGACGCATGACCTGCGCCGTCGATGATTTGCAACGTCACGCCAGCCACGTCGGCAATGACCTGACAGGCGGCGGGCGTCGTAATGCCGTCCTGCGCGCCGACGGCCACGGCCACCGGTCCTGCGTTGGCGGCCACGTACTGCGCCAACTCGCCTGCGACATCACCGTTCGACAGCAGATGCGTTGCCTGCCGATAACCGGCGGGCAGCACACGGCTCATATTCCATTTCACCCACGCGCGCGGCAGGTTCGCGGCATTCGGCGCGACCAAGTTGTCGCTGCGCTCGCGCGCCATACCGGCCGGCCCGAGTTTGTCGAGCATCGCCAGACGGCTGTCGCGCTTCGACACTCGCACTGCCGGATCGGCCTTGCCGTAGCCGCCTGCCGGCGAGCAGAGAAAGAGGCCGCGCACGCGCTGCGGTGCACGGCTGGCGAACTTCGTCGCCATGATCGCGCCGAGTGAATGGCCAACCAATGCGACGCGATCCAGACCCAGCGCGTCGAGCCATGCTTCGAGCGCGTCGGCGTAGGCGTCGGCATGCGGTTCGGCATCGCTCACATTCGACGTCTCGCCGTAGCCCGGCGCATCCCATGCATACAGCGCGACATCCAGACCGGCCGCTTCGAACTGGGCGAGCCACGACGCGGCCCCCGAGCCGATGCCGTGCAGCATCACGACCGCGATGCGGCCGTCGTCAGCAGTGGCGGTGCTGCGATAGCCGACCGTCCCCGCACGCGTGACGATGGTGCGATACGCAAACGCATTCAGTCGCGCGCAAAGCGGGGCGACGATGCCATCGCTGGCGTCGGGCAGTTCGGACTTGAGAGCTTCGGCTGACATGGCTTCGGGTAACGTCTTCTGCAATGACTCGGAGAAAATTCCTGCCGGCGTGGCGCTTGCCTGTGGCTTGCACCCGCCGGACTTTCGGGAAGAACGAGGCTCCCGCGCTTACTTCTGTTCGCGCTTGATCTTGGCGAGCGGCGAATCCGGCGGATACGTCGGCGTGACCGGCTTTTGCGAGCCGAGCATCACGCACATGAGCGCGTCTTCGTCGCCGATGTTGATTTCCGTGCGATACACGCCCGGCGGCACCGAGATCAGATCGCGTTCGCCGAGAATGGCTTCCCACGTCTCGCCGTCACGCTCGCAGACCACTTTCATCTTGCCGCGCATGACGAAGAAGATTTCTTCCACGTCCATGTGGATGTGGCTCGGGCCGATGTTGCCGGCCGGAATCACCATGGTCGAGAACGTGAAATGACCGGCGGGCACCGTGTTGACATCCTTGGCGACGCCCGTGCCGCCCGTGCCGACGTAGCGCATCTGCGCACGGCGATACTTCGGGTCGTAGTCGGCCTGAAACTTGAGAGCATCCCAGTCGTACTTGCGCGTCGAAAAACGCGCCACACGCGAGTCCAGCCAGTCGCTGAACGGCTGACCTTCGGCCTGCGTCCAGCTCTCGACGGCCTGAGGCGTCGCGGTGTTTTTAGCTTCGGCTTGCGCCATGTTGTGACTCCTTGAAGGCGTTGCGAATAAGAGAAGACGATTCGTCGTGCCGCGTCACGGCATGACGAAACCGCCGTTGACCGGCAGCACCTGACCGGTCACGAAACGGGAAGCATCGGAGAGCAGGAACAGCACCGGCCCGACCACGTCGTCCGGCACCTGTGCGCGCGGCAACGCGCGTCCTTCCAGATAGTGGCGATGACGCTCGGCCGGCACGTAAGCGGTGGCTTCGACCTCCACCAGCCCGGGCGCGATGGCGTTCACGGTGATGCCGTCTGGGCCGAGTTCGCGCGCCAGCGAGCGGGTCATCGCCATCACGGCACCCTTGCTCGCGGCATAAGCCAGCAGGCGCGGCGCGCCCCACAGTGCCGTGTCCGAGGCGATGTTCACGACACGCCCCTGCCCCGATGCGCGCAGATACGGCAGTGCCGCCATCGTCATGAGCCACGTGCCACGCACGTTCACGTTCATGACGGCGTCCCACGTCTCGATGCTCAACTCGGTGGCGAGCTTGCCGCCGGAGTTGGTAATCGCGCCGTTGTTGACGAGCCCGTCGATGCCGCCCATTTGCTCGGCGGCCACCTTGGCAGCCGCTTCAACCGAGGCCGGTTCCGACAGATCGACGCGAACGAACGAGACCGCGTGACCCGCGTCGCGGAGTTCGGCAGCGAGCGCTTGCCCCGCGTCTGTCGCGATATCGGCAATCGTCGCCTGTGCGCCACGGGCGACGGCGGCGCGCACGAAACCTTCGCCAAGACCACGAGCGCCGCCGGTCACCAGCAGCCTCTTGCCGTCGAGCGGCGAGAGCGTGGCGGTGTCGAGCGGGAGGATGGGCAGTTCGGTCACGATGCGTTCCTTGTAGGCTGAAGAGCAGGTCGCGTCATCACGTCAGGCGATGTTCATCGATGCACGCGGCACGTAATGCAGTGCGCGGCGCTCAAGCCAGACCACAGCCGCGTAGGCGGCGATACCGATGACCGTCAGCCCCGCGATGGCGACAAACACCATGGCGGTGTTGCCCTGCCCTTCGCCGTAGACCAGCAGATAGCCCAGCCCGCGATCGCCGCCGACCAGCTCACCGACGGTCACACCGATCACGGCAAGCGTCGAGGCGATGCGCAGCCCGGCAAACAGGGCCTGCATGGCCGACGGAAATTCGACGAAGCGGAAGATCTGCCAGCGGCGGCCGCACAGCGCGCGCACCAGATTGACCATGTCGGGGTCGACCGAGCGCACGGCGCCCAGCACGTTGATCATCACGGGGAAGAAGACGATCAGTACGGCCACGAGAATCTTCGGGTAGATGGTGTAGCCCATCCACATCACGAACAGCGGCGCGAACGCCACCTTCGGTGCAATTTGCAGCGCGAGGATGTACGGCGAGAGCATGGCTTCGGTCGACGGCGACAAGCCGAGGATCACCCCGATCAGCACGCCCAGCGCCGAGCCGATCACAAAACCGGCAATCACTTCGAGGGCCGTCACGCCGACGTGCAGCCACAGGTTCTCGACCTGAAACATGCGCACGCCTTCGACGAGCGTCGACGACAGCTTGGGCAGCACGAACTCGGGCACGCCGAACGCCGTCGGGCCCCATTGCCAGGCGGCCGCGAAGAGCAGCAACAGCACGAAACTGCCAGCGGTCAGTTGGGCTTTGGTGAGGGTTTTCATAGCGGGAATTCCAGTGTCTTGGGCAAGAGATGACCGGCGAGCATCAACCGAGGTGATCGTCGCGGCCGACCTTGAGCAGTTCCATCAGATGGGCGACGTATTCGTTCATGCCCGCCTGCTTGCGGCGCTCGATGGGGTTGTCGCGATGCGGCAGATCGACGGTGATCTCTTCGATGATCGTGCCCGGGCGCTCGCTCATCACGAACACGCGATCCGACAGCGCAATCGCTTCGGCCAGATCGTGCGTGATCATCAGCGCGGTCTTGCCTTCGGCGGCCAGCATCTGCGCGAGATCCTGTTGCAGCACCATCTTCGTTTGCGCATCGAGCGCGGAGAACGGCTCGTCCATGAGCAGCACGTCGGGCTCGACGGCGAGCGTGCGTGCCAGCGCCGCGCGTTGGCGCATGCCGCCCGAGAGCTGGTGCGGATAGTGATTCTCGAAACCCTTCAGGTGGCAGCGCGCGAGCAGCGTCTTGGCCACCTCAGCGCGCTCGGCCTTGCTGCGGCCGCGAATCTGCATACCCAGCTCGACGTTCTTCTGAATCGAGCGCCACGGCATCAGCAGATCTTTTTGCAGCATGAAGGCGACCTGTTGCGACGGGCCGCGCACCGGCTTGCCGGCCAGCGTGACCTGCCCTTCGCTGGGCGCATACAAACCGGCGCCCATATTGAGCAGCGTGCTCTTGCCGCAGCCGCTCGGACCGATCAGCGAGACGAACTCGCCGGTCTTGATCCCGATAGAGACGTTGGACACCGCCGTCATTTCGCCCTTGCCCTGGCGATTTTTGAATCGACGCGTCACGCCGCGATATTCGATGGCAAACGGCAGCGGTGCCGTCGCCGGCGTGTGACGTGCGTCGGCATACGCCTCGGCTACGTTCGCGTCTTGCAATTGAATCGACCTGAGCATGGGAAACCACCGTGTTTCTGGATGTTCAACTTGCCTCGGGCAGCGTGCCGCTTTTCCTTCGCTGCATCGCCTGCCAACCTGTCCTTCGCCTTGCGGCTACGTTTCATATGTGAAACGTTGATTTACTTATGGATCAATTATAGGGAGTGACGGCCGGAGTCAAAATTGTTTTTTGACTAGGGGAAACCCCAACCCATGGGCTTTGCTGCGAGAACAGCGCGTTTGCGGGGCGAAAAAAACGCCGGCCAACGAATGCCGGCCGGCGCGAGTTGAGCCCACTTATTGAATGCGCAAAGTGAGATCACTGGGTGATGCTCGGTGGTGAAGATCGATGCGCGTCAGAACGCGTGGTGCACGCCCGACATGATCACGACCTGATTGGCGGTCGACGACGCGCCGATGGTGTTGATGGCGGTGACGGCGCCGTTGCCGCTGGCATGCTGGTACACGCCGCTCACATACACCTGCGTGCGCTTCGACAAGGCATAGACGTCGCCCAGACTCACCTGCGTCCAGCGCTTGCCCGACATGCTCGTCGTGGCCGCCCCGAAGGTGATCGTATTGGCGATGCTGGTGGCGTAGTTCGCGCCGGCGTCGAAAGCCTGATAGGTGTCGCTGTAGCCCGGCGATTCGAGCTTCACGCGCGTGTACAACGCGTGCAGCAACCACGCGCCAAAGCCATACGAAGCGCCCGCGCCCATGTTCTCGACGTTCGACGCCGTATAGGTCGCGACCGGCTGGTTCTGGAAGGTGGCGCCACCGAGCACGGCAACGTTCGGCGTACGGTTGTTCTCGTTAGAGTAGACGGCCGACGCCTTGAAGCCCCCGTTGGTGTAGTTCGCGGCCACGCTCCACTTCTTGCCGTTGGCGAAGTTCGCCGTGTTGCCCAGCGAGATCATGGCGCCCGCCTTGAAGCCCGCGAAGTCCCGGGTGACATATCGCACCGAGTTATCCACCTGCACCACCGACGTGTTGGCCAGTTCGTCGAGGTTGCCCGGGTGGAACATGTACCAGTTCATGCCCAGATACGACGTGCTGAACGGGCCGAGCCAGTCGAAGTTGAACGTGGTCATGTGGCCGATCGTGACCGTGCCCAGCGTGTCCGATTGCAGACCGACCCACGACTGGCGGTTGAACATCGCGCCCGCCTTGAGGGTGTTGCCGGTGAGCGTGGAGAAACCGTTCTCCAGCAGGAAGATCGCGCGATTGCCGCCGCCCAGATCTTCAACGCCGCGAAAACCCCAGCGATCCGGCTGCGTGCCGCCTTGTTGCGCGAGAAAGTTGCTGCTGCCGCCCTGATTGTTCACGTACGCCACACCAGCATCCATGCTGCCGTAGATCGTCACATTGCTTTGCGCATGCGCTGCGATCGGCACGCCAACGGCGAGCAGCATCGCTGCCGCCAGTTTTGTCATCCCCGAGATCCGCCCCGTCGGAAACCGCTTCATCTGTGTACTCCTGTCGTTCGATGATTCGCTGACTCGAAAACGGTGGTGACGCCGACGACGACGCACGGCAACCCAAGCCGGTCACGTCCTTCGTACCGTCGCGTCTTTACGTTCCACCTATGAAACGTTGGATTACTTATGAAACCAACAATGCGGAGCTTAGGCCAGGTGATGCGTGAGTCCCGCAGCGGAGATGCACGAATTGATGACAGGAATTTGGCGTGCTACCGCGCGCGCATTCGGCCGCTGGCATCTTGTATTCAAAGCTTCGGTGAGGTGCTGTTCGTCCCGTCGGCGTTGCCGTGCGTCTGATGGGAGCGTTGTTCCGGCCGAACACGTTGCGTCCGGATTTACCCGAGGAAGGCTTGCAGTTGATCGAATCAAAAACAATAATATTTGAACATTACGTTCATATTTGAACGTTTTATTTTTCCGAATTCGTCGCAACGTTTATCAAAAGGTGTCCCCATGCAAGCTCCCCTCATCGGCATCAACGGTGCCGGCATCGGCGGTCTGGCCGCCGCCATCGCGCTGATCCGTGCCGGTTTTCGTGTGCGCGTCTACGAACAGGCGGCGCAGTTCGCCCGCGTCGGCGCCGACATCAACCTGACGCCCAATGCCGTGCGGGCACTCGATAGTCTGGGTGTTGGCGAAGCCTTGCGCGAAACCGCTGCACAGCCGAGCCATCGCATCAGCCGCACGTGGGATTCGGGTGAAGAGACCTCGCGACTGGAGATGGCACAGACGGCGCAGACCAAATACGGCGCGCCGCAACTCACAATGCATCGCGCCGATTTGCTTCAGGCGCTGGAGCAGGCGGTGCCCGCAGAGAGCATCGCGCTGGGCAAGAAGCTTGTCGCCTTCGAAGCGCCGGGCGTCGGCGAGACGGGCCGCATTCGGCTGAGCTTCGCCGACGGCACGCACGACGACGTGGATGTGCTCATCGGTGCCGACGGCATTCATTCGGTCGTGCGTACGGGCCTGTTCGGACCGGAATCGCCGGAGTTCACGGGGGTGGTTGCTTATCGCGCGGTCGTCCCGGCGAACAAGCTGGACGGGGTGCCGAATCTGGGCGCGTTCACCAAGTGGTGGGGGCCTGTGGCATCGAGCCAGATCGTGACGTTTCCGCTCAATCTCGGCCGGGACATTTTCGTGTTCGCCACCACGGCGCAAGACAGTTGGACGCTGGAATCGTGGACCGCACCGGGCGACGTGCTGGAGTTGCGCGCGATGTATGCCGACTACCATCCCGAAGCTCGCGCGTTGCTCGATGCCTGCGACAGCGTGCTGAAGTCGGCGTTGTACGTGCGCGACCCGCTGCCGCAATGGTCGCGCGGCCGGGTTTCGCTGCTTGGCGATGCGTGTCACCCGATGATGCCGTTCATGGCGCAGGGGGCCGGTATGGCCATCGAAGACGCTGTGGTAATGTCTCGCCACCTCGCCGAGGTCGGCCCGAACGCCGATGCGGATGCGCTGGCCGGCGCGCTCGCCCGTTACGAAGCGGCACGTCGCGAGCGCACCGCGCGCGTGCAGATCGGTTCGCGCGGCAACCAGTGGCTCAAGGAAGGCGGCAACGCCGATTGGGTCTACGAATACGACGCGTGGCAAGTGCCGTTGGCCGCTTGAGAAGCCGCTAACGCCAGCCGGTAACAGATCGTTGATCGCCCCTTCGTTTCGACACAACCAAACGTACAGCACCGCATGACGAAAGCAACGCCCGCCACCTCCCGTGATTCCAGCAATGCCAGCAATGTCAGCGCAGAGAGCGACGATCGCGACGCTACTCAGGCCGGGCTCATCACGCCGGTCATTCGTGCGCTCAAGCTCCTGCGCTTTGTGGCTGACGGTGGCTCGACGGCCAACATGAGCGAAGTGGGCCGGCGTATCGGTGTCAATCGCGTGACCGTCATGCGGCTGCTCGCCACGCTTGAGCATGAAGGTGTGCTTGAACCGCTGCCGCACGGCGGGCATCGGCTCGGTCTCGGCTTTCTCACACTTTCCGCTGCGGCGCTCGCAGGCGAGGATCATCTCGCCACGGCGCGCCGCGTACTCACGCGTGTGACCAGCGAGACCGGGTTATCCAGCTACCTCACCGTGCTCGACGGCACGCAGGTGCGGTATCTGTTGTGCGAAACGCCTGCCCTGCCCCTCGTAAGCAATATCCGTGCGGGGAGTCGTGTCACCGCGCACCTGACCGCGCCGGGGCGATCGCTGCTTGCACACTTGAGTCCCGAGCGCCGCCGGGCCTTGCTTGGCCCCGAGCCGCTCGCGGCCGCAACAGCGCAGAGTGCGCGGACCTACGCGGCGCTGGACGCCCAATTGGCGCGCGACCGGGAAACCGGCTGTGCGTGGAGTCAGGATGGCTTCGAAGCCGGTATCGACGCGTGCGCGGCGGCGGTGCTCGATGCGCAGGGACGTCCGTTGGCTGCACTGAGTGTGGCGGGGCCGCGCTCGCTCGTGGGCACCGACACGCTCAGCCGGGAGCGTACGGCGGCCGTGGTCAAATCTGGCGCAGCCGATCTCACCGTATTACTGGCGGACGCGCCAGCTTTTTTGGCGGCGGCGGAAAGAGCCTGAGTTTCAAGCCATTGCATCGGTAACCTCACACCGCGGCGAGATCGCGCAAATACAGGGGAAACGACCGCCAGACCTTCCAACGGACTGGCCTCGGTCGCAACCCCTTTCATTCCCTGACATCTTGTTTGACTAACTGTTTCGGCATGCCATACGATGTGCCGTCGCCGATGCCGTAATTTTCGGTAATTTGAAGCGGCGGCCTGTTGTCTCGCTCCGGTCCGTGGGCGGCTGCTACGATAGAACGAACATAGGCGCACCGCGTAGATGCGGCGTATCGAATACATAGCCGTCGCTAACGCTGAAGCGGCGAACCAACGCGCGTAACGCGTATTGCGGCGAATCAAACATGAAAAACAAACCATGGTGGGTGCGCTCGGCATTGGCTGGCGTCGTCTGTGGCGCATCGGCTTTCGCTCATGTTGCTCAGGCGCAGGAAGCCACCGTCTATGCCGGCGCTATGAACGCGCGTAACGACGACAACGCGCACACCTATTCGTGGGGCATGGATTACCGGCAGGGGCTTGGCGAACACTTCGCCGCGAGCTTCACGTGGATGAACGAGGGCCACGTGCCCGATCATCACCGGGACGGCTTTGCGTTGCAGGTGTGGGCGCGTCAGGCCTTCTTCGACCGCCGCTTCGACGTTGCCGTAGGCGTTGGCCCGTATCGCTATTACGACACGGTGGCCGGCAACCGCGGCAAGCGCTATGAGGACGACCATGGCTGGGGCGCCATGTTCTCGGCCACCGCCACGTACTATTTCGCGAGCCGCTGGTACGTGCAGGCGCGCGCCAACTACGTGCAATCGCCGTCGAGCATCAACACCGTTCAATACCTGCTTGGCGTGGGCTATCAGTTGGACAAGCCGTCTACGCCGGGTCCGGTCATCGGCAACATGGATCCGCCGGTGCCGACCGGCGACGTGCTGTCGGTGATGGCCGGGCTTTCGATCGTGAACAGTCTCGACTCGCAGAACGCGGCGGCGGAAGGCATCGAATACCGGCACGGGTTCGGCCGGTGGTTCGACGGCACGGTCTCGCTGATCAACGAAGGCCATAGCGACATCGGCAACCGTCAGGGCATTGCGGCGCAGGCGTGGGTCAAGAACGACTTCTTCAGCGATCGCTTCAGCCTCGGCCTTGGCTTCGGCCCGTATGTCACGTGGAATAAGTACAAGCAGAACCGGGCGGCGGGTGGTGCGCAGAACGTCGTGGCCGGTCTGCTGACGATGAGCATGGCGTACCGGTTTGCCGATCATTGGGTCGGACGCCTCTCATGGAACCGCGTCGTGACCGGTTACGACCGCGACAGCGACATCTTCCTCGCAGGCGTCGGCTACAAGTTCTGATCGCCCTGCTGCGCGCCGTCATTTCTCCCGACGGCGCTGCGACAGCCTGTCGCACTCCTGTTAATTAACATCTTCATTAGAGTCGGTATTCGACTGATTCGAAAACGTCGGCTGCCTTGAAACCCTTTCTGCATGCGGGTTTCGAGATGGCACGTTATCTGCAATGCATTGTTGCGCCGCATGCGGTTACTCCTGCGACGTGGTCGTCCTACCTTAGAGGCGTAGGCGGTGCCGGACATTCAAGTGAATCGGCCGACCACCAGACAATAAAGACAGGAGAAACATCATGACCCGCACTCTTTCGCATCTGTTGATTGCCGCGACTTTGACTGTGGCAGCCGCACCGGCCGCATTTGCAGGCACTGGCGGCAACGGCTATCCGAACGAAAACCTGTTCTGGCAATCGAGCGTGTACAGCGAAAAGCTGGCCGTGCCGAGCGCACAGGTTCGTCAGGAGCTGATCGAAGCCCAAGCGCAAGGCAAGCTCACGCAGACCGACAGTCAGTATCCGCAACTGACGACTTACGGCCATTCGGTTGGTGCACGTGTCCAAGGTTCGACTGCACTGATCAATTCGACTTACGCTGGTAGTTAAAGCCAGCCTCTCGCGTCGGCGCTGGTTGACGGCGCGAGGACACGCAAAGTTTGAAGCGTGCTCAAGCGGCAACCGGCGACGACGCTACGGCGGCCAGGACGATCGACTTCGGATCCTGTCCCGTAGCCCACCGCTCCCGGTGCCTCACACCCCGCATATTTCTGCGGGGTGTTTCTTTTTGTGCGCTGGATAAATCAGGTGGCGAAGTCGGCGAGATGGCGTTCGCCAAGCGGCGTGACGCGCAGCGCTCGAGGTTCGCGAGTGGGTTCAAGCCATTTGGCGTGCAGACAGGTGCTGAGGAGTGCCGCGCCGAGTGCACCGCCGAGGTGGGGTTTGCGCTCGCTCCAGTCGGGGCAGGTGCAAGCGAAGCGACGGCGGCGGGCGCGGGCGGTGGTGAGGTCGACACCGAGGGCGGTGAGGCCGTTGACGCCCGCGTCGGTCAGCGCGACATCGCTGCCGTCGATGCGAAGCCAGCGACGCTCACGCATGCGCGCGAACAGGTCGACGGCGACTTCCCCGGCAAGATGGTCGTAACAGGTGCGTGCGTGACGTAGCGGGGGCGGTGTTGCGCGGCTGACGGGGACAGGACGCGGGCGGAGTTCGCGTGTTGCCAACGCGGCACTCGCGAGCGCTTCGATGGCGGTTGCCGTTTCCGGTGTGGCGATGCGGAAATAGCGATGGCGTCCGCGGGCTTCTTGGGCGAGGACACCGCCGTCGACGAGACGGGCGAGATGGCCGCTGGCACTTGAGGGGGAAAGGCCAGCAACGAGCGCCAGTTCCCCTGCCGGACGGGCGGAACCGTCCATCAACGCCCAGAGCATGGTCATGCGGCCCGCATCGGCGAGCAGGGATGCGAGTGAACTAACGCCAGGGGCGTAATCGCGGGTGAGGTCCATGGCGGGCTCCGTAGGAGAATATGCATCGCAGTATATGTCCGGTGCCGCGCTCGACACTTCAGTGCGTGATGAAACGTGCCACGCCGACAGAACAGAAAATGGCATCACTCTCTCGCCGCATATCGAAGGATGCACCATGCACATCGACGACTCCCCCCGGACGAACGCCGTGACTGCCGTCACCCACCCCGATCCTTATCCGTATTACCGCGCGCTCGCGGCACAGCGGCCGTTCGACTTCGATGCGTCGCTCGGTATGTGGGTCGCCGCCGGGCCGGAGGCGCTCGTTGAGGTGCTGCGTCATCCGGCATGCGGCGTGCGGCCGGCGGGGGCACTCGTGCCCGCTGCACTCGCCTCTGGTGCGGCGGGTGAATGGTTTGGGCGGCTCGTTCGCATGAATGACGGTGCGGAACACATCACGCTCAAGCCGTGGCTCGCCACACAGCTTGCCTCACTGTCCGCCGACGCCCCAACGCTCGACCGACTCGGCTACGCCAGCGCCGCCGCGTACTCGGAAAAACTCGATGACTACGTCTTCCGCCAACCCATCTATGCACTCGCCGCTTGGCTGGGGGTTCCGGAATCGCAATGGCCTGACGTCTATGCGAACACCCACGCCCTCGTCGCCGCAATGGCGGAATCGGCACGTCCTGCACCACGGGCCGAGGTCATCGCCGACGGCCACCGCGCTGCGACGACGCTGAATGATTTCGCCCGCCAATGGCTCAGCACCGACAACGCACCCGATACTTGGCTTCAGCGCACCGCGAATCTCGCCGCCCTTGAACCTGCGATTGACCCGCGTGCGCTGACGGCCAACATCGTGGGTCTGTTCACACAAACCCACGATGCCTGCGCAGGACTCGTCGCCAACGCGCTTCGCCGTCTGGCGCGCGCCGAACCGTCGACAACGGCAACCGAAGCGGAAACGCCAGCAGTGAACCACCCCGCCACACCATCCCATCTCGCCATGGCCATTGCCGCGGTTCGTGACGTCATCCGCTTCGACCCGTCCGTCCAGAACACGCGCCGCTTTCTGCACACCCCGGCGGTTATCTGCGAACGGCAACTGGCGCGGGGCGATGTCGTGCTGGTTGTACTCGCCGCCGCCCCAACACCGGTCAGCCCCGACGACACGGCATGGACGTTCGGGCACGGCGGACACGCATGCCCCGGCCGGTCTCCCGCCAGTACGCTCGCCGCCGTCGGCGTGCAAACGGTACTCGCCAGCGGACTCGACCTCGCTTTGCTAGCGTCAGGCACGTCATATCACCCGCTCGGCAACGCCCGTATCGCACGCTTCGGGAATGACTGAATTCACGTGTTTTATCTGATGGAATTTATATTCCATCAGATAAAACAGACTTCAAGAAACCCAACCCCTTTGTTTATAAGGCTCCCAGCCCAGCCGACGCCGATTTCCGCGATTTCGGGCACGATTACGCTTTCGCCGGTCGTGTCGCGCTGACTCACCGGCAGTCTCGCCTCGCTGCCCTCATGTCCGAAAACTATGCCGACGGCATGCCCATGCCCGCCCGGGTCTGGGCCATCGCGACCGTCATGCTCGCCATCTCGCTTTCGGTGCTCGACAGCGCCATCGCCAACGTCGCCCTGCCGACCATCGCGCGCGACCTCAACGCCAGCCCCGCCACTTCGATCTGGATCGTCAACGCGTACCAACTCGCGATCACGATCTCGCTGCTGCCGCTCGCCGCGCTCGGTGAAATCGTCGGTTATCGGCGCGTCTATACGGTCGGTCTGGCGCTCTTCACGCTCGCGTCGCTGGCCTGTGCACTCTCCGACTCGCTCGTCACACTTACGCTCGCCCGCGTCGCCCAAGGCTTTGGCGCGGCCGGCATCATGAGCGTGAACAGCGCGCTGGTGAAAATGATTTACCCGCGCGCGTGGTTCGGACGCGGTGTCGCCCTCAACTCACTGATCGTCGCGGTCTCGTCGGCCGCCGGGCCGACGCTCGCCGCCGGTATTTTGTCCATCGCCCACTGGCCGTGGCTGTTCGCCGTCAACGTGCCGCTCGGCATCATCGCGCTGGGCATCGCCATGCGCTCGCTGCCCGACAGCATCCGCGCCTCCCACGCCTTCGACTGGACCGGTGCGCTGCTCAGTGCGCTAACCTTCGGGCTGCTCATCTCCGGCATCGACTCGTTCGGCCACGGTCAGGAACGCTGGCTCGTCGCCGTCGAACTGGTGGCCGCCGTCATCATCGGCACGATCTTCGTGCGGCGTCAGCGCACGCAACCCGTGCCGTTGCTTCCCGTCGACTTGTTGCGCATTCCGATCTTCGGCCTGTCGATCTGCACGTCGATGGCATCGTTCTGCGCCCAGATGCTCGCGTTCGTTGCGCTGCCCTTCTATCTTCAGGATTCGCTCGGCTTCGACCACGTGCAGACCGGCCTGCTGATGACCGCATGGCCGCTGACGATCGTCGTGGTTGCGCCCGTCGCCGGACGTTTGCTCGAACACTACAAACCCGGCCTGCTCGGTGCGATCGGCATGGCGGCCTTCGCGCTCGGTCTGCTTGCGCTCGCCATGCTGCCCGCGCAGCCGCACTCGTGGGACATCGTCTGGCGCATGGCGTTGTGCGGTTTCGGCTTCGGTCTGTTCCAGTCGCCCAACAATTACGCCATGCTCACCGCCGCCCCCGCGCATCGCAGCGGCGGCGCCAGCGGCATGCTCGGCACGGCGCGCCTGACCGGGCAAACGACCGGCGCGGCGCTCGTCGCGCTTATCTTCAGCGTGGCCCCGCAGGGCTATGGCACGCGTGCGGCGCTGTACGTCGCGGCAGTCTTCGCAGCCGTGGCCGCCGTGGTGAGCAGCCTGCGCACGCTGCCGGCCGCGCAGCCACCTGCCAAAACATCGCACGGTTGAAAGCCCTAACTGGCCGCGAGCGGGTCCTGAAGGTATTCTGGGACACTAAATTTGGCCGGCCGCCCGGCCGTGCTACACTGCCGACCTTTTACGGCTCGCCTGCATGAGCCGCAATGCCATGAGTTTCTGCGCCATCGATTTCGGCACTTCGAATTCAGCCGTCGCTGTACGCGACGGTGCCGCCATGCGTCTGGTCGAGCTGGAAGCCGGCTACGGCACGCTGCCGACGGCCGTCTTCTTCAACGCCGACGAAGGTGGCCGCGCGACATTTGGCCGCCAGGCTGTCGCCGACTATATCGACGGCTATGACGGGCGCCTGATGCGCTCGCTCAAAAGCCTGCTCGGCTCCTCCCTCATCGAAAGCACCACCGATCTCGGCAACGGGTCGGCGATGCGCTATATCGACATCATCGCGACGTTCCTGCGACACCTGCGCACGCACGCCATCAAGTCCGATGGCGACGACCTGCGCCAAGTGGTCATGGGCCGCCCGGTGTTCTTCGTCGATGACGATCCCCGCGCCGATGCCGCCGCGCAACGCTCGCTCGAACAAAGCGCACGCGACGTCGGCTTCAAGGACGTGCATTTCCAGTTCGAACCGATTGCTGCTGCCTTCGATTACGAATCGCGCCTGACCGAAGAGCAACAAGTGCTCGTCGTGGACATCGGCGGCGGTACCTCGGACTTCTCGCTGGTGCGCGTAGGCCCGGACCGTGCCCAACGCCTCGAACGCAAGGACGACGTGCTCGCGCACCACGGCGTGCACATCGCCGGGACGGACTTCGATCGCCGCATCGAACTCGCCACGATCCTGCGCGAAATCGGCTACAAGGCCCTCGGCCCGGATGGCAAGGAAGTGCCCAACCGCATCTACTTCGATCTGGCCACGTGGCACCTGATCAACACGGTCTATACGCCCAAGCGCGTGGGTGAACTGGCCCTGACGGCGCATCTGTACGCCGACCCGGTCCACCATCGCCGCCTGATGCGCACGGTGGACCAACGCCTCGGTCATGCGCTGGTCGGTCATGCGGAAGATGCCAAGATTGCCGTGGCTGCCGGCGGCGAGACGCGTATCGACCTCGCCGTCATCGAGCGCGAACTCGGCGTGGCCTTCTCGGAAGCGGGACTGGTCGACGCGGTGAGCGACGAAATCGCCAGCATCACGGCAGGCGCCGTGCACACGGCATCGCTTGCCGGACTGCGCGCGGAAGACGTCGATGCGCTGTACTTCACCGGCGGCTCGACGGGGCTGCGTTGCCTGTCGGGCGCCATGTGCGCAGCGTTCCCGAACGCGACGCCGGTCTTCGGCGACCGCCTCGCCAGCGTGGCGCTCGGCCTCGGCATTCACGCGAAGCGCGTGTTTTCGTAAGCCACGCCGCGGCAACAGAGACGGCGACATCGCAAAGAAAAAGCGCGCAACCTCACGGTCTGCGCGCTTTTTTCATGGCTGGCAATTCCAGCGTCTCAGCCCGACATGCGGGCCGAAGCATCACACCAGAATCTGCCAGAGCAACAAGGTCATCACCAGCCCCACGACCGAGACGATGGTCTGCAATACGGACCAGACCCACAGCGTCTCCTTGAGCTTCAAGCCGAAGTACTCCCGCACCATCCAGAAACCCGCGTCGTTGACGTGGCAGAAGAACACCGACCCCGCCCCGATCGCCAGCGCAATCAGCGAGCCCTGCACCGGCGGCAGATGCATCACCAGCGGCGCCACGATGCCGGCCGTCGTGGTCGTGGCGACCGTTGCCGATCCCGTCGCTTGACGCAATGCCACCGCGATCAGCCATGCCAGCAGAATCAGCGGCATGTGCGTGCCGACCGCCACCTTGCCGATGGTCGTCGCAATGCCTGCCGTCACCAGCGCCTGCTTCAAACCACCGCCTGCACCAATCGTCAGCAACAGACCAGCGATCGGCGGCAGCGCACGGCGCAGCGTTTCACCCACGCGGGCCCGCGGCAGGCCGCGTCCCCAGCCGAGTACGACAATCGCCACGATCACCGTCAGCGCCAACGCGATGATCGGCTCGCCAAGGAAGTCGAGCGCTTCGAAAACCGGCGTCTCGGGGGTGAGCGCCACCTTCGCAAGCGTGCGGCCCAGCATCAACACTACCGGCAGCAGAATCACCAGCAACGCGGCGGCAAACGGCGGCGGTGCGAGGTCGTCATCGCGCTTGGTGAACAGGTCGCCCAGTTGCTGCGGCGCGTCCACATGCAGGCGCGGCGCAAGCCACATGCCATACAGCGGCCCGGCCAGAATCACCGCCGGAATGGCAATCAGCAGCCCCAGTCCCATCGTCATGCCGAGATCCGCATGCAGCGCCGACACGGCGATCAGCGGCCCCGGGTGCGGCGGCACCAGCGCGTGCAGTGTGGTCATACCGGCCAACGCCGGAATGGCCACGCGCAGAATTGGCGTGTTCGCACGGCGGGCCATCACGAAGATGATCGGCACCATCATGACGAGGCCCACTTCGAAGAACAGCGGCAACCCGATGATCATCGCCACCACCGCCATCATCCACGGCAGCGCGCGGCCCTTGGCAAAGGTAAGCAAGACGGTCACGATGCGGTCGGCCGCCCCGGTGTCCGCCATCAACGCACCGAGCATGGCCCCTAGCGCGATGATCATGCCCGCGTCGCCCAGAATGCCGCCCGCGCCCTTGCTGAAGGCACTGGCGACCGAATCCAGCGGCAAGCCGGCACCCAGACCCGCGATAAACGTGCCGATCAGAATCGACAGGAACGGCGAGAGTTTTAGCGCGCTGATGAAGAGAATGATGGCGACGAGGCCGACGAGGCAGGACAGCAATAGACGCGTGTCGTGCGCTGCCCAGGGCACGACGTGGTTGACTAGCTCCACGATGATCCTTGATGACGAGAAACAAAAACACCGGTAGAACGCACGCGGGGAAGCGGCGTCGTACCGGTGTGCGAAGGCATTGTGCTACTAGCGGCGGCCGCATGCACGCATGGGGCGCAACGCCCCGTGATACGGGGCAGGCGGGGCGCGGCGGCAAGTTTCAGGTGTCGAAACATCGCCGCCGCCGGGTGCTTTACTGGAACGCGACTTCGTTGAAACTCCGGAGCTTGCGGCTGTGCAGACGGTCCAGACCGTTATCGCGCAACAGCTCCATGGCCTTCACGCCGATCTTCAGATGCTGATCGACACGCTCGCGATAGAACCGGTCGGCCATGCCCGGCAGCTTCAGTTCGCCGTGCAGCGGCTTGTCGCTCACGCACAGCAGCGTGCCGTACGGCACCCGGAAGCGGAAGCCGTTGGCGGCAATGGTCGCGCTTTCCATATCGAGCGCAATCGCACGGCTCTGGCTCATGCGCTGCACCGGCTCGCGGTGATCGCGCAGTTCCCAGTTACGGTTGTCGACGGTCACGACGGTGCCCGTGCGCATCACGCGCTTGAGCTCGAAATCGTCCAACTGCGTCACATCGGCCACGGCGCGCTCGAGCGCCACCTGCACCTCTGCGAGAGGCGGCACCGGCACCCACAGCGGCAGGTCGTCGTCGAGCACATGGTCTTCGCGCACATAACCGTGGGCCAGGCAGTAATCGCCCAGACGCTGCGAGTTACGCAGGCCCGCGCAGTGGCCCAGCATGACCCACGCGTGCGGGCGCAGCACAGCAATGTGGTCGGTAATGGTCTTGGCGTTCGACGGACCCACACCGATGTTCACCATCGTGATACCGGTGTTATCCGGGCGCACGAGGTGGTACGCCGGCATTTGCGGCAGACGCGGCGGCGGTGTGCCCTCCGAATCGCGCGCGGCAATGTTCTGGTTCCAGTGGATGACGTTGCCCGGCTCGACGAATGCCGTGTACTGGCTGCGATACTCGCGCTCCGCCGGGTCGTCGCTCGCACTCATCAACTCGCGGCCCAGTTCGACGAATTCGTCGATGTAGAACTGGTAGTTGGTGAACAGCACGTAATTCTGGAAGTTCTCGGGCGACGTGGCCGTGTAGTGGCGCAGCCGATGGAGCGAGTAATCGACACGCGGCGCGGTAAACAGCGCGAGCGGCAGAATTTCGCCGGGCAGCGGATCGCGCGTGCCGTTGACGATGCTGTCGTCCATCTTGGCGAGATCGGGCACGTCGAACGCCGTGCGCATGGCGCGCAGGTGTGACTGGTCGAGATCGCCTTCGAGATACACGCCGTCGCGATAAGCGAAGTGCACGGGAATCGGCTCGTCGGATACACCGACTTCGAACGCTACGCCGTGGTTGTGCGTAAGGCGGCGCAACTGCTCGATGTAGTAGTTCTCGAAGAGATCGGGACGCGTGACGGTCGTCTGATAGCTCCCCGGGCCCGAGACGAAGCCATAGGACAGGCGCTTGTCGAGCTGGGTGATGTCTTCGGTGGTGATGCGGATGAAAGGATAGTGCGCGCTGACACGACGCGCCGCGTCTTTCTCGGTGGAAAAGCGCTCGAAAGCCGCCCGCAGATACGCGGTGTTGGCGTCGTAGATCGTCTTCAGATAGTTGACGGCTTCCACCGGGTCGGAGATCGATCGGGTGGCGTGGACCGGTTCTTGTTCGGACATGCGCAAACCTCTTCTGTCTTTTCGTGTTGTCGAGTATGCGCCTATTGTGGCACGACTGTATGACGCCCGCGGTGCCGTGTTTTGAGCCTGATTTGGCTTGCGTTAGCTCAATTCCCGGCCGCCGCGAACGCCTTCCCGCCACCCGCCGTCAGTCCTCCAGACGCATGCCGACCTTGAGCGTCACCTGCCAGTGAGCCACCTTGCCGTTTTCGATATGGCCGCGTGTTTCCGTGATCTCGAACCAGTTCAGATTGCGCAACGTCTTGCTCGCGCGCTTGATGGCCCCTTTGACGGCGTCATCGATGGACTTCTCCGACGAGCCGGTGAGTTCGATCTGCTTGTAGACATGCTGCGTCATGACTGCCTCCCGAGAGGTGGTTGGAACGACTCCTCATGCTAGGCGCATGCCTCCCCCACGGCAAGTCGGGCTTGTCCGATAGGGTTGTCGGGATTGTCTTGCGTCAGTTGGCGGGGATGTCGTCGTCCGGCCCGCCGTCCGGATCGTCGTTTTGACCATCATTGGCCGTCGCGGCGGGTGAATGGTCCGCAACGTCGATCCCCCGCAGCGCCGCCGGCAGCACGGTATCGAGCGGCTTGGGCACCACACTCGTGAGGTTGCGGCGCACCTTTTGCAGCAACTGCATGAGCTGCACCGTCTCGAAGGCCGTCAGCCCGGTCAACGCCTCGTTGCGCACCTCATCGGAGAGCTTGCGCGCCACCGCCAACTGTTCGACCGCCGCACGCGTCACGTAGAGCCGATGCAAGCGAGGGTCGCGGGCGTCCGGGCGGCGACGCACCCAACCGGCCTCTTCCATCCGTTCAAGTGAGCGTGCGAGCGTCTGAGGGGAGACTTCGAGAATGTCGGCCAGCACGGTCTGGCTCACGCCGCGATTGTCGGCGAGATAGACGAGCAGACGGCACTGCGCGCGCGTCATCGGCAGCGCGCGTTGGGCAAACTGCTCGAAGCGGCGCCCGTACAGACGCTGAACGTCTGCCACGAGAAAGCCGAAACGTTGGGCGGAATCGGTCACTTTCATAGGCCGCATTATGATAAACATGTTTACGAATATCAAGCAGCCAAAACAGTCTCAAAAATCGTATACGGATTACGTCGGACTCCTTGACTGATACCGGCGATTCAAACGGTCGACTGACCCGAACGAGCCGATCGAATCACAACCCACCACGCCATCGATCTACGCCGCCGCTTCGTCCGCTGCGTCCTGCCCGCTGCCGTGACCGAGCCAGTCGAGCGCCCCCTCGCCCGCCGTCTGTGCCCCCGGGCCAGCACGCCGGATCGCAACCCCCACGGCCAGCACGTCGATCGTCGCGAGATGCAGAATGCGCGCGATCATCGTGACGTGTGCGCCCATCGTCTCCACATGATCGTTCGGCAATACCAGCGTGGCCTTGCGTGCGAGCGGCGAATTGCGTGATGTCAGCGCGATGACCTTCGCGCCACGCCCGACAGCAATATCGACTGCGCGGTTCAGATCGGCCGAACGGCCCGACGCCGAGATCGCCACCACCACATCGCCTTCATTGAGCAAACCCGCCGATGCCTGCAACAGATACGGGTCGCCGTAGGCAATCGTCGGCATGCCGAACCGGAAGAACTTGTAGTGGGCATCCTGCGCAATCACGCCCGAATTGCCCAGCCCGTAGAACTCGATACGGCGAGCGCCGTCGAGCAGCGACACCGCCGCCTCGACGGTGCGTGCATCAAGATGCTCGCGCAGTTGAAGAATCGACGAGACGGTGTTGTCGAGCACCTTCGCGCTGAACTCCGCCGCCGAATCGCCGACATGCACCTGACCGTGGCGCACCGGCAGCGTCCCCGTCAGCGCGCTCGCGAGCTTCAACTTGAAGTCCGATAATCCCTGACAGCCCAGCTTGCGGCAGAACCGGATCACCGTCGGTTGACTCACGCGCGCCAGCCGTGCGATTTCGGACACCGGCTCGGCCAGCAGTGCGCGAGGCTGCTTCAGCGTGAGCTCCGCGACCCGTTGCTCGGCCGGGCTAAGCCGGTCGCGCAAGCGATGCAGGCGGTCGATCAACGCGCCCGCCCCTGCCGCGTGCGTGCCCAACTGCTCCGCAAGAATCGCCGAGGTGCCGAGAAACGCCGGATGATCGGCGGTGATCACGAACGTCGGAATCTTCTTCAGATACGCTTCAAAACGCCCCTTCGCCTCAAAGCGCGCACGAAACGGCGAGTCTTCGAAGAGCTTGCCAAGCTTGGGAATCACGCCGCCGCCGAGATACACGCCGCCAACGGCGCCCAGCGACACGGCGACATTGCCGGCCAAGGTGCCGAGCATGGCGCAGAAGCAATCGACCGTCTCGCGGGCGAGCGCATCGCCCGTTTCTGCGCGTTTCACGATGTCCGGGGTTTCCAGCGGCTTTACCCGCTGTTTGGCGCGAAGGGCCAGCGCCTGATAGACCAGCGCCATGCCGGGCCCGGCGACCAATCGCTCGAACGACACGTGTGGAAAGTGCTGCCACGCGTAGCGCAACACGTCGATTTCGCGCTCGTCGGCCGGCGCGAACGTGGTGTGTCCGCCTTCGCTGCCCAACGCAATCCAGCGGTCACCGGCCGGAATCAGACCCGACACCCCAACGCCGGTCCCCGGCCCCAACAGTCCGAGCACGCCATTCGGCCGCGGTTCGCCACCACCGATCTGATGCTTCTGCGTGTCGTTCAGATACGGCAGCGCCATCGCCAGTGCCGTGAAGTCGTTGACGACAAGCAGCGTCTCGAACCGCAGCGCACGGCGTGTGGCTTCGATGGAGAAGTGCCAGTCCCGATTGGTCATGCGGACTTCGTCGCCTTCGATGGGATTGGCAATCGCAATCGCCGCGTGGCGCACGGGTTCGGCGTGATCGGCCTCATCGAGATAAGCGCGAATGACTTCCGGCACGCCGGGATAATCGTCGCAGGCGTAGTCGCGAATCTCGACGAGATCGCCCGGGGCAATCTCAAGCGCGAACCGGGCATTGGTGCCGCCAATGTCGGCGAGCAGCCGCGGGCCGCTCACATGCGGGGGATTATTCCTCACTCCAGAAGACATCGATCTTGACTCCTTCACGGTGAATCAGCCGGGAGATGGCGTTGTCCTGCGGTTGCGCCTGCGCAGCTTCGAGCACGGCGCGTTTGGCCTTGCCCTGAATCTGCAACAGCAACCGCTCGCTCGACGCCAGCGCAGACAACGACCACGACACGCGCGTGTACGGGGCGTGCTGCGGCTGCACGAGGACGAACTTGTCATGGGTAGTGATGGCGTCGTGCCATTGCGGCGCGTCGGCAAAGAGCGACGCGGTGTGACCGTCTTCGCCCATGCCCAGCACGCAGACTTGGGGCACGCCGTGCGTCCACGTGTCGTTGAGCGTGCGCACTTGCAATTCGGGGGCAGCGGAGGTGTCGACAAGCGGCAGCCACTGCGCCCCCTTGGCGCCCGGCAGCAATGTTTCACTCACCAATCGGGCATTGCTGTCGGCATGCGTGTCGGGCAGCCAGCGATCGTCGACGAGGGTGATGCCGATGTCGCGCCACGCCACGGGCAGGCGCGCGAGTTGGGTGAGAAACGGCTTGGGGCTCGTGCCGCCCGAGACCGCGAGCAGCGCACGCGGGCGAATCGTCAGCGCCTCGTCGAGGCCTGCAACCACCGCATTCGCCAGCGCATGCGCCTGCGCTTCGCGGGTCGGATACATCCGCCAGTGAATCATGTCTCGCTCCTTTGGCTTGCTTCCTTCGTCGCCGCGTCGGTCTATTTGCCTGACGTTGCCAGCGCTCAGTGGTCGCCTCTCAGCGGTCGTCTATCAGTTGTCTTCTTCCACCCAGCAGGTGCCGTATTGCGCGAGCAGTGCACTCGCGGCGGGCGGCCCCCAAGTGCCGGCAGCGTAGCGCTTCGGCCCCTTGTTCTGGCGCGCCCAGTACGCCTGAATCGGTGCCACCCAACGCCATGCCTGTTCCTGCTCGTCGCGGCGCACGAACAACGCGAGCCTGCCGTGGATCACGTCGAGCAGCAGGCGCTCGTAGGCATCCATGGTGTGGCCCTTGAAGAACTGGTCGAACGCCAGATCCAAATGGACCGTTTGCAGATTCATGCCCTCGCCCGGCTGTTTGGCCAAGCAATACAGCCGCATCGATTCGTTCGGCTGCAAGCGAATCACGAGACGGTTAGCGCCCGCATGCGCGGTGGCTTCGCCCAACAGCGGATACGGCGTGGGACGATAGTTCACCACGATCTCCGCCACGCGCTCGCCCAGCCGCTTGCCGGTGCGCAGGAAGAACGGCACGCCAGCCCAGCGCCAGTTGTCGATCTCGACCTTGAGCGCAACGAAGGTTTCGGTCTGACTATCAGACGGCACGCCGGGTTCGTCGGTGTACGCCGGCACGGCTGTCTTGCCGATGGCCCCGGCGCCATACTGGCCGCGCACCACGTTGCGCGCGACTGTATCGTCATCCAGCGCACGCAGCGAGCGCAGCACGCGCAGCTTCTCGTCGCGAATGGCGTCGGCGTCCATCGCGAACGGCGGCTCCATCGCGACGATGGCGAGCAGTTGCAGCAAGTGGTTCTGCACCATGTCGCGCAATGCGCCGGTCTGCTCGTAGAACTCGCCGCGCCCTTCTACACCGAGCTCTTCGGCAATCGTGATCTGAATGCTTTCGATCAGGTCGCGCCGCCACATCGGCTCGAAGATCGCATTGCCGAAACGCAACGCGAGCAGGTTCTGCACCGCCTCTTTCCCGAGGTAGTGGTCGATCCGATAAATCTGGTCTTCGCGGAAAATTGAGCCCACGGCGTCGTTGATCGCCACGGACGAGGCGAGATCATGACCGAGCGGCTTCTCCAGCACGATGCGGCCGTTCTCGTTGAGCTTGGCGCTGCGCAGCCCTTCGCAAATTGGAATGAAAAGCGACGGCCCGGTCGCCAGATAGAAGATGCGCACACCCTCGCGCTTCGCCAGCCGTTCGGCCAGCGTGTTGAATTCTTCTTTGCGGCCCAGATCGAGCGGCAGGTAGTCGATGGTGCCGAGAAAGCGCTTCCACTGCGCCTCGTCCCAGACGTCGGACCCGATATGTGCACGCACATGCTGCTCGCACCACGCGTGATACGCCTCGGCGTCCATCGGACTGCGCGCCACGGCCAGAATGTTGCCGACCTCCGCCAACTGGCCCGTGCAGAACGCCCTGAACAGGGACGGAAGCACCTTGCGCAGCGACAAATCGCCGGTGGCGCCGAACAAAACAAAGGTATAGGGTGAAGGCGTGTTCATGGAGAGCGTGGACTCCGTGCGGTCGGAACGTGAAACCACCCGCGCCACTAAGGCTTACCGGCGTTGCGAGTGGTTTCTGACGTCACTGGGAAGGCGCAACTTTGACACTGCATTGTAGTTTAACTACACTGCAATTCAACTAAATCTCGTGCTTTGACTACATCGTCAACCGGTTTTTGGGGCGACGCAGGACAGAGCACTTCCCAGCCAGCATGCGGGCCGCGCGCCGCAGGTATCGAGCGCGCGAGACGTATGGGCGACCCACAACGTCCCGGAATCCCCATGACCCAGTCTTCGCACAACGTGTCGCTGCATCCGGTGGTCAAGCGTGTGACAGAACGCCTGATCGAGCGCAGCCGAAAGTCACGGCAGGCCTATCTGGCAGGTGTCGAGCGCGCCACCCAAGGCCAACCCGGGCGCGAATCGCTCGGCTGCGCCAACATGGCCCACGCGCTCGCCGCCGCGCCCGCCGACGACCGCCTGAAAATCCGCTCCGAACGCACCCCGAACATCGGCATCGTCACGGCTTACAACGACATGCTCTCGGCGCACGCGCCGTTTGTCGAATTCCCCGACATCATCAAATCGGCCGCCCGTGCGCATGGCGCAAGCGCGCAGGTCGCCGGCGGCGTGCCCGCCATGTGCGACGGCGTGACACAGGGCTATGCGGGCATGGAGCTGTCGCTGTTCTCGCGCGACGTGATCGCCATGGCCTCGGTGGTCGCGCTCTCACACCAGATGTTCGATGCCGCCATGTTCCTCGGCGTGTGTGACAAGATCGTGCCCGGGCTGGTGATCGCCGCGCAGGCGTTCGGACACTTGCCCGCGGTGTTCACACCGGCTGGACCGATGCCGTCAGGGCTGCCGAACGACGAGAAGTCGCGCATCCGGCAGGAGTTCGCCGCCGGGCGCGTCAGCCGCGCCGCCCTGCTCGACAGCGAGCTTGCCGCGTATCACACGGAAGGCACCTGTACCTTCTACGGCACGGCCAACAGCAATCAGATGCTCATGGAATTCATGGGACTACATCTGCCGGGGGCTTCGTTCATCAATCCGCATACGCCCTTGCGTCACGCGCTCACGCAGGCCGCGACCGCGCGCGCCGTGGCGCTGGCCAAGACGGGCATCAACACCTCGCACATTCTCGACGAGCGCGCCTTTATCAACGGCGTGGTCGGCCTGCTCGCCACGGGCGGCTCGACCAATCACACGCTGCACCTCGTTGCGATGGCGCATGCGGGCGGCATTCTGCTCGACTGGCAAGACTTCGCCGAACTCTCCGACGTCACCCCGCTGCTCGCGCATGTGTACCCGAACGGCAAGTCCGACGTGAACCAGTTTCATGCGGCGGGCGGGCTGAATTTCCTCATCCGGGAACTGCTCGACGCCGGTTTCCTGCACAACGACGTGACGACCGTCATGGGACACGGCTTGCGCGCCTACACACAGGAAGCGACGCTGCGTGACGACGTGCTCTCGTGGCAGGACGCGCCCGCGCAAAGTCTCGATGAGAACATCGTGCGCCCGGCCTCCCGGCCGTTTGCGCACGAAGGCGGCTTGCGCATGCTCGCGGGCAATCTCGGCCGCGCTGTGATCAAGTCGTCTGCCGTCAAACCGGAGCATCAAAAAGTACGCGCACCGGCGCGGGTGTTTCCCGATCAGGAGTCGGCGCAGGCGGCCTTCAAAGCCGGGGAGCTCACGCGCGACGTGATCGTTGTGGTCCGCTTCCAAGGGCCGCGTGCGAATGGCATGCCGGAGCTGCACAAGCTCATGCCGATGCTCGGGCTCTTACAGGACGAAGGCCATCATGTAGCGCTGGTGACAGATGGGCGCATGTCGGGCGCGTCGGGCAAAGTGCCCGCCGCCATCCACCTGTCACCGGAAGCGGAACAAGGCGGCATGCTCGCGCGCGTGCAGGACGGCGACATCATCACCATCGATTGCGAGAAGAACCTGCTTCATATGGAAGTGGACGCGGCCGTGCTCGCGGCGCGCACGCCGGCGCCGACGCCGCAACGCGCGTTCGATCCGTGGCGCAATACGTTCGGGCTGTTCCGCAACAACGTGGGCGCAGCACCGCACGGTGCTTGCGTGCTGTTCAACGACGCTGAGTATCCGCCGAGCGCCTGAACGCGCTAGGCATTTTTTTCGTTCGCCTTGCGCGACAGGCTGCGCACTCGCCCCTTTGACGCGGGCGGGCGCGCAGGCTGCGCACCGTGCTCTCCACGCTTGCGCTCCACCTCGGCGTGCTCACGAATCATGTCGATGAGCGCTCGCAACCCTGCGGGCGCATGGCGGCGGCTCGGGTAATACAGACACACGCCATCGAGCGGCGGCGTCCACGCCGTCAGCACCCGCACCAGCGTGCCCGCTTGCAGGTCGGCCGCCACGTTCCATTCGCTCAGATACGCGAGCCCCAGACCGGCGCGCGCCGCTTGCAGCATCAGGTCGGGTTCATCCAGCGTCAACACACCGTCGACGTCGATGCGCGCCACTTCGCCGTGCCGCTCGAACTCCCAGTGATAAATCACGCCACTCGGCATGCGCATGCGAATACACGCATGGGCCAGTAGATCGGCGGGCGCGCGCGGCGGCTTGTGCCGGGCGAAGTAGTCCGGGCTGCCGACGACGGCAAAGCGCAGCGCGCCGCCGAAGGGCACCGCCACCATGTCTTGCGGCACGGCTTCGGCCAGCCGGATACCCGCGTCGAAACCGCCCGCGACGATGTCGACCATCTTCCCCTCGGTGACGATATCGAGCTTCATGTCCGGGTATCGCTGCAAGAACTCGAGAAAGAGCGGCATCACCACACGCGCAGCCCCTGCGGAGGTGTTGATACGCAACACCCCCGACACGGTGTCGCGAAAACTGCCCGCCTGTTCGATCGCCACGCGAATGGTGGAAAGCGCCGGCGCCACGCTGTCAACGAACTGCGCGCCCGCCGCCGACAGCGACACGCTGCGTGTCGTGCGGTTGAACAGGCGCACGCCGATGCGCGCCTCCAGACCGGCCACCGCATGGCTGAGTGCCGATGTCGAGACACCCAATTCGGTCGCCGCTGCGCGGAAATTGCGATGGCGCGCCACCGCCAGCACTGCCTCAAGCTCACCCAGACCGGAGGTTTTCATTGTCCTGAATCTCTCAACGTGACATGCCGGATTGTACGGCTACTCAACACAATGCTGCGCACCTATGATGAATCCATCCCCCCACGCCACCGCGAGTCATCATGCAGATCATCGACAAGGTTTATATCGACGGCGCGTTCGTCACCCCGCACGGCGACGAATCGTTCGACCTCTTCAACCCGGCCACTGAAAAAGTGATCGGCCGCGTGCGCCTCGCCGATGCGCAGGACGCGCGCGATGCGATTGCCGCCGCGAAGCGGGCCTTTCCGGCGTTCTCCCGCACGAGCAAGCGTGAGCGCATCGAGATGCTCAAACGCATGCACGCCGCCGTGCTCGCAAGAGAAAACGACCTGCTCGACGCCATCGTCGAAGAATATGGTGCGCCGGTCTCGCGCGCCGGATGGATGGCGCGGCACGCCAGCGACGTGCTGCTCGAAGCCGTGAAGGTGCTCGAAAGCTACGCGTTCACGCGCCCGGCGGGCACGGCCGAAGTTGTGATGCAGCCGCTCGGCGTCGCTGGCCTGATTACCCCGTGGAACAACGATGCAGGCTTTATCTGCGGGAAGCTCGCTGCCGCGCTGGCGGCGGGTTGCACGGCCGTCATCAAGCCCAGCGAGATGAGCGCCATTCAGACGCGCATCGTGACCGAAGCGTTGCACGCAGCCGACTTGCCACGCGGTGTGTTCAACATCGTTACGGGGCGGGGCGAAACGGTCGGCGCCGAAATCAGCGCGCACCCTGATGTCGCGAAGATTTCGTTCACCGGATCCACGGCAGTCGGAAAGACCATTTTGCGCACGGCGGCTGAATCGTTGAAGCGCGTGACGCTGGAGCTCGGCGGCAAGTCGCCCTTCGTCGTGCTCGACGATGCGAACTTTGACGACGTGGTACCGATGGCGCTCGGCGCGGGCTTCATGAACAGTGGTCAGGCGTGCATCGCGGGCACACGCATTCTCGTGCCGCAACACCGGCTGGCCGAATTCGAAGCCCGCGTGCGCGAGGAAGTGGCGCGCACGCAAGCGGGCAACCCGCGTGATCCGCAAACGGCCATCGGGCCGATGGTCAGCCGCAAGCAATGGGAGCGCGTGCAAGGCTACATTCGCATCGGCTCCGATGAAGGTGCGCGCTTGATTGCAGGTGGCGAAGGATTGCCGGAAGGCGTGAATGGCGGATGGTTCGTGCAGCCGACCGTGTTCAGCGATGTGTCGAACGATATGCGCATTGCCCGCGAAGAAATCTTCGGCCCGGTGCTGTCGATCATTGCCTACCGCGATACCGAAGACGCGATCGCCATTGCGAACGACACGCCATACGGCTTGCAGGCGTATGTGTTCGGTGCCGATAAGCAACGTGCACGCGAGGTTGCTGCGCGGCTCGAAGCCGGCCGTGTGATGGTCAATACGCTCAACCACGAGCCCGCTGCGCCGTTCGGCGGCTTCAAGCAATCGGGTATCGGCCGCGAGTACGGCACGTACGGATTAGAGGCATTTCTCGAACCGAAGGCCGTGCTGGCCGCGTCCTGATTCCCTCCGGCATCCCTCCAAGATGGCGTCAAAAATCTTGACGCCATTTTTATCCCCTCCTACTTAGACTGGCCTCGTTGTCACTTCAGTCGCTTGTCGACACGCAGCCATGCCTACGCTAGCTCAACGCGCCAGTCTCGAACCTCCCGGTGCTCGTCTCGCACCCGCTGGCGCCCCGTTCGAATCATTCGCATCTCACGAATCGCACGACGCCATCGGGGCCATCGATACGCCCGACTCGCGCACGCCGCAAAGCCTGCAAAGCCCGCGTCCGGTGCCTACCGTACGGCAACGCAACCGGCACACGCCGCGCGCGCGTCTGGACGCCACGCTCGATATCACGCTCAGCCGCGCCGCCGTTTCCACGCTGGCCGTCACGCTGGCAATGAGCCTGCCGCTGCCGTGGCGCGTGGAGACGATTCGACCGATCCGGCGCGATACCGCCGCCGTCGTGTCGATTGCCCTGCCGCGTGTTGAAGCGTCGCGCGCCATGCATGTCGTCATGCAGTCGCTGCCGGAAGCCGAGTTCGGTGCGCTACGCCTGCGCCCGGCTGTCTGAGCGAACCGAACCGAACCGAATTGAATTGATTTGAATGAATACCCGTCGTGCCTCAAGGCCGACGGGCTGCCCTCACCCGACATCACGTTATGAACACTGCCATCTTCGAAGGCGTGTGGATTCCGCTCGTTACTCCCATGACCGGCGCCAACGGCGCGACCATCGACCACGATGGGTTCAAGCTGCTGGTCGACTACTACCTCTCGGCCGGTGTGAACGGTCTGGTCGTCGCCGGTACCACCGGTGAGGGCACGCTGCTCACCGACGAAGAGCGCTACTGGCTGGCGCAGACCGCCTGCCAGTATGCCAACGGCCGTACGCCGGTGATGGCCGGTGTGGGGGCCGCCGATACGGCCAATGCGGCACGCCAGATTCGCCGGCTCGACGATCTGCCGCTCGCCGGTTATCTCGTGCCGCCGCCCTACTATCTGCGTCCGTCGCAAGAGGGCATTCTCTGGCACTACCGCACGCTGGCTGCCGGTACGCACAAACCAATCGTGCTCTACAACGTGCCTCTGCGCACGGGCGTCACGCTCGGCGTGGACACCATTCGCGAACTGGCCGCGCACGAGTCGTTCCCCTGCATCAAGGAATGCGACGCGCATCCGCTGCTGCATCTGCCTTCGCAAACGACCATGCGCGTGATGTGCGGCGACGACATGCAGTGGCTCCCCGCGCTGCAAGCGGGCGCCGTCGGCGGCATCTCTGCTGCCGCGCATATCCGTCCCGATCTGTATCTGAAGTTGATGCGCTATGTGCGCGAAGGCGATATGGCGCACGCCAACACGCTGTTCAACGGCATGAAGCCGTTGATCCGCCGCCTGTTCTCCGAACCCAATCCGGTCGCGATCAAGGCTGCGCTCTCGTCGCTGGGGCTGTGTTCGCCGATCGTGCGCCGTCCGCTCATGCCATGCAGCGCCGCCCTGCGCAAAGACATCGACGCCCAACTCGAAGTGATGATGGCGTTCTGATCAACGACCCGTTGCACTGATTGCGCTCACTGCGCTGACCGCTCTGATCGTTCTGACTTGAGGACATTCGCCATGGATGACATCGAACAACGCCACCGGACTGTCGCACGCTTGCTCATCAAGCTCTCGGGCACCACGCTGGCCCGGCTGGCGTACGCCACCGGCATCACCGGCAACACGATCTCGCGCTGGGTGCATGGCGACTACTGCGTGCTGGGCGCGCAGGGGCGTGACAAGCTGCTCGCCGCACTCGGGGCGTCCACCGATGGCACGAACATCCGGCTGGCACCGCGCGCGACCGGCGCTGCGCAACCGATGTTTCACATCACGGGGCTCGTGCAGGCCGAGCGCTTTGCCACGCTCGCGGCGCTAACGTCGTCGCGCTTCGTCGCCGCACGCGAAACGTGTCAGGGACAAACGCTCGTGAGTCTGGTCACCGACGCCGACGGCCAGACCACGGCGCTGCTCATCGGCCCGCGTGAAGCGCTCGACGAGGTATACGCCGAGCTGGGGATTGCGATGTCGCCGAAGCGCCAGCGGGAGCCGGCGTTCGGCCACTACGGCGCAGGCGGCGCAGGTAACGAAACTGCACGTGCGCACTCGCATTGATTTTGACGCCTCACTGCCAGCCGAACCGCCGTGCAAACATGCCCTTCATCATCTGCGTCAGCACGGCATAAGCGAGCAGTATCGCCGCGAGCAGCGGGAAGTACGCGAGCGGCAGCGCTTGCATCTTGAAGGTATCGGCGAACGGCGACATCGGCAGCATCAGCCCGATCAGCATCACCGCGCCGGTCATCATCAGCAGCGGCCACGCGGCGCGGCTTTGCACGAACGGAATGCGACGCGTGCGGATCAGGTGCACGATCAGCGTCTGCGAGAGCAGCCCTTCGACAAACCAGCCCGACTGGAACAGCGTCTGATGCTCGGCGCTGTTCGCGCCGAACAGATGCCACATGGCGACGAACGTCAGCACGTCGAAAATCGAACTGATCGGCCCGAAGAAAATCATGAAGCGCGACAGGTCGGCCGGGTTCCAGCGCTGTGGCTGCGTGAGTTGCTCGGGGTCGACGTTGTCGAACGGAATCGTCGTCTGCGACAGATCGTAGAGCAGGTTCTGCGTGAGCAGTTGCAACGGCAACATCGGCAGGAACGGCAAAAACGCGCTGGCGATCAACACCGAGAAGACGTTGCCGAAGTTCGAGCTGGCCGTCATCTTGATGTACTTGAGCATGTTCGCAAACGTGCGGCGCCCTTCGATCACGCCCTGCTCCAGCACCATCAGGCTCTTTTCGAGCAGGATGAGATCGGCGGCCTCCTTGGCGATATCGACCGCCGTATCCACCGAAATACCAATATCGGCGGCGCGCAACGCCGGGGCATCGTTGATACCGTCGCCCATGAAACCGACGACGTGACCATTGGCGCGCAACATGCGCACGAGCCGCTCCTTGTGGGCCGGCGTGAGTTTCGCAAACACGTTGGCGCGCTCGACCGTCTGCGCAAGTTCGGCGTCGCTCATGTTTTCGATGTCGTCGCCGAGCACGCAGCCGTCGACCTTCAAACCGACTTCACGGCACACCTTGGCGGTGACCAGATCGTTATCGCCGGTGAGTACCTTCACGGCCACGCCCGAGGCGGCCAGCGCCTTGAGCGCAGGTGCGGTCGACTCTTTGGGCGGATCGAGAAACGCGATGTAACCGACCAGCACGAGCTCGCGCTCGTCGGCAATGCCGTAGCTCTCCTGCACCGGCGGCAGATGGCGTGTCGCCACTGCCACCACGCGCAGGCCCTCGGCGTTCAGGTCGGCCGTCACACGGCGCAGACGCGCAAGGACATCGGGGGTCAGCGGTTCGACGTTCGCACCATGTTGCACGCGGTCGCACACGGCCATGACTTCTTCGACCGCGCCCTTGCAGATCAACTCGTGATGCTCGCCGTTCTCGCTGACCACGACCGACATGCGACGGCGCTGGAAGTCGAACGGAATCTCGTCGATCTTGCGATAGCGATTCACCACATCGAGCCGCTGATGCAGTTCGCCATGGTCAAGCACGGCGACGTCGAGCAGGTTCTTCAGACCGGTCTGATAGAAGCTGTTCAGATAGGCGTATTCGAGCACGTACTCCGAGGCGTGGCCCCACACGTCGGTATGGCGCTCCAGACAAATCTTGTCCTGCGTGAGCGTGCCGGTCTTGTCGGTGCACAGCACGTCCATCGCGCCGAAATTCTGAATCGCATCGAGCCGCTTGACGATGACCTTCTTGCGCGAGAGCACGACGGCACCCTTGGCAAGCGTGGCCGTCACGATCATCGGCAGCATTTCGGGCGTGAGCCCCACGGCCACCGACAGCGCGAACAGCGACGCTTCGAGCCAGTTGTGTTTGGTGAAGCCGTTGATGAGCAACACGATGGGTGTCATCACCAGCATGAAGCGGATCAGCACCCACGACACGCGGTTCACCCCCTGCTGGAACGACGTGACCGTGCGCTGCTGCGCCGTAACGCGCTGGGCCAGCGAGCCGAAGAACGTGCGCGCGCCCGTCGCCACGACCACCGCCGTGGCCGAACCGCTCACCACGTTGGTGCCCATGAAGGCGAGATTGTCGTAGGCCAGCGGGTTGCTGCCGCCCGCATCGCAAACATGCGCGAATTTCTCGACCGGCAAGGCTTCGCCCGTGAGTGCCGATTGCGAGATGAAGAGGTCTTTCGCGGCGAGAATGCGCACGTCACCCGGAATCATGTCGCCCGCTGCGAGCAGCACGATATCGCCGGGCACCAGTTCGGCCAACGGAATTTCTCGGCCCATGCGCGCCGAGCGGGCGCCTTGCCGGGTTGACGCTTCGCCAGCGATCTCAACGTCGCGGCGCAGTACGGTGGCGGTGGTGCTGACCATCGCCTTGAGCTTCTCCGCCGCCTTGTTCGAGCGCGCTTCCTGCACGAATCGCAACACCGTGGAAATGATCACCATCGTCGCGATGATGATCGTTCCCTCGGTGTCGTCGGTCGCATACGACACCGCCGCCAGAATCGAGAGCAGCAGGTTGAACGGATTGCGGTAGCAGTGGAAGAGGTGCAGCCACCAGGGCAGCGGCTTTTCGTGCTCGACTTCATTGGGGCCAACGTGCGCGCGAACGGTCGCGGCTTCGTCGTCGGAGAGCCCTTCGCGGGTCGTGCGCAGACGCACGAGCAGATCGGGGCCGGCAACGCGGGCAGCGTCGGCCAGACCTGGCGGTGCCTCGTGGCCGTGCGCCGGCGCATCGAGGGTTTCGAGCATGTCGCGACGGCGGAAGTAGCGCAGGCCGAGGCGCGCGCCGAGTACCGTCATCAGACGCTCGCTGAGCGTGAGGGTTTGTTGCATCGGAGACATCCTGAAGGATCGCGGGCGCCGGCCCCGGTCTGTCGCGACCGGGCGGCGCCCGAGGGCTGGGTTTTATTGTTTGAAGGCCCGGCTCAGCGCACCGGCGCAGCCTTGCGCGTCACCGCACGCCACCACTGGTGCAGACGCGAGCCTTGAGGGGCCTGTGCGTCGATTTGCGCTTGATGGTCGACGTGAAAGTGATGCAGGCACTCGGTGGGCAGCATCAGGGCTTGCGGATTGCTTCCGCGAAAGGTCATGGAGTAACGGAACACGGTGAATCTCCCGGCCGCCTGGCACCCTCCGGCCCGGCACGCGCGGTCAGTTCGCGGTCCTGCGTGGCAGACGGTCGGCAGAAAGCGACAACCGGCGTGCGCGCGGAATGCGAACGAACCTGCGTTGCGAGGCGTGAGACGGCCCGAACGGCAGACGTAAAACGAATAAGGGAGCGTGCTACGAACGACGGTCAGCTTCGGACTTGCCCTGCCCGGCTTGGCCACAATGGCAAAGCAGCAACGTGCAAGGCGATCGAAACGTACGTCAGAGGTGCGCGCCAACCCGACAAATGCGAGTTAGCGGCGGGGAGATACCCGGGGGACTAACTCGCGGTGATGGTGTCGACCTGCGTCGACCGGCAACTACCACTAGAACAACTGTCCACGGAGAAATCTCCTGAGAGCTATGACGGCGCGATTTTACCTCCGAGTGCGTCGAAAGAAAAGTGACAAATCAACGTGTTACAAAATGATGACAAAAGCGGCTTTCCTCCGCGCCGGGGTTCGTCCAGAATCTGTCATGCTTTCGTCATAAACCGCCTGCCGGCGGCCGTCGATGCGCCGGCTCAAGGGTTTCAACCCAGATTTCAGCCAGCGTTTTGCCACGGGTCTCCGGTGCGGACTTCTCGCCCCTCGACGCCCTATGGAACAACTCAATCGCGCCCTCTTTCTGGCCATCAACGCCTCGCCGGCTGTCAGCGACGGTGAACTGGCCATTGCCATCTTCCTCGCCAAATACCTGATCCTGCTGCTGCCGGCCGGTCTCGTCATGCTCTGGCTGGCGGGGGGGCGCGATCGCGAAGGCGCGGTCCACGGCCTGCTGGGCGTGGGGTTGGTCCTGCTGATCAACTTCGTGATCGGGCTGGCTTGGTTTGAGCCGCGCCCGTTTGTCGTCGGTCTGGGCACCAATCTGCTGCCCCACGCGCCCACGAGCGCGTTCCCGAGCAACCATGCCTCGATCATGTTCGCGTCGGCCTTCGTGCTGATGGGCACGGCCGCTCGCTCGCCGCGCGGGCTCGGCAAGTTGCTGTTGCTGTGCGCACTGCCGGTTTGCTGGGCGCGCGTCTATCTGGGCGTGCATTGGCCGCTCGACATGCTCGGCGGGTTCTGCGTCTCGATCGTGGTCGCACTCATCATGCGCACGGCGTCGGCACGTGAGACGAGCCGCATCGTGGCCGCCATCTTCGAAGGCATTTATCGACGCTTGCTGGCTTGGCCGATTGCGCGCGGCTGGCTGCGTCGTTAAGGCTTAAGTTAAGGCTTAAGTCGCGTAAGACGGCAAACGTTTCGCGAGAAAACACAACGGTACGGCGGGGATGTTCGGCGGGACCTGCGAGGGCACTGCGGGAAAACTACCGGGAAACTGCGGAACTGCGGAAGAGAGTTGGGAGACTCGGGAGATCCGAATCTCCCAATGGTGCTGCGGAGATGTGATTTAGCGGTGGTACTCGCCAGCGGCTTCAGGCTGGTAATCGATGCCGAGCAATTCCAGCTCGATCAGGTGGCCGCCCGGCACTTGCCAGTGAATCGACTCACCGATACGCAGGCCGAGCAGCGCGCTGCCGACCGGGGCCAGTACCGAAATACCGCCTTCCGTGGCCGCCAGATGCTGCGGATAGACGAGCGTCACGCGATGCTCCTGCTGCGTGGCGAGATCACGGTAGCGCAACACCGAATTCATCGTGGCGACGTCGGCCGGCATTTGCTCGGGTTCGACGACACTCGCCCGGGCGAGCTCTGTTTCGAGTGCCTCCACATACGGCAATGCCGCGCGCGGGGCCTGCGCCATGAGCGCTTCGAGGCGGTCAAGGTCGAGAGTCGAGACAGTGATCGGGGGACGTTGCGAATTGACGGTGGACATGTCGATGGCCTTGTTTTTCCTTGAGCGTTGGGTAAATCGGTTGAAAGGTTGGCCTTCAATCTAACAGAAGCCCCGCGCCGCGAGAAGCCCTTGCCAGCCGGGCCGGCGCGTGCATCGGGCACCGTCACACGGGGCTCACAGAGGCGGCACAGGGGCTCCAAGCGGGCTGCAAGCGGGCTGCAAGCGGGGCATATTGGCCCGAGTGGGCCCGGTTCCGATAGAATCGACGCATTCGACGCCGCTGACCGACACCTGCCCGCGCGCCCTGCATGACGCGGGTGCTGCGCGACAAATGCCGGTCATCGGCGCGGCGTATTCTCCCTCTTCAACGCCGGCGAACCGACGCCCGACGTACCGCCTGCACAGTGCACCCGCCGTACGCCGCCGCGCATCGCCAAGCCGGCCTCATCAGGTAAAGCAGAAGTCATGTCCGCACACACTACGAACGACGCCCTTTTTGAACGCGCCCAGCAAACCATTCCCGGCGGCGTGAACTCGCCGGTCCGCGCGTTTCGCTCGGTCGGCGGCACGCCGCGCTTCATCGCCCGTGCACAAGGTCCGTACATGTGGGATGCCGAAGGCACGCGCTTCATCGATTACATCGGCTCGTGGGGCCCGATGATCGTGGGTCACCTGCATCCGGAAGTGGTCGCCGCCGTGCAAACGGCCATGGCACAGGGCTTCAGCTTCGGCGCCCCGACCGAAGGCGAAGTCGTCATGGCCGAAGAAATCTGCCGTCTGGTGCCCTCCATCGAGCAGGTGCGTCTGGTGTCTTCGGGCACCGAGGCGACGATGAGCGCGCTGCGTCTGGCACGCGGATTCACGGGCCGCAACAAGATCGTCAAGTTTGAGGGCTGCTATCACGGCCACGCCGACAGCCTGCTGGTCAAGGCCGGGTCGGGCCTGCTGACGTTTGCCGATTCGACGCGCAACGCGCCGTCCTCAGCCGGCGTGCCGCCCGAAGTAACGCGCGACACGCTCGTGCTGGAGTACAACAACGTCGAGCAACTGCGCGAACTGTTCGCGCAACAAGGCGGCGAGATCGGTGCGGTGATCGTGGAGCCGGTCGCCGGCAACATGAATCTCGTGCGCGGTTCGCGCAACTTCCTGCAAACGCTGCGTGAGCTCTGCACCGCGCACGGCGCCGTGCTGATTTTCGATGAAGTGATGTGCGGGTTCCGCGTGGGTCTGGGCGGTGCGCAGGCGCTGTACGGCATTACCGCCGACCTGACGTGTCTGGGCAAGGTCATTGGCGGCGGCATGCCGGCGGCAGCCTTCGGTGGACGCCGCGACATCATGGCGCATCTGGCACCGCTTGGCGGCGTCTATCAGGCAGGCACGCTCTCGGGCAACCCGCTCGCTGTCGCTGCGGGCCTCGCCACACTCAAGCTGATTCAGGCGCCCGGCTTCTATGAAGACCTGTCCAAGCGCACCTCGAAGCTGGTCGCCGGTCTGGTCGACGCCGCACAAGAGGCGGGCGTGCCGTTCTCTGGCGACAGCGTCGGCGGCATGTTCGGTCTCTACTTCCGCGCCAACGTGCCCGCGAGCTTCGCCGAAGTGACCACGTCCGACGTGCCGCGCTTCAACAAGTTCTTCCATGCCATGCTCGATCGCGGCGTCTATCTGGCGCCGAGCGCGTTCGAAGCAGGCTTCGTCTCTGCCACGCACGACGATACCGTGCTCGAAGCGACCCTCGACGCCGCCCGTGCTGCGTTCAAGACCATCGCCTGAGCGGGGCGCGATCCGTGACTGCATTACCGCATTTGTTGCCGCATTACATAACGATTCACTCCTGCTAAAACAAGGACACACATCATGCTCATGCTGCTGCCGACAAAGTTCCGTCAGACGTTCGCCGCCCGTCGCGGCACGTTCGCACGCTGGCTGGCGCTGGCATTCCTCACGTCGTTCCTCTCCGCCTGCGGCTACAACGACATTCAGGTCAAGGACGAAGCCGTCAAGGCCGCGTGGAGCGAAGTCGTCAACCAATATCAGCGCCGCGCCGATCTGGTGCCGAATCTGGTGAACACGGTCAAGGGCTACGCCACGCACGAGCAGACCACGCTCACCGACGTGATCAACGCGCGCGCCAAGGCGACGAGCATTACGGTCACGCCGGAAACGCTCAACGACCCGGACGCATTCAAGCGCTTCCAGCAGGCGCAGGGCGAACTCTCGGGCGCGCTCTCGCGCTTGATGGCGGTCTCGGAGAACTATCCGAACCTGAAGGCCGATGGTCTGTTCCGCGATCTGCAATCGCAACTGGAAGGCACCGAAAACCGCATTACCGTGGCGCGCAACCGCTACATCCAGTCGGTGCAGGACTACAACGTGTACGTACGTCAGTTCCCGAACAACCTCACCGCCAAGATGTTCGGCTACGGACCGAAGCCGAACTTCACGGTCGAGAACGAGAAGGCGATTTCGACGGCGCCGACGGTCAAGTTCTGAGGATCGGGCCATGGCTGACGTCCTGATGCGTCGTTCGTTGCAATCGTGGGGCCTGTCTGGCCTCACGGCCTCAGCGCCTTCACTCGGGCGCGGGCTCGCGCGCCTGCTGTGGGCGCTGGCCCTTGCCTGTCTGTGCTGGCTGGCGCTGCCGGCCGGTGCCGAATCGCTCGTCGCGGTGCCTGCGCTCACTGCGCGCGTGACCGACCTGACCGGCACGCTCACCCCCGAGCAACGCAATGCGCTCGAGACCCAGCTCGCTCAGTACGAACAACAGCGCGGCAGCCAGATCTTCGTGCTGATGGTGCCGACGACGGCGCCCGAGACGATCGACCAGTACAGCATTCGGGTCGCCGATGCGTGGAAAGCCGGTCGCAAGGGTGTGGACGACGGCGTGATCATGCTCATCGCGAAAGACAATCCGAACGACTTGCGCAAGATGCGCATCGAAGTCGGGCGCGGCGTGCAAGGCTCACTCACCGATGCCATTTCCGGGCGTATTCTGCGCGACGTGATGGCACCGTACTTCCGCAATGGCGACTTCTTTGGCGGTCTGGCCGCCGGTGTGGCTGCGGTGGAAGCGGCGATCAACAACGAAGCGCTGCCGGCACCGCAATTGCCGTCTACGCGTGCGCCGCACTCCAATCTTTCCGACTTTCTGCCGCTGCTGTTCATCGTCTTCATCATCGCGATGGTGGTGATCATGGAAAGCCGCCGGCGCTTCAAAGGCCCGGGCCTGCCCGGCGCCCTGAGCGATCCGAACGACCCGCGCTCGCGCGTGCTGACCGGCCAGCGTGGCCGTATCGGCCCGGGTGGCTTTGGCGGCGGACTGGGTGGCGGTATCGGCGGCGGCTTAGGCGGTTTGGGTGGCCTTGGCGGCTGGGGACGCGGCGGCGGTGACGATAGCGGTGGCGGCGGTGGATTTGGCGGCGGAGGCGGCGGCGGTTTCGATGGCGGCGGCTCGTCAGGGAACTGGTGAACGGCGATGGCACACGAGGAAATCGCGATGCAACATCGGCAACACAATCTCTCGCGCTGGCTGCGCCATCTCGGCACGTGGCGCGCGCACGCCCGCTGGCTGTTCTCGGATAAGGCGCTCGATACGCTCGAAGCTGCGATTCGCGATTCGGAAGCCGATCATCGCTGCGAGATTCGTCTGGTGATCGAAGCGGCGATGCCGCTCGGCGCCGTCTGGCAGGGCCACACCTGCCGGCAGCGCGCCTTGCAGTTGTTCCGCCAGCTCGGCATTGCCCACACGGGCGACCGGACCGGCATTCTGCTTTACATCAACATTGCCGATCACGATATCGAGCTGATCGCCGACAAGGGTGTCAATGCGCTGGTGGCACCGCGCACGTGGGACACCGTGGTCGCGCAGATGAGCGCCGGTTTTCGTGACGATCAGTATGTTCCGAGCGTGCTCGACGCTCTGAACACCTTGCGCGGCATTGCGCGCGAACACCTGCCGGCGCATGCCGGCGCGGCCCCGGACAATGCCTTGACCGACCGGCCGCTGATGATCTGACGGACCATGTTCTCGGAACAGGATTTTGCTTACATGCGCCGCGCGCTGGCTCTGGCCGAGCGCGGCATGTTCACCACCGCGCCGAATCCGCGCGTGGGGTGTGTGATCGTCAACGAAGGCCGGGTGATCGGCGAAGGCTTCACACAGCCGGCGGGTCAGGACCACGCCGAAGTGCAGGCCATGAAGGACGCCCGCACGCGCGGCGAATCACTGCGCGACGCCACAGCCTACGTCACGTTGGAGCCGTGCAGCCATTACGGACGCACACCGCCGTGCGCAAAAGGCTTGATCGAAGCCGGTGTCAAGCGCGTGATCGCCGCGATGGAAGATCCGAATCCGCTCGTCGCCGGGCGCGGCCTGACGATGTTGCGCGATGCCGGTATCGAAGTGCGCTGCGGGTTGCTCGAACAGGAAGCGCGCGAACTAAATATCGGGTTTGTCGCGCGCATGACGCGCGGCACGCCGTGGGTGCGCATGAAAGTGGCCGCCAGCCTCGACGGCAAGACCGCGCTGCACAACGGCGTGAGTCAATGGCTGACCGGGCCTGCCGCACGCGCCGACGGCCATGCATGGCGCGCCCGCGCTTGCGCGATTCTCACGGGCATCGGCACGGTGCGTGAAGACGATCCGTCGCTCACCGTGCGTGAAGTGCCGACGCCGCGTCAGCCGCTGCGCATCATCGTCGACTCGCGGCTGGATATTTCACTGACCGCCAAAGTGCTTGCCGACGGCAACGCGCTCGTGGTTTGTGCAAACGGCGACGAAGCGCGTGTGGCACGCCTGCGCGATCACGGCATCGATGTGCTCGACTTGCCCAACGCCAGCGGCAAGGTCGAACTCCCGGCGCTCATGCGTGCGCTTGGCGAGCGGCAGATCAACGAACTGCACGTGGAAGCGGGCTTCAAGCTCAACGGGTCATTGCTGCGCGAGCACTGCGTGGATGAACTGCTGGCGTATTTCGCCCCCTGCATCGTCGGCGACGCCCAAGGCATGTTCAATCTGCCCGCGCTCACGTCGCTCGACGACAAGATCCCCCTCACGTTTTCGGACGTGCGGATGATCGAGGGCGATCTGCGCGTCATGGCGCGCATCAAGCGGACCTAAGACAACGCAATAGGCAAACGAAAAGCGGGGCGTGTCGATGTGACACGCCCCGCTTTTTCATTCAACCGCTTCGTGGTTTCGTCGGGCTGACGCTCAGACGTGGAAGCCCACGCTGCCCAGCTTTTCCATTTCCACCGACACGTACTGCCCCGGCTTGATGTACTCGGCCGGCGTTGCGCCGCCTGCCATCACGATCCAGCCGGCTTGCAGCGGCTCACCGGCAGCAGCCGACAGACGTGCCGCCGCGACCAGCGAGCGCAGCGGATGACCGAGCAGCGCCGCCGTCGAGCCGACCTGCACCGTACGGCCGTTGATCGTCATCGCCAGCCCCAGATTCGAGAAATCCGTGCGCGGGTCGTGCCATGCGCCGATCACGAAACCGCTCGACGAGGCGTTGTCCGCGATCACTTCCGGCAACGTGAACTTGAAGTCCTTGTAGCGCGAGTCGATGATCTCGATGGCCGGCGCAATCGCTTCGACCGCAGCCAGTGCCTGCGGGCCGGTCACGTTGCCCTCCAGCGGCTTCTTCAGAATGAAAGCGATCTCGGGTTCGACGCGCGGATGCACAAAGCGCTTGAAGTCGATGGCCGTGCCCTCTTCCACTTGCATGCCCGACGTCAGACGGCCCCAGATCACGTCCGAGAGGCCCATCTGGACCATCTTGGCGCGGCTGGTGAAGCCCATCTTCACGCCGACACGCGTCTCGCCGCGCGCGGCACGCCGAGCCAGCGAGGCAGCCTGAATGGCGTACGCATCGTCGAGCGAGAGGCGGTTGTCGGTATCGAACTGTTCGACCTCGTGCGCGTGATGCGCGGCGTCGTCGAGCAGCTTGGCGTAATCCTGAATATGGCTCATCGTGCGGCCTCGCTGGCGGGTTCAAACACGGCGCGGACCGAGCCCAGGCCGTTGATACGGGTCTCGAAGATGTCGCCCGGCGTGACGGCCGCCATCGGGCCGAGTGCGCCGGAGAGCACCAGATCGCCCGCCTTGAGCGGCGTGCCCACGGCGGCCATCGTGCGGGCCAGCCACACCACCGCGTTGATCGGGCTGCCCAGACACGCGGCACCGGCGCCCACGGAGACGGGTTCGCCGCGACGCTCCATCACCATGCCGCACAGGCGCACGTCGAACTCGGAGAGCTTCTTCGGCGTGTTGCCGAGCACATAGGCCGACGACGAGGCGTTGTCGGCGATGGTGTCGGTGATACGGATATTCCAGTCAGCCACGCGGCTGCCCACGATTTCGAGTGCGGGCAACGCATATTCGATGGCGTTCAGCACATCGAGCTGGCCCGGGTTCTCGACATTCAGATCGCGCCCGATCACGAAGGCGATCTCGGCTTCGATCTTCGGCTGCGTGAGAATCGACACAGGAATCGGTTCGCCGTCGCCATAGCCCATGTCGTCGAACAACAGGCCGAAATCGGGCTGGTCCACGCCAAGCTGCTTTTGCACAGCCACCGACGTCAGGCCGATCTTGCAGCCAACGATGCGGCGACCCGCAGCGAGACGGCGCTCGGTGTTGATGCGCTGGATGGCATAGGCATCTTCGATCGACAGCGGCGCGAAAGTCTCGCGCAGCGGGGCGATGAAGTGGCGTGACCGTTCGGCTTCGACGAGGGCGTCGGCGGCCGCTTGCAAACGTTGCTTGTCCGTCGCCATTACGCGCCCGCCTTGGCCGGTGCGGCCGGCTCGTCCTTGGTGCGCTCACCCACGGCCCAGTGGGCGGCGGGGACCTGCGTCGCATAGACGCGAATCGATTCGAGCGGTGCGCCAAGCGTCTCGTGCACGGTGCGTGCCACGGCCTTGACGCAGGCTTTCACGGTGGCGTCGTCGCGACCTTCCACCAGATTGATATGTACGATAGGCATGACCCTGTCCTCGGAAATTGCCGCATTGATGCTGTAACTCGTCGCTATAACGCGCAGCTGAAACGAGCGGCTTCGACGGGCAATGATGCGCGCGCAACGAGATACCGTCCAATACCGTTTTTCCAGAATCTGATACCTTTTCGGTATTGAGTTTGGATTGAGCGTTGAGGCTGACATCCGCCATGAAGGCGGCCAATGCCCATCGCGACAGGGGTATTCATGGACATCAAGCAGATGCGGTACTTCCTCGCTGTGGCCGAGGAAGGCAATTTCGGACGCGCCGCCGAGCGGCTGAACATGGCGCAGCCACCGCTCACGCGGCACATTCAGGCGCTCGAAGCGCAACTGGGCACGCAGTTGTTCGTGCGCACCCCCAAGGGCGCGACGCTCACGGCAGCGGGCGAAACGCTGCTCGCCGAGGTGCCCAACATCCTGTCGCTTGCCCGGCGCGCGGAAGAACAGACGCGTCTGGCCGGCGAAGGCTATATCGGGCGGCTCGACGTCGGTATCTTCAGCTCGGGCATTCTCAATGTGATTCCGCGCCTGCTGGCCAACTTTCACACCGCCCGGCCCGAGGTGAAGATCGGGCTGCATAACCTGTCGAAAGCCGAGCAGATCGCCGCGCTTCGCGAGCGCCGTATCGCCATCGGCTTCAACCGCCTGATTCCGGACGAGCCCGACATCGCCGTCGACTGGATTCATCGCGAGCCATTTCTCGTGGCGCTCTACGAAGGGCATCCGCTATGCAAGCGAACTTCGCTCTCGCTCGCCGATCTCGATAACGAACGAATGATTCTTTATCCGAACGCACCGATGCCGGGCTTGGCCGAAGAAGTGACGGCGGCCTTTCGTGCGGAGGGAGTGACGCTACGCGTCGAGCAGGAGGCAGAGGACGTGGTGACGTCGATCGCGCTGGTCGCGAGCCGCTTCGGAATTTGCGTGACGACGGAGTCTGCGGCGAACCTGCGCCTGCCCGGTGTGGTGTACCGGCCGCTCAAGTCGCAGCGCCTGCGCTCCATTGAACTGAACTGCATGTACCGGCGCGACGACACGTCGCCGATTCTTGCCGCATTTCTGGCGCTGATCCGGCAGTCGAGAAATCAACGGCACGCGCTGACGATGTGAGGCTGCGACGGGTGATGTCCGCACTGAAAACAAGGCCGCTGAAATATACGCAATCGGATGCAAAGTAAAAACTTTGGATTTCATCGGCGAGCAGATTGTATCCAAAATGTCCTGATGTCCTAGGGCGTCTCGTAAATCATCGTGGCCCCGATTTGTGCGGCAAGTCGAAATGCTGCGCTGCACCCATCTGCGTAGTACTACGGAGTGTCCTTGTGACGCCTCCGATATTCGTCATCCGACCCCTTTGAAATCCTTTATCCATGCGGGTCTCCAGACCCCTTGGGATAGTGGTTCCAATTGGACTCCGTATTACGCTAACATGGCGCATCGTTCGCACCTCATGGGGTGGGAATGATCGAATAAACAGGTTCAGCAGTCGCTTAAGACCACCGCACGCCCGGGTAGTCAAAAAAATACAAATCAAGGAGATGTCCACAATGCAGTTCCGTCACAAATCCCTGTTCGTCGCCGCTGCGCTCGCCTTCATTGGTACGGCTGCCAATGCCGAGACCGTCAAAATCGCCATCGCCGGTCCGTTCAGCGGCTCGGTTGCCCAATACGGCGACATGGTCAAGGCCGGCGCGCTGACCGCCATTGAAGAAATCAATGCGGCCGGTGGCGTCAACGGCAACAAGTTTGAAGCGGTCATGATGGACGATGCATGCGAGCCGAAGCAGGCCGTCGCCGTCGCCAACAAGATCGTCAGCCAGAAGATCAAGTACGTGATCGGTCACGTGTGCTCGGGTTCGACGATTCCGGCATCGGACATCTACGAAAACGAAGGCGTGGTGATGATCACCCCGTCGGCCACGGCCCCGCAACTGACCGAAGGCAAGAAGCGCCACTTCATCTTCCGCACGATCGGTCGTGACGATCAGCAAGGCCCGGCGGCTGCCCAGTACATCATCAACAAGGTCAAGCCGAAGAAGGTTGCCGTGCTGCACGACAAGCAGTCGTACGGTCAGGGCATCGCCACCTCGGTGAAGAAGGACCTCGACGCGGCCAAGATTCCGGTCGTGCTGTTCGAAGGCATCAACGCCGGCGACTCGGATTACTCGGCAGTCATCACCAAGCTCAAGGCGCAAGGTGTCGACTTCGTGTACTTCGGCGGCTACCACCCGGAAATGGGTCTGCTGCTGCGCCAGGCACGTGAGCAAGGCGTGAAGGCCACGTTCATGGGACCGGAAGGCGTGGGCAACAAGGACGTGACGGCTATCGCCGGCCCGTCGTCGGAAGGCATGCTGGTCACGCTGCCGGCCGACTTCGCTGCCGACCCGGCCAACGCGAAGCTGGTGAAGGCATTCGCCGACGCCAAGCGCGATCCGAACGGTCCGTTCCAGATGCCGGCTTACACGGGCGTGCAACTGATCGCCAAGAGCATTGCCGGCGCGAAGAGCACCGACTCGGAGAAGGTTGCCGACTACCTGCACAAGAACACGTTCGACACGCCGATCGGCAAGGTGTCCTACGATGCAGCCGGCGATCTGAAGTCGTTCAAGTTCGTCGTCTACACGTGGCACAAAGACGCGACCAAGACGGCCGCCAACTGATTCCCTGACGCTTTAAAGGCCAGCGAATCACCCCCTGCCGCCCGCCGATTCCGGCGGGCGGCGCGCATTCGCGCTCGGCCCCCGCACGTCGCGAGGCTTCCCGCATGAACGAATTTTTCCCACAGCTCGCCCAGCAACTGGTCAATGGCCTGACGCTGGGTGCGATCTACGCGTTGATTGCCATTGGCTACACAATGGTCTACGGCATCATCGGCATGATCAACTTTGCCCACGGCGAGATCTATATGATCGGTGCCTACGTCGGGCTTGTCACACTGACTGCGATCGGTACGTCGGCGGGTTATCCCCTGCCCCTCGTGCTGGGCGCAGCGCTGCTGGTAGCGGTGCTGATCACGGGCCTTTACGGCTTCGCGATCGAGCGGGTGGCGTATCGCCCGCTGCGCGGCGGCCCCCGCCTCGGACCACTGATCTCCGCGATCGGTATGTCCATCTTCCTGCAAAACTACGTGCAGATCGGTCAGGGCGCGCGTGACGTGTCCGTGCCGATGCTGATCTCGGGCTCCATCGATATTCCGATGGGCGACTTCACCGTGACCATTCCGTACGCTCGCATGCTGATCATGGGTGTCACGCTCGCGTTGATGATCGCGCTCACGCTGTTCATCGCCAACTCGCGCATGGGCCGTGCCTGCCGCGCGTGTGCCGAAGACATGCGCATGGCCAACCTGCTCGGCATCGATACGAATCGCGTGATCTCGTTCACGTTCATCCTCGGCGCCATGCTCGCGGCCGTGGGCGGCGTGCTGATCGGCCTGACCATCGGCAAGCTCAATCCGTATATCGGCTTCATTGCCGGCATCAAGGCCTTCACGGCCGCAGTGCTCGGCGGTATCGGCAGCGTTCCCGGCGCCATGCTGGGCGGCGTGCTGCTGGGGCTGGCGGAAACGCTCGCGTCGGGCTACATGCCCTCCGAGTACAAGGATGTCGTGGCCTTCGGCCTGCTGGTGCTGGTGCTGCTGTTCCGCCCGACCGGCCTGCTGGGCAAGCCTGACATCGAGAAAGTCTGAGGTCGACCATGACACAACAACTCACGCTCAAGTCCGGCGCCGTCAACCGTGCGCCGGCCGGAGAGACGCTCAAGGGCGCGGTCATCGCCACGCTCGTGACGATCATCCTCACGGCCCCCATCCTGGGCCTGCAACTCAAGCTCGAAGGCTATCAGGTCGTGCTGGAGCAACACTGGCGTCCCGTGTGGATCGCCGCCGCGATCGTGTTCATCTTCCAGATGATCAAGCCGATGCTGCTGCGCTCCAAGCGTGCGGTGAAGCTGCCGACCATGCCCACGCTGGGCCGCCGTCAGCAACTGCTCGCGATGTGGGTGCTGCTCGCCATCGGACTCGTGTGGCCGTTTGTCGGCTCGCGCGGTGCGGTGGACGTGGCAACGCTGGCGCTCATCTACTGCATTCTGGGTCTCGGCCTGAATATCGTGGTGGGCTTCGCCGGTCTGCTCGATCTGGGCTATGTCGGCTTCTACGCCGTCGGTGGCTACACGTATGCGCTGCTCAATCAGTACTTCGGCCTGACGTTCTGGGAATGCCTGCCGCTGGCCGCACTCATGTCGGCAACGTTCGGCTTTCTGCTCGGCTTCCCGGTGCTGCGTCTGCGCGGTGACTATCTGGCCATCGTGACGCTCGGCTTCGGCGAAATCATCCGCCTGCTGCTCAACAATCTGACGAGCATTACGGGCGGCCCGGACGGCGTGTCGGGCATTCCGAAGCCCAGCGTGTTCGGCTTCGAAATGGCGCGCTCGTCGAGCGTCGAAGGGGCGAAGACTTTCCATGAGTTGCTGGGGATGTCGTACAGCGGCTCGCACATGGTGATCTTCCTGTACCTGCTCGCGTTCGTACTCGTCGGCTTCACGCTGTTCGTCACCAGCCGCCTGATCCGCATGCCGATCGGCCGTGCGTGGGAAGCGCTGCGCGAAGACGAAATCGCCTGCCGTTCGCTCGGTCTGAACCCCACGCGCATCAAGCTCTCGGCGTTCACGCTGGGCGCGTCGTTCGCGGGGCTGGCCGGTGCGTTCTTTGCGGCGCGACAAGGGCTCGTAACGCCCGAGTCGTTCACGTTCATCGAATCTGCGCTGATTCTCGCCGTCGTGGTGCTGGGCGGCATGGGCTCGCAGGTCGGCGTGATTCTCGCGGCCATCCTGCTCACCGTGTTGCCGGAAGTGGCGCGCGGTTTTGCCGAGTACCGGATGCTGATCTTCGGTCTGGTGATGGTGCTGATGATGATGTGGCGTCCGCAGGGCCTGCTGCCCGCCACTCGCCCGCATGTGGAGTTGCCGCAATGAGTGCAGACCTGTTGAAACTTTCCGGCTTGCAGATGCGCTTCGGCGGTCTGCTGGCTGTCGACGGCGTCGAGTTCGCCGTGCGCAAGAACGAAATCTTCGCCGTGATCGGCCCGAACGGTGCCGGCAAGACCACCGTGTTCAACTGCGTGGGCGGTTTCTATCGCCCCACAGCCGGTTCGATCATGCTCGACGGTGGCGACATCACGGGGCTGCCGAGCCATATGGTGGCGCGTCGCGGGCTGGTGCGCACGTTCCAGAACATTCGCCTGTTCCGCCAACTGACGGTAGTCGAAAACCTGCTGGTCGCGCAGCACATGCGCGTGCACAGCGGTTTTCTGCAAGGGCTCTTCTCGACCGGCGCATTCCGCCGTGCCGAGCGCACCGCCCTTGAGCGAGCCAAGCACTGGCTCGACCGTCTGGGGTTGACAGCCGTGGCCAATCGCGAAGCCGGCACGCTCTCGTACGGACATCAGCGCCGGCTTGAAATCGCGCGCTGCATGATCACCGAGCCGCGTCTGCTCATGCTGGACGAACCGGCTGCCGGTCTGAATCCGCAGGAAAAGATCGAGTTGCAACAACTCGTCGACAACCTGCGGCATGAGTTCGGGATCTCGGTGCTGCTGATCGAGCACGACATGAGTCTCGTGATGGGTGTCTCCGACCGGATTCTCGTGATGGAACACGGCAAGCCGATCATGACCGGCAAGCCCGACGAGGTGCGCAACGACCCGCGCGTCATCAAGGCCTACCTCGGGGAGGAATAATGCTGAAGCTGGAACAGATCCACACCCATTACGGGGCCGTCGAAGCGCTCTCGGGCGTATCGATCGAAGTGAACAAGGGCGAGATCGTCACGCTCATCGGCAGTAACGGCGCGGGCAAGACCACGCTGATGATGACGGTATGCGGCACGCCGCGCGCGTCGAGCGGGCGCGTGATGTTCGAGGGCAATGACATCACCGGCAGCCCGACGCACGAAATCATGCGCATGGGCATGGCGATTTCGCCGGAAGGCCGTCGCGTGTTCCCGAGTCTGACCGTCATCGAGAACCTCAAGATGGGCGGCTTTTTCGGGTCCAAGCATGAGATCGAAGCGGGCATGGAGCACGTCTTCAAGCTGTTTCCGCGGCTGGCGCAGCGCGGCAAGCAACGCGCGGGGACGATGTCCGGCGGCGAGCAGCAGATGCTTGCCATCGGGCGCGCGTTGATGAGCCGCCCACGTCTGCTGCTGCTCGATGAGCCGACGCTGGGCCTCGCACCGCTCGTGATCGCGCAGATCTTCGACATCATCCGCACGATTCGCGAAGAAGGCGTGACGGTGTTTCTGGTGGAGCAGAACGCGAACAAGGCCTTGCACGTCGCCGATCGCGGCTACGTGCTCGAAACCGGACGCGTGGTGCTCGCCGACTCGGCCGACAACCTGCTGGCGAACGACGACATCAAGCGCGCGTATTTGGGCGCGTGATGGGTGCAGCCGCCGCGCGAAGGCGACGTCGGCACGTCATGTGAGCGATAAGGCCTGAGTGCAAAAAGGGGACACGTTTTCGCGTGTCCCCTTTTTCATTTCAACGCGCGCGCATCAGCGTCACTTCATCAGTTCGACCAACTGATCGAGCGCCTTGCCCCAACCGTCGTGGAAGCCCATCGCTTCGTGCTGCGCACGCGTGGCCTCGTCGCCATGCATCGCGATCGCCGTGTAACGGGTGCCCTTGCCATGCGCCTCCATCAACACCGCCGCCGTGAAGTGGAAGCCGCCATGTTCGGCCACCGGCGCAGGCGCGGGACGAAAACCCGGCAGCACTGCGTTGGTCCACACGAGGCGCGAGTTCTCCTCCACTTCCAGATAGCAGCCGACGTTGGGGAATTGCTGCCCCTCCGGCGAGCGCATCACGGTATGAAAAAGACCGCCCGGGCGCAGATCGATCTCGCACTCGACGGTCTGCCACGGCGCTGGAGTGAACCACTTCTTGAGATGTTCCGGCTGCGTCCATGCCGCCCAGACACGCTCGCACGGCACATCGACATAGCGTTCAAGCACCAGATCGAGTTTGGGGTCGACCGAGAAAAGATTGGCATGGCTCATTAGGGTGTCTCCTTCATCTGCAACAGGTAGTTGTCGAGTTGATCGAGCCGGCGCGTCCACTTGTCGCGCTGCAATTGCAGCCAGTCCTGCGCGCTCGCCAACGTTTCGGTCTCGAGCGCATAGGTGCGCACGCGGCCCGCTTTGGTTGACACGACCAGCCCGCACTCCTCAAGCAGCTTCAGGTGCTGCGAGAACGACGGCAACGCCATCGAAAACGGTTGCGCCAGCTCGCTCACCGACGCCGGACCGAACGTCAGACGTTCGACCACCGCCCGGCGTGTTGGATCGGAGAGCGCCTGAAAGACCCGATCGAGAGGGATGGAATGGTTAGTCATGTGCCTAACTATAGTGATCGACATTACTTAGGTCAAGACCTTTGTTTTCAAATGTCCTTGATTGCCGGTTTTCAGGGCGATTCGACACGAGAATCGGGCGCAGCCGTGCACCGGCTTGGCGTAGAATAGAGCCTTTCCAAATTCAGCCCCCGCGTTGCCCGCTATGCCGTTGGCCACTACAGAAGAAATCATTGCCGAGCTCAAGGCCGGCCGCATGGTTGTCCTCGTCGATGAAGAAGATCGCGAGAACGAGGGCGATCTCGTCATGGCAGCTGAGTTCGCAACCCCGGAAGCCATCAATTTCATGGCGAAGTACGGGCGCGGGCTGATTTGCCTCACGCTCACGCAGGCGCGCTGCAAGCAACTGAACCTGCCGTTGATGACCTATCGCAACGGCACGCAGTACGGCACCGCCTTCACGCTGTCGATCGAAGCTGCCGAGGGCGTGACCACCGGCATTTCGGCCGCCGACCGCGCTTATACCGTCAAGACCGCGATTGCCAAGGAAGCGCGCCCGGAAGACATCGTCCAGCCGGGCCACGTGTTCCCGATCATGGCGCAACCGGGTGGCGTGCTGGTCCGCGCGGGTCACACCGAAGCCGGCTGCGATCTGACAGCGATGGCCGGTCTCACGCCCGCCGCTGTGATCTGCGAGATCATGAACGACGACGGCACGATGGCACGCCTGCCGGAACTGCTGGTGTTCGCCGAGCAACACGACATCAAGATCGGCACCATCGTCGATCTGATCCATTACCGCAGCCGCACCGAATCGATGATCGAGACGGTTGCCACGCGCGAAATGCAAACGGCATGGGGTCCGTTCCAGGCAACGCTGTACCGCGACAAGCCGAGCGGCAACCCGCATCTCGCGCTGGTGCGCGGCACGCCGTCGCCGGACGACGAAACGCTGGTGCGCGTGCACGAGCCGCTGTCCGTGCTCGATCTGCTCGAAACCGGTGTGTCGACCCACTCGTGGACGCTCGCCGGTGCGATGAAAGCCATTGCGGAAAACGGCAAGGGTGTGGTCGTGCTGCTGAATTGCGTGGAAACGCCCGACCATCTGTTTGGCCAGTTCGAAGCCCTCGACGAAACCGAGAAGGCCGCGCGCGCCAAGCGTCGCCCGGTGGACTTCCGGACGCACGGCGTCGGCGCGCAGATCCTGCGCGAGCTGGGTGTCGGTAAAATGCGAGTGCTCTCCAGCCCGCGCAAGATTCCGAACATGGCAGGTTATGGCCTTGAGGTCACCGGCTTCCAGCCGATGCCCGGCGCCGAAGTTGCCTGAGCAACATTGAATCATTGCCCCGCCGTCTGACGGCGGGGGTATGACAACGCCGAGCGGCGCTCCTCGCGGGCCCGCTGGCACAACGTAGGCCGCACCGCCTGGACGGTACTTTTTTAAGGAAGCCCATTATGGACATCGGACAATACCAGCCGGAACTCGACGGTGAAGGCCTTCGCGTGGGCATCGTGCAGGCGCGTTTCAACGATGCGGTTTGCACGGCATTGCGTGACGCCGCCATCGCCGAACTCGACCGTCTGGGTGTCGACGGCGAAGACGTGCTGCTCGTGTCGGTGCCCGGCGCACTGGAAATCCCGCTGGCATTGCAGAAGATGGCCGAAAGCGGTCAGTTCGACGCACTCATCGCGCTGGGCGCGGTGATTCGCGGCGAAACGTACCACTTCGAGCTGGTCTCGAACGAAAGCGGTGCCGGCATTACGCGCATCGGCCTCGATTTCGGTATTCCCATCGCTAACGCGGTGCTGACGACCGAAAACGACGAACAGGCCGAAGTGCGCGCCGCCGAGAAGGGTCGCGATGCGGCCCGCGTGGCGGTGGAAATGGCCAATTTGCTCGAAGCCCTGGATGTACTGAACGGCGACGACGAAGCGGATGAAGACGAAGACGAAGAAGAGGAAGATCGGTAATGAAGAGTGCTCGCCGCCGCGCGCGCGAATTTGCGCTGCAAGGGTTGTATCAATGGCTGCTCTCGCGCGACCACGCGGGTGAGATCGATGCGCACCTGCGCACCACCCCGGGCTACGACAAGGCTGACCGCGCCCACCTGGATGCCCTGCTCCATGGCAGCATCCGTGAAGCGGATGCCTTGTCGCTGCAACTGCAACCGTACCTTGACCGTCCGGCAGCCGAGCTGTCGCCGGTCGAGCACGGGGTGCTCGTGCTCGGTGCCTACGAACTGATTCACCACCTGGACATTCCGTACCGCGTGGTGATCAACGAGGCAGTGGAGTTGGCCAAGACCTTTGGCGGCGTGGAAGGCTTCCGTTACGTGAACGGTGTGCTCGACAAGTTCTCGGCCGAAGTGCGCCCGGACGAAGTCGCCGCCAATCGCGGCGGACGCGGCAAGAGCGCCTGATAGCGTCTGAAGTCCCGGGAATTCGTCAGCACCCATGTGCGCCGGCGAATTCCCGCCAGTTCTCCCCGCTGCATCCCCCCTCCACCCTCTCCATCCGCCCCCCGCCAACATGGACCGTACGCCCGACCTCGCCCCCGCGCTGAAACTGGCACAACGTGTCGACGACATCGCGCCGTTCCACGTCATGGAGCTTGCCAAACAAGCCGCCCTGCGTGAAAAGGCCGGACACGACGTCATCCACATGGGCATTGGCGAGCCCGATTTCACCGCGCCCGAGCAAGTGATCGAGGCCGCGGCGAAGGCGATGAGAGACGGGCGCACCCAGTACACCAGCGCGATGGGATTGCCCGCGCTGCGCGAAGCCATCTCCGACTACTACCGTAGTTACTACGGGGTTGAGGTCGACCCGTCGCGCATCGTCGTGACGGCGGGTGCTTCTGCGGCACTCGTACTCGCTTGTGCCGCACTGGTCGGCGTGGGTGACGAGGTGCTGATGCCAGACCCGTGCTACCCGTGCAACCGGCACTTCGTGTCGACGTTCGACGGCAAACCGGTGCTGATTCCGTCCGGCCCTGCCGAGCGTTTTCAACTGACCGCCGAGCGTATCGAATCGCACTGGGGCCCGGCGACACGTGGCGTGTTGCTGGCTTCGCCGTCAAACCCGACCGGCACGTCGATCGAAACCGCCGAGCTGGGCCGCATCGTCAAATCGGTACGGGCGCGCGGTGGCTTTACGCTGGTCGACGAGATTTATCAGGGGCTGAGTTACGACGGCAAGGCCACCACGGCACTGAGCTTCGGCGATGACGTGCTGGTGGTGAGCAGCTTCTCGAAGTATTTCAATATGACGGGATGGCGTCTGGGCTGGCTGGTTGTGCCGCCCTCGCTGGTGCCGACGTTCGAGAAGCTCTCGCAGAATTTGTTCATCTGCCCGTCGGCGGTTGCGCAGCATGCAGCGATCGCCTGCTTCCGCCCCGACACGCTGGCGATTTACGAAGCCCGCAAGGATGCCTTCCGCCATCGCCGCGACTATGTGGTGCCGGCACTTGAACGACTCGGCTTCAAGGTGCCCGTCATGCCGGACGGCGCGTTTTACGTCTACGCCGACTGCTCGGGCGTGCAGCATCCGGACGCTGGCGACAGCGACCGCCTCACGCAAGCGCTGCTGCAACAGGCGGATGTCGTGCTGGTGCCGGGACTGGACTTCGGTTTTGCCGAACCCCGCAAGTACATCCGGCTGTCGTACGCCACGTCGCTCGAGAAGCTGCGCGAGGCCATGGGCCGTATCGAACGGGTCTTCACCGGCGGCTGATCTAAAGCCCCCTAAGGCTCACCAAAAACAAAAAACCCATCGAATCGCTTCGATGGGTTTTTTGTTGGTCCGCATCCCCTTCTATATAGAGAGCGATGCGTTCCGGGCGGCGATGCACTGGCCATCGTGCATCAGAGCGGAGTTCGCTCAGGCTGCCGTGCTGTCATCCGCTTCGAGCGGCTTGGCAGCGGCGGCCTTGCCGGTTGCCGACACGCTCGGTGCCGGTGCGGATTCCGCGGCCGACTCATCAGCCTTGCCTGCCGAGACCGGCTTGGTCACAGGCTTTGCAGCGCTGACGATCACCGGCGCTTGCGGCGCGTTCGGCGAGATCTTGCGGCCCATGGCCACACCACGCAGACGATCACGCTCGGCGAGCACCTTCGCACCGTAGCCGCCGTCGCCCGCACTGGTCGAGCCGACATACAGGCGCAGGCCACCGGCGAGCGAACCGCCACGTGCGATGCATTCCTTCAGAATCAGCGCGCCGACCTTGATGTTGGCGAGCGGATGCAGTGCCGCTTCCGGACCGCCGAAGTATTCCAGCTTGTCCTGATGCACCTTCGACATGACCTGCATGAGGCCCTGGGCGCCAACGGTGCTTTCGGCATACGGGTTGAAACCCGATTCGATCGCCATGACCGCCAGCAACAGCAGCGGGTCGAGACCCACTTCCTTGCCCGTCGTGTAAGCGGCGCGCACGAGGTTACCCGTCACGTCGCCGGCCACGCGATAACGGCGGGCCAGATAATCGCCCACGGCGACTTGTTCGCGCGTGTCGAGCACCTTGCCGGCACGGGCATCGGCTGCCACGCGCTGGTTCGGGATATAGGCAGCGAGAACTGCTGCCGAGGGCACGTGTTGTGCGGCTTGCGCCATCATCGTGGCGTCGGAGGGCATGCCCTGCGCCACGGTGCTGCCGTTCGCACCGCCGTGATTGGCCGCATTGGCCGACCCGGTGGCTGCTTCGATCAGCGGACCGACACGCGACGCCAGATCGGCGCGCCACGTCGGTCGGGCCCACAACGCGAGCGTACCGACCACGGCGACAAGACCGACAGCGCTGGACGTATACAGTCCAACACGACCGCCATGCCACGCGAGGCGACGCCAATCGCGGCGAGCCGCGGCTACCGTTGCCACGCCACGCGCTTGCAGCGCACGGACAGCGGCCAGTAGCCAGGGTGATAAACCAGACTTCTTCATACTGCGTACTCCGGTTACGCCGTCACCACGGGGTGGTCCCGCGGCGTAAGGAAACGAGCCGGGATGCCCGCCAGGCATTCCGTGAAGCGCTCATTTACGGCATAGGGAAAAAGGCGGTGCACCGTGTTTGTCATCAACGATGCCACTACCGCCGCAGCGCGCCGACCTGTTCGGTCCCCGGCGCTGACGAGCTATCGCTCGCGCTGCTTCCTAAAACACTGGCTTCCCGACCTCGGTGAGAAAACCAGCCACTGAAAATCCACGTCGATGTTGTAGTTGTCGCTAAGCTCGATCGGGTTGGCCTACCCGTCATCGAAGCCGCCTTTCTGGATTCAACGGGCGGATTGTAGCAGCGATATATAATCCGTCAATACTATAAATTAGAAAAATCATTACTAAAAGTAATTTGTAACAGGTGTTTTGCCGTGTCGTTTCAGGCTTCCGAACGGTAGAATGGCCCGCACTAGCCTGCGTTTACGGGGCAAAAACCCGCCCTTCCGCGAATTCGAACGGTCGTTTTCAGCGCCTGTATGAATTCCGTAAAAATTTTTTGGTAACCGTTTGTTTCATGAAATATCTCGATCTTCGTGACTTCACCACGCAACTGGAGCGATCCGGGCAGCTTCGTCGTGTAGACGTGCCTGTCTCGCCGGTGCTGGAGATGACGGCGCTGGCCGATCGCGTACTCAAGGCGGGCGGCCCCGCGCTCTGGTTCGAGCGGCCGACCGGTTACGACATGCCCGTGCTCGCCAACTTGTTTGGCACCCCTGAACGAGTGGCGCTCGGCATGGGCGTCGAAAAAGGGGAAAACGCACTGGGCTCGCTGCGCGAACTCGGTCAGCTTCTTTCGACACTCAAGGAACCCGAACCGCCTCGCGGCCTGAAAGACGCGGGTAAATTGCTCAGCATGGCCAAGGCAGTTTGGGATATGGCACCGAAAGAAGTCAGCAGTCCAGTGTCTCAGGAGATCGTCTGGGAAGGCGACGACGTGGATCTCGCGCGTCTGCCGATTCAGACGTGCTGGCCCGGCGACGCCGCCCCCCTGATTACTTGGGGACTCGTCATTACCAAGGGCCCGCACCGCAAGCGCCAGAATCTGGGCATCTACCGCCAGCAGGTCATCGGCCGCAATCAAGTCATCATGCGCTGGCTCGCGCATCGCGGCGGCGCGCTCGACTTCCGTGAGTTTGCGCAGGCGAACCCCGGCAAACCGTTCCCGATTGCCGTGGCACTGGGCGCCGACCCGGCCACCATGCTCGGCGCAGTCACGCCGGTGCCCGATACGCTCTCGGAGTATCAATTCGCCGGTCTGCTGCGCGGCAGCCGCACGGAGTTGGGCAAGTGCCTGACCCCGGGGCTGGAATCGTTGCGCGTGCCGGCCCGCGCCGAGATCGTGCTCGAAGGCTTTATCTATCCGTCGGATCAGCCGCCCGAAGTGCCGAAGGGTGCCCCGCCGCCGCCCTCGCGCGGCGCGACCGCCGGTTACGCCCACGCCCTCGAAGGGCCTTACGGCGATCACACCGGCTATTACAACGAGCAGGAGTGGTTTCCGGTGTTCACTATCGAGCGCATCACGATGCGCCGCAACGCCGTCTACCACTCGACCTACACGGGCAAACCGCCCGACGAACCGGCCGTGCTGGGCGTCGCGCTCAATGAAGTGTTCGTGCCGCTGCTGCAAAAGCAGTTTCCGGAGATCACCGACTTCTACCTGCCGCCAGAAGGTTGCAGCTACCGCATGGCCATCGTGCAGATGAAGAAGGCCTATGCCGGCCACGCCAAGCGGGTGATGTTCGGTGTGTGGAGTTTCCTGCGCCAGTTCATGTATACGAAGTTCATCGTCGTGGTCGACGAGGACGTCGATATCCGCGACTGGAAGGAAGTGATCTGGGCGATCACGACGCGCGTCGATCCGACCCGCGACACCACGCTCGTGGACCAGACGCCCATCGACTATCTCGACTTCGCCTCGCCCGTGGCCGGTCTGGGCTCCAAGATGGGCATCGACGCCACCAACAAGTGGCCCGGTGAAACTTCCCGCGAGTGGGGGCGTCCCATCGGAATGACCGCAGACGTCGACGCTCGGATGGCCACGCTATATAAAAACCTCGGCCTGTAAGCCCCACTGACTCCGGGTCACTCGCGCCGTCACAAAGCGCGAGTGACATTGGAGTAAGCTGGCGACCGACGTATTGACGTACTGACGCACCGACAAGCCGTATCCGTTTCCGTCCCCGAGCAGCGCCCCTGTCTATATATAGGCAGCGCTGCCGGATATCGAGAGGAGAGCTATCGTGTCGCACCCCCCGCATTCCCCCCAGTCCACGCATTCCCCCCATCAGAAGCACCCCGCCCTCAGCCGCCTGAAAGACCCCGGCCTACTCAAGTCCGACGCCTACATCGACGGCGCATGGACCCCTGCCGACTCCCACGCCACCTTCGCCGTTGCCGACCCGGCCACCGATGCCGAAATCGCCCATGTGGCCGATCTCGGCGCCAAGGAAACCGAGCGAGCCCTCGTCGCCGCCGAAACCGCCCTGCCCGACTGGCGCGGCAAGACCGGCAAGGAGCGCGCCCGCATCATGCGCCGCTGGTTCGAATTGATCATGCAGGCGCAGGACGATCTCGGCGCCATCATGACCGCAGAGCAAGGCAAGCCGCTGGCCGAAGCCAAGGGCGAAGTCGCCTACGGCGCCTCGTTCATCGAGTGGTTTGCCGAAGAGGCCAAGCGCGTGAACGGCGACGTGCTCAGTTCGCCCGAAGGCGGCAAGCGCATGTTCGTCATCAAGCAGCCCATCGGCGTGTGCGTCTCGATCACGCCGTGGAACTTCCCCATCGCGATGATCACGCGCAAGATCGCCCCGGCCATTGCCGCCGGGTGCACGATCGTCGTGAAGCCAGCCCGGCTCACCCCGCTCTCGGCCTTGGCGCTTGCCGAACTGGCCGAGCGCGCCGGACTGCCCAAGGGTGTCTTCAACGTCGTGACGTCGAAGCACTCCGGCGACGTAGGCGACGTGCTCACGGCCAGCCCCCGCGTACGTCACCTGTCATTTACCGGTTCCACACCGGTCGGCGCCAAGTTGATGGAGCAATGCGCCCCCACGATCAAGAAGGTGGCCCTCGAACTGGGCGGGCTCGCGCCGTTCCTCGTCTTTGACGACGCCGACGTGGATGCCGCCGTCGAAGGCTGCATTGCCTCCAAATTCCGCAATGCCGGTCAGACCTGCGTGTGCGCAAACCGCATCTACGCGCAGGACGGTATCTACGACGCCTTCGTCGAGAAGCTCACCGCCGCCGTGGGCAAACTCCGCGTAGGTAACGGCTTCGAACCGGGCGTGGCCGTCGGCCCTCTGATCGAAGACGCCGCCGTCGAGAAGGTGGAGCGCCACGTTGCGGATGCGGTCAGCAAGGGCGGGCGCGTCACCGTCGGCGGCAAGGTGCTGCATGGCCGCTTCTTCGCCCCGACCGTGGTGGCCGACGCCAGTGCCGACATGCTCGTCGCACAGGAAGAAACCTTCGGGCCGCTCGCCCCGGTGTTCCGCTTCAAGGACGAAGCCGACGGCATCCGCCTCGCCAACTCGACCGATTTCGGGTTGGCGTCGTACTTCTTCGCCCGTGACGTCGCACGGGTCTGGCGGGTCGCCGAAGCGCTCGAAGCCGGCATGGTCGGCATCAACACCGGACTGATCTCGAACGAAGTCGCGCCGTTCGGAGGTGTCAAACAATCCGGTCTGGGGCGCGAGGGGTCGAAATACGGCATCGACGAGTACCTTGAAATGAAGTATCTCTGCCTCGCGTCGACGTGACGATCATCCGACCCTTTAATACTTTGTAATAGGCGTTGTCCCGCTCTGAGAACCGCGCCATCGCTGGCTTGCACGCATTTCTACGAAATGTCGTGCATCAGCCGGCAATGTCGAAAGTGTTACAAAGTCCCACAGATGGACACGGCCTCGGGTAGAATCGCGCTTTTTTCGCGAACAGCGACTCCGACCCTCATTTCGCTCTGTGTAACGGCTTGCCTCCGATACACCTGCGAAACCCGCAAAATCGCCGCCGGAAATACGCCGGTGTGTGGCGAAGGGCCAGAGCAGAATTCGCGAAGTCCGATCAACAGAAGTCACGTCCGGAAGCGCCGCCCCCCGCGTCGTCACGCCCTGTGATGACATCCGGCCTGCCGACGGTTTGTCCGCCCTCGCGTAACTCGCCAACCCGCCCTCATCGGTGCTGGCGTGTTGCTCCCCCCGGGCGTGGAGAAGACATCGAATGGATAACAACCCATCCCTCATGCGCAACATCGGGCCGTTCGCCCTGATGTTGACGGGTCTTGGCTCGATCATCGGCTCCGGCTGGTTGTTCGGTGCCTGGAAGGCGGCGAAGATCGCCGGACCTGCGGCCCTTTTGGCCTGGATCATCGGCGCCGTCGTCATTCTGGCCATCGCTCTCACCTATGCCGAACTCGGCGCCATGTTCCCCGAATCGGGCGGCATGGTCCGTTACTCGCGCTACTCGCACGGCAGCCTCGTCGGCTTTATCGCGGCGTGGGCCAACTGGATCGCCATCGTCTCGGTCATTCCGATCGAAGCCGAGGCCTCGATCCAGTACATGAGCACGTGGCCGTACGACTGGGCACACCAGTTGTTCGTCGACGGCACCCTCACTACCAGCGGCCTGTTGTTATCCGCCCTGCTCGTGATCGTGTATTTCATGCTGAATTACTGGGGCGTGAAGCTGTTCGCCCGCGCCAACACGGCGATCACGCTGTTCAAGTTCGCGATTCCGGCGCTCACCATCGCCGGTCTCATCATCGCGGGCTTCCATCCGGGCAACTTCAACATTGCCGAGCATGGCGGCTTTGCCCCGAACGGCATGTCGGCCGTGCTCACCGCCGTGGCCACCTCGGGCATCGTGTTCGCGTTCAACGGTTTCCAGAGTCCGGTGAATCTGGCCGGTGAAGCGCGCGACCCGGGTCGCAGCATCCCGTTCGCCGTGGTCGGCTCGATCCTGCTCGCCACCGTCATCTATCTGTTGCTGCAAGTCGCCTACATCGGCGCGCTCTCGCCCGAGCAGCTCAAAGGCGGCTGGCACATGGTGAGCTTCAGCTCGCCGTTCGCCGAACTGGCGATTGCGCTGGGCCTGAACTGGCTGGCGATCGTGCTCTATTTCGACGCCTTCCTGAGCCCGAGCGGCACGGGCACCACGTATATGGCGACCACCAGCCGCATGATCTATGCGATGGAGCGCAACCGCACGATGCCCGCGATCTTCGGGCGCGTGCATCCGCTCTATGGCGTGCCACGACCGGCGATGTGGTTCAACCTCGCCATCTCGTTCGTGTTCATGTTCTTCTTCCGCGGCTGGGATACGCTGGCCGCCGTGATCTCGGTCGCTACCGTGATCTCGTACCTGACGGGCCCGATCAGCGTCATGGCCCTGCGCCAAGCAGCGCCGGAGCTGCATCGTCCGCTGCGCCTGCCGGGCCTGTCGCTCATCGCGCCGTTCGCATTCGTGTGCGCGTCGCTGATTTTGTACTGGGCCCGTTGGCCGCTGACCGGCGAAATCATCGTGTTGGTGGTCGTCGCCCTGCCGGTGTACTTCTACTATCAGGCGCGGGACAAGTGGAAGGGCTTCGGTCACGACCTCAAGGCGTCGTGGTGGCTGATTGGATATCTGCCGATGATGGCGCTGCTCTCGTATATCGGCAGCAAGGAATTCGGTGGCCTCGGCGTACTGCCTTACGGCTGGGACATGGTCATCGTCGGCGCGCTTTCGCTGGCGTTCTACCACTGGGGGGTGCGCTCGGGCTGGCGCACGCCGTATCTGGATGAAGAGCGCGAGCAGGACGCCGCGAGCATGGACGGCATGCCGGCGCTGTCACACTGAGACAGTGACGTTCTGACGCCGCAAAGAAAAAGCCCGCCACACCGGCGGGCTTTTTTTCGTCTTGCGATCGCTTCCGATCTCACCGATGCGCGCGACGCCGCTCGATAAACAGGCTGTTGCCGAGCGCGCGCTTGGCCATTTTCTTCGCATCGGCCGCGGCGGCCGAGACTTCCACGTGCGACGGAAAACTCTCCGGCGTGACCGCCACCACACCGATCGACAGACTCGTGATCGGGTGAAAGATCACCATGCCGCGCCGGTCTTCCGCCTCGAAGCCCCCCGCTGCGATCTGATCGGGATGGAAGTATTCGGTCACCGCCTCGCCGAACCGCGTGAGGGCTTCGCGGCAACGCGCTTCCCAGTCGGGGCTGCGAAACAGGATCAGAAAATCGTCGCCGCCGATGTGTCCGAGAAAATCGCGTTCGGGATTACGCACCGCCATCAGCACACGCGCCACCAGTTGAATCAAATCGTCGCCGCGCCGGTAACCGAACACGTCGTTGAACGGCTTGAAGTTATCCAGATCGACATAGCAGGCGTGAAACGACTGACGCTCGCCGATCATGCGATCCATATAGTCGTCGATCGGCACATTGCCCGGCAGCAGCGTCAGCGGATTCGCGTAACGCGCCGCATCGAGCTGCATGTCGGTGATATGCCGCATGAGCGCATGCCCCTGCGCGACGCCGAAATAACGCCCCTGATCGGTCACGATGAACCCGGCCGTAATTTGGCGGCTGGCACCCTCGGCGATCATGCGGCTCAGGTCTTCCACGCGTGCGGCTTTGTCGAACGTGAGCGGGCGCGGTTCCATCACCGCCGAACACGGCTTGCGCCCATACAGTTCGCGCGTGAAAGGCCGCGCAAAACGGCCGATCAACGAGGCGCGTCCGATCAGGCCCACCGCGCGGTCGCGCTCCACCACCGGCAGCACTTCCAGCGCCGGATCGCTCTCGAAACGCGCCACTACGTCTTCGCTGCGCGTGTCCGGCGACACGGGGGCAACGTACGACGCAATGCGTTCCAGCGTCACGTTGCCCGCACCAAGCTGACTCGGTTGCTGATGCACATACGCGCGCCGCTCGTTCACGACCTCCTGCACACTCGTCGTAATCGCCCGTTGCGGTTGCGCTTCCGGGCGTGCGATGAAATAGCCTTGGCCGAGAAAAATACCGAGATCGCGCACCACCTGAAGCTCTTCGGCGTGTTCGATCCCTTCTGCAATGACGCGCGTGCCGCTCGTCTCGGCGATCTGGCGCATGGAGCGCACGAACTGAAGTTTGACCGTGTCGCTGTCGATGCCGTCGACGAAATGCCGGTCGATCTTGACGTAATCGGGGCGCAGTTCCGACCACAGCCGCAAGCTCGCGTAGCCCTCCCCCATGTCGTCCAGCGCCACTTCGAAGCCGAGCGCCCGATACGCCGTGAGCGACGCCCGCGTGCTCGCGATATCGAGCGTCGGCGCATGTTCGGTCAGTTCGAGCACCACGCGCTCGGGCGGCAGACGGAACGATTGCAGCATGGCAAACGTTTCATCCAACCCGAGCGACTCAGTCACACCACCGCCCGGCTGAGCCCGCGTCACCGGCCCGATGTTCAGAAACAGCCGTTCGGGCAGATCCTGATCGACGAACCCGCGCAGCACCGTGCGGCGGCACGCCAGTTCCAGCGGGCCACTCAACCCGTGGCGACGGGCGGCAGCAAACAGCGCCAATGGCGAATGAATTGCCGTACCGGCCGGGCCGCGCACCAACCCTTCGTAACCGGCAATGCCGGACGTGCGAAAGTCAATAATCGGCTGGAACACGCAGGTGAGGCCGATGCCCTCGCACAACTGCGCGAGCAACACGCTCTCGTCGGGTTCGTCGAATTGGGAGAGGGAAGCGAGGGCCGCAGCGGAAGCCGATGCGGCAGAGGCCGTGGGAGGTGCTTCGTGCGATGCCGCAGGGGCGCCGAAGCGCTCCGACGGACGAATCGCTACAGGCGGGGGACGGTTCAACTGGTACTCCGTAAGTCGGTGCGGTGCGCGCCCGTCATGCCAACAGCATTGCGTCGTGCGGGCATGCCGCCTCGTGCGCGCGTGCGCCCCGAGGGCGAGATGGTGCGCCATGCAGCGCCCTCGCCCGGTCCCCGTGCTTCGCTTGCGGTAGCTGCTCTCAGGCCCATGTCCGCGTCTTGTGACGGTGCCCGCGGGCACCCTCTTTTACTTGCTGCACAGGCTATCGCCGTTATTTGACAAAACCATGACAGTGTCAGAATTGCCACACACGCGAGCTTGGTATTTCGGCTGTCAGACGAGCGCTCGATTCGCTTTCGTCCGGACGAAAAAAAACGGCAGCGCCGTGAAGCGCTGCCGTTCCGGGAGATCGCATTAGCGTCTGCCGACCGTCTTTCTTACCAGGCCGTCACCACCGAGCCGCCAAACTTCTGCTCGATGAACGCCTTCACTTCCGGCGAGTGGTACGACTTGATCAACTGGGCCACCCACGGCTTGTCCTTGTCGGCCGCGCGCACGACGAGCACGTTGGCGTACGGGCCATTGGCATCTTCGATGGCGATGGCATCACGCTTCGGATTCAGACCGGCTTCCATGGCGAAGTTGGTGTTGATGACGGCCACTTCCACGTCGTCGAGCGAGCGCGGCAGTTGGGCGGCATCCAGTTCCACGAACTTCAGCTTCTTCGGGTTCTCGATCACGTCGATCGGCGTCGCCTTCAGGCCGGCGTCGGGGCGCAGCTTGATCAGGCCGTTCTTTTGCAGCAGCAGCAACGCGCGGCCACCGTTGGTCGGATCGTTCGGCAGCGACACCTTGGCGCCGGCCTTCAGGTCGGCCAGCGACTTGATCTTCTTCGAGTACACGCCCATCGGGAAGATCACGGTCTTGGCGATCGACACGAGCTTGTAGCCACGGTCCTTCACCTGCGCGTCGAGGTACGGCTGGTGCTGGTAGCTGTTCACGTCGAGATCGCCCGACGACAGCGCGGCATTCGGCTGCACGTAGTCGCTGAATTCGATGACCTTGAGATTCAGGCCGTTCTTGGCGGCGACCTTCTTCACTTCATCGAAAATCTGCGCGTGCGGGCCACCCGTCACACCGACCTTCAGGTTGACGGCATCGGCGGCAGCGGCCGGTGCGGCGAATTGCGTGGCGAACACCGTGGCGGCACCCACACCGGCCAGCAGTTTGAAAATCGTACGACGTTGCATGAGAAAAACCCCCGCGTGTAAGTGCCGGCTCGCCGGCGACGATGTTATTCCGAAAACAGAATGAATTACTTGTGGCTCAGGCGGCGCACCAGCCAGTCGCCGAACGTCTGCACCAGTTGCACGAAGACGATCAGGATCAGCACCACCGTGATCATCACTTCGGGCAGGAATCGTTGATAACCGTAACGAATCCCCAGATCACCCAGCCCGCCGCCGCCAATGGCACCGGCCATGGCCGAGTAGCCGACCAGGCTCACGAACGTGATGGTCAGGCCGGCCACGATGCCGGGCAGCGCCTCGGGCAGCAGCACCTTCATGACGATCTGACCCGTGGTCGCGCCCATCGATTGGGCAGCTTCAATCAGGCCGCGGTCGACCTCACGCAGGGCCGTCTCGACCAGACGCGCGACAAACGGCGCGGCGGCGATGGTCAGCGGCACCACGGCGGCCATCGTACCGATCGACGAACCGACGATCAGGCGCGTGAACGGGATGACGGCGACCAGCAAGATGATGAACGGCGTGGAACGCACGGCGTTGACGAGAATGCCGACGATGCGATTGGTCGGCAGGTTCTGCAACACGCCATTGCGATCGGTCAGATACAGCAGCACGCCTAGCGGCACGCCGACCACTGCACCAATCAGGCCGGAGATCCCGACCATGATGATCGTCTCCCAGAACGACGAGACGAACAGATCGAACATTTCACTCCACATGGCTCATCTCCTCGACAACGACGCCTTGACTGGCGAGGAACGCCATGGCTTCGGCCACACGGGCCGGGGTACCGCCGGCCATCACGGCGAGCGATCCGAAAGCCTGCCCCTGGATCTCGTCGATCTGGCCATGCAGGATATTGAAATCGAGTTCGTAGCGGCGAATCGCTTCCGAGAGCAGCGGCTGATCCACCCCGGCACCCGAGAAGGCCAGCCGGTACAGGTGATCGTGCCCGTTGCCGATGCGCGAAGCGATACGCTCGCGCACGCCCGCCGGCAGCTCTTGGGCGATCACGTCGCCGATCATGGCGCGCGTGACTTCGTGACGCGGACGCAGGAACACGTCGATCACGCGGCCCTGTTCCACCACGCGCCCGGCGTCGAGCACGGCCACGCGATCGCACACCTGCTTGATCACTTCCATCTGATGGGTGATCAGCACGATGGTCAGACCGAGTTCACGGTTGATGCGCTTGAGCAAATCGAGAATCGAGCGCGTGGTCTCCGGGTCGAGCGCCGACGTGGCTTCATCCGAGAGCAACACCTGCGGTTCGCTGGCGAGCGCCCGGGCAATGCCCACGCGCTGCTTCTGACCGCCGGAAATCTGCGCCGGGTAACGATCCTTCTGCGCCGTCAGGCCCACGAGTTCGAGCAGCGGCAGCACCTTCGCACGAATTTCATCCGCCGACAGGCCGGCCAGCTCCAGCGGCAGCGCGACGTTGTCGTACACCGTGCGCGAGCTGAGCAGGTTGAAATGCTGGAAGATCATGCCGATACGGCGGCGCGCTTTGCGCAATTCGTCCGACGAGAGGGCGGTGAGATCCTGCCCGTCCACGCGAACGCTGCCGTCGCTCGGACGGTTGAGCAGGTTGATCACACGCACGAGCGTGCTCTTGCCGGCGCCGCTTCGGCCGATGATGCCGAAAACTTCGCCGCGCTCGATCGACAGGCTGATATTGGAGAGCGCGTCGATCGGCCCCTTGGGCCCAGCGAAGCGCTGGGTAATGTTCTGGAGTTCGATCATGCAAAAAAATAGCAGCTCACTGCCGAAACTACCCGCAGTGCGCCGCCGTTGACCCGGTATTTAGCGCAAAGGCGATATTTTAGCCCATGCACCTAAATAGTTGAAAATAATAAAATTCGATCCCTTTATATGGGAATTCAACGGTAGTCCGGGAAAGGTCCGCCGCTCAGGCCTGCCGGCCGGTGGCGAAATCGTCGAGAACCTCGATCACGCGGTCGAATTCGAGCGATTTGTCGAAAAAATACTGCACGCCAAGCTGCTGGCAACGCTTGCGATACGTCGCCAGCGCGTAATTCGTGAGCACAATGGCCATCAGGTGAGGCAACAGGCCGGCGTCGTGCAGGTAGGACAGTACGTCCATGCCTGAGCCGCGCCGCAGTTGGATATCGACGATCACCGCGTCGTACGAATCCTCCTTAAGCGTGCGAACCGCGTCGTCGGCGGTTTCCGCAACCCCTGCCACCTCAAGCATCCCGGTCGAACCGAGTGCTTCTGACAGGCTCTCGCGAATGACCGCCGAGTCCTCGATCAACAGCACCTTAAGGGGAGAGCGGGACCCCGTCAGCGTTGTCGCTTTCCCGGTTGACATAACTGCCTCTCATCAACTGATCAGACCGTTCTTGAGCGCGTAGAGCGTCAGATCGGCATTGGTTTTCAAATGCATCTTTTCGAGCACGCGCGCGCGATACGTGCTCACGGTCTTCACTGACAAATGCAGTTCCTCCGCGATCTCGGTGGGCGTACGGCCCTGCGCGAGCTTGCAGAACACCTGAAACTCGCGCTCGGAGAGCTGCTCATGCATCGGCTCGTCGATCGGTTGATCGAGCTTCTGCGCGAGCAAATCGGCGGTGATCTCACTCACATAGCGATGGCCGCGCGCCACCGTGCGAATCGCCCGAATGATCTCTTCGGGCGCCGCATCCTTCATCAGATAGCCATTGGCACCGGCGCGCAGCAGATTCACTGCGTACTGCGCTTCCGGATACGTCGACAGGAACAGCACCCCCTGCTGCGGACGCAACTGCTTGATCACGCGCAGGGTGTCGATGCCGTTCTTGTCAGGCATGGCGATATCCAACAGCACGACATCGAACGCCGTATCGCGCACGGCACGAATCACTTCGTCGCCGCTCGCTGCCTCGCCCAACACTTCCATGTCCGACTCGTCCGCGATGAACTGCTTGAAGCCGGTGCGAACGATGGCGTGATCGTCGGCAATCAGGATTTTTATTGTCAGTGACATCTAAGCTCCAGAGACTGTCCCCATCGGTCCGGTCGCTACCCTTCGGCGCGTTGGCCATGACCCTCACTCCCGGTCGAGCAGGTCGCGCATATCGTCGGCGTGCTCTTCCTCGACAGCCAGAATTTCCTCGAGCATACGCCGCGTCGTGGTATCCCGGTCGCCCAAATAATGAATCATCTCGCGGTAACTCTCAATCGCGATGCGTTCCGCGACGAGATTTTCGCGAATCATCTCGCGCAGGTTCTTCCCGGCGACATATTCGGCATGGCTGCGCGCCGACAGGCTGTCCGGCGCGAAATCGGGCTCGCCGCCCAATTGCACGATACGCGTCGCAATGCGGTCCGCGTGGTCTTGTTCCTGAGCGGCGTGCTCGGCAAATTCGGCGGCAACCGGCTCGGCATGGATGCCGGTGGCCATGAAATGGTGGCGCTTGTAGCGCAGCACGCACACCAGTTCGGTGGCGAGCGCGTCGTTGAGCATATGCACGACAGCATCGCGATCGGCGCGATAGTCTTCCGTCACCGCACCATCGTCCAGATGCTCGCGGGCACGCTCACGCAGGGCACGGACATCGATTTCGAAGTCCTCGCCGGCGTGAGCGCTATGACCGTTGCCCTTGATGGCGGGCTTGCCTTGCGTCTTGGCGTGTTGCTTGGCGTGCTTGGCGGTATGCATGAGCGAATTCTCCTGCGAGTGTTTTGTGGGGAAGGGGCGTTCAGGCCCGGGAGCCGGTCGTCAAATCACTATCGGACGATCGGTCCCCCGGCACCGGCCGCACCCGGCTATCGTCGGACCACGCCAAACAGCAGCGTGACCAAAAAGATCACGAGGAAGATGAAGAACAGAATCTTGGCGATTTCGGCGGCGCCGGCGGCAATGCCGGTGAAGCCGAACACTGCGGCGATCAGCGCGATCACGAAAAACACGACGGCGTAGTGAAGCATCGCTAGCTCCTTGCAAAAATGACGGCCCAGACCAGCATTGACAGCGTTGGCAGCTTATTCGGGCCGCCTGGGCCCCCTCGACGGGCGGCCCGGGCGGCACCGGCTAGTCGACGATCTTCTTGGCGACGGTCAGACCGAGCAGCAGGAAGATCACGAACAACACCAGGAACAGCACGAAGAGGATCTTGGCGACCCCAGCCGCACCGGCGGCGATCCCTGTAAAGCCCAGCAGGCCCGCCACGATCGAGATCAGTGCGAACAACAAAGCCCACTTCAACATAGCGTTCTCCTTGTTTTACCCTTCACTTCCCTGAGGCTTGCGTGTGCTCCGCGGCGCTTGGCGTGCCCATGTATCCCGTCTTTCGGGTGGCGCACATGGCATGCAAAACGTTCGGCGCTGAATGTATGGTAGAAAAACAGCGCCGCCGAGAATGCCCGGGTGGCGCTGGTTTTTACGTAGGAATTGGCTGACATTTCGCGCTATCGGTTGATTTTCGACTTATGATCGAAGCGCCCCCTACCCTCCCTTGGCCCTTCAATGCCCCGTTTGTTCACGTCCTGGTTGCGTCGCCGAAGCTGGATCATTGCCATGATCGCCGCGATCGTGATCACGGTCGGGAGCCTGATCGGGCTGGAGTCGGCGCACCGGCGGCTGGCCTCGACGTACGAGGCTGCCCTGCAAGCGATGACCGCCGCCAACGAGCTCAACGAGATCATGGCGCGCACCTCCACGGTGGTGTCGAGCCAGCGCGGTTATCTGCTCACGAACAACCCGATTTATCTCGACCCGTACCTCTCGGCCGTACGTCGCATTCGCGATCTGGCCGCGCTCGTCATCCAGCATTACGAAGATGTGCACGACGCGCAGGCGGCGCGCGAATTCGCCGACGTGATGACGCTGTTCTCGCAGCGCATTACCGCGATGGAAACCGCACGCGCTGCCGTCAGGCAGGGCGAAATGAATCTCGAAGAGGCGCTCGCCCCGAACAATCTCGGCATCGGCACGATGGAACCCGTGCAGAACGCCATCACCGATCTGTACAACCGTGAACTCGCCCGCGCGCGCACCGCGCAGGACGACGGCCGCTTCGATCAGGCCATCTCCGCCATCAGCGCTGGCGCACTCTCGGTGCTGACGATTCTGCTGTTCATCCTGCTGTTCCGCACGCTTGGCCGGCAGATGCGTCAGGAGCAACTCGCCCGCGACCAATTGCATGAACAACAGGCGCACCTCGACCGCCTCGTGCGCGAGCGCACCGAACAGCTCGACGAACTGGCCACACACTTGCAGAACGTGAGCGAAGACGAGAAGACGCGGCTCTCGCGCGAGTTGCACGACGAGCTGGGCGCGATCCTCACCGCATGCAAGATGGATGTCACGTGGGCGCACCACAAACTGCGCAACACCGACACCGTCATCGCCGAAAAACTCGCGCGTGCGCAGCGCAATCTCGACTCGGGCATCCAGATCAAGCGCCGCATCATCGAGAATCTGCGCCCCACGGTGCTGATCAATTTCGGTCTCGTGACCGCCCTGCGCTCGCTCGCGGAAGAAGCCGCCGACCAACAGCACTGGCAGCTCGATCTCGATCTGCCGGAAGAAGATTTCGCCCTGCCGGAAGCCACGGCCATTGCGCTGTTCCGCGTGGCGCAGGAAGCGCTGACGAATGCGGGCAAATATGCCCGCGCGACGACGATTCGGGTCGCGCTCGCCTGCGACGATCAGCGCGTGCGCCTCGAAGTCATCGACAACGGTATCGGCCTCACGCCTGACCAGTTCAACAAGCCGAAGACGCATGGTCTGTTCGGCATGCGTCAACGCGTCTCGGCGCGCGGCGGGCGCATCGATATCCACTCGCTGCCGGAGCGAATCGGCACCGAGATTCAGGTGGTGATGCCGCTGTGCAACCCGGCCGATGCGCTCGACATGACCGACCCGGGCAATGTGATTTATGGCGCGGATAGCGCCAATCGCACTGACGCCCCCAATTCCCCCAGTTCCCCCAGTTCCACCGATTCCACCACCCCGGCATCCCCTGCCGTCCCCTCCGATCACACCGCGCGGGCCGATCAAGCCGACCGGCCCGACGGCACGCCGACCTCCCCCGTGGGAATGCGCTGACAGCGCTACCCGACTCCGCCTACAGCGCGACGATGGTCTCGCTGACAGCGCGAACGATTGGCACTCCCTACCATGGAATCAACCGCCGCCACACCGGGCGGCAACTGCGGCGACGGCGCAACAGCGCCATCGCATGAAGCAGTCAGTACCTCGGAGTACCCAATCCCAACCGGAAAGGAGTTGTTATGAACTCGGATCAGATCAAGGGCAAGTGGAATCAACTGAAGGGCGAAGCCAAGAAGCAGTGGGGCAAGGTGACCGATGACGATCTGCTCAAGATCGAAGGCAACCGCGACAAGTTCGTGGGCGTGATCCAGGAACGCTACGGCAAGGAAAAGGCCGAGGCGGAACGTGAAGTCGACACCTGGAACAAGGATCACAAGCTCTGGTAAGCACCACGGTAGCACCCACGGTCGCGTCCGTCGGGAGGCGGACGCACCGGCGGTGCCGAATGGCATCGAAGCGCCATAGAGCGCTTCCCCGGCACCCTTGTTAGCACCTTTGGCCACTATCGCCGCCGCTATCGCTATCTCTCAAGGAGAACTCAAATGAAACGACTGATCGCCATCGCTCTGCTCTCCGGCTTCGCGCTGGGTCTTGCTGGCTGCAACACCGTCCATGGTGCGGGTACGGACATCGAAAAGGGTGGCGAAGCCATCCAGGGTGCCGCCGACCGCAACAAGTAACGGCTAGCGAAGACAACGAAGCCCACGAAGACATCAACTATCTGCTCGTTCACTGGAGGACTTTGACATGCAACACCGACTCGCTCTGAACTGGCTGACCTGTGCCGTGCTGGCCGCAAGCGCCTTTGGCGCTGCCTCGGCCAGCGCCGCCGACGCCGCCACCAAAGACCGCTACGACGCCGCGCAGAAATCTGCCGAGGCCGACTACAAGGCATCGGTCGCGCGTTGCGAAGACCTGAAGGACAACGCCAAGAAGGTCTGTGTCGAGAACGCCAAGGGCAACGAGAAGGTTGCCAAGGCCAATGCCGAAGCCGACTACAAGAACACGCCGAAGGCGCGTTACGACGCGGCAGTGGCGAAGGCCGACGCCGACTACAGCGTCGCCAAGCTGCGCTGCGACGACAAGAAGGGCAACGAAAAGGATGTCTGCGCGAAGGATGCCGACGCCGCCAAGACCAAGGCCTACGGCGACGCGAAGGTGATGCGCACGAGCCGCGAGTCGTCCAAGGACACCGCGACGGCGCGTCAGGATGCTAACGCCGACGCGAACAAGGCCCAGTACAAGGCCGCCGTGGAACGTTGCGACAGCATGACGGGCAACAGCAAGGATGCCTGCGTGGCTGACGCCAAGGTGCGCTTCAATCAATAAAAAGACGTAGCAAAGACGTTGACGACAGCAGTACCCGAACCCGCGGCGGTGCCGCGCCCGGTTTAGCAGGGGAGGAGAGGTGTCTCGGCAGGCGCGCGGTGCCACCCGCGGTACCACCGTTATCCACAGGGACAGCACGCCCGGCAGGAAGAGACACCGACGGCAGGCGGATGTCGCGCAAGCGGCATCCGCCGCTGTTTTTGCACCACAGCGCGCAGGCGGCCATGTAAATGAATGTAACAAGTGCCGCGCCGCTGTCACCCGTTTCGCTCATCCACGACCACCGCTGTCGTCAACCGAAACGAGCGCAAACCGTTGATTCTGAATAGAATGGGTGCGTGATTCACACGTTTGGCGGCCGCTTTTCCACGCCCGAACGTTCCCCACCCCGTGCGAATGCGCATACTTTGCAACAATTGCGCAGCACCCGCGTTTCGGAACTTCAGTAAAGTTAAGCCAAGGAATCTGACAAACCCAAGGTGCCGGCGGGCACCCGGCGAGTCGGTCGGCATGGTGCCGTCCGGGCGCTGTTATCAGTACGCTGCCAAGTCCGCAGGAGAAATATCATGAAAGCCAAGTTTGCCGCCCTTGCCATCGCCGGAGTCGCGCTCGCCGCGGGTGCGATCGGAACTGCGCAGGCACACGTCTCGGTGGGCATCGGCATCGGTGTGCCGCTCGTCGTCCCGGGCCCGGTCTACGCACCGCCGCCCGTCTACGTGGCACCGCCCCCGCCCGTCTATGTTGCCCCTGCGCCCGCCTACTATGGCCCGCCGCCGGTTTATGTCGCCCCGGCGCCGGTGTACTACGGCCGCCCCTACTATGGGCGCCCCTACGGCTACGGCCGCGGCTACTGGCGTCATGGCCAATGGTACGGCTATTGATATCGGCCTGAATCGATCGACGAATGAGAGGACGACAGACGCCATACCTGATGCCCTCGTTCAATAAAAAACGCGCCACCGATGCTTTCGTCGGTGGCGCGTTTTTTCATGGACGCACGGCAACAAACGTTCGGTGACTGGTGGCTACGCCATCACACGATAAGCAATCCGGAAGCCGCCCCAGTGACGCCCGTTCACATAGATGGGGGCGGATGCATCCTTCATCACCACAAACTCGCCCCCGCCCATATCGCGCCGATACGTCTGCAACAGCAGGGGTTTCGTATTGCTCCCTGCGGCCGCGCCCGTGCGGTCGTTGAACAGTCGCCGGTTGCGGCAATGCGCTGCATTCCACACCGGATCATTGGTGGGCGATTGCGAGAACTTGCGGTTATGCGTCGGCAGATAGCCGTTCTCGTCGACGGCGGCGCAAAAGGCGATGCGCTCGCTCAGTGAGAGCAGCGGCTCTTGAATCGTCGGCAGCGTTTCGTCGGTAAAGCGTGTGAAGCGCGCCATCAACTGCTGTGGGTTCGACCCCGGAATCGGTTCGTAGCGACGATCGAACAACTCCTGCTCGCTGATCTTGCCCTTGGCGAGCGCCGCCTCGAAGGTCTCGCCCACTTGCTTCGCTGCACGACGTACGGCGCGAATGAACGGTGTGTCTTCCGTTTCCACATCCGCCTCGGCGATCAGGCCGATCAGGTGCTCCGATACCGAGAGCAGCCCGTTGATCCGCTCACGTGCGTTTTCGACGTGCTCGGCGGAGTGCGCGACCCCATCGGCCATTTCATCGACGTGCGCGGCGAGCGTGCTGCATTCGTTCTCGATGGCTTCGCTCGCCTGCACGATCTGCCCGGCCTGACGGTCGAACGTGTCGAGCGCGGTGCCGGCGGTCTCGATCACGCTGGCGATGGCCCGGGTGCCTTCGCGCGCTTCGTTCGCGCGGGCCACATTGGTGTTGCTCTCGCGCATCAGCCGCTGGGTGCGCTCGGCCAGTGCGGCGAGGGTTTGTTCGATTTGCTGGGTGGCTTCCGAGGTCTTGCTCGCCAGTTGTTTGACTTCGGTGGCCACGACCGCAAAGCTGCGCCCCGCGACACCAGCGCGCGCGGCTTCGATCGCGGCATTGAGGGCGAGAAGATTGGTCTGGCGCGCAATGACCGAGATGCCTTCGGCCACCTTACCGACGTGTTCGAGCGCGTCGCGCAGACCGGCAATTTCACCGGCCATGCCCGACACCCCTTCGACCAGCCCGTGAATGGACGCCAGCGAGGCGTCGGCGGTACCGCGCGACGCGGCAATTTCGGCGCTCGCCCGATCGGCGACGTCGCGGGCTTCGCGCGCGGCGGCCGCAATCTGCTGATTCCCTTCGCTGGTGTCGGCGGCGGCGCGCTGAAGCTCCTGAAACACTTCGGCCTGCCGTTTGATGCGCACGGCGATTTCGTCGACATTACCGGCGATATCGCACAGCTCGATGCCAAGGGTGCCGGCACTGTCGGCCACCTCGCTCATGATTGTGACGGTCTGCGCGGCTGCCCCGCGGCGCGTGAATAGCCCCATCGTCGTCTCCTCGCATCTCTGATCTGATTTTTATGGCGAAGGTGCGCGCCTGCCCGTCCGGCGTGTGCGCCCTGCGCTGATGTGTCGAAAAGTATAACGGGAGAAAAAATGGCCGACTTGAGGGTTTCCTCGCTTCGCACAAGCCCGTTCGCGACGCTGTCGCAGCCGGCTTGCGGGCCTGCCCCACATGCCCCCGTGCGCTTTCCGCACCTTATGGGGGCACCCTCTCATGCACGCCTTACGCGGGACTTACTGCGGGGGTTCAAAGTCCGTCAGGGATTGCCATAGCGCAAAGCGCGAGCTTCAGCGCGTCCCCCAACGCCACGGCGAGCGCCCCGGCATCGCGGCGGCGCAGCAACGCGACTTCGCACACGGCGTGCGGGTCGTCGAGCGCGACGCGGCAGACCCCAGCACCGGCCATCGCGGCCAGACTTTCCGGCACGATGGCCACGCCGAAGCCCGCCGCGACCAGATTCATTTGGGCGATCTTGCGCGAAGTCGCTGCCGCCGCGCGGGGAAAGAACCCGTGCTGCTGGCACAACTGCGCTACCCGGTAGCTCAGGCCGCCGCGCTCGCGATGAGGAATTGAGACAAAGGGCTCGTCGGCGAGCGCCGCCACACTGATAGACGCCTCATTGGCCAGCGGATGCCCGTCCGGCACCAACAACACCAGACGCTCGACGGCGATGCGCTCGCAAATCAGCGACGGCGCGGGGCGCAGCACCGGCAGGCGAACGAGCCCAAGATCGATGCGGCCGGCTTCAATTTCGTCCTGCTGCTGCTCGGACGACAACGTCGATATCTCAACACTGACCCCCGCGTTGGCAGACAAATGCGCGTGCAACGCGGCAGGCAGTTCGCCCGCAAACGGCACCGAGGTGGAATGCGCGAGGCGCACCGAACCCTGCTCACCGCGCGCCACGCTGCGTGTGAGCGCCACCGACCCTTCGAGTTCGGTGAGCACACGGCGCGCTTCGTCGACGAACGTGCGTCCGGCGGGCGTCAGCGTCACGCCCTTGGAAGAGCGCTCCAGCAGTACCGCCTGCAATTCGCGTTCGAGTTCCGAGATCTGACGGCTCAGCGCCGACTGCGCGACAAACAGCCGTTCAGCGGCCGCGCTGAAGCCGCCCGCATCCACCACTTCGAGGAAATACCGCAACTGCCGCAGCGACACCATGGTCATGCCGTTTCGAGATCGAATATCGCCACATTCTATATTGGCGCGGTGCAGCACCCCGGCCCTATGCTGACGGAAAGCGCAGGCCTTCGCGGCCCCTCCCCGATTACCCGCCCCCACCCTTATGCCGTTCCCTCAGTTCGACACCTTCATCGCGGCACTCCCCTCACTTCACGCCTGGCTGTTGATGAGCGCGGCGCTTGTCGTCGCCTACCTCATCTTCGGCATTGCAGGCTTCGGCACCGCGCTGGTCGCGAGCCCGGTGCTCGCTTACACCTTGCCCGTGGCGCAGATCGTGCCGATGCTCGCCCTGCTCGACTTCAGCGCCGCCTCGGGCAACGTGGTGCGCAATGCCCGCGCGGCCGACACGAGCGAATTGCGCCGTTTGCTACCCGCGATGCTTGCCGGCAGCCTCGCGGGTGCGGCGTTGCTGCTGCACCTTCGGCCTGAAACGCTGCTGCGCGCGCTCGCGTGGTTCGTGTGCGGCTATGCCGTGTTTGCGCTGATCGGCCCGCGCGCCAAATCGCGGCTCTCGCAGAAGTGGGCGATCCCGTTCGGCACCGTGGGCGGCGTGTTCAGCGCGATGTTCGGCAGCGGCGGCTTCATTTATGCGATCTACCTGACCAGCCGTCTCGAACGCGTGGAGTCGATGCGCGTCACGCAGGCCACGCTCATCGGCTTCAGCACGCTGGTGCGTGCCGTGTTGTTTCTGCTGGCGGGCGTCTATGCCGATCTGTCGATGCTGGTGACTACCGTCACGCTGGTGCCCGCGATGATGCTTGGCATGTGGCTGGGCAAACGCGTCACGCTGCATCTGTCGCGTGCGCAGTTCGTGAAAGTGGTGAATCTCGTGGTGCTCGCCGCGGGTGTGGCGCTATTGCTGCACAGCAAATAGCCGCTGCGCAACCGAACGGAATCTCACGCAAGACAACGCCTGCGCTGCCTCATCAAAGGTATGCTGACGGCCTCTGCTTCCCTGCGACCGATGTTGCCACCATGTCCCTGCCCGCACTGCTTGTCTTCGGCGAAGCCCTCACCGACCTGATTCGCCAGCCGCAGGGCGATGGCCGCCAGTGGGTGAGCCGTGCCGGTGGCGCTTGCTGGAACGTGGCACGCGTCACCGCCGCCATGGGGGTGCCAACGGGCTACGGCGGTGCCATCAGCACCCATGCGCCGTTCGGCACCGAACTGCTTGCCCTGTCTGAAGCCGCGGGTCTCGACGCCCGATTCCTGCAAGCCGTGGACCGACCGCCGTTGCTCGCCGTCGTGCATCGACACGATCCCCCGGCCTACTTCTTCCTTGGCGAAGGGGCCGCCGATCTGGCCTTCGACCCGCAGGCGCTGCCCGAGGGTTGGCAGGCAGCAGCCCGCGTCGCGCACTTCGGCTGTATCAGTCTCGTGCGCGAGCCGCTCGCCAGCACCCTGCTCGATTTGGCCGAACAACTGCATGCGCGCGGCGTGGCCATCAGCTTCGATCCGAATCTGCGCAACCTGATGGGGCCGGACTATCTGGCGACTTTCACCCGTATGGCACGCCTCGCCACTTGGCTAAAGTTGTCCGTCGAAGATTTGCGCGCGCTGTATCCCTCACAAGCTGACGCCGCCGCATTGACTGAAGTCCGACGTATCGCGCCACGAGCCACGTTATTGCTGACCGATGGCGAACACGGCATGCGCTTGCTCACCCCTGACGGCGTTGCACTCGCGCAACCGGCCTACCGAGTCGCAGTGGCTGACACAGTAGGCGCGGGCGACGCCACCATTGGCGGCTGGCTCGCCAGCCTTTCGCGTCAACCGGACGCGCCCCTTGCCACGCACCTGCGCCACGCCGCGGCAGCCGCCGCACTGGCCTGCACCCGCACCGGGGCGCACGCGCCGACTTGGGACGACGTTCAGGCGCTCGTCGCGGCGCAACCCGGCCTCACCTGAGACTCCCCGCGCCGATTATCGAAAAAATGGCTATGATGGCCACCAATCATCACCATTTCCGATGAATTCGATATGACGCCGGACCAATTGCTGACCTTCGCGACGGTGGCCGAACTGGGCAACATCAGCCATGCCGCCGAGGCATTGCACCTGTCGCAGCCGGCGGTCTCCGGGCAGTTGCGCTTATTGCAGGAATCGTTCGGCGAGCCGCTGTACCGCCGCGATGGGCGCGGCATACGGCTGACCGCTGTAGGCGAACAAGTCGCGGCGTATGCGAACAAGCTGCGGCAGGACTATCGGCAGGCGCTGGCGTTGCGCGACAGCCTTCGCGGGCTGGAAACAGGAGCCTTGCGCATCGGCGCGAGTACCACGCCTGCCAGCTATCTGTTGCCGTACGTCATCGCGGAATTCCATCAACGCTACCCCGCCGTCGCGCTGCATATCGTCGACGGCAACACGAGCGAAATCGTCGCGCAGCTCGACAGTCTGGATGTCGCTTTCATCGAAGGCGCCGTACCGCCCGGCCTGTCGCCGGAAATTGCCGTGCGTCCGTGGCGCGACGACGAAGTCGTGGCCATCGCGCGGTCCGATCACCCGCTCGCGCATCTACCGGGCGGTGCCTCGCTGCAAAGCATCGCCGAATATCCGCTGATCCTGCGCGAACCGGGCTCCGGCGTGCGGGCGCTGGTGGCCCGCGCCTTCTCGGTATCGGGACTGGAACCCCGTGTCGCACTGGAATTGGCCGGGGTGGAAAGTATCAAGGAAGCGGTGCGTGCCGGCATGGGGATCGGCTTCGTTTCCGCCATGTCGATGCGTCATGAAGATGGCGCGCTGACCTCGGTTCGCATCGATCCGCCGCATGGCCTCAAGCGCCTGCTCACGGCACTGGTGCCGCACGCGGACGCGCTCAGCCGTCCGACCGAGCGCTTTCTCGCGCAATGCTTTGCGGCAGACGCCGCCAGTCCGGCAGCCTCACGGTGAGGGGTGGCAGCGACCCCATCGTACGCTGCACGCCCCGCAGCCAGCTGACCGGACCGGCGCGTCGCCTGTCCCGTCCTCCAACGAGACTCACTTGAAATCCCACGCCATCTGCTCCGCCACCGAGGTGGCGGCCGACGAGCGCACACAAACATCGAGGTAATCGGTGACGGGCGGCGGCGGCGAGGTCCCTTCGCCCAGCAAACGATGGTTGTCAAACACGTAATCGAGCGAGGCAAACGCGCCGTAGCGACGCAGCGCCTTGGCCATCAAACGGCCGTTGCCATTGCCGAGCTGGCGCGAGAGCGCCGGTGTCAGCCGCTCGATCTCCGCGTCGCCGATATGCCGGAAGCGCTCGCCCAGCGGCGCCACACCGCGCGCTCGGGCAAGGGCCGCTTCAATCTCGCGAAACGTGCGCGTCGACGACTGCCCTGCCGACACGTGATACAGGTCGTGGCGCAAGCGCGGCAGAAATGCCAGATCGATCAGCGCATCGGCGCAGAAATCGACCGGCACCACGTCGAGCCGGTCATCGAGACCGCACGTGAACGCACCCAGCAACTGCACCATGCGGAACATCCAGAAGATGCTGCCCGACGGCTCGCAGCCGAGTTTGGTATGACCCACGACAATCGACGGGCGCGCAACCACCAGCGGCAGCCCGGGCCATTCGCGCCGCAACCGCGCCTCCGCTTCGGCCTTCGACGCCGTGTACGGCACCAGTTGATGATCGGCGCGCGCCAGATCGTGCGACTCCTTGACCACGCCTGACATCGCATCGCCGCAGGCCATGGCCGTGCCCACATACACGAAGCGCTCCAGCACCGGCGAAGCGGCCACGGCGCGCGCGAGCGCCAGCGTGCCCGCGACATTCACGGTATCGAGTTGCGGGTGTGCCGAAAACGAGGCAATAGCCCCCGCGTGGATCACGTGGGTCACGCGGCGCATGCGATGGTCGTCGTCGAACGAGATCGGTTGCGCGAGATCGCCGCACACGATGTTCGCTTCGGTGAGCGAGAGCCGGTGCACCGGGGCGACGCGAAACCGGTCCATCGCGGCGCGCACACGCGCAAGGCCGTCGGAGCTGGTGCGCGCACGCACCAGCAGTAACAACGACGGACCGAAGCCGTCTTTGAGAAGTTGGGCGACGACGGCGCCGCCCACAAAACCGGTACTGCCGGTGACGAGAATTCGCATGGCTATTGCCTCGCAAGGCTAGAAAACAGGACCGCCGCACATCACACGAGTACAGACGCTCAGAACGTGTAATCGAGCGTGGTGGCGACCTGATAGTTGGTCTTGTTGAACACGATGGGACTCTTCGATGCGTTACCGGTGTAGCGAATCAGGCCGCCGGCAACCGTAGTGCTCCAGTGCTTGTTGAATTTGTGCGTCCAGTTCGCCGTCAGGCTCACGCCGTACAGGCCACCGCCGACGGCATACTGCCGATAGCCGGAATTCAGGCTCTGATTGGCCGTCACACCGAAATACGTCTGCGCATACTTGCCGCTGGCAAAGTGCGCCGTTGCGCTCACGCCGACCGAATCTTCGGCCGTCTTGAACAGCACGCTGTCCACCGCAAAGCGATAGACATTGCCGCGATCGCGGTTGGAGAGCGGAATATCGGTCGCGACGCTCACGACGGCCAGATCGCCGATGGCGTAGCCGGCTTGCAACGTGGTGAACACCGAGCCCTTGATGTCGCCCATGCCGCGCAATTTGTCCGAGCCGGAATCGAGCCCCTTCTTCTGGTCCTTTCGACCGCCGTCGTACGACAGCGCAGCCGACACGAAGAAGCCGGCCGGCAGCGACAGCCGGTAGCCGATGCCGCTCAGCCCGACGAACACGCCATACGGGGTTTGCAGCGCCAGATTCAACGCGGGCGTCACGCGGTACTCATTACTGCCCATGTAGCGCGGCGAATAACCGACACCGCCACCCACCGTGAACTCGTAACCGCTTTCCGGCGCCTGCGTGGGCAGGCTCGCGTCGGGCTGGATGCCGCTGTAGCGGCCCGGGTCGACGGCGAACGCCTGCGGGGCGACACCAGCGAACACGACACCAGCGGCGCTCAGTGCAGCAACGCGGGGAAACAAGCGGAGATAGCGCGGATAGCGGAGATGGCGGATTTTCATTGGATTCCTACAAATTATTGGAAGATTGCAGCCGGTGAACGTGATGACGCGAGAGGAATCAAGACGAACGGACTGCAAGGTGAACGCATGGTAGGCGCGAACCGGCGGCGTGACTGTTATTCGATTTAGGAGAGTTGTGAACAAATGTTTTCAATTGTTCGCAGGTTTGAAACGCCCGCCGGGCGGGGCTCCCGGGCAGTAGAATGCGCTTCACGGGAGTGCCGCCCAACACTGCGGCACAGCACAACAGGAAAGGAATACGGCCATGTACCGTGTCTTGCTCGTCGAGGACGATGCGCGGCTTGCCGCACTCGTCACCGAATATCTGCACGCTTATCGATTTGAAGTGACGGTGGTGGCCAACGGCGCACGGGCGCTGGAGCGCTTTCGCGCCTTCTCTCCCGACGTCGTCATCCTTGACCTGATGTTGCCCGGCATGGACGGCATGGAGGTCTGCCGGCAGCTTCGCGCCGTCAGCGCCACGCCCATCCTCATCCTGACGGCACGCGAAGACACCTACGATCAGGTCGCCGGGCTCGAAGTCGGGGCCGACGATTACGTCGTCAAGCCGGTCGAGCCACGGCTGCTGCTGGCACGCTTGCGGGCGCTATTGCGCCGCGCCACGCCGCTTGCGGAGATCGAGGAGCCCACCGAAGACGGTCTCGCGTTTGGCCAGTTGCGCATCGTGCCGCGCGACCGCATGGTGTTCTGGCGCGGCCTGCCGGTCGAATTGAAGTCGAACGAATTCAGCCTGCTGCTGATTCTGGCGAAGGGTGCCGGGCGCGTGGTGACCCGCGACGAGATCCTGCAACAGCTGCGCGGCATCGAATTCGACGGCATCGACCGCACGGTGGACGTGGGCATTTACCGGCTGCGCAAACGCTTCGAAGATACCGATGGCGAACCGCAGCGCATCAAGACCGTCTGGGGCCGGGGCTACCTTTTCAGCCCGTCGGCCTGGGAGAGTTGATTCATGTTTCGCATTCTTTTGAAGCTGTACGGGTTGGTCGCGCTCGCCGTTGTTGTGGCAATCTTGCTGATCAACAACACGTTCGGCTTTTTCTTCTACGACATCCTGAACCGTTCGGCGCAGAAGCAACTGGGCGCCTATGTCTGGCTCATCAACCAGTCGCTCGAGAAACTGCCGGAATCCGAGTGGCCGGCGTTTATTGCGAAGTTTGAATCCCACGGCAACGACAAGATCGAGATCAAGCCGCTCAAAGGCCTGCCGCTGCCGTTCGAATATGCCCGCAAGGATCTCGAAGCCGGGCTCGTCGTCGCCAACGGCATCGACGGCGATCATTACGCGGTACGTCTGCGCAACTCCGACTGGGTGCTCACCTCGGCGACCGGCACCGACCTGAATCTGCGCCAGATCAACTACCTCGCGTACACCGTAGTGGCATTGCTGATCCTGCTCGCCGTCCTCACATGGTCGCGCTGGTACTGGACCGACGTGCAGTCGCTCAACCGTGCAGCTTTGCGTTTCGGCGAAGGCGATTTCAGTTCACGCGCACGCGTCTCGCGCTTCTCGAATCTGGCCGCCCTCGTGCGCGTGTTCAACACGATGGCCGATCGCATCGAGCGCTCGATCACCACGCAGAAAGACATGATCAATGCTGTGTCGCATGAACTGCGCACGCCGATCGCGCGGCTCGACTTCGGGCTGGAAATTCTGCAACAGCGCCGCCACGACGCCGATGCCGACGATCGTATCGTCGCGCTCAAAGGCGACATTCGCGAGCTTGACGAGTTGGTGACCGAGTTGCTCTCGCTGGCCCGCCTCGATCAGATCACCGCGCCACCCACGCGTCATAGCGTGTCGTTGCGGCTGATGTTCGACAGCCTCGCCGCCAATTGCACCGAAGTGCTCGCGTCACGCTCGATTGCGCTCGATATCGCAGCAGAACCCGGTGCCGATTGCGTCGAAGTCGAACCCAAGCTACTCGCCCGCGCCGTCCAGAACCTGCTCAACAACGCTATGCGCCACACCTCCCGGCGCATCGTGTGCGGCGCGAAAGTGTGCGAGGACGGCGGCGTGTTGATCTACGTCGACGACGACGGCGAAGGGGTGCCCGCAGAGGACCGCGCACGCATTTTCGAACCGTTCCACCGCCTCGACAGCAGCCGCAATCGCGCCACCGGCGGCTTCGGACTCGGGCTGGCCATCGTGCGGCGTATCGCGCTGCTGCACGGCGGCAAAGTCGGCGTGGAGACTTCGCCGCTGGGCGGCGCCCGCTTCACCATCACCCTGCCCGGCCCGAACACGATCTGAGCAGCGAGCATTGCAGGACCTCTTTCGGATGACGATCGATTGTCATGTTGGCGACATGTTGGCCGCTTAACCTGACGGCTCAATTGAATCCCAAAGAGGACTCCTGTAATGAAACCCAACCTCCGCATTGCGGCGGCCGGGTGCTGCCTGGCTTTCGCCAGCAGCCTGCCCACGCCCGCCTTGGCCCAGTCAAACGTTCAGCTCTACGGGCTGATCGACTCGGGTGTCGAATTCCTTACCAACGCCGACAAGAACAGCGCCGGCAACACCGTCAGCCTCTCCCGCGTCACTTCGGGCAACCTCGCCGGTTCGCGCTGGGGCCTCAAAGGCTCCGAAGACCTCGGTGGCGGCAACAAGGCATTTTTCCTGCTCGAAAACGGCTTCAATCTCGGCAACGGCACGTCCCTTCAGGGCGGTCGCGAGTTTGGCCGGCTGGCTTATGTCGGCTTGTCGAACAGCGCCTTCGGCGCGGTCTCGATCGGCCGTCAGGGCGGCGTGTTCCTTGACTGGGTGAGCAAGTTCAACCCGCTCAACAACGCCGTGTACGCCATCAAGATGCAGGACACCGCGTTCTCCGATCGTCTGGACAACAGCCTGCGCTACACGGGCAAGTTCGGCGCCTTCGAAGCGATGGCGCAGTACTCCAAGGGCTATGACGACGTGAGCTTCGGCGCGTCCAGCACCACGCCGGGCGACAACCGCCGTGCGCAAGTGGTCGACGCCGGTCTGCGTTACGCCAACGGCCCGCTGTCGTTCGTGATCGCCTACGACCAGAAGAACGGCGGCTCGGTGCTCCCGAACGCTGCGCTGACCTCGAAGGTCGGTGGCTATGAAGGCAACGTCGATCGCCGCATCGCCGCCGCCGTGCAGTACTCGCTGCAAAGCGTCGACCTGTATGTGGGCTACCGCTACCTGAACGCCAAGGCGATCCACCTCTCGGCCCTGAACAAGAGCCCGGTGGAAGCATCGAGCTACTACTGGCTGGGCACCACGTGGCACGCCACGCCGGCGCTCGACCTGTCGGCCACGGCCATGTACCAGAACTTCTACGGCACGAATCGTGACCCGTTGTCGTTCCAGGTCAGCGCCGACTACAGCTTCTCGAAGCGTACCGACGTCTACGTCAACATGGGCTACGTCGTGAACCGTAACGGCTCCGACCTCGGTCTGAACGGTTTCGGCACCAACGTGGTGGCCGGCAAGAACCAGTTCGGTACGATGGCCGGCGTCAAGCACGTGTTCTGATGAAGCGCGACACACGCCTGTCGCACGGCGAGGTGTCGCCGGCAAGCATGGCAAGCAGCGGGGTTCATCTCTCGCTGCGCGCGCTGCACCAGACGTTTGGTGCAGCGCGCGTGCTTGACGGCATCGATCTCGATGTCCCGGCCGGCACCACGACCGCCTTGCTCGGCCCGTCCGGCTGCGGCAAAAGCACGCTGCTCAAACTGCTCGCGGGACTGCTCGCGCCTACCGGCGGCGAAATCCGCTTTGACGACACTGTTGTCGCCAGCGACACCGTTTGCCATTCGCCCGAATTGCGCTCGCTCGGCATGGTCTTTCAGGACTATGCGCTGTGGCCGCACATGACCGTGGCGGCCAACGTGGCGTTCCCGCTCGAAATGCGCGGTGTGAAACGCGCCGAGCGCGCGCAGCGCGTGGAAGAAGCGCTGACGCTGGTCGGCCTCGGCGGCTACGGCACACGCCGGCCGCAAGCGCTTTCCGGCGGCCAGCAACAGCGTGTCGCACTGGCGCGCGCCATCGTCTCGGCCCCTCGCCTGCTGCTCTTCGACGAACCGCTATCCAACCTCGATCGCGATCTCCGCACGCGCCTGTGCACCGACATCGGTGCCCTGCTCTCGCGTCTGGGCACCACGGCTGTGTACGTGACCCACGACCGCGAAGAAGCCGAAGCGCTGGCCGATCAGATTGTGATCCTCGCCCACGGGCGCGTTGACAAACGTATTACGAGGTAGCCCATAATGCTCCACCGCAAAATTATCGCGACACTCACCATGGCCTTTGCTGCAAGTGTCGGCGCACAACACGCCCATGCGCTGACCGTCTACACCGCCGGCCCCGGCAACCTGAGCAAGAAGCTTGCGACGGGTTTCGAGAAGAAGACCGGCATCAAAGTCGATGTATTTCAGGCCACCACCGGCAAGGTGATGGCACGTATCGAAGCCGAACAGGCCAACCCGCGTGCCGACGTCCTCATCTCCGCCTCGTGGGACACCGCACAAGATCTCGAAAAGCGCGGCTGGCTCGCCCCGTTCCAGAGCGCCAACGCCGCCCGCGTGCCGGCTCCGTTCAAGACGACGCATTACGTCGCACAGGGCCTCTCGGCGCTCGGTATCGTGTGGAATGCAAAGTCGGGCACGCCCGAGCCGCACGACTGGCGCGATCTGACCAAGCCCGCGTATCGCAATCTCGTGACCATGCCTGACCCGGCCCTCTCGGGCGCGTCGGCCGACTTGTTGCTGGGTCTGCAAGCACGTCTGGGCGGCGAAGCGTGGAAGCTCTTCGACGATCTGAAGCAAAACGGCATGGTGGTGTCGGGCCCGAATGCGCAGGCGTTGAACCCGGTGCTGCAAGGCGCGAAGGCGGCCGTGTTCGGTGCGGTCGATTACGTGGCTTACGCAGCAGCCGCAGGTGGCGAAGCCGTGAAGGTGATCTTCCCGACGAGCGGCACGGTGATCGCCCCGCGTCCGATGATGATTCTGAACACGTCGAAGCTGCAAAGCGAAGCGCGTCAGTTCATCGACTACGTGCTCTCCGACGAGGGTCAGCAACTGGTGGCCGAAGCGTGGCTGATTCCGGCACGTGAAGACATTGCCATCAAGCGCGCCTCGTTCAAGGATCTGCGTTTGCTGCCGCAAGGCGACGCACAGTCGTCGAGCGCTTCGCGCGCGGAAGTGCTGGCCCGTTTCGCAAAACTCAACGGCCAACACTGACCCCACGTGAAATCGTTCCGACTTCTCCCGACGGCGACGGTCGCAGCCCTCGCCGTCGTGGTGGCATTACCGGTCGCGTTCGTGCTGTTGCAGGCCATCTTCCCGCATCTCGCACAGGGCTCGTTCGACGCGCCCTTCTCCGCCGTCTGGCCGACCCTCGCGCATGACAGCACGTTGCCGCTCATCGGCAACACGTTGCAGCTCGGGGTGTCGGTGGCGCTGGGCACAGCCCTTGTGGGCGGCGCGCTCGGCGCGGTGCGCGGGTTGTTCCATGTGCCGTATGCGCGGGTGTGGGATCTGTGTTTCCTGCTGCCGTTTCTGGTGCCGCCGTATCTCGCGGCGCTGGGCTGGATGCTCTTGCTGCAAACCGGCGGTTACGCGCAGCAGCTCACCGGGCTCGATGCCGGACGCTTCCTCTTCTCGCTGCCGGGCCTCGTCTTCGTGATGACGCTCAACATCTTCCCGGTCGTGTACTTCGCCGTGTCACGCTCGCTGGCCACCACGGGCTCGCGGCTGGCCGACGTGGCACTCGTGCATGGCGCGTCGGCATGGCGTGCGTTTGCGCGCGTGACGCTGCCGCTGGCACTGCCGGCGTTTGCCGCCAGTCTGTTGCTCGCGTTCACGATGGCCATCGAAGAGTTCGGTGCCCCTGCCGCTTTGGGGGCACGCGCCGGGTTTTCGGTGCTGGTCACGTCCATCGAAGGCCGCTTTGCCGACTGGCCCATCGACCTGCCGGGCGCATCGATCCTGTCGGTCGTGCTGGCGACGCTGGCCTTGCTGGCGTTCGTGTTCCAGCACCGGTTGTCGGCAGGCAAGGACTTCGAGACGCAAACCGGCAAGCCGATCGCTTCACCGCCGCGTGCGTTGGGTCGCTGGCAACTGCCGGTCATCGTGGGGTTCGGTTTTGTAGCGCTGCTGGCCACGGTCGCGCCGCTGTTCTCGATTCTCGCGACCGCCTTCTCGGGCACGCTCTCGGGCGGCCTGTCGATGGCGAACCTGACGACGGCACACTTCGCCGCACTGCTGGGTCAAGGGGCAGAAGGGGTCGAAGCGTTGCTGACCAGCTTGTCGCTGGCGCTGGGCACATCGCTCGTCACCGGCGTGCTGGGCTTCCTGTGTGCGTGGTGTGTGGTGAAGTCGACCATGCGCGGCCGCGTGCTGATCGATGGCTTGTCGCTGTTGCCGCACGCGCTGCCGGGCATCGTCGTAGGTGTGGGCTTGATCCTCGCGTGGAACCTGCCGTTCTGGCCGGTCACGCCGTACAACACGTGGGGAATTCTGCTGCTCTCGTACAGCTGCCTGTTGCTGCCGTATCCGGTGCGTTACACGAGCGCCGCGTTGCGTCAGACGGCGGCCTCGCTGGAAGCGGCTGCCCGCGTGCACGGGGCACCTGCCGGTGTGGCCCTGCGCCGCATCACGCTGCCGTTGGTGATGCCCGCGCTCGCGGCGTCGCTGATGATCGTGTTTGCGATTGCGTCGCGCGAGCTGGTCACGTCGTTGCTGCTTGCACCGAGCGGCGTGCAGACGGTGTCGATCTTCGTGTGGCGACAGTTCGAGCAAGGCTCGATCGGTCAGGGTATGGCGATGGGCGTGGTCTCGATGGCGGTGAGCGGCACGTTGCTCATGCTGGCGTCGCGCCTGACCGGCAAACCGGCCAACGCCTGACGTTTATCACCTTGATGTCTTGATGCACGAGGGCGCAGCCATCCGGCTGCGCCCTCGCTTCCTTCCTTTCTGGCGCGTCAGGCCGCTACCGCTTCACGCGGCACGTCGACCTCGTCATCCACCGAGCTGAGCATCAGGTGCTCGAACGCGCCCAGCGATGCTTTCGCGCCCTCGCCTACCGCAATGACGATCTGCTTGAACGGCACCGTCGTCACATCGCCCGCTGCGAACACGCCCGGAATCGACGTGGCACCCTTCGCATCGACTTCGATCTCGCCGTGACGCGACAAGGCCAGCGTGCCTTTGAGCCATTCGGTATTTGGCACCAGACCGATCTGCACGAACACGCCTTCCAATGCCACCGTCGACGTTTCGCCCGAAGCACGATCGCGATACACCAGACCGTTCACCTTCTGGCCGTCGCCGACGATTTCGGTCGTTTGCGCATTCATCAGCACGCGCACATTCGGCAGGCTGCGCAGCTTGCGCTGAAGCACTTCGTCAGCGCGCAGTTGCGTGCCGTATTCGATCAGCGTGACTTCCTTGACCACACCGGCCAGATCGATCGCCGCTTCGACGCCCGAGTTGCCGCCGCCCACCACGGCCACGCGCTTGCCCTTGAACAACGGGCCGTCGCAGTGCGGGCAGTACGCCACGCCGCGATTGCGGTAGTCGCGCTCGCCCGGCACGCCGATTTCGCGCCAGCGCGCGCCGGTGGCCAGCACGATCGAGCGTGCCTTGAGCACTGCGCCGCTGGCGAGACGCACTTCGTGAATCTTGCCCGGCACCAGCGCGTCGGCGCGTTGCGTATCGATCACGTCGACGTCATACGCCTTCACGTGCTGTTCGAGCGCGGCGGCGAACTTCGGGCCTTCCGTGTGCGTGACCGAGATGAAATTCTCGATCGCCATCGTGTCGAGCACCTGACCGCCGAAGCGCTCGGCCACGACGCCCGTCGTGATGCCTTTGCGCGCCGCGTAGATCGCAGCGGCCGCACCGGCCGGGCCGCCGCCGACGATCAGCATGTCGTAGACCGGCTTGTTTTCAAGCGCTTTCGCTGCCCGTGCGCTCGCACCGGTATCGAGCTTGGCGAGCAGTTCCTTCACGCTGGTACGGCCTTGCGTGAACGACTCGCCGTTGAGATACACCGTCGGCACGGCCATCACCTGACGGGCTTCGACTTCGCCTTGGAACAGCGCGCCGTCGATGGTCACCTGCTGAATACGCGGGTTGATGAGCGCCATGACGTTCAGCGCCTGCACGACTTCCGGGCAGTTCTGGCACGACAGCGAGATATAGGTTTCGAAACGGAAATCGCCGTCGAGCGCGCGAATCTGTTCGATGGTGTCGTCGTCGAGCTTGACCGGGTGGCCGCCCACTTGCAGCAGCGCCAGTACCAGCGACGTGAATTCGTGCCCCATCGGCAAACCGGCAAAACGGATACGCGGTGCCTCGCCCGGTGCACCGATGGCGAACGACGGACGGCGCTCGCCGGCGTCATCGCGTGCCACGACGGTAATGCGCGGCGAGAGCGGTGCGATCTCTTCGACCAGCGCCTTCATCTCGGCTGCCTTGGGGCTGTCGTCGAGCCACAGCGCGATCTCGATCGGGCGCGTGACTTTCTGGAGGTACGTTTGCAACTGGGCTTTGAGGTTCGCGTCCAACATGGCGTGTCATCCGTCTCGATAGGGTGAACAGGGGCAACCGCATCAGCTCGAGGCTGGCGATGGCGACGTCGTTATTCGGGGGAGGTGCCGGCACACCCGGTTCAGGGGGGACAGGTGCGCCGGCGGGGCGCCGCGCTGTGACGAGCGCGGCGTTTGCTGCGGTAAAACTTAGATCTTGCCGATCAGGTCGAGCGACGGGCTCAACGTTTCAGCGCCCGGCGTCCACTTGGCGGGGCAGACTTCGCCCGGGTGAGCGGCCACGTACTGGGCAGCCTGCACCTTGCGCAGCAGTTCGCTGGCGTCGCGGCCGATGCCGTTGTCGTGGATTTCGCACAGCTTGATCTCGCCTTCCGGGTTGATCACGAACGTGCCGCGCAGGGCCAGACCTTCTTCTTCGATCAGCACGTCGAAGTTGCGCGAGATCGCGAGCGTCGGGTCGCCGATCATCGGGTACTGGATCTTCTGGATCGTGTCCGACGTGTCGTGCCAGGCCTTGTGCGTGAAGTGGGTATCGGTCGACACACTGTAGATCTCGACGCCCAGCTTCTTGAATTCTTCGTAATGGTCAGCCAGATCACCCAGCTCGGTCGGGCACACGAAGGTGAAGTCGGCCGGGTAGAACACCACAACCGACCACTTGCCCTTCAGGGTGTCTTCGGTCACGGTGGTGAAATCGCCATTGTGGTAAGCGGTGGCTTTGAACGGCTTGATCTGGGTGTTGATGATCGGCATGTCGTTGTCTCTCTGACTGGGTGGAAAGTGTTGCCAGTATGCCGAATGCTATCGATCAATAGAAATTGATTATTGAAATCTATGAAATAGGCGGAGGCTATCGCGCTCGATAGCCTCCGCCCGTGTGCCTCGAAAAATCAGCCTTTCGGCGATCAGTCCTTCGGATAGCGCACGGCGCGCACCTTGCCGCTCATGCCACCGCCACAGAAGAAGCGATCGGTCCCGTTGTATTCCAGACCGCTGACGCCGATGCCGTCCGGCATTACCACGCGCGCCAGCACTTCGCCGCTGACCGGGTCGACGTGGCGCAGTTCACTCTCGTCGTTTTCCCACGTGCCGTGCCAGAGCTCGTCATTCGCCCACGTGATGCCGGTGACGAAGCGGTCCGACTCGATGGTGCGCAGTACGCGTCCGGTCGCCGGGTCGAGTTGCAGGATCTTGCGGTCGCGGTACTGGCCGACCCACAGATGGCCCTCCGCCCATGTCAGGCCCGAGCTGCTTCCGCTATCGGGTGCAGGAATCGTGTGCACGACCTTGCCCGTCGTGGGGTCGATCTTGTCGATGCGCGATTCGGCGATTTGGTAGAGGTGTTTGCCGTCGAACGCGGTACCGGCGTCGCCCGGCAAATCGAGCGTGCGGCGGACTTCGCCGTTCGCCGGGTCGAAAGCGACCAGATGGGGGCCGGTCGATGCCCAGACGGACTGGCCGTCGTAGGTCACGCCGTTGATGCGGTCGGCGCCGTTGAAGGGGCCGTATTCACAGAGGATATCGGCCGCGCTCACGGTAGTGGCGGCGGTCCGGGCGCGTTGTTGGGGTTGGCTCGTCATGGTGGACTCCAGTTGTCAGTTCGTCGATGCGTCGGTGCATCAGTTCGTCGGATCACTTGCCCGGGCCCGGGGGTGCGACTTCACTTTAGCTAAACGACCACGCAGCAGGGAGTAACAATATCGTCGTGAATTCGGTCAGCGGCGGCGAGATCCAGCGCCTCGCTCTGGCCTGCCCGACGGCGCGCACGCGCCCCTCGTCGTGCAATGCCGAAAGGGCTCGCTGGACGGTGCGCTGATTGACGCCGAGCGCGAGGGCAATGGCGGACGTAGACCACGCCGCGCCATCGGCGAGTAAAGCGATCACCGAAGCGAATTCGCCATCGATCGGCGGCACGAGTACGGCAACCGGCCGGTCGTCGACGCTTCGCAGCACGAAGCCGCGCGGGGTTGCGTCGATCGTCGCCACGCCTTTGAGCAGCGCGCGCAGACGGCCGATTTCCACGCGCAGGCGGGCACGGTGCGTATCGTCGATATCGTCGGGCCGCCGCAGTCCGAAGGCTTCCGCAATGAGGGTTTCGCGGGGCACGTCAGTTGGCCACGTCTGTGCCAGACACCGGATCAGTGCGAAGAGCACCGGACGCCGCGCCAGTGGCCGCCACGTGTTTCCCGCACTCACGCCGCGTCGGCATGCATCGACCATCAGCGCACCGGACTTGAGCAAGCGGGCGACGTCGTCCAGACCCAGTACCCGCTCAGTGTCCGGATGCCAGAGACGCGCGACCGGCCGTGCCAGCACCGTGCGCACGTGTTCGACTTCGGCGCTCAGCGCGGGCACGTTCGCGATGTCGGCAGCCGCGTGTGCGCGTACCAGTGCAGCGTGCGCCTCGTCGATGCGCAGCGAGCGCAGGGCGAATTCCGTGGCAATGAGTTCGAAGACTGCGACAAGGCGTGCGGGCGCGTCATGCGCCTTGATCTCGTACAGCGCTTGGGCGGCGGCGTCGAGCCTACCAAGCAGTAGCAAACGACGCGCCATGACCAGACGGGCGAGCATTGCGTTGGCGGCATCGGCATGCGTGTCGAGCGTGGCAGCGGCGGCTTGCACGGCGCGAAGCGAACCGCTGAAATCTCGCGTGGCGAGGGCGATCTCGGCGTCGGCGACGATGCAACGCGCGCGTGCCATGGCCTCATGCACGCCGAAGCGACGCGCGGCGCGTTTGAGCAACTCGCGGGCGCGCGGGTATTCGCCCAACTGCGCCATGGCGATACCGCGCAGCGCGAGCGCAGGCGGGTCGTCTCGCAGCGCAACGCGCTGCAAGGCACCCAACGGGTCACCGGCGGCCAGTGCCCGGGCGGAGGCAGCGATCAGGGAGTCCATCGCGGGATATTACCTCGCGTCGGAGGTGGCCCACCGCGTTGTTATCGGCGAACTAGAATATGCCTTTCCACGGAGACAGCCATGACTTCAGCATTGCTTGTGATCGACTATCAACGCGGTCTGATCGACGACGAACCGCGTCCGGGCGACGCCGATCGAATCACGGAAAACATCAACGTGCTGATGACGAACGCCCGCCATGCCGGCGTACCCGTGGTACTGATTCAGCATGAGGACAACAAGACGTTGGTACGGGATTCGTCGCCGTGGGAACTGGCGAGTGCATTGGACGCAGGCGCAGGGGATTTCCGCATCGGGAAACGTACGCCGGATTCTTTTCTGGGAACGGAACTTCAGCCGCTGCTCACGTCACTTGGCGTGAAGCATGTCGTCGTGTGCGGCTATGCGAGTGAGTTCTGCGTGGACACCACGGTGCGGCAGGCCGCCGCGCTGGGCTACCCCGTGACCATTGCGGCCGACGCGCACACCACGCACGACAAACCGCATGCCACCGCCGCGCAGATTCGCGAACATCACAATGCCACGCTGTCGGATATCAGGAGCTTCGGCCCTAGAATTTCCGCCGTTCCCGTGGCATTGCTGGATTTCAACGCATTGATCTGATCGCCCTCAATACCCGCTGAGCACGGCAAAGGCGAGCGCCGCGCCCGACAGGATCAGCAACACGAAGAACAGCGGCAGGATGAACTTCAGCCACTGGCCGAAACCGACGCGCGCCGTCGCCAAGTAGGCCAACAACATCCCCGACGTCGGCGTGATCATGTTGGTCAGGCCGCCGCCCAGCAGGAACGCCAGCACCGACGTCTGGGGACTCACGCCCGAGAGTTGTGCGATCGGCCCGATGATCGGCATGCTGACCGCCGCCTTGCCCGAGACCGACGGAATGAACACGTCCAGCGCCATCTGCACGCCCATCAGACCATTGGCCACGGCCACCGCCGATTGCCCGCGCACCCGCTGCGTGAAGTCGTTGATCAGCGTATCGAGCACGTAGCTGCCGTGCAGAATGATCTCGACGGATGCCGCCAGCCCGATCAGCAGCCCCGCGAGCATCATGCCCTTGAGCCCTTCGACGAACGCGTCCGCTGCCGTGCGCGAATCAAGCCGCCCCACGACCGCCGTCACCAGACTCGTCAGCACATAGAACGCCGACAGTTCCAGATTGCCCCACTTCAATTCACGCGTGCCGTACACCAGCATCGCCGCCGCCACGGCCAGCACGAGCAGCGTGGCCTTATGACGCGTCGAGAGTCGCGCATGCAGATGGGCCACTTCCTGCATATGCGCCCGCGCCTCGGCGAGCCGATAGTCGCTGCGATACACATGCCAGAGAAAGTACGCGATACCCAGCGTGAGAAAGACAACGAAGATGGCCACTCGCAGGCCAAGCCCGGAGAACAGCGGCAAGCCCACCAGCGGCTGCGCCACCGCCAACGCGAGCGGGTTGGTCACCGACGCGATGTAGCCGATCTTGGCGGCAATGGCCACCAGCGCTACGGCAAACAGATTCGAGAGCCCCAGACGGCGCGTGAGCACCATCACCATCGGAATGACCACGAGGTATTCCGAGATGAACCCGAGCAACGTGCTGCCCAACGCAATCAACACCATCAGCAACGGTGCCAGCACGTACATGTTGCCCGAGGTCAGTTGCAACAGACGATCGATACCGGCATCGATGGCCCCGGTCTTGCGCATCACCCCGAACATGCCGCCGACGAACATCACCATGAAGATCAGCGGCGCGTTCTTCACCAGCCCCTGCGGCACCGAGAGGAACGCCGACACCACGTTGGCGGGCTGTGCCTGCTCCGGCGTGCTGTGCGTCGCTTTCGGTGCAACGAGCAAGCCGACCTCATGCGTCTTGGGCACCACCTGATAGGTGCCCGGCACGACCAACTTGCCCGCGCGCTCAAAGCGGCCCGCGTCGACCCACCAGGTCAGCGCCACGGCCATGATCAGCACCCACAGCATCATCACCACAGGGTGCAGCATCTTGCCGTGCGGCTTCTCTTCGCGGCCGGCAGCACCGTCGCCGTGATCGCCGCCACGGGTGGTGTCACCCGGGCGCTCCGGCGCGGAAAGTGATGCGGAATGGGAATGCCCGTCGACGGGCGTCGGCGCTAGCGCTGTCATGGAAGTTCTGCCTGTTGTCTCGTATTGATTTTGAAATGACGTCGCGCCGCGCCTTGCCGAGCGCCTGATCAGCCGAACGCATCAGACCCATCGGCCTTCAACTGCGCTACGCCACCCGATTCGCGGGTTGCGCGACGTTCGAGGCGGCGGCATTCGTTGTGCCTGCCGCCGTGCCGACATACCCCAGTTCTGCCGAAATCTGACGGCTGCACGCTTGCAAACGCTCCAGATAATCGGGAATCTCGATGCGGCTGATACGCGCCTCGGGCCCCGAGATCGACAACGCCGCCACCACGTCGCCCGATACGTCGCGCAGCGGCACGGCAATCGCCACGGCACCGCTCGTCACTTCGCCCGCGCTCATCGCGTAGCCCTTGCGCGCCACACCTGCCAGTTCCTCGGCAAACGCCACCGGCTCGACGGCAGTCGGCAAGTGCTTCATCCGGGCAAAAAACTCGTTGCGAATCGCGTCTTGCGCAAACGCCAGCAACAACTTGCCGGACGCGCCCGAAATAATCGAACGGCGATTGCCCACTGCGCCGACCGAGCGCACCTGATGCGTGGTTTCGCAACGCGCGACGCACACCGTCTCGAGCCCTTCGCGCACGCGCAGCACGATCGTCTCGTTGATCGACTGATTGAGCGCGAGCATGTACTTCTGCGCGGCCCGCACGAGAATGTTCTGTTGTGACGCGGCCACCCCGATCACGAACGCCTGCGGACCAAGCGCATACGTCGTCGTGCGCTCGTCCTGCAACACGAAACGGTTGTGCTCCAGCGTGCACAGCATGCGATACGTGCGCGACTTGTTGATGCCCAGTCGATTGGACAACTCGGTCACCCCGAGCCCCGGGTGCTCGGCCACCAGCGAGAGCAGCTTGAGGGCGCTGTCGACGGAATCGACGATGTAGTTCATGAGATTTCCTTCGGGCTTAGCTGCGCTCGCACCCAATGGGCCAGCGCAGCAGTGAACGTTTCCAGATTGCGCCCGAGCGTATCAAATCCGGCGTGCTTCACAAAGCGCGCTTCGTCCATGTAAAGCGCCCGGTTGATTTCGATCTGCACGCTGGAGCGGCGCTGCGCCGGATCGCTCACCGCCGTGAGCAGGTCGCCGCCCTGATACGGCGTGTTGACCAGCACGCGATAGCCGAGCCCGCGCAATGCCTCCGCCACCCACGCCGTGAATGCCGGGTCGGCGGTGGTGCCGAGCCGGTCGCTCACGACCATGTCCGGGCGCTGCGCCCCTTCATCCACATTCATCGCATTGCCGCGCGACTTCATCGAATGACAGTCCACGTGCCACAACGCCCCGTGCTGTGCGACCGCCGCATCCGCGGCGTCGGCGAGGGCGCGGCGGTACGGCAGGTAGTACGCGTCGAGACGGTGCTGCACTTCGGCCACCGTCAACTTGCGGTCGTACATCGGCATGCCCGGCAGCGCATAGCGGCGCAGCAAGCCCATGCCACGCGCCGAGTACTTCTCCGGCGCAATCGCACCCGGCCAGGGCGCATCGAGCATGTCGGCATCGATATCGGTCGCCGCGCGATTCGCATCGATGTACGTGCGCGGAAACGTCGCGCCGATCAGCGTGCCGCCATGACGCGGGACACAAGTCCACAGCTCGTCGACGAAGGCGTCCCATCCCGAGAGCAACGCTTCGTGCGGCGCAATCGTGCCGAAGTCGGCCGGCATCTCGATGCCGCTGTGCGGCGAGTCGAACACGATCGGCAACGACTCGCCCTGAGCGCGCGTCACGAAGCACGCCGTGTTGTTTTCTTGCGTCACCATCGAAATTTTTTCCAACGTTCTGATCACCACTTTGCAGCCGGAAATCGTCTGCATCGACCGCCTCAAACTGTCTTTGTTTTATTTATTAAAACAACGTATTAAAAATTAAGCCTCAAAAAATTTGGCGGGTCAAGCACCCTCGACATCCTTTTTGCCCGGCCATCGATGCCGTCACACACTAAAACCCCGCCAAACATGCCCGCCAGTTGGATGTTTCAGTGATTGAAATGATGCGATCAGTGCACTGACGTGATCTTCAGGTCGCTAATTTTTTCTCCCCCGTTGACGATTTCACGTCCTCGAATTGATAATTTTCAAAACGTCGTTTTAATCATTAAAACATTCGAGTCAATCACTCAAAAACACCCGGAGGGGGGATATGAATCACAAGGCATGGTCAGTCGCACGCATGGCGTTTCTGGGCCTGGGCACGGCCGCAATCAGCGCATCGGCAGCCGCGCAATCGAACGTCACGCTCTACGGCCTGATCGACAGCGGGGTGACTTACGTCAGCAAGGTGGCAGGCCCGAGCGGCACGGCCACGGGCAACCGGTTCAGCGTGGATAGCGGCGATCTCCAGCAATCGCGCTGGGGCATGAAGGGCACCGAGGATCTGGGCGGTGGCCTGAAGGCCTTGTTCATCCTTGAGGGGGGCTTCTCGGTGGCCAACGGCACGGCCGGTCAGGGCGGGCTGCCGCTCGGCCGCACGTCAGTCGTCGGCCTGTCCAGCCCCTACGGTACGGTGCAATTGGGCCGCCGCAAGGATTACATCGATGAAATCGCGACGTGGTATTCGAGCGTCTACAACTTCGGCGTCTTCATCAACGGCGTGCACGACAACAACCTCGACCGGGTCGGCGGCAACCGTTCGAACAACTCGATCCGCTACGACTCGCCCGACTTCAACGGCCTGACCGCCAACGCGACCTACGGCTTCGGCGGCACGCCCGGCTCGATGTCGACGGGACAATCGCTCGGCTTCGGTGCCAACTACAAGTACGGCGGTTTCGGCATCGGCTTTGGCTACTGGCAGTCGCGTCTGGGCACAGGGACGGCCGCTACCAACACGTCGAGCGACGTGGGCGCCAGCTCAGGCGCCGGCTGCGATCCGGCTTACGGCAATTCGGGGGATGTGTGCATCCGCACGTGGATGGTGGGCACGAGCTACAAGTGGGACAAGGCGCGCGTCTACGCCTCGTGGTCACGCACGCTGCAACCGCTCGCGCGCTTTGGCGGCACGTCGGCACCGTTCGCCACCACGTTCACCAGTGCAGCGAGCACCGGCGCATTTGCCGCCGCAGGCTCGAACAACAGCGCGACCAATGTGTTCGACGTGGGCGTGAACTACTGGGTGCTGCCGAACCTCGAGTTGGTCGGCGCGGTGCTGCATTCGCGTTATTCGTTCGTTGGCGCGCCGGATACGGGCCGCCTGCTCCAGTTCAACGTCGGGGTGGACTACTTCCTGTCCAAGCGCACGGACATCTACTCGTACTTCGCCAACCTGCGTGCGTGGAACATGTACAACCCGGGCATCACCGGCGGCGCACCGGGACGCGACGCCACGCAAAGCGCCATGACCATCGGCGTGCGTCACACGTTCTGATCGCAGCAACGCAATCAACGAAAAAAGCCGCGCCCTGCAACGGGGTGCGGCCCGGATGCCTGCACGAGCGCGAGCTTGCGCGGGCATCGCTCATTGTCTGCCGTAGTTCGTTCGCCGCAATGCTGAAGACTCAGTGCGACGTCGTCTTCACACCGGGGCGGCAACCGCTGCCTTCGCAGGCAGCCGGCGGCGCGCGTGTCTGTGCGACTGGCGCAGGTGCCGCGTCAGCGCGTCCGAAGCCGATCTGCTGGAAAACACCGCCACCCAGCTCGAAGCCTGTGGCGTAGTGATAAGCGGCGATCGTCGAGCCCAACGCCACCGAAAGCAACAGCAACGTACCCGTACGCCAATGGCGTCGGACCGTGGAAGCCATGTCTCCTCCCTGTCAGAGGTCGGCCCGCTCGGACGACGCTCGTCACCAGCGCATGGCGACGTCTCGGCGGGGATCGAGTTCCAGTCACTACTGAGTCTCGTTTTTTCGCGATTCTGCACGCGCCGCCCCCCTTTTGTCATCCCCGGCTATCCCTAAGTCCTGAATTTATATCGTGATGTGATATATTTTTTGGCTTTCGGGCCTACGCCTGATAACGCATTCCTTTGGACCTTTCCGGAACATGTCCCGCGACACTTCTCCCGATGCGACCGACCCTGCCGCGCCGATCACGGCCGATGCCCTGAACAAGAGCGACTTCGAAGCCCTCTCCGAATTTCGCTATCGCCTGCGCCGGTTCCTGAACTTCAGCGAGACCGCGGCGCGCGAGGGTGGCATCACGCCGCAGCAGTATCTGTTGCTGCTGCACGTGAAAGGTATACCGGGACGTGAGTGGGCGTCGATTAGTGAATTAGCGGAGCGACTGCAAGCCGTCCATCACAGCGTGGTTGCGCTGGTGGCGCGCTGCGAAAAGGCCGGGCTCGTTACACGCCGGCAAAACGAGAGCGACCGGCGCGTGGTGGAAGTTCATCTCTCGCCCGCCGGTGACGCGTGTCTCGCCAAGCTCGCCGCCCAGCATCGCAACGAGCTGACCACCTTCGCCGACATCTTCCACATTCGTGGCGTTCACCTGTAGGCAACGGTCCCACCATGTCATCTGCTTCCGATACGACTTCACCGATGGCACCACCGGCCCATGCGCGCGACTTTGCGCGCACGCCGGGGCTGTCGCGACTCATTGTGCTGGCCGCGTTCATCGGCTTTTGCGGTGTTCCCGCCGCGTGGTTGCTGCTGCACCTGATTCAGGGCTTCACCAACCTGTTCTTCTATCAGACGCTGTCGTTCGCGCCGACCTCGCCCGCGCACAACACGCTGGGCCTCGCCGTCATCGCATTGCCCGTCATCGGCGGGTTGATCGTCGGCGCGATGGCGCGCTTCGGCAGCGACAAGATTCGCGGCCACGGGATTCCGGAAGCCATCGAGGCGATCCTCTTCGGCAAGAGCAAGATGTCGCCGCGCGTGGCTGTGCTCAAGCCGTTGTCCTCAGGCATCGTGATCGGCAGCGGCGGACCGTTCGGGGCCGAGGGGCCGATCATCATGACCGGCGGTGCCATCGGCTCGCTGATCGCGCAGGTCTTTCACCTGAGCGCCGCCGAGCGCAAGACACTGCTGGTCGCCGGGGCAGCCGCCGGCATGACCGCCGTCTTCGGCACACCGGTTGCCGCCGTGCTGCTCGCGGTGGAGCTGCTGTTGTTCGAATGGCGCCCGCGCAGCCTGCTGCCCGTCATCGTGGCGTGCGCCGTCGCCGGTTTTGCACGGCCGCTGATGCTTGAAGCCGGGCCGCTGTTCCCGATGACGACGCCGCCCGTCGTGCCGATCGCCTTGGTGTCATGCGTGATCGCGGGTGTGTGTGCCGGTGTGCTGTCCGCAGGCATGTCGCGCGCGCTCTACGCGATCGAAGATGCGTTTCACAAGCTGCCGGTGCATTGGATGTGGTGGCCAGCCATTGGCGGCCTCGCGGTCGGCATCGGTGGCTATTTGCAGCCGCGTGCGCTCGGTGTGGGTTATGACGTCATCGCCGACTTGCTCGCGGGTCACTTCACCCTGCACGCGGCGCTCGCGCTATTGCTGGTCAAGGCGATCATCTGGGCGATTGCGCTGGGGTCGTGCACGTCGGGCGGTGTGCTTGCCCCGCTGCTGATGATCGGTGCAGGGCTCGGCACCTTGCTCGCCCCGGTGCTGCCGGGCGGCGACGTGTCGCTCTGGGCGCTCATCTGCATGGCGGCCACGCTGGCCGGCGTGCTCGGTGCGCCGCTCACCGCCATCGTCTTTGCCCTCGGCCTGACACACGACGTCAACGCGTTGCTGCCGCTGCTTCTGACCTGCGGTGTGGCCTACGGCGTGACGATCTGGATCATGCCGCGCTCGATCATGACGGAGAAGATTGCGCGGCGCGGGCGGCACATTCATCGCGAGTATGGTGTCGATCCGCTTGAGCGGCTGCACGTCGGTGAGCTGATGACGCGCGAGCCGGTTGCCCTGTCGGCGGACATGACGATCGACGCCGCTGCCACACAAGCGTTCGGCGCGAGTCAACGTCATCGGGCCTACCCGGTGACCGATGCGACGCACGCCGTGCTGGGCATGGTTGACCGTCAGGCGCTCACGCGGGCACAGGCTGCCGGCCTGCAAACGCTGGGGCAGTTGTACGGCGTGAATCCGCCGCTGGTGGCGCTGCCGGGCGAGACAGGGCGCATCCTCTCGGCACGCTTTGCCGCGCATGGTCTTGAGCGTCTGCCGGTTGTCACCGATGCCGCCTCACGCCGTCTCATCGGCATCATCAGCCGCAGCGATCTGGTCAAGCCGGCCGAGCACTGGCGTGCCGAAGAGCAGGTACGCGAGCGCATGCTTCATCTCGGACGTAAGCACAACTGAAGCCTGCCAATTCAGAGTCCCATAAAAAACGCGGCGCACAAGGCGCCGCGTCAACACTGCTACTACGGTCAATCGGTTGTCAGTGCATCGCCGCCGACTTGCGCGCCTGAGCGGCGTCGTCGGACGACAGTTGATCGCCACGTGCACGCTCCCATGCATTCTTGGCGAGCAAGGCGATGGTCGCAATCACCGCCGGAATCGCCAGCAGCGAGAACGTTGCCGAGAAGCCGAGGTGGCGGCGCATCAATTCCGCACCGAGCAACGCACCGGCAATGCCGCCAAAGCGGCCGATTCCGAGCATCCATGCCACGCCGGTGGCACGGCCGTGCGTCGGGTAGAACATCGCGGCGAGCGACGGCATCGACGATTGCGCGCCGTTCATCGCCGTGCCTGCGAGGAAGATCAGCGTGACAAGCATGCCGATGTCACCCATCGCCTGCCCCACGGCGTAGACCAGCACGGCCGTCAGCGCATAGCCGACCGCCACCACTTTCTGCGCATTGAACTTGTCCATCAGCCAGCCCGACAGAATCGTGCCGACACCGCCGCCCAGCGGGAACAGTGCGGTAATCAATGCGGCGCGTTGCACGGTAAAGCCGGCATCCTTGAACAGAATCGGCATCCAGCTCGTGAGCAGGTAGAAGATCACCAGCCCCATGAAGTAGGTCAGCCACAGCATCACCGAGCCGAAACCGTATTGCTTCGACAGCACCACGCCGATGGGGGAACCCGCACGCTTCGGCGCGGCTTCGTTGACGGTAAACGTCGTCACGTCATCCATCGACTCCCCGGCAATGCGCGACAGAATGCGACGCACGCGCTCGACCGGCTTCTGATGCACGACGAGATACTTCACCGACTCGGGCAGCAGGAAAATCAGCAGCACCGAGAGCAACAGCGGCAGCACGCCGCCAAGCACCAGCACGCTGTGCCAGCCGAACGTCGGAATCAGCCACGACGCGACAAAGCCGCCGACCGATGCGCCCAGCGGAAACCCGCAGAACATCGTGTTGACGATCACGGCGCGGCGCGCTTCGGGCGCAAACTCCGAGATCAGCGTCACGGCATTGGGCATGGCTGCGCCCAGACCAAGTCCGGTGAGAAAGCGCAACACCGTCAGCGTCGTCAGATCCTGCGCGAAGGCGGTCGCCAAACTGGCAACACCAAAGAACACGACCGACAGCACGAGCATCGTCTTGCGGCCGACGCGATCGGCGAGCGGGCCGGCAAAGATGGCACCGCCGGCCAGACCGAACAGCGCCGCCGAGAGCACCGGACCGAGCGAGCCCTTATCGATGTGCCATTCCTGCACGAGCGCGGGCGCGATGTAGCCAATAGCGGCGGTGTCGAAACCGTCGATGGCGACGATGAAGAAACACAAGATCAGCACCAGCCACTGAAAGCCGGAAAACCGTTGTGCGTTGATATAGGCGGGCACATCCACCGTGCGCGTCTGGGTCATGAAGCTGTCTCCTCGGAGCTTTGCCGCTCCGTATGTCGTCGTTCTGAAACCGGGTTACGTCCCTCTGAGGGGGCGCGGGGGGGGTCCCGATTTCTGCCGCTACTGTACGTGTTTCGCCCGCCTCTCGAAATGATCTTTCGTCAGATCATCCATAACGGGCGGTTATGCCCCCGGCAGGTGCCGCCGGGGTGCGAGAACCTTATAGCACGGCCAGTCATCAAGCCCTCATAGGGCCGTCAGGCCAACGGCAGCCCGACGTAGTTTTCCGCCAGCGTCATCGACGCCGCACGCGAGCTCACCACGTACTCCAGCTCGGCGCGTTGCATCTTTTGCTCGAACGGCGACGCGTCGTCCAGACGGTGCAGCATGCGCGTCATCCAGTACGAGAAGTGCTCGGCACGCCAGATCCGCTTGAGCGCCGCCTCGGAATACCCCTTGAGCGCGCCTTCCGTATCGCGATGGAAGAAGTCGTCGAGCGCACGGGCCAGACGCCACACGTCGGCGACGGCCAGATTCATCCCCTTGGCGCCCGTGGGCGGCACGATGTGCGCGGCATCCCCTGCGAGAAAGAGTCGGCCGTGTTGCATCGGCGTTGCCACGAAACTGCGCATGGCGATGACGCCCTTCTGGAAGATGCGCCCTTCCTTGAGTCGCCAGCCATCGTCGCTCTCGGTGCGCGTGTGCAGTTCGTGCCAGATGCGCTCGTCGCTCCACGTCTCGGCACGCTCGGCCGGGTCGCACTGGAAGTACATGCGCTGCACCATCGGCGAGCGCGTGCTGATGAGGGCGAAGCCACGTTCGTGCGCGGCGTAGATCAGTTCGTCGGATGACGGCGGTGCCTCCACCAGCACGCCGAACCAGCCGAACGGATACACGCGCTGATATTCGTTGCGCACGTCCGACGGCACCGCTGCACGGCACACGCCGTGGAACCCGTCGCAACCCGCGATGAAATCGCAGTTGAGGCGGCGCGTCTGTCCGCCCACCGTGAACTGCACGCTCGGTTGCGTGCTGTCGACGTCGTGCACCGAGACGTCGGACACCTCGAACAGAATCTCGCCCTGCGCCGCCTCGCGGGCCGCGATCAGGTCCTTGATGACCTCGTGCTGCGCGTAGACCGTGATGGCACGCCCGGTCAGTTCGGTCAGTGCAATGCGATGGCGAGCGCCGCCAAACGCCAGCTCGATCCCGTGGTGTACCGCCCCTTCGCGGCGCATGCGCTCGCCCACGCCCGTCTCGTTGAGAATGTCCATCGTGCCCTGCTCCAGCACACCGGCGCGAATGGTCGACTCGACGGCTTCGCGCGAGCGCGATTCGAGCACGATCGATTCGATGCCCTGCAAGTGCAGCAGATGAGAAAGCAGCAGGCCGGCAGGACCGGCACCGACGATGACGACGGGGTAATGGGTACGCATGAGGTTGTCTCCTTAAATTTGCGTCGCCCTCTCGAGACACAAACGGCATGCGCGAATGTTGTATTTCTTGACTGCGCTTCACGCATTGCACCAACTTAGGACTGCGCGTAAACGAGCATGTCGAAACACGCGCGCACGCCTTGTCATGAGGGGCGAATGCGTCATATCTTATGGACCGCGCGCGTCGCATTGAATGGATGAATCGACGACTTTCTTGTACTTTTCCGACAACTTCGCCCAAGGGAAAACCAGTATGTCAGGCTCGTCATCCCGACTGCGCGCGGCGCGCGACACGATTCCGGAGTTTTCGCTTTACGGTGAATTGCACGAGACCGACAGCGCCGATTTCGTCCATATCGAGTGGATTGAAACGCGCAGCCGTCTGTACGACTGGCACATCGACACGCATCGCCATCTGGGACTGTTTCAGGTACTCGCGATCTTCGAGGGCACCGTCGAGGCGAATGTCGACGACGAGACGTGGGAAGTCGAAGGCCCGGCGGTGATCACCGTGCATCCGTCGGCCGTGCATAACTTCCGCTTCAGCCGCGGCGCGCACGGCTTTGTGTTGACGATGGCACAGAGCGTGCCGTTCGACGCCGCGTTCGGGGTCGATGCCGATGTCGAATCGCTGCTGCGAAAGCCGTGGCTCTTCGCGCTGGCTGACGCGCCGCAAACACGCGACCGTCTCTATACCCTGCTGGGCCTGATCATGGACGAGTTTTCGCGCCCGCAACTCGGACACGCGGAGATGGTCGGCTGGCTCACGCGCAGCGTTCTGCTGCTGCTCACGCGACTGCGCGCGCATCACGATTCGGCCACGCGCACAGGGCGGACCGAACTCGATTTGTTTGCACGATTTCGCGCACTGGTGGAAACGCACTACACCGAGGCGTGGAGCGTGCCTGCGTACGCTGAGCGGCTGCATGTGACGGAGAGCAAGCTCAACCGGCTGTGCCGGCGCATCGCGGGCAAATCGGCCTTCGATTTGGTGCAGGACCGGCTCATGCTCGAAGCCCGCCGCAAGCTCATCTATATTCCCGCACCGGTCTCGCACGTCGCCTACGAACTTGGCTTTCAGGACCCGGCGTACTTCTGCCGGGTGTTCAAGCGGCACGTGGGCGTCACGCCCTCGGCATTCCGGCGCTCGGCCCAGCATGAACATCTCGGCGACGACGTGCCGGCCGAGATGTCGGATGAAACGCAGGACTAGGTGCAGGACTAGACTTAAGCCGCCCCGCGCAGGAACGACGACAGCGCGGTCGTGACCGCCGATGCGCATTCGATGTTCGACAGATGCGCGCCCGGCACCACCACCTGCTGCGCGCCGGCAATGCGCTCGACGATGGCTGTCGACATCGCCGGCGGCGTCGCCATATCTTCCGACCCGGTAATCACCAGTGTCGGCGCCTTGATGGCGGCAATCTCATCGAGCTGATTCATATCGCGCACCGCACCGCAGGCCGCCGCGTAGCCTTCCGGCGAGAGCGAACGGAACATGGCCTTCATGCCGTCCACGGTGGCGGGCTCACGCTGCGGATACGACGGCGTGAACCAGCGCGACACGACGGCATCGGTCACGGCGCCCATGCCGTCAGCAAGCACGGTACGGATACGGCCGTTCCAGCCATCCTCGCCGCCGATGTGCGCCGACGAGCAGACAATCGCCAGACGCTCAAGACGCTCCGGCGCATGAATGCCCAGCCACATGCCGGTCATGCCGCCCATCGACACCCCTGCCAGACTGGCACGGGCAACGCCGAGGGCATCGAGCAGTGCCACCACGTCGCGCCCGAGTTGCGCGATGTTGTACGGCCCCGGCGTCACCGACGAGCCACCGTGTCCGCGCGTGTCGTAGCGAATCACACGGAAGTCTCGTGCGAGCTCGCTCACCTGCGGCGCCCACATCTCCAGCGTGGTGCCCAGCGAATTGGACAGCACCAGTGCGGGGGCGTGGTCGGCCCCATCGATCGCCACACGCAGCGTGGCGTCACCCACGTCGATCAGACGTTCTACGGTCATTCGAATCGTCTCCTCAACCTTGTGCGTCATCACGCGCACGCGTGGTCGAACCCGGCTCGGCCGCTTCCATTTCCGCGAACACCTTCTCGGCATCGTGAATGGCCTGATTCGCCGCGGGCAAGCCGCAATACAGCGCGGCGTGCATGAACAGCTCTTTCATCTCGTCGCGGGTCACACCGTTGTTGAACGCGGCGCGCACGTGCATGCGGAACTCATCGCCGCGATTGAGCGCGATGAGCAGCGAGAGCGTGATCATGCTGCGCATATGGCGCGTCAGCCCCGGACGCGTCCAGATATCGCCCCATGCGAAGCGCGTGATGAAGTTCTGAAACTCGTCGTTGAATTCGTTGCGACGCGTAAGCGTGCGGTCGACGTGCGCGTCGCCAAGGACGGCGCGACGCACCTGCATGCCGTTGTCGTAGCGTTCCTGATCGTTCATTGAGATGTCCCGCCTTGAAGAGAGTCAGGGGCCGCCGCGTCAGCGAGCGCCAATACGCGGCTCACGAACGTCTCGGCAGCGCCCAGATAGTGTTGAGGGTCCGTCAGACGCACGAGGGCGTCGTCGGAGAGAACGCGCGTGATCTCGTCGTCTTCGCGCAGCACGTCGAGCAGATCGCGCTGTTGGGCCACGGCGTCGCGGCAGCGGGCTTCGATGCGGCGATGCGCCTCTAACCGCCCCATCGATTCGCCGAGCGCCATCGTGACCGCTTCCGCCATGATCAGGCCATGCGTGAGATCGACATTGGCGCGCATGCGCGCACCGTCCACGGTCCATCCGTCGATCAGCGTGCGCGAGGTGGCCAGCGCGCCGCCGCACAACATGAGCAGTTCGGGCAACGTTTCCCACTCGGCGTGCCACGTGCCCAGCCCGCGCTCGTGGTCCTGCTGCATCGCGCCGAACAACGTCGCGACGAGTTGCGGCGTGCGTGCTGCGGCGGCAAGAATGGCCGCACATCCGACCGGGTTGCGTTTGTGCGGCATGGTCGACGAGCCGCCCCGGCCCGGACCGGATGCCTCGCCGATCTCGCCCACTTCCGTTTGCGTGAGCATGGCCGTATCGCGCGCGAACTTGCCGAGCAGGCCCGTGAGCGATGCCGCCCAACTGCCCACGCGCACGATGCGATCGCGCTGGCCGTGCCACGGCGTCGCGGCGTCGGACAAACCGAGATGTTTCGCCAGTGCTGCGCTCACCGCCGGGCCTTGCGTGCCCAGCGACGCGAGCGTGCCTGCCGCGCCACCAAACTGCACGCACAGCACTTGCGCCCGCAACGCGAGCAGATCCGTGCGCGCGCGCAACAGCGCGTCGAGCGTGCCGGCCAGCTTCAGGCCGAAGGTGATGGGCAACGCGTGTTGCAACCACGTGCGGCCAATCATCAGCGTCGCGCGATGTGCGCGCACCTGATCGGCGAACTGTGCGATCAGACCGTCGAGGTCCGCGCCGAGATCGTCGAGTGCGCCACGCACTTGCAGCACGAGACCGGTATCGATCGCATCCTGACTGGTCGCGCCCCAGTGCACGAAGCGGGCCGCTTCGGGGTCGAGCGCTTTCACGCGCGCGGTCAGTTGCTTGACCAGGGGAATGGCGAGATTGCCCGCGCACGCGGCGGCGTCGCGCAGCGCCGGCCAATCGAGATCGGCCGCGTGGGCCGAGGCAGTAATGGGGGCGACGGCGGACGCCGGGATGAGGCCGGTATCGGCTTCGGCGCGCGCGAGCGCCACTTCGAAGTCGAGCATGCCCTGAAGCGTGGCGTCGCGCGAGAAGCGCGCCGACACGGCAGCGCCGCGCAGCAATGAGTCAAGCAGTTCCGTCATCGGAGAGTCGATGGTGGTTGTTGCATTGCAAAAATGCAGAGACGGCCACGGGCCGCCAGCACTTTCATGCCGGTGGCCCGAGGCCGCGCCAATGTCAGAAAGACTTCAACCGACGTCAGAGGTCGAGGAAGACCGTCTCCGCATTGCCGCCGTGGCTCTGCATACGGATATCGAAACGGTACGTCACACGCCCGCCGATCACCTCGCGGCGCGCCACCAGCGTGTGGCGCCGCTCGGCCGGTACCTGTTGCAGCACGGGGTCTGCCGCGTTGGCAGTTGCCTCATCGTCGAAATAGATACGCGTAAACAGATGATTCAGCAAGCCCCGCATCGTCAGCACCACGTCGATGCGCGGTGCCTCGCCCTGCCCGGTCGAGCCCGGCTTGATCGTCTCGATCACGAAACGGTTCTCGGCGTCGGTGCCCGTGCCGCAACGCGCGGCACCCGCAAAGCCGGTGCGCTCGATGTCGTCGGCCGTCTCGACATACCGCCCGTCGGCGTCGGCCTGCACGATCTCGATGAGCGCGTCGTTGATCGGGTTACCGGCACCGTCGATCACCTGACCGATCACGCGGATGGCTTCGCCCTTCGCACGGTCGGTGGCGGCCACCGGCGTGAAGGCGCTCTTGAAGTCGTACAGGTACTGCTCGGGCGAGAGGCCATAAGCGAAGTACGGGCCGACGGTCTGCGACGGCGTTTGCTTGTAGTCGGACATGGCTCAGGACTCCATCGGCGTTTGGTCGGCACCGCGCAGCACGATGTCGAATTCGTAACCCAGCGCGTAGTCGGGCTCGGTGATGTCCATCGAGAAACGCGCGATCAGGCGGTTGCGGGCATGCGCCGGCGTGGCCTCGAAAATCGGGTCGTAGGCGAGCAGCGGGTCGCCCGGGAAGTACATCTGCGTCACGAGCCGGGTCGCGAAGTACTGGCCGAACACCGAGAAGTGCAAATGCTGCGGACGCCACGCGTTGTGGTGGTTCTTCCACGGGTACGCACCCGGCTTGATCGTCAGAAACTTGTAACGCCCTTCGGCATCGGTCATCGCGCGGCCGGCACCGAGGAAGTTCGGATCGAGCGGGGCGTCGTGCTGATCGACCTTGTGCACGTAACGGCCGCAGGCGTTCGCCTGCCACAGTTCAACGAGGGTATTGGGTACCGGACGGCCGCCTTCGTCGAGCACGCGGCCGGTGACGATGATGCGCTCGCCAAGCGGTTCGCCGTTGCGCACGGCATTGCGCGTCAGGTCGCTGTCCAGCGCCCCGATGATGCCGTTGCCGTAGACCGGCGAGCGCAGGTCTGCGAGATTCTGTTTGACCGGAACCAGCAGTTCCTTGGGGCCTCGCAGCGCGGTGGACTTGTACCCGCTGTCGATGAGTTTGGGATGGGAGTCCCAATCGCGCGGGCGCAGGACGGTTGTCGACTTCGACATGGTCTCACTCCATTTTGTGTTGACGGGCCTGGCTAGGATGAACAAATCCTTCCAGTGTGTTTAGTTCGTTTGCAACACTATATCCATAATCAACGGATATATTTATTGACATTTTCTTAGGCTTTTCATAACTTTTCGGCATGGAAAGACACTTACTCGACGGGCGTATCAAGCTGCGCCATTTGCAATGCCTGCTGGCGGTCGCACAGCACGGCAGCCTGCAACGGGCAGCCGAAGCGCTGTCCATCACCCAGCCGGCGGTGAGCAAGACCATTGCCGAGCTTGAAGCGCTGCTCGGCGTGCGCCTGTTCGACCGTGGCCGTAATGGCGCGCGCCCGACTGCGCAGGCCGAACTCTTCCTGCGCCATGCGGGCGCCAGCGTCAGCGCGCTGCGGCAGGGCATCGATGTCCTCTCACGCGCCGTCGGTCAGACCGGCGGTGTGATCGAGATCGCCGTACTGCCCACGCTGGCGGCGGCGATGATGCCCGCCGTGCTCGAAACCTTCCGGCGGGAATGGCCGGGCATCGTCGTTCAGGTCCACACCGGCGCCAATCAGCAGTTGCTCACGCAGTTGAAATCGGGACAGGTGGCGCTCGCGTTGGGGCGTCTGTCCGGGCCGGAAGGCATGACCGGCCTCACGTTCGAACATCTCTATGCCACCCCGCTGTGCATCGTAGTGCGCCCCGATCATCCGCAGGTGAAGCAGCGCACTGTGTCGATTGCCGATATCGCCCGCTACCACGTCGTGCTGCCGCCCCACGGCACGATCCTGCGCCATACCGCCGACAGTTTCCTGCGCGCCCATGGCGTCGGCGCGCTGGACGACTATTCGGAACTGCTCTCCATGTCGCTCGCCCGCGCCATGACACTGCGCGACGACGTGGTCTGGATCGCCTCGGAAATCACCGTGCAGGACGATTTGGCCGACGGTGTGCTGTGCGCCCTGCCCTTCGCCACCAAAGGCACCGAGGAATCCATCGGCATTCTCTGGCGCAACGACACCATGCCCACGCCGCCCGAGCAGACGCTCATCAGCGCCATGCGCGAAGCTGCGCGCGTGCGTTACGGCGTGCCCGGGCTTCGTTGAGCGCCGGGGTTCACACCACCACTGCGGGCGATGTGTCCGCACTGGCACCCAGCCCCAGCATGCGCACGGCGTTCTCCTTGAGCACCAGTGGTTTGACTTCATCGCGAAAGCCCGCCGTCTCGAAGTCGCGCAGCCAGCGGTCCGGGGCAATCAACGGAAAGTCCGAGCCGAACAGCATCTTTTCGCGCAGCAGAGAGTTCGCGTACTGCACCAGTTCCGGCGAGAAGTACTTCGGCGACCAGCCCGACAAGTCGATATACACGTTCGGCTTGTGCAGCGCGATCGAGAGCGCCTGCGATTGCCACGGCCACGAGGGGTGCGCAATCACGATGTTCATTTCGGGAAAATCGGTCGCCACGTCGTCGAGATGAATTGGCTCCGAGTACTTGAGCCGAAGCCCGCCGCCGCCGGGCATGCCCGAACCGATGCCCGAATGACCGCTGTGAAACACGGCAGTCAGTTGGTACTCCGCGATCAGCTCGTACATCGGATACGCCATCCGGTCGTTGGCGAAGAAACCCTGCATCGTCGGGTGGAACTTGAACCCGCGCACACCAAACTCTTCGACCAGACGGCGCGCTTCGCGCACGCCCATGCGTCCCTTGTGCGGGTCGATGCTCGCGAACGCGATCATGATGTCGGCGTTCTCTTGCGCATAGCCCGCGATTTCCTCGTTCGGAATACGCCGCCGGCCGATGTTGGCCTCGCAATCGACCGTGAACATCACGAAGCCGATATTGCGCTCGCGGTAATGCGCGATGGTCTCTGGAATCGTCGGCCGGCGGTTCTGCTTGAGCACGGTGCCGAAATATTTGTCCGCCGCGTCGTCGAATGCTTTGCCGAACAAATCCGGAGGCTGACAGCAGGACACTTCGGCGTGAACGTGCGTATCGATAGCGACGAGTGTGTCGAGATTCATGCTGCGGTCTCCGGTTCGGCAGTCTGCGCCGCGATGATGCCCATCGCCCGCTGTGTGTCGGGGAGTTCGAATTTGAGCCAATAGCGCGCTGCGCTGCGTTTGCCGTGGACATCGCCGCCATCGGCGAGCGCCGCCTGTGCCCAGAGGCCAGCCATCGACAAGCCGTGCACGACGCGCATCACCTCTCCTGCAACACATAGCGCCGCACGGGGCGATGCTTGTGCCAGCGAAATCGCATTCGGCATCAGTGCCCGCCATTCGTCGAAGCAAGCTAGCGCTGCGTGGAAGCCGCCGAGTGCGTTATCGGTCGAAACCTCGCAAACCTGAGCGCGCGCCCAGTCGAGCCACTGCCCCAGCGTCGCGCCGTTGTCGCGAACGATCTTGCGCATGAACAGATCGATGGCCTGAATCTCGTTCGTGCCTTCGTAGATCATCGGGATGCGCGCATCGCGCATGATTTGCGAGATGCCCGTTTCTTCCACATAGCCGTAGCCGCCGAACACCTGCAACGCCGCGCTAGCACCGTCGAACGCCTGTTCCGTGAGCATCGCCTTGACGACCGGCGTCAGCAGCGCAGCGAGCGCATTGGCTTGCTGCCGTACTTCAGGCGTCTCGGCGTGATGCGCTTCGTCAATCGCGAGTGCTGCGCGATACAACAACAGGCGAGCGCCTTCGACTGCGACGCGTTGCCCTTCAAGCAAACGCCACACGGCCGGATGCGCCGCGATAGGGGCTCCCGCAGCCGCCCCCGGCACACGCGACTGCACGCGCTCGCTGGCGTGTCGCGCAGACATTTCGAACGCGCTCTGTGCAAGGCCTAGCCCGGAAGCGCCCACATGCAGCCGCGCCGAATTCATCATCGCGAACATCGCTTCGAGTCCCCCGTGCGGTGACCCGACGAGATAGCCCGTCGCGCCCTCGAATGCCATCGAGCAAGTGGCGCTGCCGCGAATGCCCATCTTGTGTTCGATACCGGTGCACTGCACGGCATTGCGTTCGCCGTCGGGCAGCCACTTCGGTACGAGAAAGAGCGACAACCCGGCGCTACCCGCCGGTGCATCGGCCGTGCGCGCCAGCACCAGATGCACGATGTTCGGCGTGAAGTCCTGATCGCCGCCGGAGATGAATATCTTCTCGCCGGTCACGCGTACCGTCTGATCGTCAAACCACTCAGCACGGGTGCGAATCTGCCCCAGATCGCTGCCCGCGCCCGGCTCGGTCAGGCACATCGTCGCCAGCCATTCGCCGCTCACCAGCGGCGCAAGCCACGCGTCCTGCAACGCCTCGTTGCCGAAGCGGTGCACACACTCGTACGCACCGTGCAGAATGCCCGGGTACATCGTCCATGCGAGGTTCGCCCCGGCGGTCAGCTCCTGCAATGCCACCTGCGCGACGATGGGCAGACCCTGCCCGCCCACGTCGGGATCACAAGGCAGCGACGGCCAGCCGGCCTCCCGGTACTGGCGATAGGCCTCGGCGAACCCTGCCGGGGTGCGCACCTCGCCGTCTTGCCACTGGCAGCCGTCACGATCGCCCGCTGCGTTGAGCGGCGCCAGCACGTCGCGTGCAAAGCGCCCTGCTTCGTTGACCACCTGCATGAGCGTTGCCGTGTCGAACTCGCGAAACGGTGCCAATTGCGCGAGCGCATCGCCCACGCCGAGCCGCGTCATCACGAACGCAATATCGTCCGCCGCACTACGCACTTCCCGATAGACCATTTCAGCGTCTCGCGGGGGCCAAAATGGCGCGCACGTCGCCAGACTGGGCAGCGTGCAACGCGTCGACGGTTGCCGCACGATGATCCTGCACCGCGCGCTGATTGATCGAGCCCTTGTCGGTCACCTCGCCGCGATCGAGCGACGGCGGCGTGTCGAGCAACCAGAGCCTCGCCACATAGGTCGCGCTACCGCCTGCCTGCACGTTCAGTTGCTGCATCAGGCTGGTAAAGAACTCGCGCACTGGCGCGGATGCCACCACGTCGGCCATCGATGCACTCGCCGGCAGCCCGCTGAGCCGTCGGCAATCGTCGACGCGCGGGAAGACGAGCAGGCCGATGTCGTCGCGATTGATGCCGGTCACGACCGCGTCCTGCACGTACGGCGCGCCTTCGGAAATCACACGTGCGCGCAGCGGCCCGACACTCACGAACGTGCCCGAACTCAGTTTGAAGTCTTCGGTAATACGGCCGTCGAATTGCAACCCGATTTCCGGATGTGCGATATCCACGAAGGTTGCCGCGTCGCCGGTGCAGTAGTAGCCCTCTTCGTCAAAGACCGGATCCGTCGCCTCATGACGCCAGTAACCGCCCATGACATTCGGGCCGCGAAAGCGCACTTCGAGCTTGCCGCCGACAGGCGCGAGTTTCACCTCGCAGCCGGGGGCCGGAAGTCCGATATACCCGGCGCGCATGATCGGCCCGGTTGTGAACATGCAACTCGGCGACGTTTCCGTCATGCCCAGACCGGACATGATGCGAATGCGCTCGCCGCAGTGCGTTTCCGTCACACGCTCCAGCCGATCCCATGCCGCTTGTGACAGCCCGGCACCGCCAAAGAAATACAGATTTACCTTCGAGAAGAAACGCTCGCGCAACGCCGCATCTTTCTCCAGCGCGATGGCGAGATCTTCCCAGCCTTTGGGCACGTTGAAATAGACCGTCGGCGAAATCTCGCGAAGATTGCGCAGCGTCTCTTCGAACTTGCCAGCGACGGGTTTGCCGTCGTCGATATACAGCGTGCCGCCGTTGTACAGCGCAATGCCCACGTTGTGACTGCCGCCATACGTGTGATTCCACGGCAACCAGTCGATCAGCACTGGGGGCGCCTCGCCGAACGTCGGGAACGTTTGCAGCAGCATTTGCTGATTGCTGCACAGCATGCGCTGCGTGGTCGGCACGGCCTTCGGCTGACGCGTCGAGCCGGAGGTGAAGAGAATCTTGGCGATGGTCTGCCCATCGACCTTCGCATGCGCCGCATCGATATCGCGCGGCACGGTGTCGAGCAATGCGTCGAAGGCCAACGTGCCATTCGCGCCATTGCCCGTCACGCGAATCACATCGTCACCGAGGACGGCATCCATCGCACGTCCGTAGGCGCTGGCATCCGTGGCATAGACAAGCCCCGGTTGCAGCAGACCCAGCGTATGGCGCAACTTGCCGAAATCGCTCGACACGATGGAATACGCGGGCGAAATCGGCGCAAACGGCACGCCTGCGAACATCGCACCGAGCGCCAGTTGAAAATGTTCGAGATCGTTGCCGGAGAGAATCGCAATCGGGCGCGTCTGCGACAGCCCACGATCGAGCAGCGCCTGACCGATGGCCCGCGCCCGCGACAGCATCTCGGCGTACGTGATGCCGACCCACTCGCCGTCAGCGCCACGGCGGGCGATGAGCCATCGCTCGGGGTGCTGCGCCGCGCCGCTCACGAGACGGTCGGTCAGCCGCTCGGGAAACTCACCGAGCGCTTCGCGCGAACGCAGATACCAGAACTCGCCGTCGCGCAGCAGTTCCACGCCGGGGTTACCGATGGCGACGTGACGATAGCGATGCGCAGCAGTGTCGGCTGCGGCCGGGATGTTGCCTTGGTTCAAAACACTGTCTCCTGCTTCCGGCCTGCCGCGCGGCGCTCTCGGGCGCATGTCGCGACGGGCACTTCCTAAGTGGCTTTGCAGACAGAGGCGCGATCCCTGTGAATCAAGCGCCCTGCCGCAGATGCCGTCTGCGATCAGATCGGGTAATGCCGGGGCGTGGTCTGCACGGTGATCCAGCGCAGTTCGGTGAACTCGCCAATCGACGCCTTGCTGCCGAACCGGCCGTAGCCGCTCGACTTCACACCACCGAACGGCATCTGCGCTTCATCGTGAACCGTCGGGCCGTTGATGTGGCATATCCCCGACTCGATCCGTTTGGCTAACTGCAACGCGCGCGACACATCGCGGCTGAAGATCGCCGCCGACAAACCGAACTCGCTATCGTTAGCCACACGGATGGCTTCGTCGTCACCGTCGACACGTTGGATCGTGACTACGGGGCCGAACGATTCTTCGCGATAGAGCCGCATCGAAGGGGTCACGCCGTCGACAATCGTCGCCTGCATGATGGCGCCTTCGACACGGCAGCCCAGCGGCAAACGCGCGCCGTGTTCGCGGGCGTCTTCCACCAACGCTGCCACCCGCGACGCCGCTTGCGCGCTGACCATCGCACCCAGCACGCTGTCGGGCGATGTCGGCGAACCCGCGTGAAGCGTCGCGGCCTTGGCCGTCAGCTTCTCAACGAAGGCATCGGCAATGCGGGCGTCGACGATCACGCGCTCCGTCGACATGCAGATTTGCCCTTGGTTGAAGAACGCACCGAAGGCGATACCGTCCACGGCGGCATCGAGGTCGGCATCGTCGAGCACAAGCACCGGGGCCTTGCCGCCCAACTCCAGCAACGCAGGTTTGAGATGCTCGGCGGCCACGCGCGCGATGATGCGTCCCACATGCGTGGAACCCGTAAAGTTCACCCGGCGCACGGCCGGATGCGCGATCAGCCGCGCGACGATCTCGCCAGCATCGGCCGGTGCATTGGTCACGATATTGACCACGCCGTCACCGAGGCCGGCGTCGTGCAGACACGCCCCAATCAGCGCGTGAACGCCCGGGCATTGCTCCGACGCCTTCAGCACCACGGTGTTGCCGCAGGCGAGCGGCATGGCCAGCGCACGTGTGGCGAGAATCACCGGGGCGTTCCACGGCGCGATGCCCAGCACCACACCGACCGGCGAGCGCACCGCGAGCGCGAGACTGCCGGGCACATCGCTCGGAATCACGCTGCCGTCGATCTGCGTGGTCATCGCAGCGGCTTCGCGCAACATGTTCGCGGCGAGCATCACGTTGAAGCCATACCAGTTCGCCATCGCGCCCGTCTCGGCGGCACCCACGGCAATGAATTCGGCGGCGCGGGCATCCATGCGTTCGGCCGCGGCCAGCAGACGCGCACGGCGCGCTCCCGGCGACAGCGCCGCCCATGCGGGAAACGCGGCCTGCGCGGCATCCACCGCTGCGTCGGCGTCGGCCAACGTCGCGGCCGGGGCGCGCGAGGCGACTTCGCCGGTAACGGGGTCGATGCGCTCGAACGTGGCGCCGTTCTGTGCGTCTCGCCACTGCCCGCCGATCAGCATCCGGACTTCATGCATTGCTTTGTCTCCTCTCGCTTCCACTTATCATCGCGGGCAGATCGCACCGCGCAACCGTCCAACTGCCCTCAACGCTTGTAGGCTTGCAGGCCCGGCTTGATCGACTTGTCATCGAGGAACTGCTTCAGGCCCTGCTCGCGGCCATGTTCCGGGTCGCGCAGTTGTGCCTGATCGAGCTTGGCGTACAGATAGTCTTCGCACTGCTCCCACGTCAGCTCACGCGAGCGCTTGAAGCCATGCTTGGCCGCGCGCAGCACCACGGGGTTCTTCTCCAGCAGCTTGCCCGCCAGCGCGATGGTTGCCTCGCGCAGTTGGGCGAGCGGCACGCTCTCGTTCACCAGCCCCATCTCGGCGGCTTGCGCACCGTTGAAGGTGTCGCCGGTCATGATGTAGTGCAGCGCGCGACGATGACCGACCGTGTCAGCCATGGCCTTGCTCACCAGGTTGCCCGGCGGAATGCCCCAGTTGATTTCCGACAGACCGAACACGGCATCGTCGGCCGCAATGGCCAGATCGCACGCCACGAGCGGCGAGAAGCCACCGCCGAAGCACCAGCCGTTGACCATCGCGATGGTCGGCTTGGCGTACATGCGCAGACGGCGCCATTGCCAGTCGGAGGCGTCGCGGCGAATGCGCTCCTGCACGATTTCCGGGCCGCCGTCGATCTCGCGGAAGTACTCCTTCAAGTCCATGCCGGCCGTCCACGCTGCGCCCGCACCGGTGAGCACGACCACGCGGGCATCGCCGTCGAGTTCGAGCGCATCGAGCACCTGAATCATTTCGCTGTTGAGCGTCGGGCTCATCGCGTTGCGCTTCTCCGGACGATTGAAGGTGACCCAGCCAATGCCGCCTTCCACTTTCACGTCGATCGTTTTCCAGCGTCCTTCGTATGCATTCATTTTGCGTAAATTCCAAGTGTCCGGCGTTCTCTCGCCGCGCGCCGGGAGTGGCGCAACGGTGCTGCCTATGGACACATTTAATATCAGGTAGCCTTACATTGCAAGCTCGATGATTTCAGGGGAAACCCTGAGCTTGCAACGCGAGTGTTCAGTTCATATGGCTCAGAACGTATGACGCATGCCGAGCATCACACCGGTTTGACCGACACCTGCGGGCGGCGTCGTACCGCCACCGCCGCCGCTGACCGAATAGGCCGCCTTGGCGCTGTTGAACAGGTAGGCGCCTTGCGCGTAGACCGCCGTGCGCACCGAGAGCGAATACGTCGCGCGCAGCGTGGTCATCGTGCCGCGCGTGTCGTGGTCGCTGTTGACGATGCGATAGACCTCGCCATCGACCAGCCATGCAGGCGTGACGTTGTACGCCGCGCCGAGATAGAACAGGTTCGAGTGCGTGTTGACCGATGCGGTCGTCACGCTGCGGCCCAGCCACCCGCCACCGACCTTGAATGCACCGTATTTGTAGTACGCGCCCAAGGTGGTGCGCGTGTCTTTGTCGCTGCTGCTGGTGAGCGCGGTCGGCGCGAGGCCGTCGAAGAAGTTGGCCGCGGCGTTCGTGCCGCCGCGTTGCTCTTCATACGAAGCCGCGACACCGAAGTTGCTCGCGTCGTACTTCAGCATGACCGACCAGTCGCGGCATTGCGTCGATTGCCCCGGCACTTGCCCGGCACAAGTGCCTTGCCCCGGCGAGTTGCCGGTGCCACCGCTGTCGCGTCCGAACGAATAAGCCACACCGAACGACAGGCCCTGCCAGCCGACCTGATAGGCGATCGAGTTATCGGTACGGGCGTTCGGAATATAGGCGTCGAACGAGCCCATGCCGTAGATGTCCGGGCCCAGCACGTCGGAGCCGAGCAGCGCGTAGTACGTCATCGAATACTGACGCCCGATGGACAGCGTGCCGTAGGGGCTTTTCACGCCCACGAATGCCTGACGGCCGAACAGGCGGCCGCCCTGCCCCAGATCGCCGCCACGCAGGTTGAAGCCGCTCTCCAGTTGGAAGATCGCCGACAGACCGCCGCCAAGATCTTCCGAACCGCGCAGACCCCAGCGCGAGGGCAACTCGCCCGTCACCCCCGGCATGCGCCACACGGCGCCGTTGGCGCTCGCGTGCGAGACGTATTCGATACCGGTGTCGACGATGCCGTACATCGTGACATTCGATTGTGCGGCGGCCAAGCCGGGTGCCACGAGCGCGGCAGCGGCAGACAGAATGCCCAGCGAGCGTGCGGAAAGTGCCATGCGAGTCTCCATTGCTATCGATATTTTTTAGGTGATCAGTCGGCTGCGCGGGGACGACGGATAAGCGTGAGTGCCGCGAGCGCTGCGACGATGACGACCGGCACGCTGGCACCGATCACCACGGCAGCGCTGCTACCCACGGCGAGCAACATGCCTGCGGCGAGCGGTCCGACCACCGAGCCGATACGCCCGATCGCCACCGCCGCGCCCACACCGGTGCCGCGCATGGCAGTCGGGTAGTAAGCCGCCGCCAGTGCATACAGCACCGACTGGCCGCCGATGATGAACATGCCGGCGAAGAAGGCCGCTGTCGCCAGTACGGCGAAGCCTTGCGCCGCCGCCAACCCGATCAGCGAGGCAATCATGCCGAGATACATGCCACCGATGACGACCGACATGCGCACGCGGTCCATCAGCAGGCCAAGGCACAGCACCCCGACGGCGCTGCCGACGTTGAAGAGAATCTGCACCCAGCCGATTTCACCGCGGGCGAGACCACGCGAGCCCATGAGCGACGGCAGCCAGTTGAGCAGGAAGTACAGCACGATGAGCGTGCAGAAGTAGCTCAGCCACAACTGCACCGTCGACACGCCACGCCCCTCGGAGAACAGCACCGACATGAACGGTGCAGGCGTAGTGCGCTGACCTTGCGACGTGGCCGCGGCGAATGCCTTCGACTCGGGCAGGAACGCGGCAAGCAGCGGCAACAGCAACAACGGCCCGACACCACCGACGTAGAAGATGTGGCGCCAGTCGGCATCGCTCACGGCGAGCATGCCGATGGTGGCGGCAATGCCACCGCCCAACGGAATGCCGCAGTACATGATGCTCACCGCCGTGCCGCGCAGACGCGGCGCGACGGCTTCGGAGGAGAGTGCGATCAGGTTCGGCATGGCACCGCCGAGGCCGATACCCGTGAGCACACGCACGATCACCAGCATCCAGAAGTCGGACACGAACGCGGTGGCAATCGACAACACCCCGAACAGCGCTGCCGAGAGCATCAACACGCGCTTGCGGCCGATGCTGTCAGCCAGCCGGCCGCCGACCATGGCGCCGGGCAACAGCCCGAATGTACCTGCCGAGAAGGCAATGCCCATCTGCGCGACACTCAGCCCGAACTCCTTGGCCATGCCCCGTGCGGCCACCCCGACCGATTGGAGGTCAAGCCCTTCGAGCAGTGCGACCGCAAAGCACAAGCCCAGCGTGAGCACCACCGTGTTAGCGGTGCTGCCCGTGCGCTCACTCGCAGGCAATATCGCCTGCGCTCCACGCTCCCGAGTCGATTCCATAGTGTCTCCTGTGATCTTCATGGACTCCGGCTACCGCCTGCCAACCCGTGACACGTGGCGCCCGATGTAGTTACCTGCGAGATTGGTCGCCGCCACACATCATTTAATCAGGAAACCTGATATTAAGGACGCAAGTGCAAAGGGCGTGACGGTGCCGCAGCGGACTCCATTTAATATCAAGCTACCTGACAATACAAGCGCTCAGCGGGTCGGGACAAACCCGAAGCGCACGCCAACGGCGGCGTGCCAGGGCAGGCGCAAAAACGACTGAAAGTCGGGAGCCGGGAGACGGCTCAGGAGAACCGTCAGGACACAACGTGGATGACGAGGGCTTAGTCGCGCAGATTGCGCACGAACATTTCCAGATGGCGTTGCACGGCGGCGGCGTCTTCGCGACTGACGTCCGTGCGCATGCGGGCGTCGATCTCCTTGGCCACCGCTTCGCATTGCGCGAGCACCCGGCGGCCTTCGTCGGTCAGTTGCAGGAGCACGATGCGGCCATGGTTCGGGTCGGGTTCGCGCGTGATCCACTGGCGCGACGCCATGACGCCCACGACCTCATTGGCCGATTGCGGCGTGATGAACGAGCGTTGCGCGAGTTGCGCGTTGGAGAGTTTGCCGCGCGCGTCGAGCACCGACAGCGCGGTGAACTGTGCGAGGGTGAGACCCAGCGGTGCGAGCGCCTCGGACATGTGGCGACGCAGCAGACGATCGAGGCTGGCGATGACGTACGTCAGGCGCAGCTTCGAACGGCGCGGACGGCCATCGGCAGCATTGGCAGTATTGGCCGTCTCGGGCGTCACTTCGGCACCGGCGCCACCGGACGCCGGCGCGGCCGTCTCGGCCAGATCAGCCAAACCGGACGCAGCGGCCGCAGCGGCCGGCTTTTTTTTCGGGGAAACGACGCTCATGGTGAATAGCGAGAATGCGAGGACTCTCGCGCGATACGGGAAAGACAGCAGTGTAACGCCGACGCCACGCGGTGGCGACGGTCTTCCGCCCGAATCATCGTACCGATGAGCGCCGCGAAATCACGCTGCGAAGCCGCCTTCGTTTTCGGCGGAATCGCTTCGCTCAGCTCGCCAGCTTGCGGAACGTCTCCAGCACGGCGTCGCCCTTGAACGGCTTGACGATCCAGCCGCGCACGCCGGCGGCCTTGCCGCGCTCTTTCATTGCCGGGCTGCTCTCGGTGGTGAGCATCACCACGTTGACCGAGCTGTTGGCGAGTTCGCCGCGAATCTTCTCGACCATCGTCAGGCCGTCCATGTTCGGCATGTTCACGTCGCTGATGACGAGCTTCACGCCCGGGCTGGCCTTGATCTTCGCGAGGCCGTCCTTGCCGTCGACGGCCGTGTCGACATCCAGGCCGTTCTTGCGCAGGAAACCCGCGACTTCGTCGCGCACAGTGCTCGAATCGTCGACCACGAGAATCTTCGACATGGTGTTGTCCTTGAGAATAGGTAAGTGAATATGAGTGTGAATGGGTGAGCCCGTGGCTCAGAACATTTCCAGCGCGCCGGTCTCGACCGGTTCAGCCACGGTCTGGGCCGCTTCGCGAAACGCTTCGGGCGACCAGTTCAGGCTGAAGACAAAGTGTTGATGCAGCGTGACGATCTGACCGCTCACCGGGTCCGTCAGCTGATAGACGAAGCACAGTTGCGGGTTATCGGTGCCGAACGAGATGTACTTCTGCTTGTGGTTGATCAGCAGCGGCACCTGCACCTGCGTGTGGTCCACGGCCGCCGGGTCGCCCATGAAGCGGCTCTTGAACGCGCCCCAGATGAGATTGGTCATCTCGCCCAGCATGCCGTTGAGTTCGCGAAACCCGGCCTGCCCTTCGCAGCGGCCCGTGTGTTCGAGCAACTGCATGAACGGCACCTGCTCGGCCTGCATCATCATGTAGCCACGGCACCAGGCGCTCTCCAGCGGAATCAGGCTGAAGACTTCGCCGAAGATGATGCGATCGCGCACCACGCTCGGCGACTCGCAGGTTACGGTGACATCGCCGAACAGGCCGCGAATGGCGCCATCGGTGATATCGATCATCCCGCGCACCAGCGCTTCGGGATATTCGTGTTCGACGTTGTCGTCGAGGATCAGGAAGTGGTTGACCGACTCGCGGGGGGTGGTTCGGGTCATCGTATTGGGTTCCTTGCCAAGACGTGGGGCGAATTCAAAACAGTTCCAGCTCACCGCCGCTGTCCTGCGTCTCGCTCACTTCGGCGACGAAGTCGAGCGGCGCATGCGCGCAAACGCACAGCGTGGCAGCCAGGCGGACCGAGCCGTCGAGAGTGATCTCCCACGACGCCAGGTGATTCGGCTTGAGTTGAGTCAGATGCGGCACGCAGCGCGCGCTGAGCACATAGGGCGTCGACATGCCCAGATCGGGAAAGTAGTTCAGCAGTTCCTGATTGATCGCGCCGCAGCACAGATTGCTGATTTCGAGAAACGCCTCGCGGAACGGCTTGTCCTGCGCTTCCCCGAGGAAGTAAGCCGCCGTCGCGTCGTCCTCGTCGAAATGCAAAATCAGCAGCATGCGAAAGCCAATCGACGAAATGGTGAGCACCACCACGTTCGCATGCCGTTTGGCGAGATCGACATCGGCATCGTTCGCGGGCTCGGACTGGCGTGTGCGCAACGGCACGATCTCGCAAGGCGCGTCGATCGAACGGGCCAGCCGCGTACGTGCCGCCTTGTGCAGAATGCGCTCGAAACTGTCGCGTGCGTGAGTGCTGATCAAAACGCCACCTGCCTAGTGAAGACGGGAATGCAACTGATGCGCCAGCGACTCGACGCTCGAGAGCGACGCGGCAATCATCTTGCCGCCCGCCTGAATGTCCTGAAACGTCGCTGTGGTCGTCACGTCGTTGCGGTGCAGGCTGTCGCGATAGCTCTTCGACAGTTCTTCCGAGCGCGTCGCAAGCGAACGCACTTCGCTGGCGACGATGCCGAAACCTCGCCCGGCCGTGCCTGCGCGCGCCGCTTCGATCGACGCGTTGAGCGAGACGATCAACACGTGCCGCACGATCGATGCCAACTCGTGGTTCTTCGCGTGCATGTCCTGATTCTGGGTCATGAGCGAGATCATCTGCTCGTGCCAACGCTCGAACGTCGCTGCGAGCCCGCGCAGACGCGCCGCTTCACCGGCGATGCGCTGGGCCTCTTCCTGCCACTGCGTTTTGGCGTCGAGCACTGAGGCTTCGGACTTGCGTGCGACTTGCAGATCCGACTCGGCTTGCGTCAATTGCGCTTGCAGCGCCGCCAATGCGGCGGCGTGCGCTTCGGCGATCTCGTCGCTGCGCGCCTGCGCGGCGCGTTCGCGCTCAAGCGCCTGTTCGAGCGCTTCCTCGTGCGTTTTTTCCAGCGCGCGCCAGTGTGCGACGGCCTGCGCCATGCGCCAGCGATGCACGATGAAGCCGATCACGCCCGCACCCGCCACACCGGCGAGGGCGCCCGCCGCGATCCATTCCACTGCTGCCATGCTCTTGATGCCTCCGAAAGCGGCGCGGCGGCCGCAGACCGGTCAGGTCTGCGCCGCCGTGCATTCATACTGGGGTCAGACCTTGCCGGCGTTCGAGAGATTGGACAGGTCGTCGCGAACCTCATGCGTTTCGACCTTCCCGAGCGTATCGATTGACTCGATCGGCGCACTCGGCAGATCGACCGCGTCGGCCGCCACGCTGTTCAGGTCGAAGCCATCGACCACCAGATTGTCCGGCAGGCACACCACCGTCTGGAACTGACGGAATTCCGCGCCCTTACGGTCGTCGGTGAAACGCAATTCGATGCGGCCATGTTCGCGGCGCACGAAGTCCTGCACGGCATCCATGCCCACGCCACGCCCCGACACTTCGGTCACCTGCGCGGCCGTGGAGAAGCCCGGGCGGAAAATGAACTGCGCGATCTGCTCGTCCGTCACATAAGTTTCCGACGTGATCCAGCCACGCTGCACGGCGATGCCGCGAATGCGATGCAGCGCCAGACCGCGACCGTCGTCGGTCAGCGTGACTTGAAGCATGTTGTGATCGAGACCGACTTCGATGTCGATGGTGCCCGCGGCGGGCTTGCCCTTGGCACGGCGCTCATCACCACTTTCCAGCCCGTGGTCCATCGAGTTGCGCAGCAAGTGCATGAACACGTCGCGCAGAATTCGCACGGCCGGCGAGCGCAGGCGATAGCCGTTGTCGTCGATACGCACGGCCGGGGCCGGTTTGCCGAGCTCACCCGCCAGCGACGGCAGCGAATCGAGTACACCGCCCAACGCTTCGCCCACGCCTTCGGTACCCAACAGTCGCAGCGTCTGGTGCACGGCGTCGCGCATCGCAACCAGTTGATGCAGATCGTTCGGGTCGGCCGCTTCGAGCATGCGCAGGCTGGCGCGGATATGACCGCGATCCACCACCATCGACTGCTCGTCAGCCGTGCGGCCCGGGCCCTTGCGGCCCAGACTCATTTCGTTGATATGGGCGTACGTGTCGACCGCGTTGCGCACGCGTTCGAGTTCGCGCATCAGGTGGTCCTGATCCCACGGCAAGCCCGCTTCCGGATGACGCAACTCGTGGTACTGCTGCTCGGTCTCGTGCACGACGTTGGTCAGGTATTGCAGGTTGTACGTGCGCGCATTGCCCTTGATCGTGTGCATGTTGCGGAACAGCTCCGCAATGGCTGCGCTGTCGGCCTGCGAGTGCTTGCGGATGATGCGCTCGTTCTCGCGAATGAAGTCGGTCGAACTTTCGATGAAGTGGTGGAACTTCTCCTGACTCACCGCGAGAATCTCGCCGATCATTTCGAGGCGCTGCTTCTGCTGGTTCGCTTCGGCGGCCAGTTCGCGCAGTTCGGTGACGTCGCGCACGCACAGCATCAGGCGCAGGATCGTGTCGGTCTCGTCGGTAATGGCCGACCACGTCAGGTCAAGCTGCTTCACGCGGCCATCCGGCATGCGCTTGCCGATTTCGCCCACGAGCAAGTGTTCGTTGAAGGCGAAGTTGATGGCGTCCTGACCGATGCACGCATCGACGGCAGCTTCGACTTGCGACAGCGCGTCGGAACCGAGATCGCTGTCGCCGAACACCAGTTCCATCACGCCACGGCCCGCGATGTCCTGCGTTTCGAAGATCGCTTCGAGATAGGCCGAGTATTCGGCGTGCACCTTCGAGCCGTCGACCACCGTCAGAATGCCCTGCTGCATGTTCTGCAACATCGCCTGAATATCGGCCGTCTTCTGCTTGAGTTGCGCCGAGCGCTCCTGAATCTTCTCGATCATGCCGTTGAACGCGACGATCGAATGACCGATCTCGTCCATCCGGCCAACCGGCACGCGGCGGGTGAAGTCCTGGCTGCTGGCGATCTCGCTCATCATGCCCTGCATGCGCGAGAGCGGGCGGGTGATCTGACGGTAGAGCAGCGCGCCGATGGCGGTCAGCAACAGGATCGCGAGGCCCGTGACGATGGCGATGGCCGTCGTCGTGGTCGAGAGCGTGTTGTTGAGCGTGGCGATCGCAGAATCCTTCTCGCGGTTCTTCTCCACACGCAGCGTGTTGACCACGCCTTCGAGTTCGTCGCGATACTGCGCGACGTTCGCAAACAGGAACGCCTGCGCCATCTCGGCCTTGCCGGCCTGTTTGAGCTTGGCGGTATCGGTGATCGCGTTGAAGTAGTTGTCGACGCTCTCGCGGGCCTGTGTCACCAGCCCCTTCTGTGCGGCGCTGGCGGCGCCGTCGGCTTGACGGGCAAGCGATTGATCGATGTCGGCGCGCAGCTTCTTGAGACTCTCGAGCGCCTGTTCGACGACGGTCTCGTCAGGCGCATAGACCAGCGTCATCGTGGCGATCTGGACTGCCTTGACTTGCGAAACAAGGTCGGCAGAAGCGAGCGCGCTCGGTACCACACCTTCGGTTACCTGCCGCACTTTCTGAGCGCTGGCACGCGTCTGGTACACCGCGTAACCACCAATGATCGAGAGCGCGACAAACGTCAGGATCACCAATAGCGTTATTCGATGACGGATGGTCATTGCGTCATTTCCCCGGGTCGCACCGGCGCCCGGTGCCCCGCGTGATTGACGCAGTAGATCGGCCGCCGAATTAGTTTGTAAATTCCTCGTGCGACGTGATTATCAGGGGCGAACTGTGACGATTCGATGAATCAACGGAAGCTTCACGTATCACCGGATCGGCAATGGCGTGTAGGAATCCAAGATGGGTAAGCACTAACTTTCCGAGGGGTGAGTGCTTGCTATATAGACGCATCGTCCTCACCACGTCCCCCTCGCGAAGATGGCTTCACGGTGACGTCGGCTAACGTGGGCCTTCATCGGCCATCGCATCGATACGGCGTAATGACCCTGCAGCCAACTCGGTGAATTGACGCCATAGCTCCGGCTTGGCGCGACCGCGTTTGACGATGCGGTGAAAGCCGAGCGCCACTTCGGGGGAAGTGAGCACATCCCAACGCACCGCACGCGCGCAGCAGGCCGGCAAGGTGAACGTCGGCACGATGGCGGCGCCGAGTCCGGCTTCGGCCATACCGATCAATGTCTCGAAGCGGCGAAACACTGCACGCGGCTCGTCGGCGCGGCCGATGCGTGCGAGATGCGTCTCCACGAGTTGCTGAATCGGATTGTCGGGCGGCAGGCTGATGAGCTTCTCGTCGCGCAGTTCATCCCATGAGATGCCGCCCTTGGCCGTCTTGCGCGACGCTCGCCTGCCTGCCGCCGTCACGCGCATCAGGCGAAACGATTGCAGCAGCGTGCGCTCGATGCCGTGCGACGCTTTCGTGAAGAACCCGAAGCCCAGATCGGCTTCGCCCTGCTCGACCAGCGCCTGCACTTGCGCGAGTTCGGCCTCCATCAGCCGCAGATCCACGTCGGGATGTTCGCTCGCAAAGGCGCCGAACCATTCCGGCATCAGGTGCGACGACACGAGGGGCGTGGCAGCAATGCGCAACGTCTTGCGTGCCACCTGACCAAACGCGGCGATCTGTCCGGCCACCGCATCGAGTTGCCCGACGGCCGCACTTGCCACGGGCAACAACGCGTGACCGGCCTGCGTGAGGGTCACGCTGCGGGTCGTCCGGTCGAACAAACGGCTGCCCAACTGCGTTTCGATCTCGCGCATCATCACCGACAGCCCGGCCTGCGTGATGTGCAAGCGCTCCGCCGCGCGGGTGAAGTTGCCCAGCGTGGCGACCAGCACGAACGCTTTCAATTGACGCAGCGAGATGTTCATCCGTCACTCATAACTATCGAATATGAATTCATATGATAGTCAAAATTCCCTAATGACTGGCAGCGCGCTCTAATGGTGTCCATTCCAACCTCACAGCGCATTGCCGCGCAGGAGACACCTCCATGTCCTCATCCGTCGATGTAGCCATCGTCGGCGCCGGTATCGGCGGCCTGACGCTCGCCCTTACCCTTCACGAAGCGGGCATCGCCTGCCGCATCTACGAAGCCGTGGCCGAGATTCGTCCGCTGGGCGTCGGCGTGAACATCCTGCCGCACGCGGCGCGTGTGCTCGACGAGCTTGGCCTGACTGCCGCGCTGCGCGACGTCGCAGTCACCACGCGCGAATCAGCATTCTTCAATCGGTTCGGTCAATTCGTCTATCGCGAGCCCGCCGGCGAATATGCCGGCTATGCGTGGCCGCAGTTCTCGATCCATCGCGGCGATCTGCAAGGCATCCTGCTCGCTGCGGTGCGCGAGCGCCTTGGCGCCGACGCGGTGGTCGAAGGGCATCGCTGCACCGGCTTCGAACAGAACGATGACAACGTCACCATCCGGTTCGCATCGCCCGACGGCGACGCCCTGCCGCCGGTCAGCGCGCGTCTGCTCGTTGCCGCTGACGGCATTCACTCGGTCGTGCGCAAGCAGTGCTATCCCACCGAAGGGGCACCGCGCTATTCGGGCGTGAACATGTGGCGCGGCAGTGTGGTGCTTCCCCCCTTCCTCTCGGGTGCGACGATGGTGCGTGCCGGTTGGCTGTCGGTCGGCAAGATGGTGATCTATCCGATTCGCAACAACGTCGACGGTCAGGGCAATCAATTGGTGAACTGGGTCGCCGAAATCGAATCGCCGCAGCCGGCGCGACGCGACTGGAATGGCGTGGGGCGGCGGGAGGATTTCTTCCCGGTGTTTGCCGACTGGCACTTCGACTGGCTCGATGTGGCCGGGATGATCGAGGCCACCGAGACCATTCTCGAATATCCGATGGTCGATCAAGACCCGCTGCCGCGTTGGACCTTCGGGCGCGTCACGCTGCTCGGCGACGCGGCACACCCGATGGTGCCGCGTGGCTCGAATGGCGCCGGGCAGGCAATTCTCGACGCGCCGTGTCTGGCGGCGCAGCTTCGCGAGCACGGCCTGACCACGGCGGCACTCGACGCTTATGAACGCATTCGCGGCAAGGCCACCGCCGATGTCGTGCTGATGAACCGCACGGCGCCGCCGGACGCCATTCTGCAAACGGTGCACGACCTGAGCGGCGACAAGCCGTTCGCGCGGATCGAAGACGTCATCAGCAACGCCGATCTCGCCGCCATTTCGAATCGCTACAAGAATGTCGCCGGGCTCAATCGGGAGACGCTCAATGCCAAACAGGCGGCGGCCCGCTGACGGCTGACCGGCGCCCCCGGAAACCCATCGACAACGACCTGCGTGCGCGCCCACCGGCTCGCACGCTTTTGCATTTCCCACACTTTCGACAGAGCCTCGCCGACGGGGCCATTCGTGGAGACAGACGTATGCCTACGCCCCGCATCGACCTGCGAGCGCTCATCGACGAGCGGCCGTTCGGCCGCTATCAGTTGCTCGTCACCGCGCTGTGTGCGCTGATTGTCTTTCTCGATGGCTTCGACACGCAGGCCATCGGTTATGTCGCCCCCGCCATCGTGCACGCGTTGGGTATCGAACGAGCAGCACTCAGTCCAGTCTTCTCGGCGAGTCTCGTCGGCCTCACGCTCGGCGCACTGATCGGCGGTCCCTTATCTGACCGGCTGGGACGCAGACCTGTGCTGATCGCAGGCATGCTCATCTTCGGCGTCATGTCGCTCGCGACGGCGCTCGCGCAATCGGTCACGGCATTGCTCATCTTGCGGCTCGTGACGGGCATCGGACTGGGCTGCGTGATGCCCAACGCCATCGCCCTTACTGGTGAGTTCGCGCCGGAACGTGTGCGCTCGACGGCGATCATGGTGATGTTTTGCGGCTTCTCGCTGGGTGCCGCGCTGGGCGGGCTCGCGGCCGCCGGGTTGATTCGCGACTTCGGCTGGCAATCGGTGTTTGTCGTGGGCGGCTTGTTGCCGCTGGCCGCCACCGTGCTTGCGTGGCGATGTCTGCCCGAATCGCCTCGCTTTCTGATCGCCCGCGCGAAAGACCCGGCCCGCCTGCGGGCAGTGCTGCGCAAGCTCGCCCCCGATCTTCCGGCCGATGCGCAGATCGACGGCGGCGTGGACGTTCATGCGTCGGGTCATGCAGGCGTGCGTGCGCTATTTGCCGACAAGCGAGTGCGTATCACCCTGCTGCTGTGGCTGATCTTCTTCATGAGCCTGATGGATCTGTACTTCCTGTCGAGTTGGCTGCCGACCGTAATTCACGATGCGGGCATCCCCCTCGATACGGCCGCACTCATCACGTCGATGCTGCAAATCGGCGGCACGCTGGGCACGCTTACGCTGGGACGCGTCTTCGACCGCGTGCCGCCCTTCAAGGCGCTCAGTGCGGTGTATCTGTGTGCGGCGGTGTGCATCGTGCTGGTGGGGCTCGCAGGCACCTCGGTGGCCGTGCTGGCGGCAACGATCTTCGGTGCGGGCTTTTGCGTGGTCGGCGGGCAAATCGGTGCGAATGCGCTGGCCGCGCGCACCTACCCGACGACGATTCGGGGTACGGGGGTCGGCTGGGCACTCGGTATCGGCCGCATCGGCTCCATCGTCGGGCCGATGGCCGGTGGCGTGTTGCTGGCGCTGCAATGGGACCCGCAGCACCTCTTCATGATGGCTGCCGTCCCGGCGCTGATTGCCAGCGTTGCGGCACTGGCGATCAGCGTGGGCGTTCGGCGCCCGGGTGGTGAGGAAGCTCGCCCACCCGGTGCCGCTACAACAGAGACTGCCTGATCAGAAACCGGCGGCGAGGCCGTCGCGACGGCTGTCGCTGGCGGCCACGTAGCCGCGCTCCGGATCGTTGCGATCCAGACGCCAGATGTACTGACCCGAGCCGAAGTCCATATACGGATCGTCGATGGACTTCAGCTTGTGGCCCAGTGCGAGCAGCCCGGCCACCGTCTCACGGTCGAGCGTGGATTCCACGTCGATGGTGAAGTCGCGGTTGACCTTCCAGCGCGGTGCGTCGCACGCCGCCTGCGGCTGCTGGCCGTAGTCGAGCATGCGCACGATCGACTGCAAGTGGCCCTGCGGCTGCATGTCACCGCCCATCACGCCGAAGCTCATCACGGCCTCGTGCTGACCGTTGACCTTTTGCGTGAGGAACGCCGGAATAATCGTGTGGAACGGGCGCTTGCCGCCTTCGACCACGTTGGCCGACTTCGGGTCCATCGAGAAGCCGCAGCCACGGTTTTGCAGCGCGATGCCCAGATCGGGCACGACCACGCCGGACCCGAAGCCCATGTAGTTCGACTGGATGAAGCTGACCATCATGCCGCTCTCGTCAGCGGTCGACATGTAGATCGTGCCGCCGGCCTTGGGCATGCCGAAGTCGAACTGCGTGGCGCGGTCCGGATCGATGAGCTTCGCACGGGCCGTCAGGTACGCGTCGTCGAGCATCTGCTCCGGCGTGACTTCCATCGAGCGCGGGTCGGCCACGTACTTGTACAGATCGGCAAACGCGAGCTTCATCGCCTCGATCTGCAAGTGCTGCGAGTGCACGCGGTCGACAGCAAGACGCGACACGTCGAACTTCTCGAGAATGCCCAGTGCCATCAGCGCGGCAATGCCCTGCCCGTTCGGCGGAATCTCATGCACGGTGTAGCCGCGATAATCCTTCTCGATCGGCTTGACCCAATCGGCGCGGTAGTTGCGCAGATCGTCGGTCGTCATTGCCCCGCCATGCTCGCTCGACCAGCCGACGATGCGCTCGGCGATCTCGCCTTCGTAGTAAGCGCGCGGGCCTTGTTCGGCCAGCATGCGCAGCGTGCGCGCGTGGCCCGGGAAACGCATCATTTCACTCGTGGCCGGTGCACGACCATGCGTCATGAACGTCTGCGCGTAGCCCGGCTGGTCTTTCAGTTCCGGCACGGCGGCGGCCCATTTGCGCGCAACGATGTTGGCAACCGCGTGACCCCGCTCGGCGATCTCGATGGCCGGTGCCATCAGATCGGCGAACGGCAGCTTGCCGAACTTCGCGTGCAGCGCTTCCCAGCCGGCGATCACGCCGGGCACGGTGACGGTGTCTACGCCGCGCGTCGGTTGCTTCGCGATGCCGTGCTGCTCACCGTATTTCTTGCGGAAGTAGTCGACGTTCCACGCCTCGGGTGCCACACCCGAAGCGTTCAGGCCGTGCAGCTCCTTGCCGTCCCAGATGAGCGCGAAGCAGTCGCCGCCCAGACCGTTCGAGACCGGCTCGACGATGGTCATGCAGGCCGCAGCGGCAATGGCGGCGTCGACGGCGTTACCGCCTTGCCACAGGATGCGCAGGCCGGCTTGCGCGGCGAGCGGGTGCGACGTCGACACGATGTTGCGGGCGAACACCGGCAGGCGCGGTGTCGGATAAGGGTTCTGCCAGTTGAATTGCGTCATGACGCTTTCACTTACCTTTGTCTCGAATGGGTGGAGTTGGCTGCCGGGGAGGCCCGCGCTGCAACGTTAAGACGCTCACGTTACGCGCGGGGGACACCCTCGTTACTGTTCGCGCGGATCGAGCGCATCGCGCAAACCGTCTCCCAGCAGGTTGAATCCGAGTACCGTCAAAAAGATGGCGATACCAGGGAAAATCGACATCCAAGGCGCTTGTTCAACGAAGTCCTTGGCCGTATTGAGCATCGAGCCCCACGAGGGCATCGGAGGCAATTGTCCGAGCCCAAGAAACGACAGACTCGCCTCGGCAATGATGGCCGTCGCCACCGTCAGGCTCGCCTGCACGATGATCGGGGGCAGCACGTTGGGCAGGATGTAGCGCACGATGATGCGCGTATCCGACAGGCCGATGGCGCGCGCGCCTTCGACATATTCTTCCGCCTTGACCGTGAGCGCTTGCCCTCGCGCCAACCGCACGAAACGCGGCATGGCGGACACGCCGATAGCGATCATGGCGTTGGTCAGGCTCGCCCCGAGAAACGCCGCCATGGCGATGGCGAGAATCAGGAACGGGATCGAGAGCAGCGCATCGGCCAGCCGCGACACGATGGCATCGACCCAGCGGCCGAAGTAACCGGCCAGCAGCCCCAGCGGCACGCCGATGATCACGGCAATGCCTACCGACACGACACCCGCCGCGAGCGACGCGCGGGCGCCGTAAATCATGCGCGCGAGAATGTCGCGCCCGAGTTCGTCAGTCCCGAACCAATGCAGCGCGCTGGGGGCCTGACGCACCGTCATGAAGCTTGTAGCGATCGGATCGTAGGGGGAAATCAACGGTGCGAGCAGTGCGACAAGCACGGCGAACGCGACGATGATTGCCCCGGCAACCGCCGCACGGTTGCGCGCGAATTTACGCAGCCCGCGATGACGGCGGCGCGGCAGACGCTCGGCGCTCGCTGCTGCCGATGCAGACGCAGCAACAGAGGCGGGCGGCGTGGGCGGCGTGGACGGTGTGGAAGGAGTCGTGGGCAAGGCGGCCATGTTCAGTCGGAAAGAATAAGCCTCAGGCCCGGCGCAGGCGCGGGTTGAGCAACACATACAGCACGTCGGCCACCAGATTCAGCGCGATGAAACTCACCGCCGTCACCAGCACGACGCCCTGCACCACCGCGTAATCGCGGTTGAACACCGCGTCGACCACCAGCTTGCCGAAGCCCGGGATCGTGAAGACCTGTTCGGTCAGCACCGCGCCAGCGAGCAGTTCGCCGAAGAGCAGCGCCAGCACCGTGACGATCGGGATCAGCGCATTGCGAAACGCGTGCTTGAGCACCACGGTGCCACGCAGCAAGCCCTTGGCACGCGCGGTGCGAATGTAGTCAGTGCGCAGCACGCTGAGCATGGCACTGCGCGTATGACGCATCAGTTGCGCACCCAGCGCCGCCCCCAATACGAAGGCCGGCATGATCATTGTCTTGAAGCTCATCCACAGGTCTTCGCCCGGCGGCACGTAGCCCGACGACGGCAGCAACTGCCAGCGCACCGACACCAGAAAGATCAGCAGGATGCCCAGCCAGAAGTTGGGGATCGACATGCCCGACAGCGCCAGCACGTTGGCGCCGTAATCCACTGCCTTGCCGCGATTCGCCGCCGACAGAATGCCCAGCGGAATACCGATACCGATGGCGATGAGCAGACCGAGCGAAGCCAATTGCAGCGTCACCGGCAGCTTCTGCGCGATAAGCGTCGTCACCGGCTCGCCGGTGCGCAGCGAATTGCCGAGGTTGCCATGCAGCACGTCCCCCATCCACAGCGCGTATTGCGTGGGCAGCGGCTTGTCGAGGTGATACTTCTCGCGCAGCGCGGCGATGACCTGCGGGTTCTGGTCCTCGCCAGCCATCGCGAGCACGGGATCGCCGGGCAGCATTTTTTGCAGCCCGAAGATCAGCATCGACACGATGAACAGTGTCGGAATGGCGACGAGCGCGCGATGGAGGACGAGACGCAGCATGGCTTACCTCGCTCCCTCAGCCCTTGAGGCTCACGCCGCGCAGACGGATCAGACCGTCGGGATACGGCACGAAGCCCTGCACCTTCTTCGTGAGCACATACGGCCACGGCTGCACGTACAGATACAGAATCGGGTTGTCGTCGGCGAGGATCTTGTTGGCAGCGTCGTACAGCGGCTTTCGCTCGGCCATGCTGGACTTCACGCGGGCGTCGTTGAGCAGCTTGTCGACGTCGGCATTGCAATACTGGCCGTAGTTCAGGTTGCCCTTGCAGGTCACGAACTGATGCAGGTTGCCGTCCGGGTCCACGCGGCCCGACCAGCCGTTGTAGAGCACGTCGAAGTCGCCACGGTGGGCGGCGTCGAGTGCAGCGGCGTAGTCCATCGGACGCAGCTTCAGGGTAATGCCCGCCTCGGCGAGCATCGCCTGCAACATCTGCGCCATCTGGTTCGACACGGTGTTGTTGCCGAAGCTCAGCGTCACGTCCACCTTCTCGAAGCCTGCCGACTTGAGCAGTGCTTTCGCTTTCGCCACGTCGCGCTTGGTCGATTTGATCGCCGTGTCGTAGTACTGGCCGCTCTTGGGCAGCGCTTGATTGGCAGGGGTGAAGATGCCGCCGCCGATCACCTGATTGATGGCGTCGCGGTCGATGGCCAGATCGAAGGCTTCACGCACGCGTTTGTCGCGCAGGGCCTTGGGCGCGTTGGCCGCCACGTTGAACGTCAGGCCGTAGTAGCCCAGACCGTCGATGGTCAGGAAATTCAGATTGGCGTCGCGCTTGACCGACTTCACGTCGGACGGCGACAGACGCTCGAGCATGTCGAGCGAGCCGGAGCGCACGTTCGCGAGACGCACGGTGGTGTCGGGAATCGGCAGGAACGTGACCTTCTGGATCGGGTATTTGTCTGCATCCCAGAAGCCCGCGAATTTCTCCAGCACGACGCGGTCGTTCTGCACGCGCTGCACGAACTTGTACGGGCCCGAGCACACCGGGCGTGCTTGCACGGCGGCGTCATCCGCCAGTGTCTTGGGGGCCAGCATCATGCCGGCGCGATCGGACAACGTGGCGAGCAGCGCCGAGTCCGGGGCCTTGAGCACGATGTTGACGGTCGAATCGTCCACCACGTCGACGTGATCGATGGACGACAGTTCGCTCTTGCGATTGCTCGCCGGCATGCTGCGCGCGCGATCGAGGTTGGCCTTCACGGCCTTGGCGTTGAACGGCTCGTCGTCGTGGAACTTCGCGCCCTGACGCAGCTTGAACGTCCACGTCTTGCCGTCGGCGCTCACGCTCCACGACGTGGCCAGCATCGGCACGAACTTCAGGTCCGGCGAGATATCGACCAGCGAGCTGCACAGCGAGCGCAACACCATGCGGTCGACGACCTGCGAACTGCGCGCCGGGTCGAGCGAACCGATATCTTCCTGCAAACCAATGCGGATGGCCGACTGGGCCATCGCCGACGCGGCGCCCGTGGTCAGTGCGGCAGCCAGAGCGAAATCGAGCAGAACGTTGCGCATGCGTGAGGTCTCTCGTGAGTGTTTATCGGAATCGTGTGGGTGTTAGCTGGCGACAGCCGCGTCGGCCTGTGCCTGCCGTGCGCGATACAGCGCCAGACGCGCGGTCAGCTTTTCGCTTGGCGGTGTGACGAGTGTGGGGCTCGCGCCCGCATTCTGGATGTCCCGCCAGAAGTGACACGCGACCTGACGGCCGTCGGGTAATACCTCGTCGATCGGGCGTTGCTCGCGGCACACCTCCCGCGCATGCGGACAGCGCGGGTGAAAACGGCAACCGGGCGGCGGTGCGGTCGGGCTCGGCAATTCGCCGCCCAGCGGCGCGCGGCTGCGGCGCACGTGCGGACTGCTCGCCGGAATCGCCTGCAACAGCGCCTGCGTGTACGGATGCAACGGGTTGTCGAACAGCGCATCGGCGCTGGCCAGTTCCACAATCTCGCCCAGATACATCACCGCAACCCGGTCGCTCATGTGACGAATGACGGCCAGATCGTGCGCGACCATGATGAGCGTAAGCCCCAGATCGTGCTTCAGACGTTCGAGCAGATTGATGACCTGCGCCTGTACGGACACGTCGAGCGCAGAGACGGGTTCGTCGCCGATGATCACGCGCGGCTCACCGGCAAGCGCCCGGGCGATGCCGATGCGCTGGCGCTGGCCGCCGGAGAATTCGTGCGGAAAGCGCTGCGCATAGTCCGGTTGCAGACCGACGGTGCGCAGCAGGTCGGCCAACCGGTCGTCGCGGGCGCGGCCATGCGCGAGGCCGTGCAGCGCAATCGGCTCGGCAATCAGGCTGCCCACGGTCATGCTCGGGTTGAGCGAGGCGAACGGGTCTTGAAAGATGATCTGCAATTCGCGCCGCAGACGCCGCATCGCCCCGGCGCCCAGCGTCATGATGTCTTCGCCCTGATAGCGCACTTCCCCGCGCGTGGCATCGAGCAAGCGCAGCAACAGTCGACCAAGCGTGGATTTTCCGCAGCCCGACTCGCCGACGATGGCGAACGTTTCGCCCGCCTGCACCGAGAACGAGACGCCATTCACGGCGTATACCGTAGGTGCGCGCGAAAAACCGACGCGGTGTCCGCCGAAGTGTTTGGTCAGATCGCGAGCTTCGAGCAGCGCTGTCATGCGGCCACCTCTTCCATCGGGGTTGCGGGCGGCGTGAGCGCGTCGACCGGTGCCAGCCAGCACGCGACGCGATGCGTGCCGGACAGGGTGCGCTCGACCGGCGCCTGTTGTGTGCAGCGCGCCTCGGCAAACGGACAGCGCGGCGCAAAGCGGCAACCGGCCGGCATGCGCTCGGGCGACGGCACCGAGCCGCGAATGGTCGCGAGCGTGCCTTCGCGCTTGCCGATGGACGGAATCGCGCCCATCAGGCCAATCGTGTAAGGATGCTGCGGATCGTCGAATATCTCGTCGACGCTGCCGTATTCCACGATGCGCCCCGCGTACATCACGGCGACGTGATCGGCCACTTCTGCCACCACGCCAAGATCGTGCGTGATCAACACCACGGCGGTCCCGGTCTCGCGTTGCAGCGTCTGAATCAGCGTGAGCACCTGCGCCTGAATGGTGACGTCGAGCGCGGTGGTCGGTTCGTCAGCGATGAGCAGGGCAGGACGGTTGGCGAGCGCCATCGCGATCATCACGCGTTGGCGCATGCCCCCGGAGAGTTCGTGCGGATAGTTGTCGAGCCGTGTCTCGGGCGCCGGAATGCGCACCAGTTTCAGCATCGCGAGCGCTTCGGCACGCGCCGCTTTGCGGTCGAGACCGCGATGGCGGCGAATGCCCTCTTCGATCTGATGGCCGATGGTGAACGCCGGGTTCAGCGACGTCATCGGCTCCTGAAAGATCATCGCGAGCCGGTTGCCGCGCATGTCGGCGAACTCGCGCTCCGGCAACGCCAGCAGATCGTGCCCTTCGAACATTGCGCGGCCCGCGACCAGATTGGCCGGCGGGCTCGGCAGCAGGCCCATGAGGGCGAGCGACGTCACGCTCTTGCCGCAGCCCGACTCGCCGACGATGCACAGCGTCTTGCCGGGGTGAACCGCGAACGACACGCCGTCGATCAGATTCGGCGCATCGGCAGCGCGGGAGAACTTCAGTGACAGGCCGGTCACATCGAGCACCGGCGCGGGTTCTGCGGGCAGGGTCATGGGTGCGTTGTTATGGGCGGGCTCGGTCATGAGCGGATTGCATGACACGATTATGTCCCCCACGGATCAATAGAAAATATTAATATTTCTTTTCGATACGTAAATTATTTTTACTTCCCAAATGCTCACACTGCGCATGATGAAAACGTTCCGGCTGGTGGCACAAACCGGCTCGTTTGCCGCCGCTGCCGAACGTGCGGCACTCACGCAGGCGGCCGTGAGTCTGCAAATGCGCGGGCTCGAAGATGCCGTTGGCCAGCGCCTGTTCGACCGTCGCGGGCGGCAGATCACACTCACGCGGCAAGGGCGCGAGCTGTTTCCGCGCATCGAGCAGATTCTGGCGCTCACCGCCGACCTGACGGCCTCGCCCCTCGACGCGATGCAAGGGCCAGTGACCATCGGTGCCGTCGTGTCGGTCATCGGGGCGCTCTCGCTGGTCGTGGCCGAACTGAAGACGGCGCATCCCGGGCTCGATGTTCGGCTCACGTCGGCACGTTCGGATGAGCTGACCGATCTCGTCGAACAGGGCGAAGTCGACATTGCCGCCGTGGTCGCCCGCGCCGACGATGCCCGCCCCGACGGTCTGGTGTGGACGCCGCTCTATACCGAACCGATGGTGATGGTCGTCAATCGGGAGGTCTGGGATGCCACGCCGGACGCCAATCCGCAGTCCGTTCTCGATGAACACGCGTTCCTGCGCTTCGACCGGCGCGTGCGCACGGGGCTGGTGGTGGAGCAGGCGTTGCGCGTAGCGAAACTGACCGTCACGGAATATCTCGAATTGAACTCGATCGAGACCATCGTCGCGCTCGTGCGCAAGAACGTCGGCGTGTCGGTATTGCCGCTGCTGCATCGTGGCGACTGGCAGGCCGACCCGCTGCTGCGCATCGTGCCGATTGCGGCACCGCCGTTGTTGCGCACGGTCGGCATGATTCATCGCGAGCACGACTCGCGCACTCGCGACATCACGGCGGCGATTGTCGGCATGCTGCATGACGTGTGAGGCGTGAGATGTGTGGCGTGGAAATGAAACGGCGCGGTCAACGCCGCGCCGTGGTGAGGAACGCTGAAACAATCAGTCGCGGGTTTCCAGCGCTTTGTTGATGCGCAGCGCCAGCAACGTGCACACCGTACCGGAGAGCAGATAGACGCTCACGGCAACCAGCCCGAATTCGGCTGACAACCCCAGCGCGACGAGCGGTGCGAATGCCGCGCCGAACAGCCACGCAAAGTCGGTGGTAAGCGCCGCCCCCGTGTAACGGAAGCGCTGTTCGAAATTCGACGTCACCGTCCCCGCCGCCTGCCCGTACGACAGGCCGAGCAACCCGAAGCCCACCAGAATGAAGATGTCCTGCCGGGTCGAGCCGCCGCCCATCAGGTAGGGCGCGAAGAGCGCGAAGATGCCGATAAAGATCGCAAAGAGACCGAGCGTGGTACGCCGCCCGAGACGGTCGGCGATGCGCCCCGAAATCACCGTGCAAATAATGGCGATGACGGCACCGCACAGTTGCACGATCAACACACTGTCGAGATCTTGCGTGTTTTGCAGAGAAATCCACGACAACGGGAACACCGTCACCAAGTGAAACAGCGCGTAGCTGGCGAGCGCAGCAAACGCGCCGAGGAAGATGTTGTAGCCCTGCGAGCGCACCATCTCACGCGTGCCGATCGGCTCCAACTGCCCTTCTTCGAGCATCTCGGTGTACTCGTTCGTGACCACCAGACGCAGGCGCGCAAACAGCGCCACCACGTTCACAGCGAAGGCCACATAGAACGGATAACGCCAGCCCCACGTGAGAAAGTCGTCGCTTTCCAGACTCCAGTGCAGAAACAGGAACAAGCCGCCCGCGATGAGAAAACCGATCGGCGCGCCCAACTGCCCCATCATCGAATACCAGCCGCGACGGTGCGGCGGCGCGTTCATCGCGAGTAGCGACGGCAGACCATCCCACGAGCCGCCGAAGCCGATACCCTGCACCAGACGGAAGAACGCGAGCAGCCAGATCGCACGGTCGCCCAGCACCGCATAGCCCGGCAGAAACGCCATGCCGGCCGTCGCTGTGCCGAGTACGAACAGCGCCGCCGTGAGCTTGACGCTACGGCCCCAGCGCCGCTGCACGTTCATGAACAGCGTCGTGCCGAACGGGCGCGAAATAAACGCGAACGAGAAGATCGTGAACGAGTACAGCAGGCCGTGCAGGCCGTCGGCAAACGGGAAGAAAACGTGCGGAAAGACGAGAACGGCAGAAATGCCGAACACGAAGAAATCGAAGTACTCGGAGGCGCGTCCGACGACAACGCCTACCGCGATTTCCTCAGGGGCAATGCGAGACTTGTTGCCGTGATCGTGCGCAGTCGAAGCACTCGGCGAACCGGGTGGGGTCGGCGATTGATGAGCACTGCTTGACATTATCGGACCCCCTTGCGGATCGGGATGACGATGACACTCGTGCCCGAAAAGCATCGCAGGTTACTCGAATCGACGCTATCGGGTTTACCCTAGTATCTTGCATCGGGGTGTGAAGTCCATGATGGGTCCGGTCCACGGCTACGGTTCATCGATCGCAGCATGACTTCCCCCAAGTTCCTTCGCGGGGTACTTTTGCTCCCCGCCGCCGCTTTGCTGTCCGGCTGCAATACCGTTTTGATGTCGCCTGCGGGCGATCTCGCGGTGAGGCAGCGGGACATCATTATCGTTTCCACCATCCTGATGCTGCTGATCATCATTCCGGTGATCGCGCTCACGCTGCTCTTTGCCTGGCGATACCGGGCATCGAACAAAGACGCCGTCTACACGCCCGAATGGGATCACTCGACACTGCTCGAGCTGCTGATCTGGGCGGCGCCCCTGCTCATCATCATCGCGCTCGGCGCCCTCACCTGGGTGAGCACGCACAAGCTCGATCCGTATCGGCCACTGGAACGGATCGACGCCAAACGCGAGATTCCGCCCGACACGCGCCCGTTGACGGTGCAAGTGGTGGCGATGGACTGGAAATGGCTGTTCTTCTATCCCGATCAAGGCATCGCCACCGTCAATGAGCTGGCCGCGCCGGTCGACCGCCCGATCCGCTTCGAAATCACGTCGACGACGATGATGAATTCGTTCTTCGTGCCCGCCCTGGCCGGTCAGGTCTACGCCATGCCGGGCATGGAAACGAAGCTGCACGCTGTCATCAACAAGCCCGGCGTCTACGACGGCTTCTCGGCGAACTACAGCGGCGCGGGCTTCTCCGGCATGCGCTTCAAGTTCCACGGCATGACGGCAGAAGAATTCGACGCGTGGGTGCAACAGGTCAAGGCGAAGGGCCAGAATCTCTCGCGCGACAAGTACGAAGCCCTCACGCAGCCCAGCGAATGGGTGCCGGTGCAGTACTACGGCGACGTCGCACCCAATCTCTACGATGCGATTCTGAACCGCTGTGTCCAGGCCGGGCAGCCTTGCCTGAAGGACATGATGGATCAGCCCAATCACAAGCATGCGGCCAACGAAGCGCGTGACGGCAAAGTCGGCAATGTCGGCACGACGTCGTGGAAGATGCGCGGCGGCAAGACCGATGCGCTGCTCGCCGACGCCATGTGCACCGCCGACAACACTTCCCAGTTTGCAACCCGTCTGAGCGGCGGTCCGCTCGCCGACGCCACGCTACGGCGTGCCCCCGGCGAAGGGCTCACACAGTGAGGCGCCGCGCGCCCAACCCTCGACAATGACGCGCCCCGCGCGCGAATGATCCTATGCTCGAGCACCTGGACATCGTCAAACTGATCTTCGGCCGTCTTACGCTGGAGGCCATCCCCTACCACGAGCCCATTCTTCTCGCGACGTTTGCGGGGGTCGCCTTCGGCGGCATCGTGGTACTGGGTGCGATCACGTACTTCAAACTCTGGGGCTACCTCTGGCGAGAGTGGTTCACGAGCATCGATCACAAGAAGATCGGCATCATGTACGTGATGCTCGGCATCGTCATGCTGCTGCGCGGCTTTGCCGACGCGGCGATGATGCGGCTGCAACAGTCGGTGTCGTTCGGCGACAACATGGGGTATCTGCCGCCGCACCACTACGATCAGATCTTCACCGCGCACGGCGTGATCATGATCTTCTTCGTGGCGATGCCGCTCGTCACCGGTCTGATGAACTTTGTCGTGCCGCTGCAAATCGGCGCGCGCGACGTGGCGTTCCCGTTCCTCAACAACTTCAGCTTCTGGATGACCACGAGCGGTGCCGTGCTCGTGATGATGTCGCTGTTCGTCGGTGAATTCGCCCGCACGGGCTGGCTGGCGTATCCGCCGCTGTCGGGCATTCTGCAAAGCCCCGACGTCGGTGTCGATTACTACATATGGGCGTTGCAGATTGCCGGGATAGGCACGTTGCTATCCGGGATCAACCTGCTGGTGACCATCGTGAAGATGCGCGCGCCGGGCATGTCGATGATGCGCATGCCGGTCTTCACGTGGACCTCGCTGTGCACCAACGTGCTGATCGTGGCTGCGTTCCCGGTGCTGACCGCCGTGCTCGCCCTGCTCGCGCTGGACCGCTACGCCGGCACCAACTTCTTCACGAACGATCTCGGCGGCAACGCCATGATGTACGTGAACCTGATCTGGATCTGGGGCCACCCCGAGGTCTACATTCTCGTGCTGCCGGTGTTCGGCGTGTTCTCCGAGGTGGTGTCCACCTACTCCGGCAAGCGCCTGTTCGGTTACGCGTCGATGGTGTACGCCACGGTCGTGATTACCGTGCTGTCGTATCTCGTGTGGCTGCACCACTTCTTCACGATGGGCTCGGGCGCGAGTGTGAATTCGTTCTTCGGTATCACGACGATGATCATCTCGATACCGACCGGGGCGAAGATGTTCAACTGGCTGTTCACGATGTACCGCGGGCGCATCCGCTTCGAAGTGCCGATGCTCTGGACCCTCGGCTTCATGGTGACGTTCGTGATCGGCGGCATGACCGGTGTGCTGCTGGCCGTGCCGCCCGCCGACTTCTCGCTGCACAACGGCCTGTTCCTGATCGCCCACTTCCACAACGTGATCATCGGTGGCGTGATCTTCGGCATCATGGCCGCCATCACCTACTGGTTCCCGAAAGCGTTCGGCTACAAGCTCGATCCGTTCTGGGGCAAGTGTTCGTTCTGGTTCTGGTTCATCGGCTTCTACGTCGCGTTCATGCCGCTGTATCTGCTCGGCCTCATGGGCGTGACGCGCCGCATGAGCCACTTCGACGATATGTCGTTGCAGATCTGGTTCCAGGTGGCCGCCGTCGGCGCCCTGCTCATCGCGCTGGGGATCGGCTGCTTCCTCATCCAGTTGGTGGTCAGCTACCGCCGCCGGGATGAACTGCGCGACGATACCGGCGACCCATGGAATGGCCGCACGCTGGAATGGTCGACGTCGTCGCCGCCGCCGGTCTACAACTTCGCGTTCACGCCGATCGTTCACGACAACGACGCTTGGTGGCAAATGAAGCAGCACGGCTTCAAGCGGCCGGAGTCCGGCTTCCTGCCGATTCACATGCCGAAGAACACCGGCGCGGGCATCATCCTCGCCGGGCTGGCGACGGTGTGCGGCTTCGGGCTGATCTGGCACATGTGGCTGATTGTGATCGTGTCGTTCATCGCGCTGCTGGCGACGGCGATCGGTCACACGTTCAACTATCACCGCGAGTATTACGTCCCGGCCGATCAGGTCGAACACACGGAGGCAGCGCGCACGCAGCTGCTCGCCCAGCATGTCTGATACGACCGCACCCTTCCCCGTCGGCGGCGCACCCGCCGCAGCGCACACGCCCGCGCCACCGCGCGAAGGCGAACTGCGCTTCATGATGTCGAGCGATTACCATCCGCCCAACGGCACACTGCTCGGCTTCTGGCTCTATCTGATGAGCGACTGCCTCGTGTTCGCCTGCCTGTTCGCGGCGTACGGGGTGCTCGGCCGCAATTACGCGGGCGGCCCCACCGGCGCGGAGTTGTTCGAGCTGCCGCTGGTCGCCGTCAACACCACGTTCCTGCTGCTCTCCTCGATCACGTACGGCTTTGCGATGCTGGAGATGCAGAAGCGCCGCCAAAGCGCGGTGCTGGGCTGGCTGGCGGTCACCGGGGTGCTGGGCGCGGCCTTCCTCTCGCTCGAACTCTACGAATTCGCCAACCTGATTCATGAGGGTGCCGGACCGTGGCGCAGTGCGTTCCTGTCGTCGTTCTTCACGCTGGTGAGCACGCACGGGCTGCACGTCACGTTCGGGATCATCTGGCTCATCACGCTGATGGTGCAGGTCGGCAAGCATGGCCTGACGGCGCCGAACCGGCGCCGCCTGATGTGCCTGTCGATGTTCTGGCACTTTCTGGACGTCGTGTGGATCGGCGTCTTCACGTTTGTCTATCTCATGGGAGTGCTGCCGTGAGTTCGCACGATTCGACGCTGCACGGTGCCGAAGGGCACGATCATGGTGACGACCATGGCCACGAGGACGAAGGGCCGCACAGCACGTTCCGTGGCTATGCGACCGGCTTCATCCTGTCGGTGGTGCTCACCGCGATTCCGTTCTGGTTCGTGATGGGCGGGGTGTTCGAGAAGTCGAGCACCACCGCGATCATGATTCTGTTTTTGGGCGCCATTCAGATCGTGGTGCACATGATCTACTTCCTGCATATGAACGGGAAGTCGGAGGGCGGCTGGAATCTGCTCTCGCTCATCTTCACGATCGTGCTGGTCGTGATCGCGCTCTCGGGTTCGCTCTGGGTGATGTATCACCTGAACCAAAACATGATGCCGGGTATGATGCAGGATACGAAAAACCTCCCTTGAACGGCATTACCCTTGAGCAGCAGTCAACTTCGTGATTCGGGGGACGCCCGCCGGCGTCCCTCCCCCCTCCGGCTGGTCTTTCTCGGCGTCATCACGCTGGTCCTGATCTCCGTGTTCGTATCCCTCGGTACGTGGCAGTTGCATCGCCGCGCGTGGAAGCTCGAATTGATCGAGCGTGTGAATACCCGCGTGCATGCGCCACCCGTCGCCGCGCCCACTCGCGCGCAATGGCCTGCTATCACTGCGGCCGACGACGAATACCGCCACATCTCGCTCACCGGCACCTATGCGTTCGACAAAGACACGCTGGTGCAGGCCGTCACCGATCTCGGGGGCGGCTACTGGGTGCTCACACCGCTGCGCACGGCAGATGGCAGCGAAGTGATCGTCAATCGCGGTTTCGTGCCGCCGGGCTGGAAGGAAGCCGTGCCGCCCGCGCCATCCGGCGACGTGACGGTCACCGGGCTGCTGCGCATGACGGAAGCCGGTGGCGGCTTTTTGCGCAAGAACTCGCCCTCGGAAAACCTCTGGTATTCACGCGATGTCGCGGCCATTGCCGCCGCACGCGGGCTGTCGGACGTGGCACCGTATTTCGTGGATGCCGACGGCCCCGCCGGCGCCGCGCGCGCCGTACCCAATGGCGACGGCGAGGCCACGACGGGCAACATCACCAATACACAAGCGCGCGACTACCCGGTCGGCGGGCTCACCGTGGTGCAGTTCCCCAACAACCACATGAGCTACATGCTCACGTGGTACGCGCTGGCCATCATGTCGGCCGTCGCCGGATGGTTTGTCATCCGGCTGGAATTGCGTACGCGTCGATAACCCTCGCGACATGCTTCGCCACTTCGATGACGCGCGCGTCGTCGAAGGCGGCGTAGCCCAGCACAAGTCCGGGCGCCATGCGCTGTGTCCGGGCAAATTCCCCCAGCCCTTCGACAAACACGCCCTGTGCACGCAGCGCGTCGACCACCTGCGTTTCGGCTATCGGCTGCGGCAGCCACAGCACGAAGTGAAACCCCGCATGCTCGCCCGTGACACGGCACGGCGTGCGCAGATTGGCGCGCAACGTGTCGAGCATCAGATTGCGGCGCCGCAGATAAACGCTGCGTGAAGCGCGCAGATGGCGAGCGAAATCACCGGCGTCGATATAGCGCGCGAGCGCCATCTGTTCGATCAGACTGTTGGCACGGCCCGACGCCGAGCGCAACGCGGCAATACGTGGCAGCAGCGCAGGAGGCGCGAGCAGAAAACCAATGCGCAGCGACGGGAACAGCGACTTGTTGAAGCTGCTGCAATGGATCACGCGTCCCTGCGTGTCGATCGCCTTGAGCGCAGGCAGCGGCGCGCTGCCGTAGCTGAACTCGCTGTCGTAGTCGTCCTCGATGATCCACACGTCGCGCGCCTCGGCCCATGCCAGCATCTGCATGCGCCGGTTGATCGACATGGTCGTACCCAGCGGTGCCTGATGCGCAGGTGTCACGTAGGCGATGCCCGGGCGGCCGACGCGATCCGCCGCTTCCGCGCAAAACCCCTCATCGTCGATGGGAACACCGACGCAACGCTCGGATGGTGCACCGATCAGCGACGCGAGGTTCTTGTAGCCGGGATCTTCGAGGTAATAGGTCGTGTCGGTATCAGCCAGCACGTCGGTCACCAGATCGATGGCGTGGCGAATACCCGTGGTCATCACGATGTGATCGGCGTCGCAGGTGATGCCGCGCGTGACGCGCAAGTACCGGGCGATGCTCTCCCGCAAGGGTCCGTAGCCGCGCGGATCGGTGTCGGCAAGTTCTGCCGAGGTCACCGTGCGCAGCGCGTAATTCATGTGCCGGCGCCACGCGGGCAACGAGAACAGTGCCACGTCGACCGAGCGGCCCGTCTTGAGCGACAGTGACGCCGCCGTCTCGAACAGGGGTAATGGGGATATTGGGGATGGCGAGGCGCCTACGTCGTCGCGCGCTACCGTTGCCACCGGCTCGCTCAAATCGGCGACCACTTCTGTCCCCGCCCCCACGCGGCTCGCCACGTAGCCTTCCAACGTGAGTTGCTCGAACGCCAGCTCGACAATGCCGCGCGACACTCCCCAACGCTCTGCCAGCGTGCGCGTGGACGGCAGCCGGTCGCCGCGTCGTAACTCCCCTGCCACGATGCGCTCGCGCACGCAGCGGTACACCCACGCCTGCCGTGTTTCCTTCTCGCGCCGTTCGGTGAGCGGCAGTTCAAGCGATTCGCTGATGTGACGTCGGCGCATGGGAATGAGAGGCTGCGTGAATTCAAAATGGCCCAATCAAACGACCGGGAAATGGCGCTTCGAATTATACAAGTTAGCCATTATCCTAAACGCCGTGACGCTCGCCTCCCCCCGGCCTTTCACGGCGGCGAGCGCTCCCCACAAGTGTTGAATATCGCGGAGAAATGAGATGGAGTTGGCAGAAAGAGAAGCCGTCGGGGCAAAATTCAGCGCCGCCGCCATGCAGCGCGCCCAAGCCCTCACGTGGGACGCCACGGAAAAAATCTCGGCCCTGATCAAGCCGGGCATGCGCGAGTCGGAGGCTATCGCCGCCAGCAAGGCGTTGCTTGGCGAACTCGGCATGGACCGCATCTGGCACCCGGTGCTGATCCGCTTCGGCAAAAACACGCGGCTGACCTTCAGCGAGCGTAGCGACGACGATCCGGTGCTGGGCGACGACGACATCTACTTCATCGACATCGGCGTGGTGTTCGGCGCGCACGAAGGCGATTGCGGCTTCACGCGCACCACCGGCAGCGACCCGGAAATGCAGCGCTGTGCGGATGACGCCAAGCGCTTGTTCGGGATCGTGAAAGACCACTGGCGCACGCATGGCGTGAGCGGTCAGGCGCTGTACGAGTTCGCCAAAGCGCAAGCCGAGATACTGGGCTGGGTGCTCAACTTCGACATGAAAGGCCATCGCGTGAGCGACTTCCCACACGCGATCTACAAGGCCGGCAAGCTCGCCGATCTGGCCGACACGCCCAGCGGCGGCCTGTGGATTCTCGAAATCCAGATCGCCCATCCGACGCGCCCCTTCGGCGCGTTCTACGAAGACCTGCTGGTCTGAATCCGGTCTGAATCCGGTTTGATTCCGATCGTCGCCACGCCTGCGTTTTTTCGCCGTCAAACCGGCGTGGCGACGATGCAACAGCCCTTTGGCGATTTCACACGCCGGCCCCATCGTTTCGGCGGCCAAACGCCCGCATCCATCTGACCCCATATCGAACTCAACGCTTACCGGCGAAGGGTTTGACGCACTCCGCACATTTGTCCAGTGCCACGCCAATACGCGCAGTGGCCCGTCGTCCGGACTTTTGACGCATCTTTCCCCAATTACGCAATTTGCGTTACCGTCTCGTTTGCCGACGGAACTTTTCCGCACGACGGCAATAAGGCAGCGGAGACATCGCCCCCTCGACGGTGCCAGCCTCAGGCACCCGTCAGTTCGAGCGAGCTGCCCGTCCGTGCGAAACGTCGCGCGCGCAATCCAGCAGTTTCCTTATGTCGCTCAATCGCTCAAGAACAGAAAGACGATGAAAAATCAAACCTTCTCCAAAGCGTTACTGGCCACAGCCCTGAGCTGTGCGCTGTTCAACGTTCACGCGGCGTCGCAGGCGCCGGTGGGTGCCGAGAACGGCATGGTCGTGACCGCGCAGCACATCGCATCGAAGGTCGGCGTCGAAGTGCTCAAGTCCGGCGGCAACGCGATCGATGCCGCAGTGGCCGTGGGCTATGCGCTGGCCGTGGTGTACCCGGCAGCCGGCAACATCGGCGGCGGCGGCTTCATGACGATTCAACTCGCCGACGGCCGCAAGACCTTCCTCGATTTCCGCGAGAAGGCCCCGCTGGCGGCCACCGCGAACATGTACCTCGATAAGGACGGCAACGTCATCAAGGGCGCCTCCACCACCGGCTATCTGGCCGTGGGTGTGCCGGGCACCGTGTCGGGCATGGAATACGCCCGTGAGAAGTACGGCACGAAGACGCGTCAGCAGTTGATCTCGCCGGCCATTACGCTGGCCGACAAGGGCTTCGTGCTCGATCAGGGCGACGTGGACATGCTGTGGACGTCGACCAAGGACTTCGAGAAAGACCGCGCCAACTCGGGCGCCATCTTCATGAACAAGGGTCAGCCGTTCCAGCCGGGCGAGCGTCTGGTGCAAAAGGATCTCGCGCGCACGCTGCGCCTGATCAGCGCCAAGGGCACCGATGGCTTCTACAAGGGTGAAGTCGCGAGCAAGCTGGTGGCCTCGATGAAGGCAGGCGGCGGCATCATCACGCAGGCCGACCTCGATCAGTACAAGACGCGCGAACTGGCCCCGGTGGAATGCGATTACCGCGGCTATCACGTGGTCTCGGCCCCGCCCCCGAGCTCGGGCGGCGTGGTGATCTGCGAGATCATGAACATTCTCGAAGGCTATCCGATGAAAGAACTGGGCTATCACTCGGCCCAGGGCGTGCACTACACCATCGAAGCCATGCGTCATGCCTACGTCGACCGCAACAGCTATCTGGGCGACCCGGACTTCGTGAAGAACCCGCTCGCGCATCTGCTCGACAAGGACTACGCCGCGAAGATTCGTGCCGCGATCAATCCGCAGAAGGCCGGTATCTCGCAAGAGATCAAGCCGGGTGTGCCGCCGCATGAGGGCAGCAACACGACGCACTACTCGATCGTCGACAAGGATGGCAATGCCGTGTCCGTCACCTACACGCTCAATGACTGGTTCGGCGCGAAGGTCATGGCCAACGGCACGGGCGTGCTGCTCAACGACGAGATGGACGACTTCACCTCCAAGGTGGGTGTGCCCAACATGTACGGCCTGATTCAGGGCGAAGCAAACGCCATCGGCCCGGGCCGTCGCCCGCTGTCGTCGATGAGCCCGACCATCGTCACCAAGGACGGCAAGACGGTGATGGTCGTCGGTACGCCGGGCGGCAGCCGCATCATCACGGCCACGCTGCTCACGATGCTCAACATGATCGACTACGGCATGAACCTGCAAGAAGCCGTGGATGCGCCGCGCTTCCACCAGCAGTGGATGCCGGAATCGACCAACATCGAAGCGTTTGCTCTGAGCCCGGATACGCAGAAGATTCTCGAGAGCTGGGGCCAGAAGTTTGCCGGCCCGCAACCTCCGAATCACATCGCTGCGATTCTGGTCGGTGCCCCGTCGCTGGGCGGCAAGCCGATCGGCAAGAACCGCTTCTACGGTGCCAACGATCCGCGCCGCAATACGGGTCTCGCACTCGGGTATTGATGGTTTGATCACCTGAACGCTGCATGACAATGGGGCCGCCTGATTCACTCAGGCGGCCCCATTTTTTTGATGCCGTACTTGATGACGCACACGCGTCGCATGGTGAGTGGCCTATCGCCGATGATCGACACGTCGCGCGAGACGCTCGCCCGCAAATTGCACGAAGGTCACCAGCGCCACGAGAATGATGATCACGTTGAACATCACGCTCGTCTCATAGCGTTCGTAGCCGTAGCGCACTGCCAGATCGCCCAGACCACCCGCCCCGACGGCACCGGCCATGGCCGACGCGCCCACCATCGCGATCACCGTCACCGTCGCACCGCCGAGAATGGCAGGCAACGCTTCGGGCAGCAGCACGTGGCGCACGATGTGCCAACGGCGGCACCCCATCGCACGGGCCGCTTCGATCAGCCCCGGATCGATTTCGCGCAGCCCCACTTGCGTGACGCGCGCAAAGAACGGAATCAGGTGCACGGCCAGCGGCACCACCGCCGCCCATGTGCCCATGGTCGTGCCGACGAGCCAGCGTGTGACCGGCAGCAGCGCGACGAGAAGAATGATGAACGGCACGGCGCGAAACAGATTCACGACCACCGACAGGGCGCGATTGAATCGGGGACGCGGGGCCAGCCCACCCGGTGCGGTGAGCACCAGCACCACGGCAATCAGCATGCCGGCGGCGAAAACGATGGCGCACGCGCTGGTGACCATCAACAAGGTCTCGCCCAACGCGCGCAGATATTTGTCGATCATGATGTGATATTTCGGTTGGCGTTCAGACGGCGCGCTGACGTGTCGCCGCTGCGGCATTGCGGCCCTGCCACGCGTGTTGCAGCGGTCGCAGCAGTGCGCGGGTGGCCTCGGCCAACGGGTTCTCGAACACTTCGTCGACCGGACCCAGTTCGGCAATGCGCCCTTGATCGAGCACCAGCACGCGGTCGCAAGCCTGATGAATCACGCCCATGTCGTGCGTAATCAGCACCACCGTCAGGCCGAACTCGCGCTGTACGTCGCGCAGCAGGGTGAGGATGGCGTCGGTCGTTTCCGGGTCGAGTGCGGACGTCGCTTCGTCGCACAGCAGAATTTCCGGCCGGTGCACGAGCGCCCGAGCAATCCCCACGCGTTGTTTCTGCCCGCCCGAGAGCATCGCGGGGTAGGCGTCCGACTTCCCGGTCAGCCCGACCAGCGACAACAGTTCGTTTACGCGCGGCGCAACCGCGGCTTTCGGCACGCCAGCCACACGCAGCGGCAACGCCACGTTCTCGAATACTGTCTTCGCCGAAAGCAGGTTGAAGTGCTGAAAGATCATGCCCACACGCTGGCGCAAGCTGACGAGGGCATCTTCGTCCAGCGTCGCCACGTCGACACCGTCGACTTTGACGTGCCCTTCGCTCGGGATTTCCAGTGCGTTGATCGTGCGCAGCAGCGTAGATTTCCCCGCCCCGCTGCGGCCGATGATGCCGAAGCTCTCGCCGCGCTGCACGGCAAACGACACGTCGTGCAGTGCGGCACTCGATGCGCCCGGGTACACCTTACCCAGTGCGTCGAAGGTGATGTGGGCTATCTCGCGCGCGGCGGCCGTAGGCAAACGCGTGACGGGGGCGGCGGCAGTCTGTCGTAACGTCATCGCGTATTTTTCCTTGGTTCAGAAGGCCGGGACGACCGAGCCCTGATACTTGGTCTCGATGAACTTGCGCACTTCTTCCGACTGATAAGCCTTGATCAACGGGGCGACCCAAGGCGCGTTCTTGTCCTTCTCGCGCACGGCGATGATGTTCACGTACGGGTTGTTCTCACGCTTTTCCACCGCGATGCCGTCGCGCGTGGCGATCAGGCCAGCTTGATACGCGAAGCTGTTGACGATGGCCGAAGCGTCGACGTCGGGCAACGAGCGCGCGAGCACCACGGAGGCACTTTCGATGAAGTCGAGCTTGCGCGGGTTGGCGGTGACGTCGGCCAGCGTGGCCGTGCCGGTGTACGGGTCGAAGCCGTCGCGCAGCTTGATCAGGCCGTGGTCACGCAGGATGACGAGCGCGCGCGTCTGGTTGCTCGGGTCGTTCGGCAGGCCGATCTTGGCGCCGACCGGCAGCGATTCGAGCGACTTGTACTTCTTCGAATAGAAGGCGATGGGCGAGATCAGCGTGTCGCCCACGGCCACGATCTTGTAGCCGCGCTGCTTGACCTGATCGCGCAGGAACGGGATGTGCTGGAACGAGTTCGCGTCAAGGTCGCCGCTGTTGAGCGCCTCGTTGGGGCTGGCCGTGCCGGTGACGACAACCGTCTCGACGTTCAGGCCGCGCGACTTCGCCACCTTCGTGACCACTTCCCAAATCTCTTCGTCAACGCCACCGCGTACGCCGACTTTGAGCGGTTTGTCGGCGGCCATCGCGCTCGTCACGCCGAGGGTGCCCATCGTGCCGATGGATAGCGCCAGTGAGAGACTGCCGAGCAAGCGAATGAGTTGGCGGCGTTGCATTGTGATTTCCCCTGACGTGATTGCGTTGTGATCGCGTTGTGATTGCGTTGTACTGGTGTGCCCGATTCAGGCGAAGAGACAGTCTAGGAAGTGGGTGCGGGGAGCGTCCAATAACCAATTTCGGAAAGCTAATTCATCCGGGCACGCGGAGCTTTCGTGCGCGGATTGGCAATCACTTGTAACTTTTTGTAATACGCCACGAGAAAGAGCAGGAACTCCAGCGCCTCGTATCGTCCAACAGGGATTCCCCAAGTGTTGCACCCGCCTCTCGTGGGCGGCTCTCGTGCGCCGTTCTGCGCTGCACGAGGTGACCGCTTTTGTGTGCGACTGCCATCCGCCCCCTCTTTTTCTGGAACCGCCCGAAGATGTCTGCTCTGTGGGACCCAACGTTGCCCCTGCTGTTCAGCCCCACTCTGCCGCGCCTGTATCGCGTGTCGCCGCGTGTGGTGGCGCTCGCTCGCCTGATGCTGTTCGGTATCGTCCTGCTCATTGCGGGGCTGCCTGTCAGCGACGCGCTCGGCGCGACCGCGCATCAGACCAGCGCAGGAAAACGTCGGCAGGATGTGACGAAGAAGAAAAAGGCGGCGGCGAAGGTGGCAGCGAAGAAGCCCGTCAGGAAGTCGGCGGCGAGCGCGCGTACCAAAGCGTCACGCAAGGCAACACCGCCGCCGCGTGCTGCGAAGGCCGCCAAGCGTGGAGCGCCCGCTGCAAAACGACGCACGGCAGCGGCATTACCGGTGACAGCGGCGGCCACGGCATCTGCACAGGCGTCGTCTGGCAAGCAGATCAGCACCGATGCGCAACCTCGTCTGCTGGCGCGCTGTGGCTTTACACCGGCCTCGCGAAAACGGCTGTTCTCACGGGCGGTCTATATCGTCGATGAGAAAACACATACGCCGCTTTTCGCTCAGAATGCCGATCGTGTGATGCCCATCGCTTCGGTTTCCAAACTGATGACGGCCGTCGTCTGGCTCGACAATCAACCGTCGATGCGCCAGCCGCTCACCGTCACGCGAGATGACCTCGATACGCTGAAATTCACGCATTCACGGCTGGCCGTGGGCTCGACGCTGACGCGTCGCGACATGCTGCATATCTCGCTGATGGCGTCGGAAAACCGCGCGGCGGCGGCGATGAGCCGCGATTATCCGGGCGGTCGCCCCGCGTTTATTGCGGCGATGAATGCTAAGGCGAAGACGCTCAACATGCCCAATACGCGTTTCGAGAATTCGACAGGGCTCTCACCGCGCAACGTGTCTACCGCGCGTGAATTGGCAAGACTGGTGCGTGCCTCGAACGGCTATCCGCTCATTCGCCAGTATTCGATCGATCATCAGCAACTCGTGCGCACGGGCAAGGGGCAGTTGCAGTACGTGAATACCAATCGGCTGGTGCGCTACGGCAAGGTGCATGCGAGCGTGCAGAAAACCGGCTTCATCAATGAATCCGGTCACAACATGGTGATGCGCGTGATGGTGCACAAGCGCCGCCCCGTCATCGTCACGATGCTGGGCAGCGACACGCCGGAAGGCTCACGTCTGGACGGCGTGCGCATCGCGCATTGGTTGTCGTGCTCGTTGCAGTGAATGAACAGCGTGTGGTTGCGGTCAATCTGTCGACAGGTCGACAGGTCGATAAGTCGATCAACTGATCCGCTCGAACAGCGGTGAGGCGTGGCTCGCGGCGGCAAGCTCGGATGCCGCCGCCATCAACGCAGGACCGAGCCGCGCCATACGCGCCTCGTCGAGCCGAATCAGCGGGCCGGCAATACTGATGACGCCCAACGCCGGATAGCCCCGGCGCATAATCGGGGCCGCCATCGCGGTCATCCCGGGTGCGAACACTTCGTTGATGGTGGCGTAGCCGCGCTGCCGGGCGGCGTCGAGAAACGTGAGCAGTCCCTGCACGGTCGTCGGCGCATTGGGGCCATAGTCCTTCGGCTGCCCGAATCCCTGACGGCTCACCAACGCCATCGCGCGCTCGTCGCTCATCGTCATCATCCACGCGTGACCCGTGGCCGAGCACGACAGCACGGTGTCCATCCCCATATCCGGGTCGTACTTCAGCCCCTTCATCGCGCCCTGCGCTTTCGCGACCCACGTGAGGCGATCGCCATCGACGATGGCCAGACGCACCAACTCACCCGACGTTTCCGCCAATCGATCGAGAATCGCCTGCGCCATGTCGATGATCCCCGACGTGCTCAGGAAACTCAGACCCAGCCCCACCAGCTTGGTCGTCAGCACATAGTCGCCATGCTCGCGCAACTGGCGCACATAACCGAACCCCTTCAGGTCGGTGAGCAACCGGTGGCAGGCACTACGCGGGATGTCGAGTTCATCGGCGATGAACGCCAGCGGCGTGCCGCCGACTTGCTGCGCCAGCAGTTCCAGAATCGCGAGGGTGCGCTCCATCACGCCGTTCATACCGTCTCCGTTGTTTGATCACTGTTCGATTTTTCCGCATTGTGACATGTGATTCCAGTCCGGAACAGTGTTCCGACAGGCTCATTACCATCTCGCTTGCCAGCCCGGGACACGCCCGGGCGGCCCCCGTCTTCGACTCACAGTGCTGGCAGATGCCGATTTTCCCGGCGCTCCGCAACTGCGACGATGGGGCATGACGACAGATCAAATAGTCAGGAGACAGGCATGACACACGTAGCGACCTCTGCGTCGGACGCGTCGATGCAGACACGGGCGGTCACCGCCGCCACCATCGGCACCGCGCTCGAATGGTTCGACTTCACTTTGTACGGTGCGTTGGCGGCGACCTTGCTGCCGAAGCTGTTCTTTCCCGCGATGGAGCCGACATCGGCCCTGCTCGCTTCGCTGGCGACGTTCGGCGTTGGGTTGGCGGCACGCCCGTTGGGCGCAGTGATTTGCGGCTCGCTCGGCGACAAGTTTGGGCGGCGCAATCTGATGCTCGCCACGGTATCGGTCATGGGCGTGGCGTCGGTGCTCATGGGCTTGCTGCCCACGTACGCGCAGATCGGTGTGTGGGCGCCGATTCTGCTGGTGGTGCTGCGCATCGTGCAGGGCTTCGCGCTGGGTGGCGAGTCGACGGGCGGCCAACTCATGGCCATCGAACACGCGAGTCCCGACCGGCGCGGCCGATATTCCGGGTTGCTGGGTATCTGCTCCCCTGTCAGTCAGATTCTCGCCAACGCGGCGCTATTCGGGCTATCGGCGTCGCTGTCGACCGAGGCGTTCGAGTCTTGGGGATGGCGTGTGCCGTTCGTGATGAGTGTGCTGCTCGTGATCGTGGGCGTGTATATCCGGCTGAAGGTGCATGAGACACCGGCGTTTGCCGCGATGAAACAAGCAACGCAGGTCGTGAAGGTGAGCAATCCGCTGCGCGACGCGGTGCGCCTGCATTACAAGCCGCTGATTCGCTGGACGCTGTTCTTTTGCGGCCCTGCGGCGATCTTCTATCTGATCGTGGTGTTCTCGCTGAGCTACATCACCAAGACGCTTGGCGTGCCGAAGCAGACGGCA